>CAZHJL010000065.1:0-29823 GCA_964532795.1 uncultured Phycisphaeraceae bacterium | reverse complement strand
GGGCCGCGAACAACGCGAACAACTGAATACTCACCAGTTCGTGGAACGCTTACCCTTTGCCAGCGTTATTGATACGAACCAGAATGATTGGGTGACCTGGAAGAGTCGCGGCGGGTGGGCCGGCAACTACCGCGGCCTGCCGAACTCCCGCGGTCCCTACCACCCCGGTTACACCAAGGCCACAAGCCAAGTCCTCTTCAGTGGCCCGGTGCGCGTCCGCATCGAGGCCAACAAGGGGGAGTTCCTCTGGGACATCTTCCCCACGTGCATTCGGGCAACTCGGACCCGAGGCAAGCACAATCTCTGGTGGTACGAGGGGACTCCCGGAGGCCGTGTCGACGCCAGAGATACCTACCTGCTTAGTACGGGCCTCGAACAGTCGATCACCAGGACCTTCGACGGGATGCTGAAGGACCACTGGGTGGTCTACAAGGATGCGCCGACCAAGGCGGCCTTGTTCCTGCTATCGCATCCGGGAGGTCTGAAAACGCGCATCGCCGGCGCGAAGAAGACGGGCCCCAAGACGATGCTGGTCACGCGCTTCAATCTCCCAAAGGAGCCGAACCCCATGCACTTCGCTCTTGGGCTTGTATACGAGAATGACAATGCCAGGCTGAGGCGGGCCGTTCGTTCCATCTTCTGCGAGCCGGTGGTCACGGTCGCCGCTTCCGAAGCGAAGCCGGACGGCGAATAGGGGATGTGTGCAGAGCGATTCGGACGCAGCGAGAGAATCTTCCCATGGAGAGAACTATGCGACATGCAGTAGTCTTGACGTTCCTGTTCGCGGCACATTGCGCATGGGCCGGCGAGACAGAGCTTGGTGCTTCCGATTTCATGCCATCCGCCAAGCAACCCGTTGGTTGGCGAGGCGACGGCAGCGGCGTCTTCCCGGGGGCGACTGGAATCCCGACGGACTGGAACGACGGCAAGAACGTCGCCTGGAAGGTCAAGATGCCCGGGTACAGCTGCGCCCAGCCGATCATCGTGGGCGACAAGGTCATCACGCTGGCCGATCCGGACTATGTGATCGCCTGCGACATCAAGACGGGCAAGACCGTCTGGAAGACCGCCGTGAGCAACCCCGCTGACAGGGCGCTGTCTGCAAAGGCGATGACGAAGATGAGGGGTGCGCCCGTAGAGCATGTCTCACGGACCATGCCCACGCCGGTGACCGACGGGCAGCACGTCTACGTGCGCGTGGGCGTGGGCGTCGTGGCCGCCTTGCGAGTCAGCGACGGCAAGGTCGTCTGGAGCGTCAAGACGCGGATCCTGGGCCGGTTCGACGTCATGAGCCCTGTGCTGGTCGATGGCGTCCTGATCTGCAATCAGCCGAGGAAGCCGCACAGCAAGACCCCCAACACCGTCGCCTACGACGCCGCGACGGGCAAGGTCAGGTGGGAGGAGAACACCAGGCTGTCAGGTTGGGGCACCGGCACCCCTGTGGTCGTTCGCGGCAAGAAGCGGACACTGGTCGTCACGGGGGGAGGCACGGTGCTGGATCCGCAGACCGGTAAGCAGTTCTTCCGGGCCATCGGCAGCCATTACACGGGAGGCAGCCCCGGCATCTGGGGGAACCTGGTGGCATTCGGTTCGGGCACGAAGGATCGCGAACTGGACAAGAAGATGGGTCGTGACCAGATGGAGCGGCACGAGTTCATCGCCAAGATGGCCAAGGAGAAAGAAGGCGGATTTGTCGAGGGGGTTCGCATCATGCGCGTCCTTCCGGACGGTGAGGAGGTCGACGTTGAGGTCGTCTACCATCACACAGACCATCGTGGGATGCCGAGCCCCCACGGCTGGTACGAATCCCCGCTCGCACACCCGAACGGCAAGATCTACTACGCCAGAGGGCACTTTGGCGGCGCTGGTCAGGTCTTCGTGTTCGACCCCTCGACGCTGAAGACGATTCAGCAACTCAAGGAAGGACCGCACCCGCAGAGCCGCAAGTCAGCGTGGTCCTACTGCTCACCGACAGCCACGCGGGATGTCCTCATCGTCAGCCGTTGCGGCCCGGTCAAGAAGGGCGGCAGTGTGAACCTGGTGCACACCTACATGATCAACCCGGACGGCACACTCAGCAAGATCGCCACGATGGAGATGGAACGCCACGTCGCCAGCCCGACCGCGCACGGCAGTTCGCTGTACTTCCGGACCGGTCATCACCTTTGGCGCATTGGCAAGTGATCGCGACTTGACCTGTTCCGGTAGTGCACGGCGCCACGGCCAGCGTGGGAGATCGTTGCACACGCGATCAACGGGCGCCCTACCGACGTGCACGCAAAGACGCCGACTCATGGCGCCGCTGGCGTCGCGACGGGCCTTCCCACCGGATCATTCCTTCGCCTGCGGCTCCAGCCGGTACAGCGAATCGATGCCCCAGGCGTACAGCGCATCGCCCGTTGGATGCAGCGACATGATCGCATCTTCCGACGGCAGTTGAATCTTGTGCTCAGCCACGCGACGACCCTCGGCGTGAAGGTCGAAGGCGGCCAGCGTCACCTGCTTGCCCGATCCGATCGGCGCCAGCACCAGTCCGTCCCGCACCCGCGGCCGGCCCGGCTTGCCGCCCCACTTCGCCCGCCAGAATACCTGGCCATCGTCGAGCCGGACGCCGACCAGTTCGCTGTTGGAACTGACCCACGCCGCATCCTCGTCGACCCCCAGCAGCAGTTGCCCGCGCATCGGGTGGCCGCCCATGCCCAGCGGCGCCGGGGTCGCGATCGTGCGGCCGGTCCAGCGGTCGAGGATGACCAATCGCCGCGCGTCCGTCGGCGCCGCGACAAGGTAGCTGTTCGTCAAAATGATGCGATTGAGCGACCAGCCCACCGGTCGGTATCGCTCCTGGTGCGGCGCGGTGATCCCCTTGGGCACATCGATCCGCGTCGCCTCGTACCGCGTGGCCCAGCGCGGCGAGCCGTCGGCCGCATCCAACGCCACGATGACGCTCTCGCCCGTTGACACGTAGACCTGGTCGTCCGTCGCCGCGAGCCCCACGGGCTGCCCCGTGCCGGGCGGAAGGCTCGCCTCCACGCACAGCGCAACGCTCCAGCCCACCGGCGGCGCGCCACCGTCAGCACGCCGGATCGCCGCGCGGTCGATCGCGTGCAACCACACGGTGTGCCCCGCGGACGTCGCCACGTACAGGCGCTGCGCATCGGCGGCCGGCATGCACAGGAACTGCACGCCCCGGAAGGGCGCGTCGGGCGTCATGCCGTCAGGCTCGGATGCCGGCAACTGGCAGCGCCCGAGCCGCGCCAGCAGCTTGCCGCTGCGGGCGTCACGGAAGGCCATCGCCGTCGCATACAGCTTCTTCTTCCGGTTGAAACGGTGAATGTTGACGCAGTCGAGCACGCCCAGCGCGCCCTGCCCTTCGATGACCACCACCATGTCGCCGACCACCGCCGCCTCGTGCGCCAGCGGGTCGCCGACGATGAATCGCTCTTCGAAGCCCTTGGGATCGCCCACGCGCCGGTAGAGCGGCACGCCACCGTAGCCGGTCATGGACCGAACGGGCTCGATGTCGTCGTCGGCCGCCCATTGCTCCTTGCCCGAAGGCAACGCAACGCAGCGCGTCGCGCGATGATCCCTGAAGTACGCGAGGTCGTCGTCGATGGCCAGCGCATGGCGCGGCACGAGGTCCAGCCCGCGCCACGACTTGAGCAGTTGCTCGCGCGTCTTCGGCTTCGCGTTGTGCCTCAACTCCACCAACGGCGAGAGCGACCGGCGCGGGCCCGCGATCACTTCGCCCCGCCAGACCTGCTCCGTGCGCCACCGCGATTGCGCCGGAGCCCGTTGCGCGCGGGCGGCCGCCACCTGTTGCTCGGCCTTTGCCAACTCCCGCCGCGCAATCGCAATCAGCGCCCCCTCGCCGTCGCGCCCCGCATCCAACTGCTGAAGCAGCTTCTTCGCCTCCGCCACCCGCCCGGCGCGACACGTGGCGACGATCCAGCGCGCGAACAGCGCTGAACGGTCCATGCTCGGATCGGGATGCACCGTGGCCACTCGCCCGAACAACGCCGCGGCGCGGCCGAACTGATACTGATCCATCCAATGGCACGCCCGGGCGAACGCCGCATCGTCGCCATGCGAGCAGGCGAAGAACTCCCGCTCGATGCGCGCCAACGTCTCATCATCCGGCCGCCGCTGCATCAACCCATCGACCACCGGATCCGTGACCCGTCGATACGCCGCCAGCAGCGGTGCATGCGCTTCCTCGAGCAGCAACTGCTCGATCGCGCGGGGCAGCGGGACGAGGTGGACCGAATCGAACGAAACCAGCCCGCCGCCGCGCAGGGCACGCAGTTGGTCCAGTTCTTCCATCGCCCCATCGATCTGCCCGTTGTCCACCGCCTGTTCAATGCGGCCGATGACGCGCTGAGCCATCGGATTGGGCTCGGCCACGACACTCCTGACCGCCGCTTCCTCCGCCGCACCGACCACCCCGGCCCCAAGCAGGTACACCAGCGCCGCCGCCTGAAAAGCCCGATTCCGCATTCTGCACTCCCGCATGAATCACTCGCTCCAACGTACACTCAAGCATACCAGTCGCCGCAACCGGAGTCGTCCCCGCAACAGACGACAACCCATCCCGGCGGCCTGTCAGACAAGCAATTGCGAATTTGCGGCTGGCGCAGCGCGCCGGCGGAACGACCGACCGTTGTCTCAAGACGTACAATGCGACGCCTGTGGTCAATTAGAATAGCGCCGTCCTGACCGGTCGTCGGACCGGACGCCCCCGCCTTCGCTGGGAGATTCACATGTCCTTCCGCCAATCCATCCTTGCTTCCGGCATCGCCCTGCTGCTTGCGCTCGGCAGCCCGATCAGCCACGCCGACACACCGCCCGAGGGCGGCAAGGCCATGCTCCCCGATGACTCATTCCCACGCCTGCGGTTGAGCACGCAGGGCGGGGCCAAGGCCCAGTCGCAACCTGTCAAGGTCGACGACGATGTCAGTTTCAAGCGCGCCATGCGCGTCGCGATCGGCAAGCGCCCCGATCGGCCGTGGAACGTCGAACTGCTGGCGCCCACCGACGGCGCGATCAAGCGCGGCGACGTGCTGTTCGTCCGCGTCTGGGCCCGCGCGATCCGCTCGGACAACGAGTCCGGCGACGGCAAAGTCTCGCTCATCGTCTCGCGCAACGGACCGCCCTACGACTCGGTCGTCAGCGTGTCGGGCGCGGTGGGCCGCGACTGGACGCCGGTATTCAAGGCGTCACGCGCCAACAAGCCGCTGGGCCAAGGCGAGCACCGCGTGGCCATTCACCTGGGCGACCATGCCCAGACCATCGAAGTCGGCGGGCTCGAACTGACCAACTACGGCCCGGACTTCGACCTCCGCCGCCTGCCCGCCATGAGCATCACCTACGACGGCCGCGCGGCCGATGCCAAGTGGCGCAAGGCCGCGGCCAGGCGCATCGAGCAGCATCGCAAGGCCGACATTCACGTGCGCGTGCTGGCCGCCGAAGGCAAGCCGGCGGCGAACGTGCCCGTGCGCATCGAGCAGGTGCGCCACGCCTTCGGGTTCGGCAACATCATCAACCCCGGCGCCTTCGCCCTCGAAGGACGCGACGGCGAAACCTACCGCCGCATCTGCGCCGAGCACTTCAACAAGGTCACCTTCGAGTCCGGCTTCCGCTGGCACAACTGGTACCGCGCGGCCGACCGCGGCGAACTGGACCAGCTCAAACAGTCGCTCAACGCCATGATCGGCTTCTGCCAGAAGCACGACATCGCCATCCGCGGGCACTTCCTCTCCTGGGCCCCATTCAACCGCTCTTACAGCACGCCCACCGACTACATGAAACAGCCGAAGAAGCTGTGGCCGGAGCTGTCGGCGCACATGGACCGGCTGATCGCTTTCGACGACGGCCGCCTGGCCGAGTGGGACGTGGTCAACCACATCGTCGGCTGGGGCAACACCATGGCGACGGCCACGGGTTCCGACGAGATCTACGCGAAGATCATCCGCCACGCCCGCTCAAAGACGAAGACGCCGATGTGGGTCAACGAAGGCCAGATCCTCCCCGGCGGCGGCCGCGCGGGGGCCTACGAGGACATGGTGGCTTTCCTGGTCAAGCACGAAGCCAAGCCCGACGGCATCGGCTTCATGGGCCACTTCCGCGAAGCGTCCATGCGGCCGATCGACGAGCTATGGCAAACCTACGAGCGCTTCGCGAAGTTCGGCGTCCCGCTGCAACTGACCGAGTTCGACATCGACACCCGCGACGAGCAATGCCAGGCCGACTACCTGCGCGACGTGATGACCATCACCTTCAGCCACCCGTCATTCAGCGGCATCGTGATGTGGGGCTACTGGGAAGGAAGGCACTGGCGCCCCGACGCCGCGCTGTGGCGCAGGGACTGGTCGATCAAGCCGGTCGGCGAAATGTGGAAGCGGCTGGTCTTCGAGCAGTGGTGGACGGACGAGACGGCACGGACGGATGCAAAAGGCGCAGTGCGGACGCGCGGCTTCCACGGGACATACCGGATCACCGTCGGCGAGGGGAAGGACGCGGTGGTTGAGGAGGTGGCGGTGGGCGCGGACGGCGCGGCGACCGATGTGCGTCTGCGCTGACTGGTGGCGCAATGGGCCCACCGGGGTTCGCCCGTCCGGTTGAGGATCGCATCTTCGCGGTGGGGTGGGCGTCCCGCCCGCCATCGGCTCGCAGAACCGAGCCATACGTGCGAAACGAGCCGCGACCGTGAGCGAGCAGTCCGGCCTTGCCGAAGACGGACAGAGTGCGAAACGAGCCGCGACCGTGAGGGAGCGGTCCGGCCTTGCCGAAGACGGACAGAGTGCGAGACGAGCCGCGACCGTGAGGGAGCGGTCCGGCTTTGCCGAAGACGGACAGCGTGCGAAACGAGCCGCGACCGTGAGGGAGCGGTCCGGCCTGTCAACCGAAACGCAAGACCGCTTGCTGACGCGCGCGGCTCGTTGCGTGCGCACCATGCTCGACCCTCCGGGTCGAAGGCGGGCGGGACGCCCACCCCACCAGAGACGCCCGCGCCACCGAGGAAGACCATAGGGCCGGCGGGAAGCGGCGATGGACAGGACGTGGGACCCGCAACGTTCGGCCGGAAACAGGCCATCTTGTGCGCGCGGCGTGACACCAGAAATCCGGGGTCCCCGCGCGCGGTGAAATCTTTTTTATGTGCCTGTCTTCCAGTTGCTTACCGTCGGGAACGGCTGAAAAACCGGCCATCTTGTGCGCACCGGGGCGGTCCTTTGTCCCTTGGTAGGAGCCCTCTCTTTCCGCCCGGACGGGCGAAGGCGGGCTCGGGGATGGAGGCGAAAGATGGGCCCGGGGATGCCAGCCCCGGAGTTGGAGACCCAAGATGGGCCCAGGGATGGTAATCCCTGGGCTTCGGGCTCGGGGATGCGCGCCCCGGAGATGGGGCTCGGGGATGGACCCCCGGGATGGAGGCGAGGGACGGAGGCCCAGGGATGGTAATCCCTGGGCTTCGGGGGAACGTTGGCGCTTGGCTCTGAGCGTCGGAAAGGAACTTGGCCATGTTTGCTGCGTGCTGTAGAGAACGCCGCCGAAATCATGCCGGATCCTGCGGGATCTCGCCAAACCCCGCAGAAACCAACAGAAACGGGGCCAAAAAGTGTACGTTATTTCACCATTTTTCAGGCGATTTCTTAATCATGCGTGCCCTTTTTCCTGCTCAACCCCATTCAGAGCGCGCCAACGGGGTTCAGCCTCTCGGCGACCTAAGCCTCGTGCGCCGGCGGAACGCAACTTGGCAGAAATTGCTCCCACAACGCGCCCTTCGGGCGAGAGAGGAGAACAGGAGACAGGCGAACAGGAGAAAGAGCCGCCCCGCTCCGCCCTACTCTGCTTCGTGCCTACGTGCCTTCGTGCCTTTCTTCCTTCCCTCCGTCCCTCCGTCCCTCCGTCCCTCCGTCGCTTCGTCGCTTCGTCGCTTCGTCGCTCCCCCCATTGCCCCCCCTACACCCCGCCGCTACGATGCGGCCCATCGGAGACGCACCGTGACCCCACTGATTTCCATTGCGATTTTCCTCGGTATCGGCCTCATGTTCGTGCTGGTCTCGCTGACCGTCGGCCGCATTGTGCGGCCGAATCTGCCCAACGAGGAGAAACTGGCGGTTTACGAATGCGGCGAGCCGACCATCGGCGAGAGCTGGGTGCAGTTCGACCTGCGGTTCTACATCGTGGCCCTGTTCTACATCATCTTCGATGTGGAGGTGGCGCTGATCTATCCGTGGGCGGTCTCGTTCCGCGAGTTCCCCATGGTGGCGCTGGTGCTGGGGCTGCCGTTCCTGGGCATCGTGGTCATCGGCTACGCCTACGAGTGGTTCTCCGGCAGCCTCGACTGGGTGCGGTCCACCGAGGCCAACGTGCCCGCTCCCGCAACCGACACGCCCATGGCGCGGCTGGCCCGCCGCGACCCCGAAGCCCTCGAAGATGAAGCCGAGCAATCGGTCTGATATTCTCTTGGGTGCAGACTCCGTGTCCGGCGTGCGTTGTCTGACGCCGGTGATGTGTTCATCTTTTCCACGCCGCGCTTCGTGAGGTTCCGCATGCCGCAACGTTACAAATCCGTCCTGCTCTTCGGCGGCCCGGGCACCGGCAAGGGCACCCAGGGCGCCGTGCTCGGCCAGATTCCGGGCTTCTTCCACTTCTCGTCCGGCGACGCCTTCCGCAATCTCGACAAGGAATCCGACCTGGGCAAACTCTTCCTCAGCTACTCGACCAAGGGCGAACTCGTGCCCGACGATGTGACCATCGACATCTGCTTCACCGAGTTGGAGCGCGCCTGCGCGGCCGGGGAACTGGATCGCGATGGGGATGTGATCATTCTTGACGGCATCCCGCGCACCGTCGGGCAGGCCAAGGCCATGGAAGATCGCATCGAGACGCTGGGCATCATCTACCTGGCGGCCAACGACATGGAAGCGATGGTCCAGCGGCTCAAGCACCGCGCGCTGTCGTCAGGCCGGCCCGACGATGCGGATGAGAACGTGATCCGCAATCGCTGGGAAGTGTACGAGAACGAGACGAAGCCGGTGCTCGCGCACTACCCGGATGGATTGGTTCACCGCGTGGACGCGATGGGCACGATCGCCGAAGTGCTCCACCGCGTGCTGGGACATATCGTGCCGCTGCAGAAGGCGGTGGTCGAAGCGTAGGTGCGTGCCTGCCCGAACGGGCTCGCGTCGTCACCCGGCCTTCCGCGTCGGGGCCGCGCCTTGGCTCAGGCCGACCAGCACCTTCGCGATCTGTTGCGGCGACAGGCTGGCCTTGGCCAGTCCGGCCTGTGTCACCGCCTTGGGCATGCCGTAGACGACGCACGTTTCCTCGCTCTGGGCGAGCACCGTGCCGCCGGCATTGACCAGCATGCCCGCCCCCTGCTTGCCGTCCTCGCCGATGCCGGTGAACACGATGGCCAGGCACCGGGCGCCGACGGCCTTCGCGGCCGAGGCGAACAGGGCATCGACGCTCGGGCGGTAGATCGCGCCCGCGGGCTTGTCGTTGACCAGCAGTCGGCGCTTGGTCAACCCGACCTTCTCGACGTGGACATTCCGTCCACCCGGGGCCACGTAGATCGTGCGTGGCTCGACGTCCTGACCGTTCTCCGCGTGCACCACGGGAACTTTGCACATGTCCGCCAGTCGCTCGGCCATTGATCGCGTGAAGACTTCGGGCATGTGCTGTGCCACGATGATCGGCGCGCTGATGTTGGCCGGCGCCTCCGGCAGGACGTTCTCCAGCACCGGCGGGCCGCCCGTGCTCGAGCCGATGCAGATCAGGTCGAACTGCCCCGGTCGGAACGAGGGCGGCGCGTGCGCGGCTTCGCGGATCGGCGCGGGTCGCAGCCGCCGCGCGGTCGAACTGGCGCCGAGCGCCTTGACCTTGGTGAGCAGTTCGTCCCTGAGGTTCACCACGGCCAGGGACACCTGCGACTGGTCCTTGGCGAGGAAGTCGGCCGCGCCGAGCTTGAGGGCGGTCAGCGTCGCGTGCGAGCCCTCGGTGGTCAGCGAGCTGACCATGATGACCTGTGTCGGGCAGCGCTGCATGATCTTGCGCAGCGCCGTCAGGCCGTCCATCTCCGGCATCTCGATGTCGAGGGTGATGACATCGGGCTGCAGACGTTCGGCCATTTCGACCGCTTCGCGTCCGTTGCGCGCCGTGCCGATAACGTCGATGCTCGAGTCTTCCCCGAGCATCGTGGTGATCGCCTTGCGCATGAAGGCGGAATCGTCAACGACCAGAACGCGCATGCGGCCTCTCCGGTGGCACTTAGCGTCGCGCCAGCGATTCATTTATGGCGGTGGCGCCGCCCTGTACGGATACATCGGCGATCTGGGCCAGCGGCTGTGCCTTCGAGTCGCCGCGCCGGTAGAGCATCTCCCGGCCTTTCTTGTACACCTTGACCGGCCCGCGGCATTCGTCGGTGATGCGATAGGCGCTTTCGCCGACTTCCACGACGGTCCCGAAGTTGAGCTTTCGCTGCACGTTCAACTCGATGGTCCGCATCTGTTCGATCCGCTCGACCAGACGCGTCTGCGCCATCTTGCCTCGGGCCACGCGCTTGATGAGCGGCTCCAGTTCGAACATGATCTCGGTTTGCAGTTCCTTGTCATTCGCGGTGAGACGTTTGGCCTTGGCGGCCAAGTCGAGTCGGTTCTTCTCACGGAGCATTTCGGTCAGCTTCTCCTCGAGTTGCGGGAGGCCGTCCTCGAGTTTCCTCAGCAGCGGTTCGAGCTTCGGCACGGAGCCCAGCCGCAGACGCGTCGGCACGCCGGCCCCGGAGCCGACGGTGCCGACCAGCACGGCCCGGGTGACCGCCAGATTGCCGCCGATGATGGCGCCGTGTGGCATGTCCACGCCGCCGTGCACCGTCAGATCGCAGTTGATCACCTCGCGGTCGATCTTGAGATCGCCGTGAACCTGCCCCTCGATGTTGTCCAGGTACTTGCCACTCAAGTCGCCCCGGACATGCGCGTGCCCGCGCTCGCGTCCGGCGAAGCCGCCGTGGGCGACAAGGTTGCCCCCGCAGTCGATGGTGGCGGCCTCGATCAGCCCGGATACCTCCACATTGCCCGTCGCCTTCACCACGAAGCAGTCGCGCACGCCCTTGTGCACGATCACATCGCCGGTGAAATCGATGTTGCCCGTCGAGAAGTCGACGTACTCGGTGACCTCGATGACCTGCCGCACCGAGACTCGCCCGTCCTTGCGTACGAGCACGCCCTCGTCCTGCGCGATCACCTCGCCCTTGCTGTTGACGAGGATCGTCTCGTCGTGCTTGACATCGGCGGCTTTGCCCTGCTTGGCCGCGATGGTGTTGCCTCTGACATCCCGCCCGTCGCTGCCGTTGGTCGATCGGTGGATGACGCCGACGACCTGGCCCGGCTTGACCATGACAAACGACGACTGCTCGTAGTAGCTGGCCTTGTTGACGTGCTCGTCGACGCTGGATTTTCCGTCGATCGTCCATTCGACGTAGCCGTCCTTGCCATCGCGCGGCTCGACGGATCTGGCCACGACACCGCGGAGCGTGGAGCCGTCGTTGGCGTCCTCGGCCAGGAGCTTTTCGACCGCCTGGACCACGTCGTTGCCGACCTCGACCCCCTGTTCCTTCAGCGCATTGATGCAGACCTGTGCGTTGAGGCCCTCGCGCGGAAAAGCGCCGGGGATCACGAGCTCGGCGGACGTTGCATCCGCCGCGATCGCCACCTCGATCAGAGTCGCGTCAGCCCCAGCCACCGTGTCGCCCTCCTCCCGGCCGCGGAATCATGCGGCGCGAGACAGCGTTTCCTTGATGCGCTCCGACAGGCTGTCCGGCGTGAAAGGCTTGACCACGTAGTTCTGGACGCCCGCCTTGATCGCCTCGACCACGCGGGACTTCTCGGCTTCGGTGGTCACCATGATGATCGGGCTCTCGCCGCCCTTGGCGCGGTACTGCTTGACGAAGGTCAGACCGTCCATGTTGGGCATGTTCCAGTCCACGAGCAGCAGGTTGGGATTGATCGCGCCGACCTTGGACAGCGCATCCAGTCCATCGCAGGCTTCCTCGATGTCGGTGTAGCCGAGCTGCGCGAGGATGCCCTTCTGAATGTTGCGCATGGTTCGCGAATCATCTACAAGCAGGATTTTCATCTTCAGGTTCCTCCACGCCCGGTTCAGGCGTTCGCTTCGGCTTCCGCGCTCTGCTCGACGCCCTGGCCCTTCTTCACCGACACTTCGAGGCTGAACTCACCCACGTCACATGTGCACGGCATGGAAATGCACACGACGTCCTTGCGGCCGAAGACCACGTGGTCCTGGCCGATCACCACCGACGGGCAACTGATGGTGACGCTGCGCCCCTCGAACTGGGCCTTGGCGCCGCCGGTGACCATGTTGACCAGTTCACCGATCGCGTCGGGGAAATCATCATGCGTGTGCTCGATGTCGACGCCCGTGAACAGGCTGACCACGCGTTCGGCGGTGGTCGTCGGGAAGCTGAGCACCACGGAACCCTCGACATCGCCGGACATGCCGATAATGCCCGAGACATCGAAGTTGGGGGCGTTGGCCTTTTTCAGCGCCGGCTCGCCGATTTCGAGCGGCAGTTGCAGCATCGTCTCGAACACGTTCTGCACCGACTGAATGAATGGCTTGATGTATGTTGAGTCCACGATCTGCTCCTTGCGCTGGCTGGGCCTTCGTGTTACGCCGCTATCTTCTGTTCGGTCGATTGAGCCTGCACGTCCATCTGGGACGACCGTATAAGTTGGATGACATCCAGAATGAGGCTGACCTCGCCGTCTTCCCGGATGGTCGCGCCGCTGAACGGGCCGCCGCGGGTGGCTTCGTCGTCCAGCGGCTTGATGACGATTTCCTGTTGACCGATCAGTTCGTCGACCATCAGTCCCGCCCGCTGGCCGCCCACACCGACGACCACCGCGAACCGGCTCTCGCCTTCGCCGGTTTCCTCGAGCACCTGCCGCATGCCCACCAGCGGCAGCACCGAGTCGCGCAGTCGCATGACCGGGAAGCCGCTGACGGTGTAGCAGTTGCTCGCCTCGGGGCGGACGATCTCGACAATCGACTGCAACGGCACCGCATAGAGATTCTGCCCGATCCCGACCATCATCGCCGGCATGATGGCGACGGTCAGCGGGATGAGGATCTCGATCGTGGTGCCTTCGCCCTTCTTCGAGTTCACGTTGATCTGGCCGTTCATCTTCGTGACGTTGGAGTTGACCACGTCCATGCCCACCCCGCGCCCGGACAGATCGCTGACCTGGTCCGCGGTGGAGAATCCCGGGGCGAAGATGAAGCGGAACACGTCGTTGTCGGCCATGCCCGCGAGTTTGTCCGGCGTCGTCAGGCCCTTCTCCACGGCCTTGTTGCCGATCACCTCGCGGTCCAGGCCCTTGCCGTCGTCGAAGATCGCCACGCGGACGTGGCTGCCCTGGTGCTCGGCCACCAGGCGAATGGTGCCCAGTTCGTTCTTGCCGGCCGCGAGGCGGTCGGCCGGGCGCTCGATGCCGTGGTCCGCGCTGTTGCGCAGGATGTGCACCAGCGGGTCGGCCAGCAGCTCGAGCACGCTCTTGTCGACCTCGGTCTCCTTGCCCTCGATCTCGAGGTGGATCTTCTTGTCGGTCATGCGCGCCATGTCGCGGATGACGCGCGGGTAGCGGTCGAAGAGCTTGGCCAACGGCTGCATGCGGGTGCGCATGACGCTGACCTGCAGCTCGCCGGTCAGCCGGTCGAGATCGCCGTTGGCGGTCGTGACCTCCTCGGCGAACTCCTGGGGCACGTCGAAGCCGCGCACCTTGCGCCCCAGCGAAACGAGGCGATTCTTGGTCAGCACCATCTGTCCGACGAGATTGAGCAGGTCCTCGAGGCGCCCGACCTCGACCCGGATGGTGTGCTCGACCGGCGTAGCCTTGGAAGGCTGGCTCTTGGCAGCGCTGCGCGCCTGGTCAGCCGGTGCACCGGACGCATTCGCCTCCGCCGGCGCCGGTACCGGCTCCCGCGGCGCGTCGCCCGGGCCCGGCGCCTCTTCGTCGGTCCCCACGAGTGCCAGTTCGGGCGGCGCGGCGACGGAGACGGTCGACTCGGTGGTCTCCTCCACCGCCGGTTCGGTCCCCGGCGTCGACGGTGCTTCGATCAGCGCCACCTTGTCGATCTGCATTGCGCGCTTCACATCGCCGCCGTGCGTGTTGGCCACGCCATCCTCAAGCGTCTCGCCGCCGGCCAGCGTGGTGACGCGCGCGGTCATCGTGTCCAGCGACCAGTCGAGCACGCGGCCGTGCTGCAGCGAGCCGGCCTGCTCCTCGAGCAACTGCTTGAAGGCCTTGACGCGAACCAGCGACTCTTCCAGCAGGCCATCGGGCAGGTCGGCCAGGTGCCCGGCCAGCGCCTCGAAGGCCTGGGAAAGCTCTTTGAGCGCATCGAGTTCGAAGAAGTCGAGCGTCCGGGTGAGCCCGCCGGTCACCTCCGCCAACAGCGACGCCGCGTCGCATTTCATCGCCGCTTGACGCGCCTGGGCGATGCACTGATCAATCTGTTCGGTCTGCTCCACGAGGTCCGCGATGATGAATTCGAGCAGGTCCTTCTTCTGCGGCGGCAGGTCGAGCGCGCGGCCGGATTGGTGCCCGCCGTCGGCGTCCTCCGCCGTTTTCGCCGCGTTTTCGCCTTTGTCATCGCCGGCGGTGATCGTGGCGGCGACGGCCCCGACCTTGCCTTCGGTGATCGCCCGCAACTGCGCGACCAGGTCTTCCGGCGCCTGCACGAGCGCGGCGCCTTCGCCCAGTTGCGACAATTGCTCGCGAAGAACGTCCACGGCGCGCAACAGCGCGTCCATGACCTCCGGCGTCACGGTGGCCTCGCCCTTGCGCAGCTTGTTGAGTGCATCCTCGGCCGCGTGGGCGAGGGTGATGATCTCCTGGATGCCCAGGAAGCTCGAAGCGCCCTTGATGGTGTGCAGCGCCCGGAACACGCTGTTGAGCAGGTCGGCCTGGGCTTCGCCCTCGGCTTCTTCCAGCGCCACGAGATCGGCATCGAGCTGCTCGATCAGCTCGGCCGACTCGGTGAGGAAATCCTGCAACAGACTGTCATCCATGCCCTCAAATGACATCGCCGGCCCTTCCTTGCTTGACGTAGGCGAATGCCTGCGGAATCGACAGGGCCTCGAAAGGCACATCGATGTTGCGCAGTGATTCGGAGTGCCCGATGAATAGCGTCCCGTCGTCGGCCAACTGGTCGTGGAACATCTTCACGCACGTGTGCTTCATGTCGTCATCGAAGTAGATCATGACGTTGCGGCAGAAGATGACATCGAACTTGCCGAAACGCTTCGCGCCCACCGCGTCCTTGAGGTTGAGCAGTTCGAAGTGCACCATGCTCTGGATGGTCGGATCGATCTGGAAGAAGCCGTTTACCTCCTTGAAGTAACGCTGCATCACCATGGGGTTCACGGTCCGCGTCGAATAGGAGGCGTAGCGCCCGGTCTGCGCCGCCATGAGCACCTTCTCGCTGATGTCGGTGCCCAGCACCTCGATCGTCCAATCGCTCAGCCGCACGCCCAGGGAGCGATGGATCTGGATCGCCAGGGTGTACGGCTCTTCGCCGCTCGAGCACGCGGCCGACCAGATCCGCAGCTTCTTCGTCCCGGCGCGCTTCTCCAGCAGACCGGGCAGGATCTTCCGCTCGAACACCTCGAGCTGGGGCTCGTTGCGGAAGAAGCTTGTCTCGTTGATGGTGATGCGGTTGAACATCTCCTGGAACTCGTCCTCGCGGTACGGTCCCATCGTGAGGAACATGAGGTATTGGTCGAACGTCTCGAACTCGAGCTCCTCGAGGCGACGTGAAAGACGGCTCTCCAGGACGTATTTCTTGCTGTCGGGGAAGTGGATGCCGGCGCGCTCGTAGATGATCTTGCGCAGCTTCTCGAACTGCTGGGCGCTCATGCTGATGGACGTTGCTGGCATGCGTATCTCCAGGCCCGTCAGCGTGGGGTTCGCTGACCAAGCCGCGAAGGCGACCCCCATGCACCCTCGCGTGGTGAATGCGGCCCGCCGCGAGCGGGCGGCGGGCCGCCGGTCTCCTCGTTCACGCGATTACACTTCCGCCGGGGCGCTGCTCGCGGCGGCGTCCAGTTCGGCCAGTTCATCGGCATTGAACAGGCGCTCGAGCGAAAGCAGGATCAGCAGCCGGTCTTCCAGCTTGCCCACGCCCTGCACGTAATCGCTGTCCACGCCCGTCACCATCGCGGGGGCCGCCTCGACGATGTCGCTGTTGATGCGCAGCACCTCGTTGACGCGATCGACGGTGAAGCCGATCACCCGCGTTCCCACTTCCACCACGATGATGCGCGAATCGCTCGTGTTCTCCTGCTCAGCCAGGCCGAACCGTTTGCGCAAGTCCATGACGGGAATGATCTTGCCTCGAAGATTGATCACGCCCTCGATAAAGGGCGGGCTCTGAGGCACCCGGGTGATCTGCATCATCCGGTTGATCTCCTGGACGCTGAGGATCGGAATGGCGAATTCCTCGGTGCCGACCATGAAGCTCACGAGCTGAAGCAATTCACCATCGCTCTTGTTCGCGGTGTGAGCGTCACTGGCACTGGCACTGGCCACTGCGGCTGATTGAGTTGCGGTCGCGGTCATTGTCATTCTCCCATGGACAGTCTTGCTTGCCGTCAGTACTCGGTTCGCGGATGCCCGCCGCGCAGCGATCGGCAATCCCGTCGCGCGACGAATCCACTCCGGACGGCTGCCCACCTTCGGTATCGGCCCGCGCCGACGCGGATCGCGCAGCCTCCCCGGCGCCCGGTCGGATGGTCGATGCGAAAGGCTCCATCGATGCACCCGGCCGGACCACTGCGAGACGTGACCCACGCCACGCGCAGCGGAGCGCGCCGCCGTCCTGGTCCGAGAACTGCCACGAAGGCGGAGAACCCGGCCAGCGCGTAGCGATGCGCTCAGAAATCTCAATCGGGTTGCCCGGACGGGCGCTTTAGCCGGCGGCCGCGAGAAACTGGCCGGTGCAGGCGACGGCCAGTTCGTCGATGCTCATCGCCGACAGGGATTCGCGGGTATGGTCGGCCGCCTGGGTGCACACGCGGCGCAGCAGGCCGAGCGTGGTCGCGTGGCTGCCGCCGTCATCGCTGACGGGCACCGACGCCTCGATCGGTCCATCGATGGCCTCCACGACGGACAGCAGTGAGATCTGGCGGGCATCACCCTTGAGCCGGTAGCCGCCCCCGCGCCCGAGCTGGCTCTCAATCAAGCCACGTCGAGCGAGGCCCTGCAGGATTTTGAGGGCGCTATCGGTCGGAATTCCGAGATGTCGGGCGATCTCACGGGCCTGGATGACGCCTTCGTCCTGCGTCCTTGCGAGCCGCGCCATCGCCAGTGCCGCCAGTGCTGAAGTCTTGCTCAGTCTCATATCGGACCCCCAATGCCTCTCTGCGAGCGCGGTTGCCCGTGCTCCATGGTGCCGGCTCACAGTACTGTTGCGACCGGCTTTGACCCGTGTGTCACGCCGCGGAAAGGGCGCGCTCGACCCAGACGTCGTCCTCTGACCGGCAACAGGCCGGTACCGAGGCAGGTGGGGTGTCCATCCAGACCCTCGGAAGCGTTCAGCGGATTTGACCCACTTTCACGCCGCGCGTCAGCCCCGGCGTTCGCCGCGAGCTGAACTGGTGAGACTGATCACCACCGTTGGTGTTCGCCAGATCAGTCGGCGTGAGGCCCCAGCAATTGAGGTGGATACCCTACTGCTGTTGCCACCCGGTCCCTCTATCGGCGAGAGGCGATATCCGGCTTTAGCGGTCTGTAAAAAGACCCCCTCAACGCCTTGGACGCAAACCGCCGGCAAGGAAGTGATTGCGCGACAGCTTGTCGCCATCGGCCGCCCCGGCGGTCGGGCAGCAGTTCGCGGCTGTCTGGTCCATCGTGTCCGCAAATGCCATTCTCGGGCGATGGCGGCCCCTGCCGGTCACCGCTGGTCCGCAAACGGTCGATTGAACGTTTGATGCTCCGCAAGATGAAAGATTTTCGCCCACCACGCTCTCTGCGACTACGACCACAGGATACAATGGGTCGCGAAACCTTGGGGAGGTTGACAATGTGGAGCAGGGTGCAACAGGGGCTGGGTGTGCGCCTGTTGGGGAAACGACATCGCGTGCCGCTCGTCGGATACGTATGGATTGATCCGGAGCGCTCGACCGCTGTGCGGCGCTTCGCTTGTTATCGATCGAACTACGTACCGATCCTGCGCCTCTTCGGCTACGAACTGGTGCTCGACCCTTGGTGGGGCCGCAAGCGCTATAAGCGCCGCGGTGAGATCCGCATCCGCGAGGCGCGCACCCGGCGGCGTCTGGCAGGCTGAGACAGATCACTGACTCGCGGATCACTCGTCATCTTTCTTCGAGCCGCCGAACTTGAGCGCGTCGCCAATGCCCTTCAGTGCACTACCCGCGCCCTGGACCGCGCTGCCCACACCCTCGCCGACGCCCTCCACATGTCCGCCCAGTTGTTCGACCGCACCGCCCAGGTCACTGCCCAAGTCGTGCACCTTTCCGGTCACATCCGTCAGTTTGCCCGTGATGCTGCCAACGACCTCGACTGATACATGCGTCAGCTCCCCCAATCGGCTCCCGAGCCCGGATACGAGCCCACCCATCTCATCGAGCACCTCCTGGGGCAGCCTGCCCGCCACGTTCTCGACCACGCTTGTCAGCAGGCCCTTGGTGATGTGGCGCACCAGGGCATCCATGGTGTCCGCGTTCCCGTCGTCGGGCACATCGTGCAGGATGATCTCCGGGATGACGACCTCGAGGACACCCAGCACCTCATTGTCAGGATCCAGCCGGACGTGCACGTTGGTGATCCTGATCGTCTTGATCAGGTACTGCTTCGTTCCTGTCTGTTCCTCATTCTCCGGTTTCTCGCCCGACTCGAGCTTCTTCAGGCTGTCCAGGATCGCCTCGTAGTTGAACTTGCCATTGCGTTTCTGCAGAAAGACGCCAACATCGTCCAGCGTGATCTGCGGGATCATGATGCGCTCTTCGCGCAGGGAGGCGAGGCTCACCTCCGCCTGGCCGTCGGCCAACTCGATGAACTGCTCATCGAACCCTTCCGGATTGGCCACCTGCAGTCCGGAGAGCCCCAGTTCGCCGCTCAGCAGACCGACACTCGCGCCTTCCAGCGTCGTCGGCACGCCCAGGGCATAGGTCCCGCCTCGCTCGATGGCGGTCCTGGCCAGTCGGTCGACCTGCCAGATTCCGATACCGACGGCGATGACCGCCAACAGAATGAGCAAGACACCAATGCGAAGCATCCATTTGAGCATGATTGATCCTCCTGAGTGTTCGCTGCATTGTAGCCCTATCGGTCACAACGGTAAGATGTGACCATGCCGGTCAGGGACGATCCATCTGGAATGCATGAGCGCTTCATGGAGCGTGCGCTCGTTCTGGCCCGACGGGGACAGGGCCGCGTCGAACCCAATCCCATGGTGGGAGCCGTCATCGTGGATGGCGATACCATCGTCGCCGAAGGTTGGCATCGGCGTTTCGGCAGACCGCACGCCGAGCGGGAAGCGATCGCGGCGTGCCGCAATGCCGGGGTCGATCCGCGCGGGCTGACCATGTACGTCACCCTCGAGCCCTGCTTTCACGTGGGGAAGACGCCGCCTTGCACCGAAGCGATCCTCGAGGCTGGGCTTGCCCGCATCTGTATCGCGATGGTCGACCCGTTCCCGCAGGTCGCCGGCCGCGGGCTCAAGCGCTTGCGCGAAGCGGGTGTCGAGGTGATCACAGGCATCTGCGAGTCACAGTCCGAGCAATTGAACGCGCCCTACGTTCGCCGCATCACGGAGGGACTGCCTTGGGTCATCGCCAAGTGGGCGCAGACGCTTGACGGCCGCATCGCCACGCGCACCGGTGACAGCCGGTGGATCAGCAATGATCAGTCGCGGCATCTCGTACACCAACTCCGCGCGCGGGTGGACGCGATCATCATCGGCATCGGCACGGCCCGTACCGACGATCCACAACTGACCGCTCGTGGTGTGCGGTTGCGACGCACCGCCCGTCGCGTGGTGATCGATCCCAGGCTACGACTCCCCGAGGAATGCCGGCTGCTGCGGTCGCTTGAATCCGGCGGACCACCGGTCATGCTCGTCTACGATGAGCGCATCGCCGGCTCCGATACCAAGCGCGTCCGCCGGCTGCACGAACGCGGCGTGGAACTGGTCAGCCTGCCCCGCGATGCGCAGACCGGTCACCTTTCGGTCCGGGCCGTGCTCCACCACCTGGCCAAGGCCCACGACGCGACGAACGTGCTGGTCGAAGGCGGCTCAGCGGTTACGGGCGACCTGCTGGCCGACGACCTCATCGATGAAGCGATGGTCTTCGTCGCCCCGATGCTCATGGGCGACGCCAAGGGCGTGCCCGCCGCCAGGGGACGCACGGTTGAGACGATCAGCCAGTGCCGGCAACTGCGCCTGCATCACGTGCGGCGATACGGCGACGATGTGCTGCTCCACTACCGTCGCCCCTGACAGGCTCGCATCCCCCGCAGCGCAAAGCAAAGCCGCGCTGGAGCCTCCAGCGCGGCTGCTACTTCAAGTGGCACTTCCTCGACCGCTCCGTCAGTCGGCTCTTCCGTGATGGTGCCTGGCTTCCGTCCGTCCGTGGACGCAAGTTCGGTCAACATGGCTTGCGATCAGTAGACCACCGACGCCGCTTCCTCGATCACCTCGATCACCTGGCGCACGTGGAACGGCTTCTTCAGGTAACCGTCAAACCCTTTTTGCAGCAGGTGCTGGGCCTGTCCGTCGGTCAGCTTGCCGCTCATGGCGATCACCTTGGTCATCTGCAGATCACCGCTGGCGCGAACCTGACGTAGCACCTCTTCACCGTCCACATCACCCAGGTGCATGTCGAGCAGCAGGACGTGCGGGCGGAACTTCTCGCAATCGACGCCGGCGGCGAAGCCGCCATGGGCCGTCTTCACCTCGTAGTTCGCCTGCTCGGAAAGCACCTTCTCGAGCACTTCGACGATCTCAGACTCGTCATCGACGATCAACACCCGCGTCCGGCCGCTCTGCAGGCCTTCCATCGGGATGTTGTGATCCTTCATGAACTTCACTAACGCGTTGAGCGGAATCCGACGGTCCTTGGAACCGGGAATCCGGTAGCCTCGCAACTGGCCTGAATCGAACCACTTGCTGACCGTTCGTGGCGCTACATTGCAGATCTTCGCCACTTCACCCGTGGTGAGAATGTCTTTTTGTCGCGGCATGGATCACTTTCTCCTCGTTAACTCCCTCGCCAGACATGCTCTCCCACAGGCCTGCCACCAGATTCATCGGTCGCTGACACCGCTGGGTTAACCGTTACAGCCTGTTTGCCACGCAAGAAAGCAACAGAAATCAGAGCCGTCGGAGGAGATGCCAACGGCCGATATGGACCATCCTTACCCCAGTCGCTACAGGCCGCATGGATGGTTGCGACAGGGACCGGATAAGCGCCGATCGAAGGCCGGGAGATCGCGGGTAAGCGTCGGCGGAAGCAGGTCAGCCGAACCACTCGCGAAGCATGTCGAGCGAGACGGCCGCGAAGTTCGGCACGGTGCGGTGGGCTTCGTTCAGCGATGCGATCGGGCTCGTCGTGGCCACGCCAAGCGTCAACAAACCCGCAGTGCGGGCCGAGCGAATGCCGATGGCCGTGTCCTCGATCGCCAGACACGTATCCGGCCCGATCGCACCGTCGGGATGGCGCCGGGCCAGGCCCTCCGCAGCGAGACGGTACGTCTCGGGGTGGGGTTTCGATCTGGCAACGTCGTCGGCAGTCACGATCGGGTCGAAGCACCCGTTGAGGCCCAGCCGGTCAACGATGAGCGCGATATCCCTTCGCGTGGCGCCGCTCGCCACCGCCAGGGGCATCACGGCCTGCGCTTCCTCAATCAGCCGCAACACGCCCGGCACCGCCTCGACACCTTCTTCAACCACCTTCTCGAAGAGGTCCTGCTTCTCGACGCACAGCGCCTCGATGCGCGCGGCATCGTTCGCTTCCGGCCCGCGGCCCAACTCCTTCAGCGTCACCCGGAAGAAATCCCGATCGTCATAGCCCATGTAACGCGCGGCGTACTCGTCGAACGTGAACGTGACGCCCCAGGGCTCAACCATGCGACGGAACGCTTCGCAGTGGAGGGGTTCGGAATCGGCAACGATCCCGTCAAAATCGAAGACGATGGCCTTCAAGCCGGACGGCCGTGTCGAGTGCGGCTCAAGCATGGGCGGTAGTGTAGCCGAAGCCCCGGGCCAGCGCGGTCCGGCAGAACGCGTCGGTTCGCGCTCATAGCGGAAGCATCAGCCTTTCGCACTCGCGACCGGCCGGGCGACGGCCAGGTCTTTCGCCGACGGGGCGGACAGGTCGACGGTCGGGCCGTCGGGGTTGCCCTCGTCATCGAGCGGCTGGATGACCGGCCGATCGATCTGGTCCGGATTGGCGGCGATGACGTGCGCATTGCGGCGATCCGAAAGCCGCACGTACGACCCAACGGGGAACAGCCCCGCCGCCTGGATCAGGGCCCGCACCGCGGGCGTCCAGTACACCATGCCCGAGGCCGCGCGAAGCAACTCTTCCATCGCGATGTACGGCAGCTTCGGCTTGCGGTAGTGGCGCGGCTCGGTCGTGGCGGCGAAGGTGTCCGTCACCGCGATGACCCGTGCATAGTCGCAGATGGCGTCCTTGCGCACCCCACGCGTGTAGCCCGAACCGTTCTCACGCTCGTGGTGCTGCATCGCGGCCAGTTGCACCATGGTCGGCACCGTCTCGATCGACTGCATCATCGCCAGCGAGAACAGCGGGTGCTGCTGAATCCGCGAGCGGTCAACGTCCCCGATCTTCTTCTCCGTCGCCCGGACCCGCTGCGGCACGAGCAGCATGCCCAGGTCGAAGAGCAACCCGGTGAGGCCGATCTCCCGAACATTCTCCGGCGGCCAGCGCAGACGCGTGGCCGTGGCCATCGCCAGGATCGCCACGGTGTAGGCGTGATCGGGCAGGTAGTCTTCCTTGCGCGGCACGAGCAACGCGAGCTGGGCCACGCGCGTGTGATGATGCTTCACGAACCCAACCATGTCGTCGAGCAACGGGTCGAGCGAACCGACCTGCACCCGCACGCCGGCTTCGATCTTCGCGTACAGCGCATGCAGCTTCTCAACGTGCTGGCCGCGGTACCACTGCAGTTCATCGATGGCCGGCCATTCGTCCGCGTCCTGGGGATCCAGCCAGTCGCAGACCGCCAGCGATCTGACCCGCAGATCCATGTGCTTGACCCGGGTGTCCAGATCCTCAACGAGCGCTTCGGTCAAAAGAATGCGCTCGCGACGCTTCGTCGCCCTGACGCGTGCGGGAACGTACGCCCCGCCGGAAGCCGCGATGGCATCGAGGTGATGACGCTCGATCTGCTCGCCGGCTTCGACCAGGACGTTGCCTCCCTCACTGAGGACGTCGGTCTGAGCCTCAACGCCCTCCCGCAAGTCGTTGGCGCTGGCCTGGTTGAGGATGCCGACATCCTGCAATTCGCCGGTGGAATCGGCGAGGTAGACCTCGAGTTCACCCGCGCGCAGAATCGCGGCGATCTGTCGGTCCGACAGCGCAACCCCCGCGTTCAACAACTTCTGTCCGGAGGCCGAAAACAGCGGCTGGCTGTATGTCGCGCCCGACTTCAGATTGGCCACTTTCAGCGTCTGCATCGACGATCGCTGTCTCCCCACTGGGTTCGCCGGCCAGCGTGGCAACCGGTCTCAGTCCCCCGCCGGCATCCGCCCCCGATCGCCACCTGGCCCAGTACCTGTAACCACGCAAGTGGGGATCGGCGTTTCCAATCGAGGGCTTAATCACCAGAGCCCGCCACGATGCGAAGCCGCCAGTGTTTTGCTGCGACAGGTGGACCGATGCTAAGCTGGTGATCCAGACGAACAGCAAAGTCCGGGAACACCCGAATCCATGGCTATCGGACGCGAGGTCGACATGAGTGATGCGCCGTTGATGCTGAGTGTGAGTGGTCTGCGCGGCTTGATCGGCAAGTCACTGACACCCGACGTGGCCGCCCGGTACGCCGCCGCGGTGGGTAACTGGTTCGCCGCCACCAAGCCGGACGGCGGCCCGCCCCATGTGGTGCTCGGGCGCGACAGCCGCCCGTCCGGACCGATGATCGAGCACGCCGCGATGGCCGGGCTGATCGCCGCCGGCTGCCGCGTGACGCGGCTGGGCATCGCCACCACCCCCGGTGTGGCCATCATGGCCCGGCAACTCGGCGCCAACGGCGGCATGGTCATCACCGCCAGCCACAACCCCATCATCTGGAACGGCATCAAGGTCTTGCGGCGTGACGGGGTCGCCCCGCCGCCCGACCAGGCGCAAGCCATCATCGACCGATTCACGGACGGCCATCTGGAATACGCGCCGGTCGAACAACTCCAGCCGGCGGCCGACGATCATTCACTGTGCGACGTGCACGCGAAGCTGATCCTTGATCGCATCGACGTCGATGCCATCGCCGCGCGGCCGATCAAGATCGTACTCGACAGCGTCCACGGCGCCGGCGGGCCCGAGACGATGGCCATGCTCCGGCCGCTCGGGGTGGACGTGGTCCACCTCTACGGCGAGCCGACCGGCCAGTTCCCGCATACGCCCGAACCCACGCGCGAGAACCTGGTCGGCCTCAGCCAGGCCGTGCGAAAACACGGGGCCGATATCGGCTTCGCGCAAGACCCCGATGCCGACCGGCTGGCGATCGTGGACGAGCAGGGAACCTACATCGGCGAGGAATACACATTGGCCCTGGCGGCACTGCACATGGTCTCGCGCGCGGGTTCGACGGGCAACATCGCCATGGCCGCCAACCTCTCGACCAGCCGCATGCTCGACGACATCGCGGCAAAGGCCGGCGGCATGGTCATCCGAACCCCGGTGGGCGAGGCGAACGTCGCCGAGGGCATGAAATCCGGCGACGCCTTGATCGGCGGTGAAGGCAACGGTGGCGTGATCTGGCCCGAAATCTCATACGTCCGCGACAGCCTCGTGGGCATCGCGCTGATGCTCGAGATGCTGGCCAGGCGCGGCAAGGCGCTGAGCGAAATCACCGCGGAAATCCCGGCATATGCGATTGTCAAAGAGAAAGCGCCGTTCGACGATGCGCTCGCCCGGTCGCTGGCCGACCGCATGCGGCAGGCATTCAAGGATCAGCGGATCGACATGCAGGACGGCGTGCGCGTCGATTGGCCGGACCGGTGGGTGCACGTGCGTCCGAGCAACACCGAACCGATCCTCCGGATTATCGCGGAAGCCGGCGACGAAGCCGCGGCCAGGCAACTCGTCGATCAGGTGCGCCAGGCACTGGGCATCTGAACACGGCGCGGCAAGCAAAGGAGGCGGGCGCCGTGGTCGGACGCCCGCCTCGTGAATCAGGAAACAGTCACGTCAGTCGGCTCACACGCCGCATCAGACCCGCGCCCAAACAAGGTGGACCGGGCCGCGGGCTGGGCCAAACTGAACGATACCCGTCGCGCCGAGGCAAGCCGCAACAGCACATTTCCACGGCAATCCGCCCCGCGGGTACGATCGCGCGGCTCACGACGGCTGGCGCGCACGAAAAAGAGGCGTCTTGCGACGCCCCAAGGAGGAAGGTTGGACTTCGGCTCTGCCCATTCGCCGGTTGCGGATCCGGCAGGTCGGGCAGCGTTGAGACTTCGTAAGCTCTCTCTTCCCACGAAGCCTCGTCCAGTACGGGATACATAGCACGCCTCCCGGGGCGGGCAAACGAATCTCCGGAAAATGCCGAAAAATCCCGGCAACGCACTTCCCTTCGACCAAGCAGCAAACATAAACCACTATATAACAACACCTTACGGTTGATACTCGCCGGCTCATCCGCCGAACCGCGTCAGCACCAGCGTGTCGTTCTGCCCGCCGAACCCGTAGTTGTTCGAAAGGCATGTATCGATCTTCACCCGCCGCGCTTCGTGCGGAACGTAGTCGAGGTCGCAGTTCGGGTCGGGCGTGTGCAGGTTGATCGTCGGCGGCACGATCTGATCGCGAAGCGCCAGGATGCACACGATCGCCTCCACCACACCCGCCGCGGCGATCAGGTGGCCCATCATGCTCTTGACCGAACTCATCGGCACCTGCCTGGCGCGATCGCCGAAGAGCGTCTTGATCGCCTTCGTCTCGTTCAGGTCGTTCTCCTCGGTGCTCGTGCCGTGCACGGAAATGTAGTCGATCCGCTCCTCCCCGATGCCCGCATCCCGCAGCGCCGCGCGCATCGCCGCGACCGGACCGCGGCCTTCCGGGTGCATGTCCGTCACGCGATAGGCATCCGCCGACGATCCGTAGCCGGTGATCTCCGCCAGGATCTTCGCCCCCCGCGCCCGGGCGTATTCAAGCGATTCCAGCACGATCATCCCCGACCCCTCGCCCAGCACGAAGCCGTCGCGATCATTCGAGAACGGCCGCGACGCGCGCTGCGGGTCATCGTTGCGGGTGGAAAGCGCCGTCAACCGATTGAAGCCGGTCAACCCCAACGGATGGATCATCGTGTGCGTGCCGCCGGCGATCATCACGTCCGCGTCGCCGCGCCGGATGATCTGCGTCGCCTCGCCGATGGCCTGCGTCGATGCGGCACAGGCGGTCAGGCAGTTGTAGGCCGGGCCTTCCGCGCCGGTTTCCATCGCGATGTGCATCAGCGGCATGTTCGCTTCCTGCTCGATCTCGCCAATCGGCGTCATGCGCTGCGCGGCCACCTCGATCCACTTGCCCGCATCAATGTCCCGCTGCGACGGGTCCCACCCGGCGAGATTCGACGCGACGTACGCATCGAAGTCCACCACGCCCTCGCCCGAACCGAGGTAGATGCCCATGCGCGAGCGATCCACATGGTCGCCTTCACGGTCAGCGCTGAGCCCGGGGCCGTTCAGCCCGGCGTTGTTCCACGCCTGGCTGGCCGCGCCGAGCGCGAAGCTGGTGTTGCGTCCCAACCCTTCGTGTACGGACGGGTCCTTCACGTATGGCCGCCAGTCGTAATCGCGCACCTCGCCGGCGAAGGTCGTCGGAAACGTGGACGCATCAAAGTGCGTGATCGGCCCGATGCCGCTTTCGCCAGCCAGCAGCCGCGTCCACACCGACTCAATGTCATGCCCAAGCGGCGTCACCCAGCCAATGCCGGTGACCACCACGCGACGGGATGTGTTGTTGCTGTCAGTCATCTACGCGATCAATCTCTTCTGGTCCCACTGGCGGCTCGTCCGCCAGTGTCCGACTCTTCTCGGTGCCACCGGCGGCTCGTCCGCCAGTGTCTTCACCATTCATCATTGGCACTGGCGGGCAAGCCGCCAGTAGCACGTGTTGTCCTAATCCGCTCTGCCCAGCACCACCGCCGCATTCTGACCGCCCAATCCGGTGGACACGGCCAGGGCGTGGCGGATTTCCTTCGCCTGCATGTGGCGGGTCGTCGCATTCAGTCCGCAGCGCGGCGAGTCGCAGTTGGCCGCGGGCGGCAACATCTGGCGGTGCACCGCCATCGCCGCGATCGCCACGTCCAGCCCGCTCGCGCCCGCGCCGCACAGGCCGAGGAACGGCTTGTTCGACGCGACGGGAATCCCGCCCGCGCCATCACCGAACACGCGCACCAGCGCATTCGCCTCGGCCGCGTCGTGCGCCGGGTGGCCGATCCCGAACGGCACGATCAGGTCGATCGCGTCCGGCTCGATACCCGCCTCCGCGATCGCGCGTCGCACGGCCAGTTCAATGCCCCGGCCCTGCTCATCCGGCACCATGTTCCGCTGCGCGGGATTCACGGTCTGCGATGCGCCGAAACCCAGCAGCTTCGCGTAGGCCGTGGGTTTGGCATCATTCGCGGCGCGGGCCCGCCGGCCCTCGAACGTCTCCTCGGCTTCCAGGATGACAATCGCCCCGCCTTCGCCGGCGACGGTGCCGGTGGCTTTCTCATCGAACGGCCGCACGAGCGTGGCCGGATCATCGGCGGTCTGCGTGGTGCAGCGGCCGGTGTAGATCTGGCGGAGGAAGCTCATCGGGTTCATCTTGCTCTCGAGCCCGCCGCAGAAGCACACATCCGCGTCGCCGCGCTGGATGACACGCATCGACTCGCCGACCGACAGCATGCCCGAGGTCTCGCAGCAGGTGATGGTGTTGGAGGGCCCCTGTGAATCGTGCAGGATGGTCACGTGACAGGCGAGCATGTTGGGCAGGTACTTGAGCAGCCACAGGGGCGTCAGGTCATTCATACCCGCGCGGCCCCACTTGTGGTAATCGAAGTCGCCGTTCTCGCCACGCGCCTGATCGAGGGCGTAAGTCAGTTCGCCCAGCTCGCAGGCGATCAGGCCGGCGCCGATGTGCGCGCCCATGCGGGTCGGATCGTAGTCCACGGCCGCGTCGGCATCGCCGTTGAGCGTGGCGCGGGTGGCGAGCTTCGCATGCCGCGCGGCCAGGTCGGCCGCGGCGACGGCAAACTCGATGTCACGGGCCATCACCTTCGTCGCCTTGCGGTAGCTCTTCGGGACGAACTTGCTGACCTTGAAGTCGTCGGGCACCTCGCAGCCGTACCGGCAGTCGAAGCCCGAGGCGTCGAAACCCCGCGGGGGCCCGACCGCGCTGCGCCCGGCCTCGAGCGCCTCCCACATCGGCTCGATCCCGAGACCAAGCCCGCTGACCGGCCCCAGCCCACTGATCAATACGCGTCTACTCATGTCGCTCCTCGACCGATCCGTGCGAAGGTGTGGAAGTGTACTTGAGCAACGATAGCGCGGCGAGCAGGGCGTTGGGGAAAGGGACGAAGGCAGGGAGGGACGGGGGGAAGGAAGAAAGGCACGGAGGCACGGAGGCACGGAGGCACGAAGGCACGAAGCAGAGCAGAGCGGAGCTGCTCCTTCTCCTGTTCTCCTCTCTCGCCCGAAGGGCGCGTTGTGGGAGCAATTTCTGCCAAGTTGCGTTCCGCCGGCGCACGAGGCTTAGGTCGCCGAGAGGCTGAACCCCGTTGGCGCGCTCTGAATGGGGTTGAGCAGGAAAAAGGGCACGCATGATTAAGAAATCGCCTGAAAAATGGTGAAATAACGTACACTTTTTGGCCCCGTTTCTGTTGGTTTCTGCGGGGTTCCGCGAGATTCCGCGTAATCCCGCATGATTTCGGCGGCGCTCGATACAGCACGCAGCAAACATGGCCAAGTTCCTTTCCGACACTCAAACCCAAGCGCCAACGTTCCCCCGAAGCCCAGGGATTACCATCCTTGGGCCTCCGTCTCCATCCCGGGGGTCCATCCCCGAGCCCCATCTCCGGGGCTGGCATCCCCGAGCCCGAAGCCCAGGGATTACCATCCCTGGGCCCATCTTGGGTCTCCAACTCCGGGGCTGGCATCCCCGGGCCCATCTTTCGCCTCCATCCCCGAGCCCGCCTTCGCCCGTCCGGGCGGAAAGAGAGGGCTCCTACCAAGGGACAAAGGACCGCCCCGGTGCGCACAAGATGGCCGGTTTTTCAGCCGTTCCCGACGGTAAGCAACTGGAAGACAGGCACATAAAAAAGATTTCACCGCGCGCGGGGACCCCGGATTTCTGGTGTCACGCCGCGCGCACAAGATGGCCTGTTTCCGGCCGAACGTTGCGGGTCCCACGTCCTGTCCATCGCCGCTTCCCGCCGGCCCTATGGTCTTCCTCGGTGGCGCGGGCGTCTCTGGTGGCGAGGGCATCTCTGGTGGGGTGGGCGTCCCGCCCGCCTTCGACCCGAAGGGTCGAGCATGGTGCGCACGCAACGAGCCGCGCACTTCAGGACT
>CAZHJL010000064.1:0-29844 GCA_964532795.1 uncultured Phycisphaeraceae bacterium | reverse complement strand
CGATGATGTCAGCACTTACAATCACGAAACTCTTTCAATGGAAACGGCACTAGGATCAGCCGGCGGTTGGGGAAGCCGCGTGTTCATCCGGCGCGGGGTCGGCTGGTTCGGCTCGCGTTGCGGCCGCGAACTGCGGATCAACGATCCGGCGGTCGAGCGTGAAGTAGAAAGTGGTCCCTTCACCAAGCCGGCTCTGAACCCATATCTGGCCGTTGTAGGTTTCGATGATCGCCTTGACGCTCGCGAGCCCGACGCCGCGGCCCTCGGCCTTGCTGGCCCCCGAATGCGTCCCGCGTCGGAAAACGTGGAAGACCAGGCTCTGGTCCTTCTCGGCGATGCCCGGACCCGTGTCCGAAACGGAGAACACGTACGCCGTCTCCTTCACTTCGTGTCCGACGGTGATCCGTCGTTCCCCATCGTCGTTCATGTACTTCGCGGCGTTGTCCAGCAGGTTCTGGAAGATCTGCCGAACGCGGTTGTGGTCGGCGACGATCGTCGGCAGGGGTGACTCGATCTCGAGACTGATGCCCTTGCTGTTCAGGTCATACTCGAGTTGGTTGCGCAGTTGTTCGACCAGTTGCTGAACGTCCACCGGGGTGTGCTTGCCCTGGATCGTGCGAATGCGCGACAGCTCGAGCAGGTCGGCGATCAGGTCGGTCTGGGCCTTCACGTTCGCGGTGATGCGTTCCAGCTTCTTCTGCGCTTCGTCGCACAGCGCGTCGCTGTGCTTCATCAGCAGCATCTTGGCCATGCCGTCAATGTTGCGCAGCGGCGTGCCAAGGTCATGGCTGACGGCGCGCAGGAATTCGTCCTTGGCGTGCATGGCGTTCTGCAGGCGCTGGTTGGTCTGCTCGAGTTCATCAGTGCGTTGGCGCACCTTTTCCTCGAGCGACTCGTTGGCCTCGACCAGTTGCTGCTGCGTGGCGAAGAGCTTGGTGGCCATGTCGTTGAAGGATTCGGCCAGGACGCTGATCTCATCACCCGTGCGGACCCGCACCGGTTCGGGCGCGGCGCCTTCGGCCAGGCGGCGTGTCGCCCGCACCAGTTGCTGCAACGGCGATGTCAGCTTCCGAGCCGCGAGGATGATCACCGGCGTGCCCAGCAGGCACACCACCCCCGCGGCCAGGAGTTGGCTCGTCTGCAGGCTGGCGAGGAAGCGCGGCAGTTCGTATTCACGCAGCGCCACGACCACGAACCCTTCCAGCTTGGCATTCTGGGGCGTGAAGGCCGAGGAGCCGTAGTTGCGCACCGGGGGATTGAGGATCGGCACTTTACAGACGACCAGGTCGCCCTGTTCACCCAGGAAGATCGGTCGGTCGATCTCCAGGCCCATGCCCGCCTCCCCGCCGTCCCGCTTGAAGAACAGTCCATAAGCCTCGGCATCGGTGACCCGCCGGGCGATGACTTCATCATGGCGATCCACCAGTGCGACGAACGCCAGCCGCGGATCGAGTTCCAGCGTGTCGAGCAGTGAGCGCGCGTCGGACTGGTCGATCTCCTCCAGGTCAAGCCGTCCGGCGAACGAGGCGGCCAGTGTCTGCCCGAGTAGCTCGACGTTGTGGGCATTGCCCCGACCGATCGCCTGCCGCGCAATGTAGTTGAGCCACGAAGCGCAGATCAGGGTGGCGGAGATGACCATCAGGACCGTCCACCACACGAGTTTGCGCTTCAGGGGGTAACGGACGATACCCGGGGCATCGATCGGTGCCTTGGCGACCGCGCGGGTTGGGATCGGCCGTTGCATGAGGTCCGGCGGGTCCGGAAAAGGAGCGGATTCAGGCCACGCGAACATTCCATATGTCGGTCATGTCGGGTGGCGAGTTTTCTCAGGCCCGGGCATTGGGGCGATGGGAATCCGAGTCGTGGCTGCGACGACTGTTGCGGCGCGGCCCGGGTGGCCGATACACTCTTCCAGTCATGGAAAGACTCCCGATAACGCATGGATCGCGCCGCTGTCTGCCTTTCGCCGTTCTCCTGCTGGCATGCGGACTGGGCGGGTGCGCCGGCCAGATGGTCGCCGCGCCCAATCCCTTGCGGATCAGCGCGTCCGAGTACGATCCCGCCTACAAGGCCGCAGCCGAGGTGCTGCGTGACCACGGTTTCGCGATGGATCGCCAGGACTATCGATTCGGGTTGATCGAGACGGGGGCGTTGATGTCGCCAACCATCGGCGAGCCCTTCCGTCCGGGCAACACCACGGTCGAGCAGGCGCTGGAATCCACGCTCAATCACCAGCGGCGGATCGCCCGGGTGATGCTCGAACCGCTGGCGTCGGCCGATGACGTCTCGGCCCCGCCGCAGGGGTACAATCTGCACGTGGAAGTCATGATCGAACGCCGGCAGCAACCGGACCTGCAGATGTCCGGGGCGACGAGCGGCTACGGGGTTTACCACCGCTACACCCGCACACCGTCAGAACTGCAAGACCGCGGCATCAACGGCGCCTACTGGCAGCCGCTGCGACGCGACCTCTACATGGAGCAGCGCCTGATGAGCGACATCCTCGATCGCATCGGTTCTGGCTCCGCCTATGATTGACCGCCGCTGAGCGCCTGGCGCCGGCGATCCGTCCCATCCCTCACTAACGGGAAGCCCATGCCTTCACGCACGACTTTGCGCATCGGACACAGTCCCGACCCCGACGATGCCTTCATGTGGTACCCGCTGGCCAACTTCCCCGATGGCTCGGGGCCAGGCGGACGGTCGTACACGCCGACGATCGACACGGGGCCGTACGACTTCGTACACGTGCTGGAGGACATCCAGTCGCTGAACGAGCGGAGCGAAAGGGGCGAACTGGAGATCACGGCGCTGTCGATCCACCAGTACCCCTACATCGCCGACAAGTACGCCCTGACCAGTTGCGGCTCGTCGATGGGCGACGGGTATGGGCCGATGGTCGTGACGCGCGCGGATGCGCCTGTCACGCTGGAGGACCTGCCCGGGTGGCGCATCGCCGTACCCGGCGAGCGGACGAGCGCCTTTCTCACCCTCAGCCTGCTGATGGGCCGGCGCGTGCCGAGCTACGAGGTGGTCATGTTCGACCAGATCATCCCTGCTGTCGCCGAGGGACGCTTTGACGCGGGCCTGATCATCCATGAGGGGCAGTTGACGTACGCCGATGCCGGGCTTGCCTGCCTGGTGGACCTGGGCGCGTGGTGGAAGCAGACGCGCGGCCTGCCACTGCCGCTGGGGGGCAATGCCATCCGTCGCGACCTCGGGCCACGGATGCCCGCCATCTGTCGTGTATTGCTCGAGAGCATCCGCTACGCCCTCGAACACCGTGAGGAAGCAGTGGCGTATGCGCTCAACTACGCCCGCGATATGGGCAGCGATCTGGCCGATCGGTTCGTGGGCATGTACGTCAACGATTACACGCTCGACTACGGCCGTGACGGACGCGAAGCGGTCAAGCAGTTCCTGGCCGAGGGCGTGAAGATGGGGCTCGTGCCGGACTGTGGCGAGGTGGATTTCGTCGAGCCGGCGTGAACTGCGCCATCGCGGCGAAAAGAAAGAACGATGCCGCCGGGGGCACCGTTCTTCCGGGAGACTCCACAATGGAGGTAGGTCACCTTCTGGTCGCGCGGCGTCGGCGGCGCAGCAGGCCGGCGAGCCCGGTTGCGACGATGACGACGCCCGACGACTCGGGGATTGCCTGCACCATGTCGTGCGCCAGCTTGGCGTGTCCGGCCGCGCTGTAGTGCACGTGGTCCGGGCCGAGCTGACTGAGATCCGTATCAACGAAAGACACGTTGGGATCGAGCCGGGCCACCTTGCGTTGGTGGGCCTGTACGATCGGCGTGTTGTCGCATGTGCCGTACTTCGTGGTGTAATTGCTGCCATCGTCGCCGAACGCGGGGTCATCGCCGACGGTCGTCTCGCCGATGACTACGGGCAGATTACCCACACCGGTGTCGCTTCGCAGCGCTGCGATGAGGTCCTGCAGATGCCGGTCATAGCACTCGGCGGCCGCGGGCTGGGGCGGCGGGGGCAACCCCCCGCTTGCGTTACCCGTCTTCGCGTCCTGGAAGCCCTGCATCCAGAACAGCCCCCGTAGCACGGGGGTGTCGCCGGCGGCGAGGATGCCGTTCGCGGTGAGGTTGTACTCGTCGATCAATTCGTCGTACATACCGTCGCTGACGCTGGGATGCCACGATGGTCGGATGTTGTAGGCCGGGTGCAGCGCGGTGCCGCCGCGGGCTTTGAGGACGGTGACATGCTGGTGGCCGGGATACCTGGCATTCAGTTGGCCAACGATGGGATTGCCGCCCGCACCGTCGTCAACGAGACCTGGGGCATTCGACTGCCCGGCCACGAGCCAGACATTGACCTGCTTCGCTTGTGTCGTGTCCGCAGTGGCAGCCAGGAACATCACAGCCATCCATAGCAAGGAGATTCGCCCCATGTCCGCGCACCGCGACCCCGAAGCTGCGAGCGCGAGGCACGCCGGTCAGTATCAACACATTGCGGAATGAGCGGGAACGGTAAATGCGGCGGGGGCACCGTGCAGCGACCCCCGCCGCAGGATTGATGCCACGTTCATTCCGTTTTGGGCCGCCAGTGGCGGCGGATCAGCAGCATGCCGCCAACCAGTAGCAGCCCCGCACTCATCGGCTCGGGCACGACCCACGGCTCGATGGCCGTGGCGAACCGTTCACCGATGAACTGCTGGCCGACCGCCGTCGGATGGATCTGGTCGCCCCCGAGCATGGTGCCGGCGTCGAAATCCGTCCAGTGATCGACCAGGATGACCGGCGACTGGGCCGTGGAGATGCCAACGGAGACGAACTGCGATGGATCCACGCGTACCGGAGGCGTACCCCAGTTGCTGCCCGAGTTGCCGATGGCGTAAGCCGGCGCCGGGGCGAGTCCCACCGGGACCTGGTACGAACCATCGACCAGTGCGACGATCTCGTCCTTCAGCGCTTCAAGCGTACCCGGCGCGTACAGGCGGCGCTCTTCGGTGCTTGGGATGCCCGTGGAAAGGGCGATCTTCACGTTGGGATTCCGGTCGCGCAACCAGCCGATCAGCGTGCGGATGTCGTTGATCGTTTCGTGCACGGCGTACTCCGGAACGCTCTCGCCCGGATCGACCAAACCATTGTTGCTGATGCGGACCATCCTGCCCCAGTCGTAGCCGATATCGTTGGTGCCTGTGAGGAGGCAGACGACATCGGGCGCCACGAACTGGCCGGCATCGAAGTAGTCCTTGAGTCCGCCGGCGTCACGTCCGTTGAGCAGTTGATCTGTCGTGAATCCGCCATGGCCTTCATGATCCTTGTCCCACACACCGGGCATCGAGCCGCCGGTCTGCGAGCCAATGAAGTCAAAAGCGATGCCGCTGACCAGGCCGCTATCCACGAGCCCTTGGTGCATGTGATAGCGGTAATCGGTCGTCGTGATCGAGTCGCCCAAGGGCATCAACTTGATCGGCTGTGCCCCGGTGGCCGCGGTCAGTGCACCCAGCGCGAAAGCATATACCAGACACTTCAACCAGTTCATGCACAGAACTCCTCATCGTCGCGGCAATGCGCTGCCGGTCGGTGGATTCATGCCCCTCGACGACGGCGCACCAGCAACAGCCCGCCGACCGCCAGCAACGCGAGCGAGGCGGGCTCGGGAACCTGGACCATGTCGTATGCCAACTGATCGATTCCCGCAGGCGAGAAGTGCACGTAGTCGCTTCCGAGCTGACTCTCGTCGGTGTCAACCAGGTAGACGTCTACGTCACTCGCGGCCACGTTGGCCTGCTGGGCCTGCACGACCGGCAGCAGGTCGAACTCACCGTAGTTGGTGTTGTAGTCGCTCACGGGATACGTGATCGACGGATCGTCTCCAACGGTGGTCTCGCCGATCACGACCATCAGGTCAGGCACCCCCAGGTCAGTCCGCGTTGCGGCGATCAGGTCCTGCAGATGCTGCCCGTACAGGTTGGCTGCGTCCGGCTGCGGCGGCGGTTGCAGGCCCGCGTGGATGTTCGTGGCCTTGGCATCCTGCTCGCCCTGCATCCAGAACATCCCCGCGATGATCGGCGTGTCGCCGGCCGCCGTGATCGAACTCAATTGGGTGTTGACGGCACTGATCATGCCGTCATACATCTTCCCCGACACGCTGGGGTGCCAGGTTGGGCGCTTGGTGTACGCCGGGTGCAGCGACGTGCCGCCTTGGGCGTGCGTGACCATCACATTGCTATACGTGGGGTGCTTGGCGTTGAGATTGGTCAGGAGGGGCGCCTCCAGTGCGGGCGCGTTGGACTGCCCGGCGAGAATCCACACGTGGACGTCCCCGGCGGGCGCGACCGAACCCATCGCCAGGAGGCAGACCAGACCCATCACGACGGTTGCGCTCCATCGGCAACGCGCGGGGGATCCTACCTCCTTGGCCGCCTCTCGATGCGTACTGCTTGTCATCGGTCATCCTTCCAATGTGAAACGTGCGATCGGATGCCGTTCGGCCGATGTCGGCCGACCGGCACCGCGATCCATGCACGTTGCGTTGCTCAGTTCTTCCTGCGACGCAGGACCAAAACGCCGCCCAGCGCAAGCAGGGCCAGCGATGCGGGTTCGGGAACCTGAGTGATCTGGTAGGTGTCGACGTTGACGCGGAGTTGCTTCGCGTTGTTCATCTGGACGAAGTAACCGAAGGCGTCGATGTTGCCCGCGGGCAGCGCCGCCGAACCACCGACCGACAGGTCCACGCCCGGGTCGACGTTCAGCGCCAACCACGAGGCATTCTGAAAATCGAGTTGGACCGTGACGTACGGCTTGCCGCCCTCGGTGAATGAAGTACTGAACTGGCCGGCGCCTTCCTCGGGGTCGTCCCACGACTGATCGCTGATGTACCAGTCGCCATCGATCCGAACCGCAACGTGCGTCGGGTTGACGTGGTTGTTCCTATCGCGATGGGCGAGGTGGAAGGAGATCTCCTCGACCTCATTGATGCTGCGATCGACCAAGTACTCCTCGGTGAACACGAGCCAGGGAGCCGACGCGCCGCCGCTTCCGTGATAACCGTTGATGAAGCCATTGGCCAGCACATCGAGGTCGGGGCCCGCGTTCACGTTTGCGCCCGGTGTCGCCGCGCCGGGAGCGTTCGTCGACCAGTTGCGCGGCTCGACACCTGCGTACTTGAACCCGTCGTACGCGAGGCAGTTGCTGTTGGCATAGCCATCCCACGCCACCTCGGCCCGCATATCAACGATGCCGCCGGTGGTTGTGAAATTGTCGCGGTAGACGACCATGCCGGCATCGGCAAACGTTGTACCCATTAAAAGAAGCAATACGATAAGCATCAGACGTTTCTTCATGGCAAAACCTCCACAGAAAGTGAATCAATCGAGATCAGTTGAGGTGAGGCGGCACAAAACACGGCCGCCACGCACCTGGGGTGAAGTGGGTAACAGACCTCCTTTCTCCTCTCTCCTCAAGCCCAACAAGGTCCTAGAAAACATTACCTGTTGAATTCGACTCAAAGCCTAGTCTCATCTGATACCGTTTGAGCGGCCATATGTTCGGGATTTGCGTCAAACCCGTTCGTGTGGTGTATTTCACCCCGGCGAATGCGTTGGACTTCCCGAGCAACCCAGCATCGAGTACCCCAGTTTGAAACAGGTCGCACTGATCGTCGAGACCGCCACCGCCTTTGGGCGCGCCGTGTTGACCGGTGTGTCCCAGTACATCCACGAGCACGAGTACTGGGCCTGCTTCCTCACCCCCGGCACCGCCACCGAGTTCCCCCGCGGCCTCGACGAGTGGTCGGGCGACGGAGTGATCGCATCCGTCTACTCACATGATGTGGCGGAGCAGATCCGCGCCATGGGACTGCCGACGGTCAACGTCGCCAACGGACTGGCCGACAGCGGCTTCCCGCAGGTCATCACCGACAGTGTGGCGATCGGACGGATGGCGGCCGAGCATCTGATCGAGCACGGCTTCACGCGCCTGGCGTACCTCGGGTTTCCAAACCTGCAGTACGCGGTCGAGCGCAGGAGGGGATTCACCGCGGCCGCGTCAGAGGCGGACGTGCAATCACAATGGTTCTGGCCGGAAGGGAGCGTCGAGGGGGTGACGTGGTCGGCCCACCGCCGCTATGTGGCCGAGTGGCTGAAGACGCTGGAACTGCCAGTTGGCATCATGGCCTGCCATGATGTGCAGGGACGAACGCTGGTCGAGGTGTGCAACAGCGTCGGCCTGCGCGTGCCGGAAGACGTGGCCGTGGTCGCGGCCGATGACGACCACGTGCTGTGCGACTTGTCCAACCCGCCCATGTCCAGCGTCGACGTGGCGGCCGATGTGGTCGGCTACCGCGCGGCTGAACTGCTGGCGCGGATGATGAAGGGTCGCGCCATCCCCAACGGGCCGATCCACGTGCCGCCGCGGTTTCTCGTCGCGAGAAAGTCATCGGACATCCTGGCGGTGGAGGATGAAGAAGTGGCCACGGCGCTGGCGTACATCCGGCGAAACGAGCGCCGACCGATCAACGTCGAGAACATCCTCGAGGTCGTGCCCATGTCGCGCCGGTCGCTGGAGCGGCGGTTCGTCAAGGCGATCGGGCGTCTCCCGGCGGCGGAGATCCGCCGCGTGCACGTGAACCGCGCCAAGCGCCTCCTGACCATCACTGAACTCGATCTCGCGGCCATCGCGCAATCTTCGGGCTTCGCCAGCGCCAAGTCGCTGCAGGATGTCTTCTCGCGCGACACCGGCATGACGCCCAGCGAGTACCGCCGCAGATTCCGCAGACGAAACTGACCACGGCAACAGCCCAGCGAGAGGAAGGCACATGGCGATTGAGATTGCAGACGAACGTCAACGACTGATCGACCTGTTCACCGGCCTGCGGGTCACCGATGTGTGCGACGCCATGGATGCTGTCGGCTTGCAGGACATCGGCGTCATGGACCAGCAGATCCGCCCGCTGTGGCGCGATCTGGAGCAGCTCCACCATCGGCTCTACGGCTTCGCACACACCGTCCGGCTCAAGCCCGCCACGCAGCGCGCCCCGCAGTTCGCCGACTACGACGCGTTCAAGCAGTGGATGGGCAAGTGGTATCGTGAGATGGCCAAGGGACCGATCATCGAAGAGATTGAGGGTGGAGACGTCATCGTCATCGACGCGGCCGGCGTCGGTGATTGCGGTTTCATCGGCTCGTGCAATTCGCTGCACTGGGTCTCGAAGGGCGCGCTGGGGATGGTCACCAACGGCGGGGCGCGCGATACCGATGAGATCATGCGCCAGAAGACACCGGTGTACTGCGCCAAGATCGGGCGCGGTATCCGGCCGGGGCGCCTCGAACTGGCCGACACGCTGAAGCCGATCACCTGCGGCGGCGTGGACGTGCGGCGGGGCGACTTCGTCGTTGCCGATGGCGATGGCGTGATCGTCGTGCCGATCGAGAAGGCTGAACAGGTCGCGCACATCGCCATCGACGTGCAGGAAGGCGACAAGAAGGGCCGACGCTGGTTCCACAACGAACTGGGCATGACCGGCGATTTCACCACCGAGGCGCGCCCGCAAGACGGCAACCCGGGCTAAAGCTCGAACCGATCGCCGTAGCCGTTCCACAGCTCGAACCAGTAGGCCAGGAACTGGTAGGGGTGGTAGCGGGCGTAGTGCCGCTCGATGCGCGACTCCAGGCGTTTGAGCGCCGCGGCGTCTTTGGGCGTGGCGATCCCGTGCGCCTCGCGGAAGTGACGGTATACCTCGGTGTCGAACGCGATGTGATCGTAGCGCCCCAGCAGCATGGCGAGGTTGCGCGCGGCGTAAGGACCGACGCCGCGCAGTTCCCGTAGATGACGTGTGAGCATCTCGGTGTCCCACCCGGCCGACTCGAACACTTCGAGGTCAACTGTCCCCGATGCGACATCCACGGCCAACTGGTGGATGCTTTCGGCGCGGTAACCGACCCGCGCCAGGCGCTTGATGCGGTCTGGCGTGGCCTGCGCCAGTTGCCGCGGCGTCGGGAAAGCACCATCGCCGAAGTGCTCGCACAGCAGGCGGTTCATGTTCACCGTGTTCGCCCACGCGACGTTGCAGCAGGTGATGGTCTTGACGATGTCCTCGAAGAGCGTGGGTGAGCGGAACAGCCGGTCGAACCGGGCCCGGGCGGCGGCGCGATGCATCGCCCTCCACGAAGCAAAGTCCTCCTCAAGCCGCAGCATCCGCGATACCTGCCGTTTCGCCTGACGCTGGGCCGCGCGGTCAAGCGTGCAGTCGCATTTCACCACCAGCCGGTCATGGCGCGGCATGCTGATCCGCACCGATGCCACCCCATCATCAAACGTCAGCGGCCGCGCGAGCGACTGCGTCGATTCGTCCCACTGATTCGGAGCCAGTGCATAGAAGCCGTAGTGACACACGGCCGCCTTGAGGTTGAAGCGGTCGGGAATCGGGAGTGTCAGTCGGCTGCCTGTTTTGCGCATGTTCCGATGTTAGCCGGCGGGCGGCGGTACGGGCGCCATCCCATTGGTCGTATACTGGAGGCATGGTCGACCTGCTGTTCGTCTACGGCTCGCTGCGCGTCGGCTCGGCGCATCGCATGCAGCGGTGGCTGAGCGAGCGAGCTTCGCACATCGCGGCAGGCCGGGCGGCGGGGCGGCTGTTCCGGATCTCGTGGTACCCCGCACTGGTCGAAAACGGCGGCGACGGGCAGGTGGTGGTCGGCGACCTCTATCGCCTGCACGAGCCCGAACCCACCCTCGCGCGGCTCGATGTCTACGAAGGCTGCGACGCGAAGGCCGGTAAGCCGCGCGAGTACGAACGTGTGGTCCGTCCCGTCTCCGTCGCCGACGGTCGCCGCCTTGATGCGTGGCTTTACATCTATCGCCTCCCTGTTGATGGGGCATGCCTCATCGAGAGCGGTGACTTCCTCGCCACATGATTCGCTTCGCGTTCACGCCCGGGCAAGCTGCCGGTCCAACGGCATCAGGTAGTTCGCGATGTTGTGACACAGACGGTTGCCGAGCCGTCGATAGGGCTCGTAGTAACGTTCGGACTGCTGGAGGATCTGGTTCGGATCATGTCCCGTCTTGAGCACCCAGTCGAGCGCCGTGAAGCGCCGGATGTCATCCATCGTCCACTCGGGGTGGTACTGAAAACCGTAGGTGCGGAATCCGATGCGGAACGCCTGGTGCCTGCACCGCTTTGACCCCGACAACCCCACCGCGCCGGACGGAAGTTCGGCGATCGCCTGGCCGTGGAAGTGGAACTGCATCGTCTCCCACGCGATGCCCGCGTGCAGCGGGTCGGTCGTGCCGGGGAAACTCAGCTTGACCGTTTCCCAGCCGATCTCGGTTTCACCCATCGCCTCGACCTTTCCCCCTAACGCCGCGGCGATCAGTTGCGCCCCCAGGCAAATCCCCACGACCGGCAGCCCCGCCTCGTGCGCGGCCCGGATCAACGTCATCTCCGGCTTCATCCACGCGTGACGCTCCGCTTCATCGACGTTCATCGTGCCGCCCATCGAGATGATGCCGGTCACGTCGTCCAAGTCAGGCGGCACGGTCTGCCCCTGGTCGAGCCGGACGATGCGCATCGGGTGGCCGTAGCCGGCGACAATGCGGCCCAATTCACAGGCATCCTCGATCGCTTCATGCTGAAAAACAACAACACTCATGGCTTCTTGCCCCGAGGCCCACGCCGGTGGGCGGTTTCTGGAAAGGTGTCGCCGCGCTGGTCCAACCCGCAAGGGATGATAGCGAGCGGGGGCCACGTGGGCGAGCGGCAGGAATGCAGCCCGAGGCCGCGGCGCGCCGATAATTCGTTCATGGCGCGCATCCAGACAGTCATCATGCACGACGCTTCGCTGGCGAGCCTGGTCGCCCTGGCCCGCGAGGTCGCGTCCGATCCGCGCCAGGCGATCTCCGTCTTTTTCTTCAAGGACGCCCACGCGGCCACGGAGACGCGGCGCAAACGCACGCACAAGCAGGCGCAGCGCTACCGCGCCACCCGGACCGTGGAGATCGACGCAAGCCACCTCGGTCGCCCGGCGCCCGTCGGCAGTGTCAGCGCGCGGCTGTCGATCGACCAGTCGCAGCGCCTGCTGGGCGCGCTGGGACGCGCGATCGAACTCGGCGCTGAGCGCATCGTCTGGCCGGCCGTCGCGGACGGCGATGCCCAGCAGGCCGCCCGATGCATCGAACTGGCCACGCTCGCGCGTCACATCGTCAGTCTCGACGGTGTCACGCCGCCGGTGATCGACACGCCGCTGGCCGAACTGACCGTGCGGCAACTGGTCGAAGTCGCCGGCCAGCTCGGCGTGCCCTTCGACCTGTGCTGGGACTGCGAAACGGCAGGCCCCGACCCATGCGGCGGCTGCGATGCCTGCCGCGCCAGACGCGCGGCCTTCGAGGAAGCTGGCATCGTCGACCCCCTGATGCAGTCGGCGCCCGCGACACGCTAGCACCCTCGCGTGGCCGTCGCTACGCATGCGGGCGCCACCCGGGCCAGGCACGATGCGCCAACCAAGCCCACCCCCCGATTCCGGGTCGCGGCCGCATGTGGCGGCCATAGGCTTAGCTCCGTTCCTAGCGAATCGTCGATTCCAGCCCGTAAACGCGGGTAGGTGGCGAGAACTGCACTCACAAGGAAGAAATCGCTCGAAAAATGTGTCAAAAGTGTACACTTTTTGGCCCCGTTTTCGCTCGTTTTCACCTCGTTTCGTTCGGTTGGCTTCAGATTGGGGTGGTTTCGGGCTCTTCGATGCAGGGGACCGGCCCGGTGGCGGCGGCTCCGAGTGGCTCGTAACGCCGGCCACGGGTCGGGTGGAATGGTTCAACCAAGGCACGCGGCCTGGGACGCCCGTCCGGTCGATTCTTGCTGCCGGGGCGGGCCGTGTTGGCGCCTCACCCCCTCGCCGCGCACGCGCGGGCCGGGCCACTCGGAGAACCGACGTGGCGCGATCAGCGGCGATCGAGGAATGAGAACTGCGTTTCATGGCTGTAGGCCGGCAGGTGTCAGAAACGACAAAGGACAGGACCCGGAGATCAGGCCAAAGCGCGGCGGCGGGCCGCGCGACAGAGCCGATCCATTATAGCATTCTGTTAGGCAGTGTCAAGCGCGGGGTGAAGATTTCCCAGGCAGCCGGCGCGGCCGGCCGGGGGTGCCACACTTTGACCGTCTTCGGCAAAGTGTGTAGCGGTGCGTTGACTCGGCGGATGGGGATGTGTCATCAAGGCGCATTGGGCGTGGGTCGCGTGGATGGGGATCAACTGTTGTTCGGCACACTTTGCCCTCCCTTCGGTCGGGTCAAAATGTGGCACCCGGAATCACTCAACCGCGCTGCCGCGGCGAGTCGCCGATCGTCCGAAGGTCACCTTCCGAGGGTGCCACACTTTGGCCGTCTTCGGCAAAGTGTGTAGCGGTGCGTTGACTCGTCGGATGGGGATGTGTCATCAAGGCGCACCGGGCGTCGGTCTTGTGGATGCGGGTCAGCCGTTCTTCGTCACACTTTTCCCTCCCTTCGGTCGGGTCAAAATGTGGCGCCAGGCAGATGCCGATGGCCTCGCCGGCCGGGCTTGCTCAAGCGCCGCAATGGCTTGAAGGCACAGGGCCCGGGCGCGGCATGTGTTCCGGGCGCGGCGACTTGCATGGTGGAAAAGGTCACGTGTTCTGCGAATGGTCCTCGCAACCCGCATGGTGTCATGCCGTTCAGTTGGCCGCCGTCGCGGCGAGGCGGTTCGCACAGAGACCCACGAAGTTCGCGCGGCCCCGAAAGTGTGTTACCCCGAATCGCTCAGCCGCGCTTGCCAGAGCCACCCGCCGACAATCCGGACAAAACTGTCCTTGACAAATCCGAGGGGGGGGGATACCTTCTTTCCTGTGGACCGGGTGGCCGCCCATCGGGGGCTTCCTTCAACAGAGCGAGAGTGTCGGACGAGTGAGAGCGCCATCGCTGCGTTGCGGTGGGGATCAACTACTTTTCACTTGGAGGACATTGAGATGCTTGGAAGGATGTCTTGGGTGGGTCGCGGCGGGATGATGGTGTTCACGGCGGCGCTCGTGGTCGGCTTGGCGACGCCGGTCTGGGCCGGCCAGGATGAACTGGCCAAGCTCACCGCTTCCGACGCCGCGATGGTAGACTACTTCGGCTACTCCGTCGGCATCAGCGGCAACACCGCCATCGTCGGGGCATACGGCGACGACGATGGGGGCGATTGGTCCGGCTCGGCGTACCTGTTCGACGCGACCACCGGCACGCAGATCACCAAGCTCACCGCTTCCGACGCCGCGGCGGACGATTGGTTTGGCTACTCCGTCGGCATCAGCGGCAACACCGCCATCGTCGGGGCAGACGGCAACGACGATGCGGGCAGCTACTCCGGCTCGGCGTACCTGTTCGACGCCGCCACCGGCACAGAGATCACCAAGCTCACCGCTTCCGACGCCGCGGCGTACGACTCCTTCGGCATCTCCGTTGGCATCAGCGGCAACATCGCCGTTGTCGGGGCACACGGCGACGGCGATGGGGGCAGCAGATCCGGCTCGGCGTACCTGTTCGACGTGAGCACGGGGAATCAGCTCTTCAAGCTCACCGCTCCCGACGCTGCGACGGACGACTACTTCGGCAGGTCCGTCGGCATCAGCGGCAACACCGCCATCGTCGGGGCATACGGCAACGACGATGCGGGCAGCTACTCCGGCTCGGCGTACCTGTTCGACGCGACCACCGGCGCGCAGATCGCCAAGCTCACCGCTTCCGACGCCGCGGCGCTCGACTACTTCGGCTTCTCCGTCGGCATCAGCGGCGACACCGCCATCGTCGGGGCATACCTCGACGACGATGGGGGCAACGCATCCGGCTCGGCGTACCTATTCGACGCCACCACCGGCACGCAGATCGCCAAGCTCACCGCTTCCGACGCTGCGGCGGACGACTTGTTCGGCGTTTCCGTCGGCATCAGCGGCAACACTGCCATCGTCGGGGCACACGGCAACGACGACGACGCGGGCAGCTACTCCGGCTCGGCGTACCTGTTCGACGCGACCACCGGCGTGCAGATCGCCAAGCTCACCGCTTCCGACGCCGCGGCGTGGGACTTCTTCGGCTACTCCGTCGGCATCAGCGGCGACACCGCCATCGTCGGGGCATACAGCAACGACGATGCGGGCAGCTACTCCGGCTCGGCGTACCTGTTCGGCCCGGATGCCCTGAACGCTTCGCCGATCAGCGGCGGCATGATCGAATTCACGCTCAGCATCGGCGAATCCGCCACGCTCGACGACATCATCTCCATCATCAACAGTGGCGTGGCGCTGAGCGAGATCGACGTGCTGAGCTTCGACATCACCGGCGCCGACGCATCGCTGTTCGACCTGCCCGACTTCGCCACCGCAACGCTGATCGCCGGCGGCAGCGACACGGTCGAATACGACCTGAGCTTCGCCGGCGCATCCGAAGGGATCTACAACGCGCTGCTGACGATCAGCACCGACTCCGGGGACGTGACCTACGACCTCAACGCCACCGTGATCCCCGAACCAACGTCCCTGGCCCTGCTCGGCCTGGGCGGCCTGGCCCTGATCAAGAGAAGGCGCAGGTAAGCACCCTTTCCACTTTGACCGACTGACCCTTGCAGGGGGCGTCGCAAGCCGCCCCCTCTCTTTTCTTCTCCTTTACCGTCCACGCGAAGCGGCGCGGCGGGTGGGGTCGATAGAGCCATCGTGTCTGTCTCGGGCGCGACCCTTAAGCAAAGCTTGACCCCAGAAGACGCCATCCGGAATCACTCAACCGCGCTGCCGCGGCCAGTCGCCGATCGTCCGAAGGCCGCCATGGCGCAGTGGATCAGAGAAGATCGCCGTGCTTCGCGCCAACGCTGTTCGCGACAGGTCGGCGGGGCGCAAGAATCGTGAAAGAAGTGCAGAAAAGAGCTTGACGACTTAAGGCATTTGTGTATGGTTGGCTACTGGGTAGGAGGTCCGCTTCTTCTGCAGTTCTGCAGGCCTTCGCAAGAGAGATGACATCCGACGGGCCGTGAGACGGCGAGAAGGTCTCGCCGAGATGGAATCGCTTCGCGAAGGTTGGGTAACGGAACAAAGGAGTAGGACAATGTTTAGGAGAATGTTGGCAGTCCTGATGCTGTTGGCGTTCGTGACGCCGGCGTTGGCGCACGACATTGACATTCCACCGTGGTGGTGGTTGCCGGAAAACAATGGATCGAACATGCGGTACGCCGCGTGGGAGTTCAACAACACGCCGAGCCCCGGTACACCGGGCATGCCGGACTTCGGGAACAACAGCGGGGCAACGGCGAAGTGGACACCCGCGCCAGACCCGGTGGGACCTCCGACGGAGTGGGAGGATATCCTTGATCCTTATCCCATCGATCCGTATCAGTGGCCCTGGGAGCGCTGGGTGCCTCAGCCGCCGTTCAACCTTCCGTATCCCGAGTACCCGGGCTACGGCCCACCCAGCCAATGGCCGGGCGCGGGATTTGGGGCGGTGCCGTTGTCTGGAGAGATCGAGATCTACCTGCCCAACGACCCGGAGCCGAACCCCGTGAAGGAAGTCTGGATCCAGTTGACTTGGTCGGCGCAGCAACCGGGCGCGATGCCCTTCCTCGAAGTGGTTGACACCGCCAACGGCCCGGTGTTCATCCCGTTGGATGTGGATCACTCCACGCCCTTCGGGAACTGGACGCACACGGTCTACCGGGGCCAGATTCCGTTCAATCCCGAGTGGGAGACGATCGTTGTTAGCGGCGACATCTGGGTGGACGAGATCGTCGTTGACACGTGGTGCACCGTGCCTGAGCCCGCATCGATCGCGCTGCTGGCCCTCGCTGGTGTCGCCGTGCTCCGTCGCCGCCGCGCCTGATGGCGGGCTGATGGGGAATTGCGTGGATTTGAGAGCGAATGGTAACGGACGGGCCAGTTGGCCCGTCCGTTTTCCTTGGTACCGCGGGGCGTCGGCGCAACCACCCAAACCAGAGCCAAAAAGAGCTTGAAGCCTGAAGCCATTTGCATATTATGAGAATTGTGTTTGGGAGGTCCGCCTGTCTTCCTGCAGTTCCGCAGGCCCTTGAGAGAGAGAAGAAGGAGATGCGCGATCGTGGCGAGGGGGTCTCGCCAGGCGGTCTTCTTGCCTCACCTCAACGACGTTCGTGAAAGGAGACAACCATGAAAGACGCTTTGTTCAGCAAGGCGACGATGGGATGCGTGGCGGCAGTCATCATGATCGCGGCCGCGCCGGCGATGGCCGACTGGGCGATCGGCGATGGTCACAAGATGCACTTCCCGCAGTTGCCGGACCCGTTCGGCTGGGATATCGAGATTTCCAGCTATCCGGATCCGGCCCCGCCGCAACACGAGTGCGCCGATGACTGGATGTGCTCGCAGACCGGGCCGGTCGATGATGTCCACTTCTGGTACTCGGTCAACAATGATGGGCCCACGCAGATCGATCATGTTCTCGTGACGATCTACGACGATGATCGCACGGGATCCTTCAGCAAGCCGGGCAATCCACTCTGGCAGAAGCAGTTCGATCGTGTGAATAACGCGTTCACCGTCGTTCTCGGCGCGGGCCAGGGTCTGCAGGGATTCGCCGACCCGCAACAGGGCGAAAACGGCTGGGGGCCGGACAACCACGTCTTCTACCATCAACTGAACATCACGGACATCCCTGATCCGTTCGTTCAGCAGGCCGGTCAGATCTACTGGCTGGGCCTCGATGTCTGGTGGGACGGCGGTGCGCAGGAACCGGTCGGGTGGAAGACCTCGCAGGAACACTTCGAGGATGTGGCGGTCTATCGCGATATCAACGGCGCGTGGCAGCCGCTTGATCCGGCCTTCGGCGATCCGAACATCCCCGAGCCGCTCGATTTCGCGTTCGTGATCACGCCGGAACCGGCGACACTCGCGCTGCTGGTGCTCGGCGGCGTGGCGCTGTTGCGGCGACGCTGATAGTCGGTTCACCGACGGTCGCGGTGGCCGCGGTGGCCGTGCAGACAGCGGGCGGATCACCCGAGATCCGCCCGCCTTCGCTCACATGGTGATTCACGGTCGGGCGGCATCTTGCCGCTCCAGGAGATCCCAGGAGTCCTCCCGCAGCAGCAGGAAAGCGTTGCGCTCATTCAGCGCTTGAGGGTCCGTGTTGCGCAAGTTTTTTAAAAACAGATCAAAAAACTTGTTGATCGCTGCCGCCGAACGAGTACGCTGTTTGTGGGCATGGAGTCGCACTTCTTGCGGTTCCGCAGACCTTCCTGAGAGAGATGGGGCTGGTGCGGCAATACCAAGGCGAGGGTGTCTCGCCGTACAGGGGTAGTTCTCTCTACAAGGTTCAGTGGACCAAACAAAGGAGACGATCATGTTAAGGAGAATGTTGGCATTTCTGATGCTGCTGGCGTTCGTGACGCCGGCGTTGGCGCACGACATCGACATTCCACCGTGGTGGTGGCAGAACCCGGGTGAGCACGCTGGACCCAACGCACCCATGCGCTATGCCGGATGGGATTTCTTCAACACCCCCGGGGTCGGTGGCGCCTATAGCCCGGACTTCGGGAACAACGATGGCGCCGTGCTGACCTATACGCCACCGGAGGCCACCGGGTGTGAGCCGTTCTATACGTACCCCGGATGGTACAACCAGCCGGTTAAGTTCGATCCCGGCCTGTGGTACTGGTGGGATCCGGTTCCCGGCTACCCGTGGTACCACGTTGATCCGATCACCTATTGGCCCGACCCGTATGGTTGGGACTGGGGCGGCGTCGGTGTCCTGCCGTTGTCCGGCAGGATCGAAATCGACCTGCCCAACACGACCCTGCCGAATCCCGAGAAGCGGGTCTGGATCCAGTTGACATGGCGCGATCAGGCAGGCTTGCCGCCGACCGGACCGCAGATCGAGTTGGTCAGCGTTGATGGGCCGCTGTATGAAGTCACACCGGTGGTATCCCATGGCGACAACCCCATGTTGATGGGTGGCTGGAAGCATACAGTGTACGAGTTCACCATCCGGCCCAATCCCACGGGCGAGGTCATCGCCATCACCGGCAACATCGACGTGGACGAAGTCATTGTCGACACGTGGTGCACGATCCCGGAGCCGGCCACGCTCGCGCTGCTGGGTCTGGGCAGCATGCTGGTGCTGCGCCGACGCCGTACGTAAAGGATGCGCACCATCCTGGTACAGACAACATGCGGGCGGACCCTCGTGGTCCGCCCGCCTTTCGTCCATGGGTCGTCCCGCTGTCTACCGTTTCAGGAAACTCCAGAAGTTCTCCCGCAGCAGCAGGGCCGCGTCGCGTTTCATGTGCGCGTCGGTCACGTCGTAGCCCGCGTCCATCATGTCCGCGTACTTGTCGGCCAGCACCTTCGCGATCAGCTTGCGGCTGTGCTCCCACTTGTAGACCAGTTGGTCGAGTATCCGCGCATCGCTGTGTTGCGGGATGAAGCTCGTGCCCAGCAATTCGATGCGCTCGCGCGTCATCTCCTCGATGATCGATGGGTTGTTCAGGAACCACCAGCAACCGAAGATCATCAGGTTGCCGAACTTGCGGCCGGCCACGCACAGTTCGTGCTGGTTCTCGCGGCTGAGCATCGTCACCAGGAACTTGTTGTCGGGGAATTCGGCGCACAGGTTCACCACCGCCTGCACGTCCGCCTTGCCGACCATGTCGCCGGCGTCCTTCAGCGCCGGGTTCACCTGCAGCTTCGAGCCGATCATCATCGCCCACGGCAGGCTGCGCTCGCGGCAGACCGGCATCAGAACTTCCCTGATGAACCGGTTGCCGTCCGCGTTGTCCGGGTCCGGGTACCGGAAGCTCGGCGGCAGGCTCATCGCGATGTAGATCGCCTTCTGCCGGTTGATCCACTCGAAGAGGAAGCGCTTGGTTTCGTCCACCGTCTTGCCCGAGAAATCCGGTGAGACGTCGTAGCCCCAGGCCTTGAGATGTCCGGCCGCGCTCTGCCAGTCGCGCAGCAGCGGGTCGATGCGCAGCACGGCGCGGAAGCGCGGGTCGTCGCCGACCTGCGGGTTCATTTCCCAGATGCCGCGCTCGTGATCGTCGAACACGGGATTGGTCATGGTGATGCAGTCGACGTGCGCCAGCTCCATCACCTTGTCGATGTACTGGTCCGGGTCCTGGGCCGCGAAGAACTTGCGGTAGCCGTTGAGGGTCTTTTCGTTCGGGTCCAGCCCCAGCAGCTTGAGGGTGGTCAGCACGCCGCGGCAGGCTTCGCTGATCGGCGTGCGCCGTACGAACAGGTGCTGCCAGATGTGGTCGGCCTGCTCCTGCTTGGTCATCTTCCAGAACGCGTCGTAGGGCAGTTCGGTGGCCGGCACGACGCGGAAGACCTCGGCGATCAGGTAGTGGTACGTCACCAGTTCGTCGATGCCCCACAGCAGCAGGCCGCCCGGCTCGGGGCTGGCGCCGAACTGCGGCGTATAGCAATGGGTATGCAGGTCGGTGATCGGCTGGGCGTCGATGATCGCCTGCACCTGGTCGAGAAGCTGGGTACGGTCGATGGCGGCGGTGGTCATGTTTCACTCCTTTGATTGAGCCGCCCAGTGTAACGCATTCGTTGGGTGGGGGCAGTCAGTGGCCGCAGTCTTCGAGCCGTCGGATATCGGCGGGCGACCCAACTCACGATTCGCCACCACATCCGCCGGAAACGACGCGATTTTCCCGCTTCTGCAGGCCAACTGCGCGACAAACGGTGCTAGGCTAGCCGATGGTTCATGGCGAGTTCGGCCAGATGAAGGGGCATGTCATGGTTGAAGTGGCACTTCCATTGGGATTCTACGGAATCAGTTTCTGGGCGGTTGTGGCGCTGGCCGTGGGCGGGGTTGGCGCCTGGTTCGCGGGGCGCCTGCTGCTGAGAAAGATTCGAACCGACAAGATGGCGCGGTTCGCGGCGGAAATGGGATTCGAGTTCCTCGGACGCGATGACGAACTCGTCTACGAGTACGATGCTGACTTCCGGCTGATGGAACTGACGGTTCTGCAGCGCGTACACAATGCCATGGTGGGGACGGTGATGGATCTCGACCTCTAGGTCTACGACTTCGCCTACGACCGGTGGCGTACATCGATAGGCGGGAGCCAGTCACGCAATACGAAGTGGCAGACTGTCATCGCCCTGGCTGCGCCCGATGTCGATCTTCCGCAGTTCTCGATTGATCCTGATCGGGCCCTCGCATCTGCCGAGGAGGGCGAACCCAGGATGCCGGAGGTGGAGTTGCCGACGTATCCCGACTTCACGAGCAGGTGCGCTGTCCGGGGTGAAATGCCGGAACGGGTTCGCGAACTGCTGACGCCGTCCTTCATCGAGCACATCGAGCGCGACAACCTGCGGTGGCAGATCGAGGGTGGCGGCGAATGGGTCATCTTCTATGGCTTGGGAAGGACAATCCCCGTCGACGGCATCCGGAGTGCGATCGATGAAGTCGCGGCGATCTTCATGGAGCTTGAGGTGAACCGCTTCGTCGTCACCGAGAAGACTCTCAATGCCGGTGATTGACCGCGCAGCGAGGACCGTTTTCCGGTCCTGCAGCGCCGCCGTGGGCGGTGGTTCCCGTTTATGCAACTGCCCGACAGATCCTCCCATTAACGGCAGCGACTGATCGGCTGCGGTCTGCTACCCTGCGCAAGGGTTACGAGATCCTGCACTGAAAGGGCGACGCCGTGCAGTTCTCCCTGCTTGGAATCGACGTTTGGGGTTGGGTTGCAATCGGCGCCGGCGTGATCGCCGCGCTGTACGCCCTGCGCTTCTGGCGGGACAAGATGCGTCGCGACAACCTGGCCCAACTCGCCGCAGCCATGGACTTCGAGTTCAGACCGAGGGCCGACGAACTGGCGTCAGGCCGGTATGGCCACTGCTCGCTCTTCGATCGCGGTGATGCGCGCCGCGTGCGCAATGCCCTGATTGGCAAGGTCGCCGACCTGGACGTGCACGCCTTCGACTACCACTACGCCCTCCGGCGCAGCACCGGCAAGAAGCGTTCGAGCACCACCCACCGCCAGACCGTCATCGCCATCCGCACGCCCGGCATCGAACTGCCCACGTTCTCGCTCGAGCGCGAGGGGCTGTTCGACCGCATCGCCCAATCCCTCGGCCGGCAGGACATCGACTTCGACCAGCACCCGCAGTTCTCCAAGCGTTTCGAGCTGCGCGGCGACGATGAACAGGCCGTCCGCCAACTGTTCACGCCCGGCCTGGTCGAGCATTTCACCCGGACCGACCCGAACTGGAAGATCGAGGGCGCCGGGGAGTGGATTTTCTTCTACCGCGAGCACCGGCGCATCGCCATCAAGGACCTGCAGGACGCGATCGACGAAGTGTCCGGCCACCTGATGGCCATGGATGTCAGCCGCTTCAACCGGGCTGCGTGAACCGCCAGGAACCGAGGGTCGGAATCGGTGCGCGGGTACCTTTGCCGCGCACCGCAGTGCCTCGGTGCCTTTGTGTGTCGCGAGGTCCCTATTCGACTTTTCGCAATCACCCGCTATTCTTCCTACGCCCGCCGACTGGCCGATAGACCCTCCGGGGCCCCGGAACAAGCGTGATGAGTCAGACTTACCTGCGAAATGTCGCGATCATTGCCCACGTGGACCATGGCAAGACCACGCTGGTCGATCGCATGCTGTACCAGTCCGGCAACTTCCGGGCCGAGGAACTGGACAAGCTGGCCGGCGGGCAGCACGGGCTGATCATGGACTCGAATGACCTCGAGCGCGAGCGCGGCATCACCATCTTCTCCAAGAACTGCGCCATCCGGTACAAATCGCTCGAAGGCCACGACTACCGCATCAACCTCATCGACACCCCCGGTCACGCCGACTTCGGCGGCGAGGTCGAACGCGTCCTCTCGATGGCCGACGGCGTGCTGCTGCTGGTCGATGCCTTCGAAGGCCCGATGCCCCAGACGCGCTTTGTCCTCAGCAAGGCCCTCGACCACGGCCTGCGGCCCATCGTCGTCGTCAACAAGATGGACCGCCCGGACGCGCGGCCGGACGATGTCATCAACGAGGTATTCGACCTGCTGGTCGAACTCGACGCCGACGACCAGGCCCTCGACTTCCCGGTGGTCTTCGCTTCCGCCCGATCCGGCTGGGCGAGCACCGACAGCCACACGCCCGGCGCGGATCTGCGCCCGGTCTTCGAGTCGATCGTCACGCACGTGCCCCCGCCGCGCGAGGACCCCGATCAGCCGCTGCGCATGCTCGTGACCACGCTGGACTTCTCCGACTACGTCGGGCGCATCGCCATCGGCAAGGTCGCCGCGGGCAAGCTGACCAAGGGCCAGCAGGTCATGGTCATGCACAAGGGCGAGCGATCGACGCAGCGGGTCCTGCAGGTGATGCAGTTCGACGGCCTGGGCCGCAGGGAGGCCAGGGAGGTCGTCGCCGGCGATATCTGCGCCGTGGTCGGGCTCGAGTCATTCGACATCGGCGACACCATCGCCTGCCCGCTGGAGCCCGCGGCCCTTAAGCGCATCGGCGTGGACGAACCCACGCTGCACATGACCTTCCGCGTCAACGACTCGCCTTTCGCCGGCCGCGAGGGGCAGTTTGTCACCAGTCGGCAGATCAAGGACCGTCTGGAGAAGGAACTGCTGCAGGACGTGGCCCTGCGCGTCGAGCCCGGCGCGAGCCCGGAGGAGTTCGATGTCTTCGGACGCGGCCTGATGCACTTGGGCATCCTTCTTGAGAACATGCGCCGCGAAGGCTTCGAACTGGCCACCGGCAAGCCGAAGGTCATCTTCAAGGAAATTGACGGCAAGACGCACGAGCCGATCGAGAACCTGGTCATCGACTGCCCGGCCGAATGCCAGAGCGCCGTCATGGCGCTGCTGGGCGACCGCCGCGCGCTGATGGAGAAGATGGACGCCAAGAGCGGCGCGAGCGGCTACCTGCACATGGTGTTCACCATTCCGGCCCGCGGGCTGATCGGCCTGCGCACGCGCATGCTCGGCGCCACCCAGGGCCGCGCCATCATGCATCACACCTTCCACAGCTACCAGCCGATGCGCGGCCCAGTCCCGCAGCGGCAGCAGGGGGTCATCGTGGCCACCGACACCGGCCGCGTCACCGCCTACGCCCTCGACGCCCTCTACGATCGCGGCATCTTTTTCGTCCGCCCGGGCGACGACATCTACCAGGGCCAGGTCGTCGGCGAGCACTGCAAGGACAACGACATCGTGGCCAACGTCATCCGCAACAAGAAGTTCTCGAACGTGCGGGCGGCTTCGGCCGATGACGCCACCATCGTCCGCCCGCCGCGCGTCATGTCGCTGGAAGCGTGCCTGGAGTACATCCAGGACGACGAACTGGTGGAGATCACTCCCGGGTCCATCCGCATGCGCAAGCGCCTGCTGAACGCCGAAGACCGTCGGCGCGAAGATCGCCGAAAGCGCGCGTGACGCACCGGCGCACCTTGACGCCCACTTCCCGTCGGCCGTCGAATCAGCAGTCTTCCCGGATGGCCCCAGGCGGAACCGGTCTACGTCAGCGTCGGGCTGCAATGCTCATCGGCGCGAGCCCGTTGGGCGCTCATTCACCTCAAGTCCCAATTCAGGAGAGACTGCGATGAATCCACGGCTCGCCACTTCCACGTTCGCCTGCGTGGCCGCAGCGCTTGCTGCGGTACTGCCATCACCGGTGGTGGGTGATCAGCGCGACACGACAACAGGCTATCGCGGCGATGGCACAGGGCTGTTCCCCAGTGACTGCGACCCGGTGACGACCTGGAACGAATGGGAACTCAAAGTTGAGAAGGACGGCCGCAAGTCACGGTTGGTCCCGATCCGGCGGGACGAGAAGAACATTGTGTGGCGCACACCACTGGAACAATGGTGCAACGGTGGGATGATCGTCGTCGGGGGCAAACTCTACCTCATGATCGACCGTGGTGGCTTCGGGTATGCCACGAAGCTCAAGCCGGATTTTCTCGGCGCCATGCTGGTCTGCATGGATCCGGCCGACGGAAAGATCCTCTGGAAGCGCGACCTGAACCACCTCGACAAGCTGCCGCCGGACCGGGCCAGGGAAGCTGAGAAGAACCTGCGGGAAGCGAATGCCTGGTACCCCGAAGCCTACGCCGCATTCCTGGCCTACCGGAGGGTCGCGAGCCCCTTCGTGGGCGGCGGGCACGGCATCAAGCCGATCGAGAATCCCACCGAGGAAGACGAGCAGCGTTACCGCAAGGCCGCCGAGGCATTCCGCGCCGTCTGGCCCGGGGTGCCCACGACAATCGCCTCTCTCCGCAAGCAGTTCGACAAGCGAAGCGCCCGCATGCTCACGTGGAACTATTCGCAGTTGGCCTTCGGCAATTTCCTCAAGACATACTTCCGCGAGCGGCTCCAGCAACGCGAAGCGCTGGCCAGTGTCGGCTACACCTGGAACGCCTGGTACGGGATGAACTCATTCGTCGGCAGCGCCATGCCGACGCCGGTCAGTGACGGCGAGCACATATACGTGAATACCGGGTACAACGACGTCTTCTGCTACAGCCTCGACGGCGAGCGGCGCTGGTGCACGTGGTTCGGCGAGCAGCGGCCGTCCTGGGGCGCTTACCTGACCTCACCCGTGCTCGTGGGCAATGTGCTCATCATTCACGGTGGGCAGGGCCAGCATGCCACCGTCTGGTGGCGCGGCGTCAGCAAGGCGACCGGCGAACTACTGTGGGAGCAGAAGGACTATCCACAGGGCAAGTCCTACCACATGATCACGCCCGTCCCGCTCGACCTGCCCGTCGGTGAGAGCGGCAACACGATGCCGGTAGTATGGACCGGAGCGGGCAATGTCTTCCGCGTCAGCGACGGGAAGCTGCTGGCGCAACGGATCGGCTGCCATGGCAATGGGCGACACGTGGGTGTCAGTCGCGAACACCGTGTCATCGTCATGGTCAATGGCAGTTCGGACGGTGGCGCGGGACAGACATTCGACTATCCCAAGGGCACCGTGGCCGTGCAACTCACGGCTGAATCGGAGGATGAGGTCAAGGCGAAGATCCTTTGGTCCGAAGCGAACGGCCCCACGCGCAACGTCGTCCGCGGCAACGTGGTCTATGGCTTCGCGGGCCGCAAAGGCGAAGAGTTTCAGGCGCGGGACCTGATGACGGGCAAGCTGCTGGGAAAGGCCAAGGTCACGGCGAATGACGTGCCGCATCATCTTTCCGCCATCGCGGGCAACCACCTCTTCGGCATGATCAACGACGGGCAGTGTTCGGTGATCCGCCTCGGCGACCAGCCCGAGCACGCGGCGACCAACCGCCTCGGCTCGGGACCGATTTCAGGCAGGCACTGGTGGCAGGGCGCTCAACCGTTCTTCAGCGGCAATCGCATCTTCATCCGATCGTACACAGACGTCTACTGCGTAGGCGATCCGGACCAGCCAATGCGGCTGTCCGCGACAGATCGGTAGCATCCGCCGTACCCCTTCGCCCTGTGACCACCGTCCTGCGTTCGCGCGCCGATGGCAGCGACCAGCGAACTGCGCAGCCCAACCCCGGGCGACGCTCGCCATCAACGGCAATCCCCGACTCACGGTAAACTTTCGCTTCCGCCATCCATCCGTTGATGCCCACGTGAGGAACTTGCCGTGACCGACCCCTGGAAGCTCGTGCAACTCGACGCCGGCCGCGACACGCTCAAGGCATGGGAGGGCCTGTTCACGCTGGGCAGTGGCTTCCTCCACATACGCGGCTCGCTGTGCGAGCACATCGCCGACGCCGCGCAGAACGTCGAATACGTGCGGATTCCCGGCAACACCACCGTTGAGAACTTCATCGGCTTCCCCGTGAAGTGGGGCACGTTCGTTCCCGGCATCGTCGGCCCGCACCCGCATCTCGTGCGGCAGATCATCAACCTGCCCTGGATGCTCGACCTGCGCATCGGCGTGGGCGGCCGGTGGCTGGATGTTACGGCCGGCGATGTCGCCGACTTTCGCCGTGAACTGGACATGCGCGAGGCTGTGGTGCGCCGGCAGCTCAAGTGGAAGCCGCAGGCTGGCGGCGAACTGGCGATTACCTTCGAGTGGTTCGTCAGTGCCGCGCGTAAGCAGCTGGTCTGTCAGCGCGTGACCATCACGTCGGCCACGGCATGTGCGGTCACCGTCGCGGCCGGCATCGACGCGGATGTCCGCACCAGCGGACACGAGCACTTCGTCCGCACCCGACTCGCCGCGGAAGGCGAAGCCGGTGTCAGTTGCGAAGTAGCGACCAACGGCGAAGACACGGTCTGCCAACTCTCACGCCTGCGCGGCGACGGCGAATGGCAGTTCACCGCCGGCGAGCGCAAGGCCCAGCGCGAAGCCCGGATCACCATCCCGGCCGGTGGTTCGATCACGATCGAGAAGCGATCGGCGCTGACCACCAGCCGCGACCTTCAGCCCACGACACCCCTTGCTGTGCTCGACGCGGCAGAATCCCTGACATTCGACGCGCTCCTGCAGGAGCACGCCGCCGTCTGGCACCGGCGATGGGATGACGCAGACATCGTCATCGAAGGCGACGAGGAGGCGCAGCGCGCCATGCGGGCCGCGATCTTCCACTTGCTGCGCGCCCCCGCACGGGGCGACGATCGCGTGAGCGTCGGCGCCAAGGGCCACGCCGGCGAAGCCTACCGCGGGCACTTCTTCTGGGATTCCGAGATGTACCTGCTGCCGTTCGCCATCTACGCCGACCCCGAAAGCGCGCACGGCCTGGCCGGTTTTCGCATCGGCACGCTCGACGCCGCCAAGGCGCTGGCCAGGCAACAGGGCTACGCCGGGGCGCGCTACCCCTGGCAGGCCAACCGCGGCGGGCACGAGAACGTCTCGCAATGGCAGTACCGCGACCACCAGATCCACATCACCTCCGCCGTCGCCTACGGCGTCGCCCACTACGCCCGCGCCCTCGATCCGGCCGTCCTTGACGGCCCGGCCGCGAAGGTGTTCGTCGAGACGGCGCGCTACTGGGTCAGCCGCGTGGACTACCGGAAGGGCGAGGACTACCCGAGCATTCTCGGCGTGATGGGACCGGATGAGTACACGCCGATCTCGAGCAACAACGCGTACACCAATCGCATGGCCGCGCTCAACCTGTCCATGGCGGCCGATGTCGCCGAGGCCGGCGGCGCGAGCGAAGAAGAAGTGCGAACCTTCCGCGACGTCGCCGCGAGACTGCCGATGCCGCGCGACAGGAACGGCGTGATCCTCCAATGCGAGGAGTGGGACCTGCTGGCCGAACCGAAGTTCGGTGATCTGTGGACCGACCGTTCGCAACCCTACGCCAGGTTTGCGTCGCAGGAGATGCTCTACCGGAGCAAATGCTGCAAGCAGGCCGACGTGCTGATGATGATGTGGCTGTTCCCGCACGAGTTCACGAACGAGCAAGTGCGCGCCGCGTGGCACAAGTACGTGCCCGTTACCACGCACGATTCATCCCTCTCGGCGGCGCTGCACGCAATTGTCGCCGTGCGGCTGGGCAAGGACGAAGACGCGTTTCGCTTCTGGCAGGCCACGGCCGGGCAGGATCTTGACGTCGCCCACGGCGGCGCCGCCGAGGGTATCCACATCGCCTGCTGCGCCGGTACGTGGATGGTCGCCGTCCAGGGATTCGCGGGCATGCGTACGGTCATGCAGGCTGAGGCGCTGACGCTCAGCCCGCGACTGCCCCAGCAGTGGACGCGGCTGGCCTTTCCGGTGCAGTGGAAGGGATCACGGATGTACGTCGAGATCGAGCGCAACCGGACCACCGTCACCCATCGCGGCGGTCCGACCTGTGACGTCGTCGTGCGGGATCAGTCGGCGACCCTGGTCGAAGGCCAGCGCCAGACGTTCGATGGATGGTGACGCCGGAGCAATCGATCCGGCAAGCCATCAAGGCATCGATGAGGCAAGACGTAGCCGACAGGCGAATCACAGGTTCTGGCGCCGCGGGGCCTTTCTTCAGTTGCCCGAGCGCGATGGGCGCCCAAGGTACGCCCGCATCGATCAGCATCCGTGCCGCGCGGACCTGCGCCTTCGTTGGCTCAATGCGAGACCGGGCATGGCCGGAGCCCGACAGCGCCGCCCACATCATGTCGGTTCCGAAACTCCGGCACAGACCGACCAGCGGCTCCTTGTGCGCATCCCGCCAGCGCATCGATAGCGCACCATCGCTTGCGCAAGCTGCCCCATGGACCGGGTGGTCGGCGACGGTTCATTCGGCCTTGGCTTCGATTGGGGCAGTTCCCCACGCGCGGCACAGGGACGCCCCATCCCGTGGCGGTGAGCAGCCCCGAGAAAGGGCGGTAACGCGGACTGATGGAGCCGGGTGCGTCCCGTGCCTGATGATGTCTGATGCAGGGGGGGGCCGGTTTTGCGCAACCGCCCGCGGGCGGGCAAGACGGGAACGGGGAGAGGGCTGATCGCGGCACGAATGCCGCGGAGACGATGACCTGAATGGTGCTTCCAAAGGAGCAAGACGATGGCTTACAAGCAGATATCTACTGTGGACCTGCACGACCGGATTGAACGCGATGAAGATATGGTGCTGATCAATGTGCTCGAGCCCGAGCAGTTCGAGACGGCGCACATACCAGGTTCGATCAATATTCCGGTCAGCAGTGACGACTTCGAGAATCGCGTCGAGGACGCGGCCGGCGGTAAGGATCGGCCGATCGTGGTGTATTGTGCGAGCACGGCCTGCGATGCTTCGGCGAAGGCTGCGGAGAAGCTCGATGAGGCGGGTTTCAGCAACGTCGACGACTACGAAGACGGCACGAAAGCCTGGAAAGAAGCCGGGCACGACGTCGAGAGCGAAGTGCCGGCGAGCAAGTGATCGCGGCTGAGAGCCTCAGTGAATGGCAGCCGCCCCGAAAGGAGGCATGCGACATCACTGCTGTCCCAACGTCTGGCCGCCAATCTGCTGTAAGTGGCTGTTACTCAT
>CAZHJL010000063.1:0-29946 GCA_964532795.1 uncultured Phycisphaeraceae bacterium | reverse complement strand
GGTGGCCCCCATTCCCGTGCGCACGGTGGTCCCCCTTCTCTTGCGCATCACCACGAGGCCATCACCGGGTCGTCGGCGAAGACCTGGCTCCAGTCGCTGAAGGCCTTGTTGCTGGTCAGCACGATGGCCTGTTGTCGCTGATAACGCTGGCAGATCACCTGGAACAGCAGCGACGCCTGGACTGGGTCGAACTGCAGGTAGCCCACTTCATCCAGCACCGGCAGCTTCGACCGGGTCAGGTTACGCATCTCGCGGTCGAGTCGGTTGGCCTCGACGGCCCTGGTCAGCCGGTGGGCCAGATCGATCGCGGTGGCAAAAAAATCGCTGCTCGAATACTTGACATCGACCTAACAGATGGCTACAATGCTCGTGTCGGGCGCGCCCTTTCCCGGCGTGTGTTGTTCCGGTCCCGTCCTGTGGTCGTCTCTGGCCGCGTGCTCTATCTGTCAGGGCTCTTCCATGTCTGCTTCAGCCATCCAGCCATCGCCGCTATCCTCGCCGCGCCTCTTCCTTGAGTGGCACGCGCGGCGTCTGCCCGGCGACAGGATGGTCCGCCGACATGCCGCCCGACAGCCGCACGTGGGGGGTCGACGCTGGGAGGCCGGACCGCCGTTCACGCCCATCCCTGACCCGCGGCCGCCGCTGGCCACTTGCGAAACCGGCCGCGCGGTCAGGTTTTTCCGCCGAATGAACCCGCTTCCGAACCAGTTCCGACCCGAAACGACCCAAAACGAGCGAAAACGGGCCCAAAAAGTGTACACTTTTGACACATTTTTCCGGCGATTTCTTACGCGTGAGTGCTGTTTGGGAGCTTTGCCCCCGCTCACAGGCTGGAAACGGCGATCGGGCGTTTCTCGAGCTAAGCCTGGGGCGCGGCCCTGCGGGAAGTTGGCGGAAATCGCTGGCCGCGGGCACGGCAAATCTGCCGGCCGGGACTGGTGGTCCGGCGCTCGCGGCCGCCTGGAGGTGTCACGATCCACCGCCGGCGCAGCAGCGCGGCTCCGCGGCGGCGGCTTGACGGCGTGGCGTGCCGGGGCTGCGACATCGCGGGCCGGCCGGGCATCGGACAGGAGTGAGTTGGCGCTTGTGTTAGCATGGCCTCGCACGGATACGCATCAGCAAGGAGGCAGATCATGTCCCAGGGCGGTTTTCAGCTTCAGGGAACGAATGAGAACGTCATCGAAATCGCCCGCGCCCTGTTTCTCAGCGTCCAGTACGTGTGCGGCAGCAAGGTCGAGGGCGACATCGCCGAGTTCGGCACGATGACGGGCATGACCGCGCAGGTGCTGGCCGCGGGACTGACCAGCTTCGACGTCTACAACCCGGAGAAGAAACAACTGCACCTTTTCGACAGCTTCAGGGGACTGCCCACGATCGAGTCGGATGTCGATGCCCAGTCGCCGCACGTGGCGCAGGGCGATTGGCGTCCCGGTGGGTGCAAGTCACTCACCGCCGAACAGCTCATGCAGACCTGCAGTGCGCGGCTGCCGGCGGAGCGCATTCACATATACGATGGATGGTTCAAGGACACCTTGCCCGACATGCCCGCCGGCACGAAGCTCGGACTGCTGCATGTGGATTGCGATCTCTACCAGTCGGCCATGGACGTGCTGACCTACACCTTCGAGAACGGCCTCGTCGCGGAAGGCGCCGTGGTGCACTTCGACGACTGGAACTGCAACCGCGCCTCGCCGCAATACGGCGAGCGCAAAGCCTGGGCGGAGTGTGTGCAGCGCTACGGCATCGCGTACAGCGACGGCGGCTTCTACGGCTGGGCCGGCTGCAAGGTTTTCATTCACGGATACAACGGCATGAACTGACCGACGCTCTCATCACCCTTCACGATCGCACCAACCGCTACTCACGTCCGACATACCACTGCTGCCGCAGGGCGTTCACATCACGCACTGGCGTACGCAACTCCACCCATTGCCGCCTGGCCGGCAGCCCGGCTTGATCCAGCGCCCTTCCCACCGCCATGCGCACCCGCCACAGGTCCACCGGATGAACCGCGTCATACGAAATCGTGCCTGCGTCGTCTACGCCCTGCTGCTCGAAGCGTCCGCGCAGTTTCAGTCGGTCCAGCACCTGCCGGCCGATCGCCCAGCGCGGCTGGCCCCACGCGTGCGCCAGCATGACCAGGTATTCCACGTCCTGCTGGCCGCGCCGGAAGGCCTTCAGCCGCATGCTCGCCACCGGCTCGATTTGTCCGGCCGGCTTTCCGGGGTAGAACAGGGACAGCGCATCGCCCTCGCGCCACGATCGCTCCTTGCCGATCGTCTGCCACGGCAACACGCCATCCGCGCCGCGACACCAGGCGTCGACGCACCACGCCGCGGGCTGGACGTTCGATCGATCCACCGCGTTGGCCGCGCCGTAGACCTGGACGAGTTCGCCGTTGCGCCGCTGCCGCTCGCGCACCATGCGCTCGTACCGATGGAACGCGCCGCCGACGACGTTCACGTCCATCACCCCATTGAGCAGTTCGCGCTGCCACTGCGGGCGAGAAATGTCGCAGCGGAAGACCATCTGTGCCGGTTCGCCGCGATCACTCGACGCGTTGCGAGCGGCGGCCACGCCCCGATGAAACTCAAGCCCATACCGACGCAGCGCCCAGAAATCCTGCGTGTGCGTCGGCTCGTCGAAGATCCACGGCGCGGAGCAGCCGGACCATCCGCCGGTCTGCTTCTTGAAGTACACCTTGTTGTTCAGGTAGAACTCGAAGCGCGTTTGGTTCCAGCCCATGGCGTCGAAATGCCGGGTGAATTGCGTCGTCGCATCGCGCAGTTGGGTCCAGTAGGGCTCGTCGAACGCGTCCTCCACCCAGTAGCCGCCCTTGAACGCACGATGCACATCCATCGGCCAATTCTCGTTCAAGGGCAGGTAGAACTTCTCCACCGGCACCGGCCCGCGCGGCAGATCGGCGAACAGCGAACCGTCCAGCATCGGACCGAACCGTTCGTCCCAGTCATCGAAGGAGAACGCACCGTCACGCGAAGCAGGCTTGAAGCCGTCGTGCACCTTGCCACGCCAGTTGTAACACAGGCGGTTCAGAACGGTCCGGTGCTCGTGGGCGAGCCGGTAGTAGTGCTGTTTCACAGGTGGGGAGGGCAGGCCGTAGCAGTTCATCTCCGGCAGGAAAGACAGATGGTCGGGCAGCGTGAAGCGCCAGACGTTGAGCCGCACTTTCAACGCCAACTGCTCGCCGCCCTGACGCAGCACCAACCGCCCCACATGTTCGCCGGGGCTCGCCTCGCGCGGCACGTAGACTTCGGTCATCAGTGCCTGACACGTCTGCCCCTGATTCGATTCGTCGGAAGCAGGTATCGCAAAGGCGCCCCGCAGCGGGACGAGCGGGTCAGGCTTCAGACCGGTCTTCGTCGCCACATGTCGAGCGCGGTAGAGCTTTGCGCGCGGCGAGCCCTTGCCGACGTCGTCGAAGTCAAGCGAGGCACGAATGCCGCGTCCCTCGCCGCGCAGAATGATCTGGAACGCCACGAACTCGTTGCGTGCCGTGTGCAACGTCACCTCGCGCTGCGCGGCGTCCCACAGGTGATTCCTGTTCGGCGACATTCCTGGCGGCATCGCCGGCTGAATCGCGCCCGTTACCGCGTCGGCCTTTTGCAGCGGGTCGACCACGGAAACCGCGATCTCGCCGAGCTGCGCCGACGCCGCTCGATCGCCGCCTGCTTCGGACGCGTCGACATCCCAGTTCAGCGCCTGCGGCTCAAACTGCGACAGCCGCACACTGCCTGTCGCCGCAGGCCCCACGTTTCCCGCAGCGTCCACCGCCTTCACACCGATGGTCACCGGCCGCGCGGGATCGAGCGGCAGGTCGCGCAGGTGCATGCGGACCATCTCGCCCGGCTTGCCCGCGAGCGGAACCAGGTAGCGCGGCGCCTCCGCGGCCTTGTCCCAGTGGAACGTGTCATCCTGACTGACCCGCACATGGAAACCGACGACTCCCGCCTTGCCGCGATCGACAGGCGTTCGCCACCGGACGATCGCCTCGCCGCGCGGCATTGCGCGGGCGTTGGCCTGCGTGTATCCGCCGGGCCACCGATCGTAATCGGTCGTACCCGCGAACTCGGTAGGCGCGAGCGGCGGCTGCTTGTCTTCGCCGATTACCGTCAGCACCAGGTACGGTGCACGTCCCGCGCCCGCGGCGCGGCTGTAGAGGAAGCGGTTGGGGAACATGTGGTACGTGAACTTCTCGCCGTTGCGCTCGTATTCGCTTCCCACATCGTCCATCACGACCAGGCCGTGGCTGATTCCCGCCACGCGCAGCCGCACGACGCCCGGGTCGACGGCCACGCGCTGGTAGCCACCGCGCTGCGGTGCGGTTGCGTCAGCGAACCGCCATCGCGTATGTCCCGCGCCCATCATCACGGCGGTGATGTCGCTGCCCGGCCAGGCCCACGGGGCCTGGTCCTGCTGCGCCCAGTTGAAGGAAGCCGTCCCGCGCTGGACCGCATAACGTATCGCGCGCCCCTCCATCCATTCGGCGGCGAGACTCGAAATGCTCACACGTTTCTGAATATCGCGGCCGGCGGGCATGAGGTGGAGCGTTGCGCCGTCGATCACCTTGCCGCGCAGCGGGCGCGGGTCGAAGTCCAGCAGCGTGAACTCCTGGATGCTCTTGGTCTTGAGTCGCGACGAGCCGCCGTTGTTCCCGTCCGCTTCGCGTCCAACAGTCGAGACCCACGTATCGCGCGACACGGGCAGCCGCACACTCTGTGCCGACCTGGCCTCGGTGGCCCACGCAGCCAGGCCAACGACTGCGCACAGGATCGCACACCGTGTTGCGCCGTTGATCATCCCACGATGCTCCCAGTAGTGGCTTCCAATCCGCTCTCAAGCGCTTTACATTGTCGCGGCGGACCGCTGCTTGCTGCTGTGCCGCACGATGTTGCCGCGCACCATGTAGATCACGTCTTTCGCGATGTTCACCGCGTGGTCGGCAATTCGCTCGATGTGCCGCGACACGTTCAGAACGCAGACATACTGGCGGAATCTTTCGGGATGCTGCTGTCCGAGGCGATCGACCTCGTCGAGCAGGCCACGATCCAACGCGTCAACAGTGTCATCCTCATCACGCACCGACTGGGCCAGTTCGGGGTCGTACTGCACCAGCGCGTCGAGACTGCGCTTCAGCATGACCTGGGCATAGCCGAACATCTTGTCGATGTGGAACTGGGCCGTATCAATCGGGTCCATCGCGGCCAGTTCGATGGTTTCGCGGGCGATGTCGACGGCCAGGTCACCGATGCGCTCCAGGTCGTGGTTCATCTTCAGCACGGCGATGATGAATCGCAGGTCCGTCGCCACCGGCTGATGGAGCGCCAGCGCCTTCAGACATTCCTCTTCCAATTCGATCTCCGCCAGATCGATGTCGCGATCACGGACCTCGATCTCGCGGGCCAGTTCAACATCGCGCGATTCCACCGACTTGATCGCCTGCTTGAGCGATTCCTCCACCATCGCCCCAAGGTTCAGGATGCCCTTCTTGATCATATCGAGTTGGCGATTGAGGTGTACGGACATGCCTGTTTCCTGCTCCCTTGTGGGCCTGTGCGCGGCGGGCGACGAACACCGCCGTCGCGTACTATCGTAACATCGATCCAGCGATCCATGCGGCATCAATCAACGAGTCTGTTGGTTTGGCTATTTGCGGCTTACCGGCAGGTAGATGCTGAAGGTGCTTCCCCGACCCACATCACTGTCAACCGACACCCGGCCCCCGTGCGCCTGGGCGATGTGCTTGACGATCGCCAGGCCGAGGCCCGTCCCGCCCAACGCGCGGCTGCGCGCCTTGTCCGTGCGGTAGAATCGCTCAAACAGCCTCGGCAGGTGCTCCGAGGCGATTCCGCAACCGCGATCGGTCACGGTCAGCACCAGTTCGCCGTTGTCGCGCTGGGCCGCCAGCCGCACGGGGTTTCCTTCGAAACTGTACTTGATCGCGTTATCCAGCAGGTTCACCACCGCTTGCTCGACGAGCGGTGCATTCATCTTGAAGGTCATGGCTTCGTCGCACTCGACATCGACCTCCACCAGTTTCTGTTTGGCCTTCGGCTGGCAGCTTTCGGTGGCTGCCTGCAGAACGCCGAGCACGCTGGCTTCGTGCACGTCCAGCCGCATGCTGTCGGTCTCTTCCTCGATGCGGGCCAGCGCGAGCAGGTCGTCGATGATGGCCTGCAGCCGATTGGCCTGCCTGCCGATGATGCCCAGGAAGTGGTCGCGATCTTCGCGCGTGACGTGCTCCGTGTCCGACAGTGTCTCGACCGAAGCCTTGATGGCGGTGACCGGTGTCTTGATCTCGTGCGAGACGTTCGCGACGAAATCCCGCCGCACCGATTCGAGACGACGCAAACGTGTCACATCGTGCAGTACGATGATCGCTCCGCTGCGCCGGCCATGGGTGTCACGCAGCGGTCCGCCCTGGACCTGCAGCAACTGTTCGGACAACCCGCGCCGGCGTCCTTCGCCGTGCACGTACACGTCAATCTCATCGTCGTCTTCGTCGCGCTGGATCTGGAGCGACAGTTCGTCCTCGATCGGCTCTTCGATCGCCAGCACCTTGCAGACGAATCGCTGGAGCGACATGTCGCGGACGACTTCGAGCACACTGCGGCCGGTCGCCTGCTCGGCCGTCACGCCGAGCAGGGCCGTCGCCGCGCGGTTCATGCCTTTGACCCGTTCGTCCAGGTCGATGACCAGCACGCCCTCGACCATGCTGCGGAGCACCGCTTCGAGTTCGTTGCGGCGGCGACGCGCTTCCTGAAGCTGCTGCTCCAGGCTGCCCGCCATGCTGTTGAGCGCCTCGGCCAGGTCGCGCAGCGGCGAGTGGCGCGCGATATCGAAACGACGCGAAAGATCCCCCGACTCAAACTGCCTGACCCCGTCGCGGAGGCGGCGCGAGGCCCGCCGCACATGGATGCCCCAGATGGCAACCCCCGCTGTTGCGACGACCGCGATGCCCAGAAGGACCAGGGGGCCGAGTTCCACCCACTGGGGCATGGCATCACTCCTTGAACCGGTAGCCAACGCCCCTCACCGTCTCAACATCCGATCCACGTTCGCCGAGCTTCCGACGTAATGTTACCACCTGCACATCCACGGAACGATCGGTCACCGCGGCGTAACGCCCGTGGATCGACTCGATGATCTGCTGACGGGTGAACACGCGGCCCGGGCGACTGGCCAGTAGCGACAGGAGCTTGAACTCCGTCGCCGTCAGGTCCACCTTCTCATCGTTCACCGACACCTCGTGACGAGCGGGATCGATGACCAGATCGCGGACCCGCACGACCTTGCCGTCGCCGGCCTGGGTTTCCTCGCCTTCGGCGATGCCGCGACGAAGCACGGCCTTCACCCGCGCCATCAGCACTCGCGGACTGAACGGCTTGGGAACGTAATCATCCGCACCGAGTTCCAGACCCGTCACGATGTCCGCCTCTTCGCCCTTGGCCGTGAGCATGACCACCGGCACCCGCGCCGTTGCCGTATCGCCCTTCAGGCGACGACAGAACTCCAGGCCGTCCATGCCCGGAAGCATGAGGTCGAGGATGATCAGGTCGGGCAGGTCGCGGCCCATCAGTCGCTGCGCTTCCTCGGCCGACGATGCACAGCTTACAACGAATCCGTCACGCGCCAGATTATACTGCAGCAAGTCCTGCAGATCGCGTTCGTCTTCGACCACCAGGATCGATGCCCGCCCGGAAGGGGTCGGCTCACGTCGCTTCGCCTTGGGGGCGGTGTCCATCGGTTCACTCCCTGTTGTGATGGCGGCAGATCGGAACTGGCTCGTGGTTGCTCGTGTCATGATCTATGCCTCCGGTGGATTTGCGCCTCGCGCGTTCCCCAACATCCTTGTGGCTGCACGATTGCTGTCACTTGGCCGCCATGCACCATTGCGGCCCACACACTCCGGCGGAGAAACGGATGATAGCCAAGCACCGTCAACATGTTCTCAGTCTCTCAATCCCCCGAAGCCGGGGGGCCGCATCGTCCGAAGCGGCCGCGGGGCCAAGTGTGTGGGGGTTCGTCACGCACCTCCTGCACCAGGGGATGATTCTCCGCAAACCGTGAGCAGCGAGCAAGTTACCAGTTACCGCGCAAGGACAGTGTTATGATAGGGTTACGATTTGGCAAGAGAGTTCTGTCACCTTTCTGTTCAAGCCCGGACACTATTGGCTGAGTGTTAGCTGTTCGCCCCCCAGCGATCTGACAGTCTCCGGCCGGGGCGAGACGAAAGCCCGTCCACTCCTTGCAAATGCATATTTCAAAAATACTTACACCAATCAGTAGGCATCGATGGCAGGTTGCGAGCGCTGCTCGCACAAGCCACTCACGTGAGCCCCGGCACCATGCGGCTGTCACCTGGAATAATTCCAACATTTTTGGCCCTGCGTCTTGAATTGGGACTAAATTCGTCCTATATATCTCTGCGATCGGAAGCGGCCGGCCGAACCCGCGCCGACCTCGCCGATCCGCACTGACCGGAGCCCCACGCGATGCTCAGCCTCACCCGCAAAGTCGATTACGCCCTTGTCGCCCTCGCCGGGCTGGCCGAGGCGGATGCTTCGTCCGAGCGCCCAGTCAGCTCCAGTCGCCTCGCCGACGAGTACGGCCTGCCTTCGGCCCTCCTGATCAAGGTTCTCAAGCGTCTCCACCGCGCCGGCATTGTCGAGTCCGAGCGCGGCGTGCATGGCGGCTATTACCTCGCCGACAAGCCCGAGGCGATCAGCCTCGTACGGGTCTTCGAGGCGATCGAGGGACCGATCGATCTCATGCCCTGCTGCGGAGACGGCCAAGCATCCGAAGATAGCGCCGACGAAACCTGTCGGCTTACCCCCCGGTGCCCGATCAGTCGGCGTATCCGCGAGTTGTCCGGCCGGGTCAATGACTATTTCAGACAGGTCACCCTCAGGGACCTGATCTCCCCGGAAGCCGACCCCACCCCGATCCGCGTGCCGCTTACCGCGCGACGTGAAGTGGCCACCGGCTGACCACACACCACGAACCCCCTGCGGCAGCCAACTGCCGGGAGTGAATCGCCAATGAGCAGCCTGAGTGAAAACGACCGAGCGATCGAACAGCTCGCCAACCGGAAGTACGAGGCCGGCTGGGTGACGGATATCGAATCCGAATCCCTGCCACCCGGCCTCGACGAGAATGTCATCCGTGCCATTTCCGCACGGAAGGGCGAGCCCGACTGGATGTGTGAGTGGCGCCTCAAAGCCTACCGGCACTGGCTGACCATGCGGGAGCCCAACTGGGAGTTCCTGCCCTACGGATGGGGGCCGGTGGACTACCAGGCCATCAGTTACTACTCGCAGCCCAAGGCCGGGGACCAGCCCGAGAGCCTTGACGAGGTCGACCCCAAGCTGCTGGAAACCTATCGCAAGCTGGGGATCCCGCTCGAGGAGCAGAAGGTGCTGGCCGGCGTGAAGGGCGCCAAGCCCGTGGCCGTGGACGCGGTGTTCGACAGCGTCTCCGTCGCGACGACGTTCCAGAAGACGCTGGCCGAAGCGGGCGTGATCTTCTGCTCGATGAGCGAGGCGGTCCGCAACCACCCGGACCTGATCAAGAAGTATCTCGGTTCCGTGGTGCCTTACTCGGACAACTTCTTCGCCACGCTCAACTCGGCCGTGTTCAGCGACGGCTCGTTCGTCTACGTGCCCAAGGGCGTGGACTGCCCGATGGAACTGTCCACGTACTTCCGCATCAACGCGGCCAACACCGGCCAGTTCGAGCGGACGCTCATCGTCGCTGACGAAGGCGCGTCGGTCAGTTACCTCGAAGGCTGCACCGCGCCGATGCGCGATGAGAACCAGCTTCACGCCGCGGTGGTCGAACTGGTGGCGCTTCGTGACGCGTCGATCAAGTACTCCACGATCCAGAATTGGTACCCCGGCGACGAGCGTGGCAAGGGAGGGATCTACAACTTCGTCACCAAGCGCGGCGCCTGCCGCGGCGAGAACAGCCACATTTCGTGGACCCAGCTCGAGACCGGCTCGGCCGTCACGTGGAAGTATCCCTCGTGCATCCTGCAGGGCGACAACTCGCAGGGCGAGTTCTATTCGGTGGCCGTGACCAACGGGCGGCAGCAGGCGGATACCGGCACGAAGATGATTCACATTGGCAAGAACACCCGCAGCACGATCATCAGCAAAGGCATCAGCGCCGGCACGGGCCACAACACGTACCGGGGGCTGGTGAAGATGCTGCCCGGCGCCGAAAACGCGCGCAACTACACGCAGTGCGACTCGATGCTCCTCGGCGACCAGTGCGGGGCGCATACGTTCCCGTACATCGAGGTGCGCAATCCCACGGCCTCGGCCGAGCACGAAGCGACGACGTCGAAGATCGGTGAGGACCAGATGTTCTACTGCCAGCAGCGCGGCATCAGCGAGGAAGACGCCGTGTCGCTGATCGTCAACGGCTTCTGCAAGGAGGTCCTCGCCGAACTGCCCATGGAGTTCGCCGTGGAAGCCAGGGCGCTGCTGTCGATCAGCCTCGAGGGCAGTGTGGGATGAAGAAGCGACGAAGCGATTGAGCGACGGAGCGACGAAGGACAGGAAAGGCACCAGACAAGACAACGACGAACGCAACCCGATACACAGGACGATAGACATGACCACTCCGATCATTGAGATTCGCAACCTGCACGCGAATGTGGAAGGGCAGGAGATCCTCCGGGGCGTTGACCTGACAATCAACGCCGGCGAGGTGCACTCGATCATGGGCCCGAACGGCTCGGGCAAGAGCACGCTCGCGGCGGTGCTTGCCGGAAACGAAACGTACGAGGTCACCGAAGGCCAGATCCTCTTCCACGGCGAGGACCTGCTGGAGATGGAAGCCGACGAGCGCGCCGTGGCGGGGCTCTTCCTGGCCTTTCAGTACCCGGTCGAAATCCCCGGCGTGAGCAACATGCAGTTTCTCAAGGCCGCGATCAACGCCAAGCGCGAACACCGCGGCGATGGTGAGATCAGCCCGACCGATTTCCTCGCACTGGTGAAGGAGAAGGCGAAGCTGGTCGAGCTGCCGGACGACCTGCTCAAACGCGCGGTGAACGAAGGCTTCTCCGGCGGCGAGAAGAAGCGGGCCGAGATCTTCCAGCTCGCGCTGCTCGAGCCGGCCCTGGGCATGCTCGATGAGACCGACTCGGGCCTCGACATCGACGCCCTGCGCATCGTGGCCAACGGCGTCAATGCGCTGCGAGCACCGGACCGCGGTTTCCTGGTGATCACCCACTATCAGCGTCTCCTGGAGTACATCGTGCCGGACTTCGTGCACGTGCTGGTGGACGGCCGCGTGGTGAAGTCGGGCGGCAAGGAACTGGCGCTCGAACTGGAATCGAAGGGATACGCGTGGGTTGAGCGCGAGCCGGCCTCCGTGGCCTGAAAGCAAGGAGCAGCATGATGACCACGATGACCGAAACCAGCAGCGACCGACTGGCGGCCTTCGCGGCCCCCGCTCAACTCACGGCCAATGCCCCCGAGTGGCTTCGCAGTCTGCGTGAGCGCGCCTCGGCGCGCTTCCACGCGGCGGGGTTCCCCACCACGCGCGACGAGGAGTGGCGCTTCACGAATCTCGCGCCGCTGGTCGACACCGACTTCGCCCTGCCGGGCGATGACGTGGCCGGCGTGACCGCCGAGGACCTCGAGCCGCTGATGATTCCCGATCTCGATGCCGCAACGATCGTGTTCGTCAACGGCAGCTACGCGGCCCACCTCTCGCAGATCGGCGACCTGGGCGACGGTGTCACGGTGGCCAGCCTCAGTCAGGCCATCGAAACGCACGGCGAAGCGATCCGCAAGCAGCTCGAATCGCTGGATGTGGACGAAACCGATGCGCTGACGGCGCTCAATGGCGCGCACCTGGCGGACGGCCTGTTCGTGCACGTGCAGCGCGGCAAGGCGGCGGCGCGGCCGATTCAGGCGGTCTACGTGACCACCCGGGCGGCGACGCCGACGATGGTCCACCCGCGCAACCTCATTATCGCCGAGGAGAGCGCGCAAGTGACCGTGATTGAGCACGGCGTGGCGCTGGACGTGCAGCAGCCGGCCCTCACCAACACCGTGACGCAGATCGAGGCCGGCGACAACGCCGTCGTCGAACACTACTTTCTCGAAGAGGAATCGCACGAGGCGTACAACATTTCGTCGCTTGAGATTCACCAGGGCCGGGACAGCAACGTGGCCTCGCACACCGTGCTGCTGGGCGGCAGGTTGGTGCGCAACAACGTGCACCCGGTGATGGACGGCGAACACTGCGAATGCCTGATCAACGGCCTGTACCTGCCCACGGGCACGCAACACATGGACAACCACATGCGCGTCGAGCACGCACAGCCGCACGGCGATAGCCGGCAGTTTTACAAGGGCGTGCTCAGCGACAAGGCATCGGCCGTTTTCAGCGGTCGAATCGTGGTTGCGGAGGGCGCCCAGAAGACGGACGCCAAGCAGACCAATGCCAACCTGCTGCTGACCGACGAGGCTCAGATCAACACCAAGCCGCAATTGGAGATCTACGCGGATGACGTCAAGTGCACACACGGGGCCACGATCGGCCAGCTCGACCGCAATGCGATCTTCTATCTGATGTCGCGCGGCGTGCCGAAAGAGACGGCCCGGGCGATCCTGACGTACTCCTTCGCCGCCGAGGGGCTGTTCCGGATGAAGGTTGATGCGGTCCGGCGCTATGTCGAACGTGCGATTGCTGCTAAGCTTCCACATGGCGAAGCGATCAACCAACTCATCTAGCGACAAGGGAGGTCCACGATGGCCACCACGCAACTGCTTGATCCGTCCGTCGCGGATCTCGGGTATGCCCATCCGGAAGCGCTCGTCTCCACCCAATGGGTCGACGAACACCGCGGCGACACCGGGAACTACCGCATCGTTGAGTCGGATGAAGATGTGCTGCTCTACGAGACGGGCCATATCCCGGAGGCCGTGAAGGTCGATTGGGTGAACGATCTCAACGATCCAATCATCCGCGACTACATCGACCTTGAGAGTTTCGCCGCGCTGTGCTCGCGTATCGGCATCACGCCGGAGACGACGGTCATCTTCTACGGTGACAAGAGCAACTGGTGGGCGTGCTACGCCTTCTGGGTGTTCAGGTTGCTCGGGCATGACAAGTGCGTGATCATGAACGGCGGACGCCAGAAGTGGATTGAGGAGAAGCGCCCGACCAGCACCGACAAGCCGTCCTACCCCAGGACGGAATACGAGCCGCGACACAGCAAGACGCGTATCCGGGCGTTGCGGGAAGAAGTGCTCAAGCACGTGCGGGAAGGCCGGCCGCTGGTGGATGTGCGATCGCCGGAGGAGTTTTCCGGCGCGCGGACGCACATGCCCGAGTACCCGCAGGAAGGCGTGCTGCGCGGCGGGCATATCCCCGGCGCGGTGAATGTCCCATGGGCCAAGGCCGCGAACGCGGATGGCACCTTCAAGAGCCGTGAGGAACTCGAAGCGCTGTACGAGAAGGACACCGGGCTCAAGCCGGGCGATGACATCGTGGCTTACTGCCGCATCGGGGAGCGGTCCAGCCATACCTGGTTCGTGTTGACCTACCTGCTCGGCTACGGCAACGTACGCAACTACGACGGCTCGTGGACCGAATGGGGCAACGCCGTCGGCCTGCCGATCGAGAAGGACGTGTAAAGCGGAAAGGAGCCGCGATCCGTGAACCGGCTTGAACCGATCATCGACCTGTTCCAGTCCGTTGACGCGCAGATGCGCCTGGAACTGCTGCTGGACTACTCGCGCAAGCTGCCACCGCTGGAAGAGCGTTTCCACGAGGCCCGCGATGCCGGGCTGGGCAGCGTGCCCGAGTGTCAGACGCCGGTGTTTCTGTGGATCGAAGCGCAGGATGGGAAATTGCGGCTGCACGTGGATGTCGCCGAAGAGGCGCCGACAGTGAAAGGGTTGCTCGCGATTCTGGTCGAAGCCTACGACAACGCGCCCGCGGATGAAGTGATGGCGATGCCTGACGATCTGCTGAACCGGCTCGGGCTTGACCAGTTGCTGCGGATGAATCGGGCGGTGGGGTTCAGCGCCATGGTGGGTCGCGTCAAGCGCGAGGCGGCCAAGGCGGCGGACGGCAGCGCGGCGACGACCGGCGCCAACTGAAGCGAAAGGTGTTCGATGGAAGGCACACCGAACAACACGGGCCAACGCGCGAGTTTGAGCATCGGCTCGACCGATCATCCCCGCACCGATATCAAGCCGCTGAGCCCCGAGGAGCGAACGGCGGATGAGGCGGCCCGCATCGACGCGGCCATCGCCAGGCAGTCCGATCTCGAGGCCAGGATCATCGCCGCGATCAAGCAGGTGCAGGACCCGGAGATTCCCGTCAACATCTACGACCTCGGCCTGATCTACCGCATCGATATTGCGGAAGACAAGTCGGTGTCGATCGACATGACGCTGACTTCGGCCGCGTGCCCGGCGGCGCAGGAACTGCCCGTGCAGGTGCGCAGCGCCGTGTCGCGGGTGCCGGAAGTCGGCGAGGTGGAAGTCGAGGTCGTCTTCAGCCCGCCGTGGTCGCAGGCGCACATGTCTGAAGAAGCGAAACTGGTGCTGGGGCTGCTGTGAGGCCCTGAGTACCCACGACTCCCCTGTCTTTCGCTCGTTCGCTATGATGGCTTGCTCGAATTGATCTGTTGTGCACACGCGACAGCGAGCCATGCCATGCCTGAGCAGAAGCAGCCCAACGTCCTGCTGATCATGGATGATCAGCATCGCCATGATTTCCTCGGTTACGCCGGCGCCGACTTCGTGCGCACGCCCAACATCGATCGCATCGCATCGCGCGGGGTGATCTTCGAGAACTGCTTCTGCAACTCGCCGGTGTGCGCCCCGTCGCGCATCGGCCTGGCCGGCGGCATCCGGCCGCACAACCTCGGGGCGCTGGACAATCAGCAGTTCATGCCGATGTCCCGCCGCACGTATTACCAGGAACTGCGCGACCACGGCTACCAGGTGGGCTGCTGCGGCAAGCTCGACCTGGCCAAACCCGATAGCTACAACGGGCGGCACGGCGATCGGCCCGTGTGCTACGCCCACGGGTTCACCCATCCGATCGAGATCGAAGGCAAGATGCACGCGGGCAAGTTCGACACGCCGCGCGGGCCGTATGGATACTACCTGCAGGCCAAGGGGTTGTACGATGCCTTCCGCGCCGACTACAAACGCCGCGCCAGGGAAGGCTGGGACATCAGCGCGCATGACTCGGTACTGCCGACCGAAGACTTCGCCGATCTCTACGTCGGCGACCTGGCGGCGCGATGGCTGGAGAATATCTCGCAGGATTTCCCATGGCACTTCTTCGTCAGCTTTGTCGGCCCGCATGATCCGTTCGATCCGCCGACCGAGTACGCGGACAAATACCGCGACGCCGCGATGCCACCGGCCATCGCCGACGATCTGTCCGGCAAGCCGCGCTGGCAGCGGAATCGCTACCGCAATCCATCGCCGGAAAAGATTCTCGAAACGCGCCGCCAATACTGCGCTTCGATTGAGGTAATCGACGACGCCGTGGGCGAAATCCTCGACGCGCTGGAGCGCACGGGCCAGGCGGACAACACCTATATCATCTTTGCGTCGGATCATGGTGAAATGCTGGGTGATCATGGGATGTACACCAAGAGCCTGGCTTACGAGTCATCGTGGCATGTGCCGCTGGCGGTTTGCGGGCCGGGCATTGCCGGCGGGCGGCGAAGTGATGCGCTGATCGAGTTGTTCGACCTCAATCCGACGATCTGCGATCTGGCCGGCGTGCCCGCGACGCGGGATATCGACGCCTGCAGCTTCCGGCCGATCCTGGATGGCGACGCGTCCGAGCACCGCGACTGCGTGCTCACGACGCTGCGTCAGTTCGTGGCGATCCGTGATCGCCGGTACAAATGCGTGGACAACTACAACGACATGACCGAGTTGTACGACCTGCAGTCCGATCCGAAGGAACTGCACAACATTGCCGACAAGCACCCGGACCTGGTGCGGAAGATGCTCCGCCGCACGCGCGATCTGCTGATGCAGCGGCAGCATCTCCGCTGAACCGCGCGAGCGTGCGGCCGCGCTTCATTCAAGCTTCACCGTTGCGGTGAGAGCCTCGGGCGTCAGCTTGGCCTCGCCCTTGCGCGCCGCGCCGCCACCATCGCGAACGACAACTTCGTAATCACCGTAGAACCCGCGAAACGCAACGCGGCCGGTTGCATCGGACTTCACCTGCGCCGTCGTACGCCACTCCTTCAGCAGCATGTCGCTCAGACGCTTGCCGCTCTCGGTCAGCGACCAGTCGGCCTTCACCAGCGCGGCGTCGGCGCCCAGCCAGTGCCGCTTGGCCCAGAAACCCCAGATCAGAATGGCCTCCACCTTCGGATGGCTGAACCCCACGCGGAACAGCGCCTCCAGTGCATCGGCACGGGCGCTCTCATCCTTGTGCTTCGCGCTGATCTCCGTCAGGTGGATCGGCAGGTCGAGTTCCGCCAGTTCATCGAGCGTCGCATACATCTCCTGCGGCGTCACGCGCACGTTGTACTTGCGCTCCGGCCGGTCTTCGGCTTCCTTCGGATCGAGAATGATCCGCTCGCACGCGTGCTCCTGGATGCCGATGCCGCCGATCGGCGCGCCGGCCTTCTGCAGATCCTTGATCTGCCCGATGAACTGCTTCGTCCGCGGGCCGTGGCCGAGGATGGCGTAGTCGTTTACGTGAAGCGGCGTCTGCGGATCGAGCGCGGCCGCGCGCTTGAACATCCACGGCCGGATCGCCTCACCGAGCCGGTCCTTGTAGAAGTGGCCGTCGAGCATCTCGTTGTTGACATCCCACGCGATCAGCCGGCCGCGGTAGCGCGGCACGATCGCATTCAGATGCGCTTCCATCTCCGCGCGCAATTCATCATCCGGCAGCGCCTGTACCCACTTCTGCACGAACTTGACTTTGGCCCAGAAGAGACAGTGGCCGCGCATGGCCAGGTTGTGCTCCGCGGCGAACTGCATGTACGCGTCGGCCCGGTCGAAGGTCACCTGGTCGCGCTGCTTCTCCACGGCGTACCACTTCATGTGGTTTTCGCAGACCAGCGTGTTGAAGTGATCAAGGATGAACTTGCGATAGGCGACCTCGTCTACCGCCTGGCTGGTCGGGTCGCCGTTGATGCACGTGCCGAAGTGGAAGTCGCTGCGCGTCTGCCGCAGTTGGACGGTCACTCCCGCGAGCGGCCGGCCGCCCGCATCGGTCACGGTCAATAAGAAATCGCCCTTGCGGATCCGCTCGATGCGCTCGTTGGCCACGGTCTTCCAGTCCTTTCCCGTCACCATTTCATCGCGCGGCGTCGCGCGGGCATGCTCGGCCAACACCGGGTCGCTTCCGCGCGCGACCAGGGCGAGGCCGGCCATCACAAGTAACGCTGTAAGAATGATTTGCTTCATGTGACTATTGTATCCGGGCCGCCGGGTCGGGCGGCAACCCCTGCAGCAGGCCCCGGTGGCATCCGATAATCGGCGCCGGTCCCGCCGCCGCGGGCGGATTCCCGCGTGCCCGGCGCGAGGGTCGATGTAGAATACACGACCCGCCCGGCCGACCCGTGAAAGGACTGAACCGTGTATAGCTGGATCATGCGCATCCTCGGGCCCGTCTTCATCACCGGCCTGATCGGCACCACCGGCACATTGGGCTACTACTTCGTCCGCACCCAGCTCGAGGCCGACATTTACAAGCAGAAGTTCAGCGACCTCGCCTCCGACTACAACACCCTCCGCAACAGCTACAACAAGGCCATCGGCAAGACCGTCGTCACCGAACTGGTGGTCGAAGGCGGCCGGATCAACGTGGTCATCCGCAACGCGGCCGGCGAAGTCGAACGCTATCGCACCCCCTACACGATCGATCGACGCATCTACGTGGACTACATCGTCTACGACCAGAAGCTCATGATCCGCAGTGTCTTCGACAGCGCGACCACGCCCGATGACGCGTTCATCATCGACAGCAACCTGATCGAACTGGACTGGAGCGACCACAAGCTCCAGCGCGAGCTGATCATCGCCCAGGGCGGCCTCACGGACGGCCGCTGGCAGGTCAAGGTCAACGGCACCGGCTCGCTCTACCTCGATCGCAGCCCGGACGACGCCGGCGAAGATGACATCATGGCCCAGCCGCCCATCCACGACTACGAGAAGATCCAGAAGGAAATCGAACAGGAAATGGGCGAGATCACCATCGGCGACGTCTGGGACCAACTGCTGCCCAACGAGTGAGTCCCGCTCGGGGCGCAAACGCGCAACAGCAATATCTGGCATGTCCAGGACCCGTGCCCAGTCCGGGCGGGGGCGGAACGAATAGGGGCTTAGCTCGTCGGGCGCCGAATCGCTGTTTCTGAGCCATGAGAGGGGTGCTGTGCGCTGAATCATAATAAACTGGTCCATAAAACGATCAAAAGTGCACTGTTTTTCCGCTCGTTTCTCTTCGTTTGTGTCGGTTCCGTCCATTTTCTGCAGGATCTCGTCAGGTTTTGCGGGCTTTGTAACGCTTGGTCGGAAACGCCATCCGCAAGAAAAGCCAATAGCGGTTGGCGCCAACAGGTCCGGCGCCGACCCGCAACCGACCGCCCGGGCCGGTCGCCGCCGCGCCCAGCCACGCCGGCCGACGCAAGCGCGGCGATCGCCGCCGGGGACGGCGCAAACAGCCCCTCCACCCTTGGCGAAAAGACCGCCCCGGCGCGCGCAACATGGCCTGTTTTCCGCCCCTTCAGCAACGTAACTGCCGACGCGGCCGGGCGTAAAGTTTTTTTTCGGCCGCGGGGTTTTCGCCGGGATTTTGGGGTCAGGTTCTGCGCACAAGATGGCGCGTTACGCTGAGGCTCAACGCCAGACGCGCCGAGGAGAGAGGAGATCGGCAATGGTATGGGCAAGTGGGCGTCGGGGCGTCGGGCCCCACGGTGCCGGGCGCTCTGTAGAATGCGGCCGGGGGACGGCTTCGCAGAAGGAGACAACACGTGACGCGCAAACGGATGGTTCTGGTGGTGGTCGCCACGTTCGCGCTGATGCTTCTGCTGTTGGCCATTTCGAGCGGCCACGGCCGCGCTGCGAACCAGATACGAGAAGACCTGGAATCACTCTTCCTGCAGGAATCGATTGGTGCGACGGCGACCGTGCGCGATGTGGGGACCACCGTTCGCGTGCTGCCGGGGTGGCAGGAGTTGGATTACCTGGATCTGGCGATACGAATACCGCCGGGTGCAACAAGAATCAGATTCTGGCCCGGAACTGTTGCCAGTCATTGGGAGGGGATGAGCGCCGGTGGCGAATGGTTCAAAATCCTCCACTCCGATTACTCCGACCCAAGAAGATCTGAGTGGACGGTTGGCCTGACGCCCGAGGCCTGCATTGTGACGGATTCACTGCGAGACGCAGGCATGTCGGATGAAGAGGCAAAGCGCGTTGTTGGCCAAGCGGCGAAGAACCTGCTCTCGGGGACTGACGTCGACCTGCTCAAGAGGATGATGGACTGCGAGACGGACAAGCTGACCAAGTCGTCGACGACGTTGGAGGCCGTGGAACGGGGTCTTCTACTGCAGTACCGCGGTGCCAGAAACCTGCACGGCGAAGTGATACACCTCCAGACACGTGTCCATGAGATCTATGCATGGGAACACCACCGCGGAGACGGCCGCATCGTCTGTATCGCATTGGTCTTCAATTCGGCCGGGCAGAGTGTGCATTGGTTGCGCATCATGATCTCCGACGCGAGTCGCCTGCCGGAAGGCATGAGCGTGAAGGACTTGCTGGTGCACATGCTGGCGGACCCCACAGAGGATGCGGGGGAAGACGCGAGCGCCGCGGAAAATGCGAGCGAACAGGAAGAAGAGAGCGAGGAAGACGAGCCATGACCGCACTATGGTCGCCGCGCGTCGACCGTCTCGGCACGGGCGCCACAATTTTGACCCGACCTGAGGGAGGGCAAAGTGTGTCGAAGAAGAGTTGATCCTTGTCCACTTCACCGACATCCAATTCGCCTTGCAGACACATCGCCATCCGATCGCTCACCGCGCCGCGGCACACTTTGCCGAAGACGGCCAAAGTGTGGCACCCCCGGGCGGCGATCTCCCGGTCGGCGTTCGAGCCCTTCGGTCGCTCATCGCCTCCTTCCCGGACACTGCCGACGGCTCCGCCGCGACCGTGGCGCCCACGGTCGGTGATAGAATGGGCGCGGCGGGGACCGAGTTGTTTCATCACTGCAGGGAGGCGACGCCATGATCGACATTGACCGGCTGACCGAGGAGGAACTGGTCGACCTGAACCATCGGATCGTGCAGCGTCTGCGGCTGATCGAACAGATGCGATCGCACGTGGAGATGATGAAGTTCCGCATCGGATCGCGGGTGGCCTTCGATCCCGACGGCCGGCCGACGGTGGTGGGCACGTTGACCAGGTACAACAAGAAGTCGGTGACGGTGATCACGGACAACGGCCAGAAGTGGAATGTCGCGCCGAGCTTCCTGCGCGAAGTCAAACCCGGCGACACGAAGCGCGAGTCCACACCCGATTCGCTGCGACTGAGTGAGAACTGATGAATTACCCCGGGGCTCCCGGGAGCGAGGGTTTGGCCACGAAACGAGCCGCGCCCGTGAGGAAGCGGTCCGGCGCTGGACTTGAGCGTAGCATCCGCGACAGACACAACGTGTTTGGCGGGGCCGGTGATGGAGCAAGTCATGGCAGTGGAGCGGAACCATCCCGAAAAGCGTGTGCTGAACATCCGAGGCGCATTCATCGCCGCAGAGCGCTATCGAGCGGCGTCAGAAGGCCTCAAAGGAGCTAACTCGGATCCCGACTTCTTCGTACCCAGGATCGTGTTGGCGGCAATTGCGATTGAGTTGTACCTCAAAGTGCTGCTCGTCATCGAGACTGGCGGTATGTTGCGGTCACACAGGTATCACGATCTGTTCAATGCGCTTCCGCTTAGCACACAGGGGGAGCTTACGGAAGTGTTCGAGAATGAGAAGAGGAATGACAGTTTCCAAAGAACGCTTCACCTCATGGAGTCAAGAGTCGGCAGGCCGATAGACGTTTCGATTGAGCACTGTCTTGAGGCCAGCGGCGAAGCGTTCGTCAAGTGGCGGTACAACTTTGAGGGCGACTTACCGCAGTTCCTTTGTCCCTTCGAGTTGATCGCGGCTGTTCGGTCCATCATTCTGGATAGGTATCCAGAACTACCGCAGAAACCATCGACCGGCGACCGGATGATTGTGATCGTGGTCGATTAGGTATCTAATCGGGGCCCGGGGACACACTGACGGTGGGCGTGCACTGGGTGCGCCAATAGCCGCCCATGCACCAGCATGGTCGACATTAGGCTGTGGGCACGCTCTTCCTGCCGAGGTGGTCACGGGTCCTGCCGGGGCGGGCGACTTCGTACGAGGTGGGTGTCGCATCGGCGTTTGCCGCGAGGTGCGGCTGCGTGCGGCTGCGCGATACACTGGCGTGATGCGATTGGATGAGCCGACTGGTGCTGATCTTGCGTGGCTCGCGGGGCGGCTTGGGCGTCGGCCGCGTGTGGAGGTGTGGGTGGCGCGGCGGGGGCCGGACGGCGGGCCGCGCGTGGTCGTATGTCATCCGCTGGTGCGCCGGGGGGCTTCGATCGAGCCGTTTCCCACCACGCTGTGGCTGACGGACCCGGACCTGTGCGCGCGGCTTTCGCATCTCGAGCGTGACGGGCTGATCAGCCGCGTGGCGCTGCGCATCGCGGCGGATGCCGATCTGCGGCAGTCGCTGGCGGCCGATCACGAGCGGTACATCGCGCTGCGCCGGTCATTGCTGAGCGATGAGGATCGCCGCGCGGTCGAGGCGTCGGATGCGCTGAATCGCGCGCTTGCCCGGCGCGGCATCGGGGGGGTGGAAGATCACACGCAGGTCAAGTGCCTGCATGCGCACTATGCGCAGCACCTGGTTGATGGGAACACGGTGGGGCGGTTGGTGGATGCGACGGCGGGGGAGATGTGAGTAGGGGGCCGATGAGTTGCGGCAGAACTGTTACGTTCGGACACGGCCGGCGGCTTGGACGCGACCGTGGCGCCCGACGACCGTGGCGCCCTGTGGCCGTGCGCATGGTGGTCGGCCCTTTGGGGCCGATGGCGGGCGGGACGCCCGCCCCACCTTTGAGTTGCGCTGCGTTACGCCAGGCCTGTTGCTTTGCCTTCGGCGTTGACCTTGATGCGTGCGGCGGCGGGGACCTTGGGGAGGCCGGGCATGGTCATGATGTTGCCGCAGATGACGACGACGAAGCCTGCGCCGGCGCTGACGCGCAGTTCGTTGACGGTGATGGTGAATCCCTCGGGCCGGCCCGGGCGTTTCGGGTCGTCGCTGAGTGACGCGGCCGTCTTGGCGATGCAGACCGGCAGGTTGCCGTAGCCGCGCGTGGTGAGCAGTTCGAGGTCGAGTTCGGCCGCGCGCTGGAACTCCACGCGCTTCGCGCCGTACAGCTTCTTCGCGACGGTGGTGATCTTCTGCTCGAGCGAGGCGCTGAGCGGGTACAGGTACTTGAGCTTGCGTCGCTTGTTCTTGTCGATGCAGCGCAGCACGGCCTGGCCGAGCTTGGCCGCGCCCTTGCCGCCTTCGGCGAAGTGCGAGGCGACGACGGCCTCGACGTCCATCGACTCGCAGAACTTTTCGATCTTGCGGAGCTGGGCCAGCGTGTCGTCGGCGAAGCGGTTGATCGCCACCACCGGCTCGAGGTTGAACTGTCGGATGTTCTCGATGTGCTTGGCGAGGTTGGCCAGCCCACCGGTGGGCTTGAGGCCGCCGTGGAACTCCACGGCTTTGACGGTGGCGACGATGGCCACGGCGTTGGGGTTCAGCCCCGCGCTGCGGCACTTGATGTGGAAGAACTTCTCCGCGCCGAGGTCGGTGGCGAAGCCGGCCTCGGTGACGACATAATCGGCCAGCTTGAGGGCCATGCGTGTGGCGACGGCGCTGTTGGTGCCCTGGGCGATGTTGGCAAACGGGCCGGCGTGGACGAAGGCGGGCGTGCCCTCGGCCGTCTGCACGAGGTTGGGGTGAATCGCATCGCGCAGCAGCACCTGCATCGCGCCCTCGGCCAGGAGGTCGCGGGCGTGCACCGGTTCGCCCTTGTAGGTGAAGCCCACGACGGTGCGGGCGAGGCGCTCGCCGAGGTCCTGGTAGTCGCTGGCCAGGCAGAGCATGGCCATGACTTCGCTGGCGGGGGTGATGTTGAATCCATCCTTGCGCGGCACGCCGTGCGCCACGCCGCCGAGGCCGACGAAGATCTCGCGCAGGGCGCGATCGTTCAGGTCGATCACGCGCCGCCAGACGATGCGCCGCGGGTCGATCCCCAGTTCGTTGCCGTGCTGCAGGTGATTGTCGATCATCGCGGCCAGCAGGTTGTTGGCCTTCGAGACCGAGTACATGTCGCCGACGAAGTGCAGGTTGATGTCCTCGGCGGGCACGACCTGGGCCTTACCCGCGCCGGTGCCGCCGCCCTTGATGCCGAAGTAGGGGCCCAGCGACGGTTCGCGCAGGGCGATGGCCGTCTTGTGCCCGAGCGAGCGGAGCGCATCGCCCAGGCCGATGGTCGTCGTCGTCTTGCCCTCGCCCTGCGGGGTGGGTGTCATGGCGGTGACGAGGATGAGCTTGCCGTCGCGTTGGCGTTGGCGCTGCTTGAGTTCGTCGATGGGGATTTTGGCGATGTAGTGGCCGTGCGGGAAGACCGCATCGACATCGAGCCCGAGTTCCTCGACCACTTCCGCGATGCGCCGTGGCGGCGCGCCGTCACCTGCACTGAACATGAGCGTGTCTCCGTCGGCGAGTGTTCCCCGCCGCGTATGCGTTTCTCACCTCAGACATCGAATCCATTCACCGGTTACTTCACCGGGCCGCGCCTATCGGACGGGCGCGTCACGGCGCCTGCGCGACCATCCACATGTTGTCGCTGGTGGCGATGCGGTCGGTCGGGCCGAAGCGTCGGACGGTGTAGCCGGCCGCCTCCGCCAGGCGTCGCAGCGTGGCGGGGGTGTAGTAGTTTACATGGTCCGGGAACCGGTAGCCGCACCAGCGGTTGCCCTGGAGGCGGCGGTTCCAGCTTGCGTGATTGGGGGTCTTGATGATGACGCATCCGGTGGGCTTGAGCACCCGGCGCGCGGCTTCGAGGACTTCGCGCGGCCGCACCTCGTGCTCGAGATAGGCCCGCATCATGATGCCGTCGAAGAAGGCGTCTTCGAACTGCTCTAGCCCGTGCAGCGCGTCGCCGCGCACGACCCGGCCGCCTTGCGGGGAGCAGATCGCCTCAGCGCGGCGGGCCAGTCCGGGTGAGATCTCGATGCCGAAGCCGGTGACGCCCTCGGGCAGGAAAGCGAGCGTGCGGCCCTCGCCGCACCCGACATCGAGCAGCCGGCCGGGACCGACGTAGCGGGCGATGAACCGGCGTTCCTTGGCCCGCGGTCCGCGGCGAAGGGCGACCTTGATGCGCTTGAAGGCGTCGCTGACGCGGTAGCGCAGTGGGGAGGTCCGCTCGCGGCGGCGGTTTCGCTCCTCGACGAAGGTCTGGTCCCAGTCGAACTGCGTCTGGAGGGCCTGGTAATCCGGAGCGTTTTCGAGGTAGATCATGGCGCAGTCGGCGCAGCGGATGAGTCGCCACGGCTCGGGGGCGACGGGGAGCGCGGCCGCGTGACGGTTGTCGCGGCCGCAGAGGGGGCATGCGCGCGTCATGAGCGGCGGCGAGGCGGGGGTTTCGGCGGGCATGTGCGCCGGTTGCGGCATGGCGTCAGCGTAGCACAATCGGGCGTTGCGGATCGGTGAGGCGGCGCAGCGACGGTGCGCCACCCGGCGGTGGCGTGCGCAAAATCACGCCGGCAAGCGGGGCGGTCGGACAGCAAGCCCGGGCAGGCTCCCGCGTTCAGCTGGTACGGTTAAGGCTCTGCTGACGGGGCGGATCCCGCCAAGGCAATGGGAAAGGATGGTTTCGACATGACACATCTGACGGCTCTGATCTGCGGCTTCATCTCACTGCTGGTGTTCGTTGCGTCGTCGGGCGCGCAGGATGCCAACGTGGTGCTCACGCTGGAAGGCGGCGTAGCGACCAGCAGCGGCGACGGGCGCGAGCTGATGCTCGAGTTCCCCTTGCGCGACGGTCAATGGCCTGAGAAGGGCTGGGGCTGGTCGTTCGGGCTGAATCGCGGCCATCACGATGCGCACATCACGAAGAACACCGTCGACGGCGACACGCGGGTGTTGACGGTGGACGTGAAGGTTCGCCGCGACTACTGGGCCGGGGGCGGCAAGGGGCGGTACACGCTGCGTCTGCCGGCGGGGCTGGGTGATGGTGAGCTGAAGGGATCGTACACGGGCATGTACACCGCGATGGACCTGCCGCGGCCCGATGCGCCTCGCCGCGATCGCAGGAAGAAGGCGACGTCAAAGGACAATCTCCCGCCCGAACTGCGCAAGATGCTGGAGAAGGACGGCAAGCTCAGGAAGAAGGAGCAGGAGGAGGCGACGGGCAGGGAGATCGAAACGTGGAAACGTTCGGGTGCGGTGCGGATCGCGGTCAATGCGCCGTGGCCGGGCAAGGTCGAGGGCTTCACGCCGCCGAAGGCGGGCGAGCATCCGCGGCTGGTCTTCCGCCGCAGCGACCTGGAGCGATTCAAGCAGGGCGCGGCGAAGACCCCCGAAGGCCGCGCCATGCTGCAGCAGTTTTGGGATGTGCTGGAAAAGAAGGGGCTGGAGGGCAATCCGAAGTTCAACAGTTGGCCGGCGGTGGGCTATGGTTTCGCGTACCAGATGACGGGCGACAAGGCGTATGCCGAAACAGCGCGGCGGATCATCCAGAAGGTGTCGATCGATTCGCGTCCGGGCGGGCAGGATATCCACCACGGGCCGGCGCTGATGGGCCTGGCGCTGGCCTTTGACCTGTGCTACGACGCGTGGGACGAGGACTTCCGCACCGCGTGCATCGACGAACTCGAGCAGCGCATGCTTGAATGCGCGACCGGCACGTACGGCGGACGGACGATGGGCGGGTTCAACCCGAATCCGTGGTCGAATCACAACGGCATCCGGGCGGGCGCGTACGGGCTGGCGGCGTTGGCGCTGATCGGTGAGACGAACTCGGCCGGTGAGACGATCGACAACGCGCCGATGCTGGCTGATCACGCCGCGCGTGAAGTCCGGACGTACCTGCAGAAGGGCCTCGGCGGCGGGGCGTACTGCATGGAGGGCATGTTCTACAAGGGCATGACCATGCGGCGCGGGCTGATGCAGTTCATGTGGGCGTATCGCACCGCGGCGGGCAAGCGCATTGACAGCCCCGGCATCGGCGACTGGCTGTTGGCCGGGCATTTTCTCGAAGCGGCGCCCGGCCGCACGTTCGTGCAGCCGAAGAAGTTTGATGGTACGGGTTCGTCGATGACGATCGACGATGACAACATGCCCGACCTGCTGTGGACGCTGGGCCTGCAGACGGTGCCCGCCGACATGATGCCCGGTGTGAAGCAGCTGCTTGAGCACAACGTCGGGCTGCAAGGCGACAAGACCTACGGTATCGACTGGTCAGTGCATGCGCCGTTCGTGATGGCGAGCTATCCGTTCGATGTGGCCGCGCGGCCGCCGGCGGAGAACTTCCGATGGATGTCGCCCGATCCCTTCCACGGCCACTACGTCTTCCGGCCCGAGTTGCGCGATGAAAATGACATCCTGATGGTGCTTAATCTTAAGAGCAACATCCTGCGCGGCTGCCACTACGAACGGGCGGGGCGGCTTGATCACTTCACGCTGCACGGATTCGGCACGCGGTGGCTCGACGGGCAGTGGCTGACGCGGATGACTGAGGGCGAGGATGACGATGGTGAGCGCGTCCCGTTCGCCAGGGCCAAGAGCGTCGGGAATGACATGCAGGGACCGGTGGTCGTCGATTCCCGCTCGCCCGGTGAGAAGGTGCACGTGATCGACATGGACCTGCGCAACCCGTACCTCTACATGCCGGGCCGGCGCGAGAAGATCGGATCCGGTGCGAAGCTTGTGCATCTGCCGAACTGGAAGCCGATGGTCGATCTCGGCGTTCGCGGCTGGCGGAGCATCGCGGTGGACGCCTCGGGCAAGTGCGGCGCGCCGTTGCTGGTGGCGGTGGTCGAACACATCGCCGAGCCGTCAGGCTACCAGCCACGATGGCAACTGCCGGTGAGCGGCGAACCGGAGCAAGTGACGGTTGACGGCCGTCGATTCCGCCTGGTGCGCGGCGACGCGTCGGTGGCGGGCGTGCTGTTGGCGGGCGAGGTCGGAAAGCGTGAGGTCTCGACCGATGCGGCGACGAAACTGATCGTGTTCACCCTGCAGAAAGGCGCGGCGCCGCGCCTTGAAACGCGCGGCGAGGGATTGGATGCCACGGTCACCGTCGGCGGCCGCACGATTCGCGTGGACAAGACGAAGCGTACGCTGGTGATTGAGTAGCGATCGGCCGGCGTCCGAAAGAAGATAGGAGCAACACCCGTGTCCAATCGAATTCCAGCGATCGTCGTCGCCGCGCTGATGCTTGTCGCCACCGTCGATTGTGCCTGCGCGCAAGCGCTGCCCGATCCGCGCGAAGCGATCTGGCAGGTCGTGTTGGAAGACGCGCTGCCTGATGGCAAGGCGCTGGAACTGCATCTGGCGGTGCACAAGGGCAGGATCACGCACGCGCTGGCCATCGCGCCCGCGTTCAACCGCGGCCCGCACGATCTGGACAGCAGCAAGCTCAGCATCACCCGGTCGATGCAACTGCGCGGCGAGGCGTCCGTCACCATCCAGCCGGACAACTACGTGCCGAAGGACGGCCAACCGATCAAGTGTCGGTTTCGCGTCGACGCTGTACCGCCGCCGGCGAACGGGCTGAGCCGCTACGAGGGCGAGGTGGCCGGCAAGGCAGTGAAGGGCGATATCAGCATCCGCCTGTTGCCGCACGCGGCCAACGCGGAGGGCTACGGCCGCATCAAGGTTCGATTGCCGGGCGCCCTGATGCGACTGTATCGCCAACGCGGGCCGAACTGGAAGTACGCGTTGGACATGAATCTCACCATTCCCGTGCGCGACGGCAAACCGGGCGTTATCCAGCTTGAGTCGGTCGTACCCGACTACCGCCGTTACAGCGCCATCGTTCAGCGCAATTCGCTGTCGCTGGAGGGTCATGAGCTTGGCGGTGCGGTCGTCGCGCTGGTGGACTACGGCAACCAGGGGCGCTCGAAGGACTTCAAATCGCGTGAGGAAACGTATACGTACACACTGCGCGGCACGGTCATCGGGGATGTCGTCGCCGGCGCATGGGATGTGCGCTATGGTGAGGAGCGGGTTGAGAACCAGCGGTTCATCGGAAGCATCGATCGCACTCCGCCGCCGCGACCGACCCAGAGCATCGCGAAGATGCGGCTGCACAAGGCGATGGGCGAGGAGTGGCCGGTCATTCTCAACCTCAGCCTCGCGGATGACGGTCTGATCAACGGTTTCGCGTGGGCCAGCGGCTACAACCACCAGCCGCACACGGTTGATGCGTCGGGGATGATGCTGAAGGGCGATCGCCTGCAAGGCGAAGTGGCGGTGACCATCGCGCCCGATTGCTACAGGCCGCCGGAGGTCTTCACGATGCGCTACCGCATCGATGCGCGCATCAGCGACGCGGAGATCACCGGCAGTTTCACCGGCAACGACAGCAAGAAGGATGTCAAGGGCGCGATCACCGGCATGCTGCGGGCCAAGCGTCAGTCCGAGTCGGCGATCACCATGGCCAACGTCGCGGCCAGCGAACTGGATCTCGGTTACAGCCTGGTCAGCGGGCCGATGCCGAAGAAGGACTGGCAGAAATACAGGCCGAACTACGCTCGGGTCGTGTTGCAGTTCGAGGACGGCAAGTTGACCGACACCAGCATCGTCAACCCCCACAAGGCGGATCTCTTCGCCGCCGCGAACGAGGAGGCCGCGGCGCGCATCGACGGCGATCGGTTCACGGCGTCGGTCGCGTTCGATCTCACATCCGAAGCGGTCGCGCCCGGGCGGTATCGCTATACCTTCGAGGCGATCATCGACGGCGACCGGCTGATCGGCTACTGGCGCGGGTGGTTGAATGACAAGCCCATCTACACCAAGAGCGCGAAGTTGTCAGGCGCACTTACCGCGAGAAAAGCGGGCGAGGGCCTGAACAACGACGTACGCACAAAACACTGACTGACTGGCTACCTGGCAGTAGGCCCCGTGTGAACTGCAGTGGAAAGACTGCGAGCGGTCCGTCAAGATGCTGGCGAATCCCGAATGGACGACGGCCGACACCGACAGTAGCGTTGAGCGACACGGTTGGCGTCCGCTCAGAGGCTTGTGGGAGTCGCCAACTTATCTCGAAAAATCTTCTGGCAAAGCCTGATCCCGATTAGAAGGCCAACTCCGGAACTTATCATTCCTAGACCTTCGATCCACACTGGTGCATTGGCGAACGGCAAAACCAACATGACACCTACCCCACTACAAGCAGCGAGATAGCCCAAGAGATGAAGGCTATGCAGCGGGTCCCCCAAGCTCAGGAAGTTTGAGTTCCAGTGTGGCTTCGTCCATGAGTGATTTGGCAAGGGATTGATCGACTGAATGCCAATCAGAATGAGCATCACAGACGGGAAGAACAGCAGAGGAAGCACGATCGCGACCAACGACCACGGGAGGGGCACATATTGAGCCAGGAATGTCCCCTGTGGCAGCCCAAGCAACTCGGTCTGGAAAGGTACGACAGCTCCTAGAATAACGGCAAGAGCACACAAGATCAGTCGCGCGATTTTCCATCCGCCCATCATGATGCCCTTTCATCCATGGTGTTCTACCTCACCCGCCCGATGTCCTTTGACGATCATCGTCCGTCATAGGTAAGCGTTCCACGAACTGGTGAGTATTCAGTTGTTCGCGTTGTTCGCGGCCC
>CAZHJL010000062.1:0-30155 GCA_964532795.1 uncultured Phycisphaeraceae bacterium | reverse complement strand
AACCCCTGATTCGGCAATCACTCACAGCGCGCCCCAGTTTGTGGCCAGACCCCCGTGGTAGTACTCGTGGAGGCAGCCGTTGGCGCGGATGTCGCGGGCGAGCATGGCCAGCAGCCGCGCGGCCAGTTCGTTGGCTTCCTCCTTGAAGCCGTACACACGAAGTCCCTTCCAGACGAGATAGTTGGCGACGACCCAGATCGGGCCCTGCCAGTTGGAGGGGTTGGAACCGACGAAGTTGGTGTAGGCCGGCTCGCAGGCGGCCATCGATCGCACGCCGTGCTCGGACCAGAACTGGTCGGGGTCGGTGAGATTGGCCAGCATCCGCTGGGCTTGTTCCTGTGTGGCGATGCCCGCCCACATCGGCGTGAAGCTCGTCCAGCAGCGGAACTTCAGCGGCACGGCCCAGGTGATCGGTTGGTTTGTGTGTTCGATCGGCGTGCGCTGCACGTCCAGGTTGTAGAACATGCCGTCGATGGGGTCCCACATCTGGTGCATGGCGGTGATGAAGCGGGTGCGCGCGGCGGTGAAGGCTCTCGCATCATCTTGATTCCCGAGTGTCCCGGCGATGGTCGCCAGCGCTTCGTACTCGCGGCACACCATCGCGTTCAGGAACACATCCGCTGATGAGTTGAGCGGCCGACCGTAGACGCCCGGATGGTTGTCGGCGCCGCTGCCGCGATGGGAGCGGAAGGTCAACAGGCCGAGTGCGCTGAGCTGGGTCTGTCGCCAGTGATCGATGCAGCGCTTGAGCGCGGCGTAGATCGGCGCGACCCATTCGTCATCGCGAAGGTAGTCGCAAGCCATCAACGTCATCTGCGCAAGCAGCGGCTTGATGGTGTTGAGGGGCGAACCGTCGGCGCGACGTGCTTCGCACGGTGCGTTCGGCCCGGAGCGGGCGCTGAGTGAATACGGGATCGATCCATCCTCGCGGATGTGGTCGACGAAATTCAGCACACACCCTTGCACGTATGGTCCGGTCTCCTGTGCCCAGGGCGCCAATCCGGTCGCACAGAAATGGGCATCCCAATCCCAAAGGATATCGCGGTATCCCTCGCCGGGATCGATGAACCGATGCTTCAGCGGCCCGCTGGGTTCGCGCAGGGAGTCGGGAAACGCGGAAGCGATGTGGTCGCGGACGGTTTCGTAGTCTCTGGACACGCGTCGCACTCTTCGGGCCGGGTTTACCCCGGGCGGTATGGGCGAGTTACTGAACGGACGGGGCCGGGCTACCGGCCGATCTTGATCAGGTGGTTCAGGCCGCGAATGTAGAGGGCGTTGCCGCCGAAGGTGAAGGTATGACTGTAGGAGAACATGTCGGCGTCCTGCGGGCCGGGGATGAAGTTCTCGGCGACCTTCTTGCCGTCGAGGGTGAAGACGGACACCATCGCGCCCTGTGCCGGCCGGTCGTCGCCGCGCGTGCGCGGGCGGTGGCTCTTCAGACCGTACACGTGATCGCCGGCGACGGCCAGGAGGTGCGCGGTCGGCGGGACGGCCACGCCTTCCCCACGCCGGTCGAACTTGCCGGCCAGGTGCTTGCCGGTCAGGGCGTCCATGATCACGCCGTTGCGATGGAAGAACCGTCCGTCGTGATAGAGCATCCAAGGCGCGGTGCCGCCGTAGCTTTGCTTGCCGTTGCCGCTGCCGATGGCGCCGCCGTGCCAGAGCACGCGGGCGCGGAGCGTGTCGCCATCGAGGGTGAAGCGCACGGCCGCGGGGGGATTGGGCCCGTTCTTGACCTTGCCCTTCTCGGTCCAGCCGCAGTGTTCCCCTTCGCCGCAGAAGAAGACGACATCGCGCTCGTCGTACTTGACCAAGGTCTGCATGCCGTAGTCCTTCCAGCCGTCGACCTTCAGACGTTTGCCGTCGGGCAGCAGGTACGCGCAGTTGCCGGCCGCGTAGAGAATGTCGTTGCCGGCGACGGACATCACGGCCGGCGACACGATGGTGTGTGCGCCTTCGCGTCCGAGTTGTGCCGGACCGTCGTCGGACCAGCGCAACTCGCCGGTGCGCTTGTCGAAGGCGCGCACCTTGTTGGTGATGTCGCTGATGAACAGGTTCTTGTAGAGCAGGGGCGAGCGGCCGTTGCGGCAATACTCGCCGGCCTGCCCGGGCACGCAGGCCACCCAGATGAGCCGGCCGTCGAGATCGAAACAGAAGAATCCGCCAAAGGCCGTCTGGGCGTAGACGCGATGCCCGTCGCTGACCGGCGTGGCGTGGGCCTGGCCGATGCAGTGGACGGTGTTGCCGCTGCCGAGGTTCTGACGCCAGGTCTCGAGCGTGAAGCCACCTTGCTTCATTGTCCTCAGTTCATCGCCCAGGAAGCCCTTCTGCTTGGGCAGCAGGCGGTTCCAGCGCGCGTTGTACTCGTAGCCGGCTTCGTCGATGGCCTTCAGCGCGGCCTGCTTGCTGCCGTCGTCGCCGCTGCGCCTGGCCTCCTGGTAGCCCGCGATCAACTCGCGGCGCCGGCCCATGTCGGTCATTACCTTCTCCCACGCGTCCTTGACCGCTTCGCCGTTGGGCAGGGCGGGCGTGTGGTCGAGTAGGCGCTTCCATGCGATGCGGCCGTCCTTCGCGTTGACGCACACCAGCGACGGGTAGTGCTCCATGCCCTCGGTGTACTCGCACTGGAGGAAGACCCGGTCGCCCACGACAATGGGTGAGCCGTGACCCCAGTCGGGCAGTTTGGTGGTCCATGCAATGTCCTTCTCGGTGAAGGTCGTCGGCGGGGCGGCGTCGGCGTAGACGCGCGTGCCGCCCGGACCGCCGTAGCCGACCCACGAGGTGTCGGCCTTCGTCTCCGCCGCGAGCACGCCTGCGGCGCACAGAAGCGAAGCGAACGTTGCCAAAGCCGTGGATGCGAAACTCTTCATGACTACTCCTCGCCAATGCAGTACAGGTAGTCCTTCGAACAGATGTAGATGCGGTTGCCGCTGATATTCATCGAGCAGGAATACGAAAACTGCGGGCCGAAGCCCTGCATCAGCCACTTGTCCTTCCGCTCGCCTTCATGCGGCGCGGCATTGAGAACATTGGTGGCCACCTTCCTGCCGTCCAGTGTGTAGACCTCGCAAACACCGGTGGGCAATCCCTCCTCGCCGCGGCGCGGTTTGGCCTCGCTCAGGCCGTACACGTGACCGTTGGCGATCAACACCAGGTGGCGCGTCTGCGGCGCATCCTGTTGGCGCTTCACGTACTGGCCGTACAGCCACTTCAGTTTCCGCCCGTCACCCTCGGCCTTCGCCTTGGCCACCGCGGCCTTTTGGGCTTCGTCCGCCGTGGCCTCAAACCCGAGCGGCCAGCCGGTGCGGGCGCTCAGACGCACCTTGCTGATGTACACCGTGTCTCCGGCGTATACGCCCGAGACGCCCCCGTACGCGCCGGGGGCGCTGTAGATGGTGCTCACGTTGAGTTCGCCGTCCTCGATCACGAGTTGGAGCCCCCATCGCGTGGAGCCGCCGTCGTGGCTGCCGGAGCCGAAAACGCGGTCATTCTCGTCATCGACGGCGTACGTGCCGCAGGTGCGGTTGATGCCCGCCTCGAAGACTTTGCCGTCGGGCAGCCGCACGACGCGCCCGGTCGAGCACAGGACGACGGGCGTGTCGCCGATGGTCATGACGGTGAGCGATCCGCCCGAGCGGCTGCGGGCGTCTTCATCGTGTCCGCGGCCGTTGATGTCCGCCTCCCACCTCTTCCGGCCCGTCGACTTGTCGTACGCGATCAGGTGCCCCTTGCCGCCGCACCCGATGAAGCCGGCCAGGAATAGATCGCCATACAGCCGCGGCGAGGACATCAACTCCGAGTTGCCGAAGAAGCGATAGCCGTAGCGGCTCCAGCGCAACCGCCCGTCCATGTCGAAGCACGCCGCGGTGCCGTGACCGGTCGTGACGTAAAGATGCTTGCCGTCGCTGACGGGCGTGGGAAAGGCGGTGCCGATGCGCGAGGCGCCGAACTTCTGCCAGGTGGTTTCGGCGGCGACGCCGCAGCGCTTCAGTCGCCTGTCGATATCCCGGCGCTTTGACGGATCCGTGTACTTGACATACCGCAGCAGGCCGTAGCCTTTCTTGTACTGGCTGCAGTGCAGGCCGTGCCTGGCCAGCTCGGCGTTGATCGGTTCGAGTCGCGCGTCGTCCTTGCTGACGTAACCGGCGCCGACCAGCGGCGCGCAGATGCGGTAGGCGGCGCGGAATCCCTCGTGCACCCATGCGATGTCCTGCTCGAGCTGCTGACGCTCCTCGGCCTTCAGATCGGGGAAGCCGTCGAAGGGGTTGATGTCGCGACGCCAGAGAAGCGTGCCGTCGGCCGCGTCGTAGCAGAGCAGTTGCGGGTAGATGCAGTCCCATCCGGGCTCGCAGGTCATGATGACGCGATTGCCCACCTGAACGGGGCTGGCATAGCCCCAGTTGGGCAGCGGGGCTTTCCAGAGGATATTCCTGCCGGTGGCCTCATCCCACTCGGTGGGTGGTTTGGCATTCGGGTACACGCCGGCGCCGTCGCCGCGGAAGCCGATGCCTGTTACGGGCACGTCGGTTGGCGGCTGGTAGGGCGCGGCGATGGCGTGTGCCGCGAGAGTCGCGAGCAGGAACGCAGACAGGCCGAAGCGGTTGTGCATCGCATCAATCTCCGGGGTCTTGGAGCCGTCAGCAGGAGCACCCCGCGCCGGGTGTCGCGCGGCTGGCGTAGAACGCACTTACCGCCAATCGCTTGCGTCAAAAGAGTGCGCAAGCTGGAGCATCTGTGACGGCGGGCCGTAGGAACTGCCTATTTGTCACGCCCAGACTTCTCGATGCCGCTGACGGCCCATGCGGCGGTCTGCTTGACCATCGGGTCTTCGTCCTCGGCCAGTTTGCGCAGGAAGGTCAATGCGGGCTCGGCCTGCGCGCCCATGTCATGCAGGCCGCGGATGGCCTGGATGAGCTTGGGCGTGTCCGTGCGCAGGACGGTGCCGTCGTTGGTGGTGCGCGTGCGGGCTTCGAGGCTCTGCGCGTACTTGAGCCGCACCTTTGCCGGCGTGTGGTAGATCAACGTGCTGTGGACGAGATTGCCCGCGCGGCCGTTGTCACCGCAGCCATAGCGGTGGTCGAACAGCAACTGCGCGACACCCGGTTCCTTGACTGCGGCACACAGGTACGTCACCGGGCCGGTGCCGACATGCTTGTCGTTGCCCGCGCCCTTGCGCCACTCGGAGACGACCTGCCTGGCCGTGGCGGTGATGGCGGCATCCACCCAGCCGGCTTCGCCCGCGGCGTAGAGCAGGGCGCGCGTCAGCAAGGGGTCTTTCGTCTTGCTGATCTCGGCAACGAGTGCCGCCTTGCCGCGCTCACCCATGCCGGCGATCGTGCCGTTAAGGCGCGTGTGGGCGTTGATCCACGCGCCGCCGCGCAGGGTCTTCTCGGCGTCCATCAGGGCATCGCGCAGCGCCGTCCAGCCGGGCTTGCCGTCGGGATCGGCCGCGTCCAGCGCGGCGGCCGCGGCGCCGCGGATTTCCGGATACGCGTCGCTTTGCATCAGCTCGCGCAGCGCGGCTTCGCTGCCGGCGGTCCTGCCGATGCGCTCGAGCGCCTGAATCGCAAGCAGCCGCACGCGCGGCGACGCCGCACCCAACTGCTGCGCGGCGACGGCGCGGTCCGCGGTCTGCTTGAGCGCTGCGATCAGCTTCGCATCATCGCCCGGCCAGTCGCGCGTGGCGTGGCCGATGCAGTAGATGAAGTCGGATGTACGCAGGTAGATGCGATCGCCATCGAAGACGAACACGCCGCTGTAGCTGACGGGATAGAGCGCGTTGCCGGCCGTGGCTTTCCACTGCTCGGCGGTTTCACCTTCGAATGGCGGATTGAGGATCGGGCCGGCCGTGGTGTGCGAGCCGTCGCGCCCGTAGATCGGGTAGGTCTGCTTGAGCGAGTCGGCCTTGCCGCGGTTGGTGACCATGGCCGGTCCGGTGCTGCCGTAGATGCGATCGCCGGCGATGGCCAGCAGGTGGCGCGTCTTGGGGACATCGTCGCCCAGCAGGGCGCCGGTGTCTGCATCGAGGATCGTGCCGCCCATGTGATACACGCGGCCGTCGTGATAGACGATGCCCAGGCCACCCGTGCTGCGGCGCGAACCGGGCACGCCATGCCACAGGACGTCGGCCTTCAGCGTGTCGCCTTCGAGCGTGAAGCGCACCGCCGCGGGCGACTTGATATCGCCACGATCATTCCATCCGCCATGCTGACCGCCGCCGGAGAAGAAGACGGTGTCACGCTGGTCGCTGCGGACGAGCATCATCAGTCCGGACTGGTTCAGCCCGTCGATCGCGAGCGGCTTGCCGTCCGGCAGGCGATAGGCCTTCTTCATGCCCGCGACGAGCAGCACGTCGGTCTTGCCGATGGTGATGATGGCCGGCGTGGTAACGGTGTGGGCATCCTGCGGGTGCGACCAGACGAGTTGGCCGGTGTGCTTGTTGATGGCGCGGGTCAGGTTGCCCGAGTCGGCGATGAGCAGATCGCCGTAGAGCAATGGGCTACGTCCGTAGCGGCAGAACTCGCCGCGCTGGCCCGGGATGTGACGGATCCAGCGCAGGTCGCCGTCCATGTCGAAGCAGGCAAACGCGTCCGTGCTGGTGGCGACCCAGACGTATTTGCCGTCTGACACTGGCGTCGGAAAGGTGTGGCCAACGCAGCAGATCTTCGAGCCGTAGCTCGGCCAGTGCCAGTGATCGATCTGCAGCCCGGTCTCGGCCATCTGCTTGCCGAAAGCCTTCGAGAACCCGGCGGCCTTGTTCGAGTCAGGAAAGCGGCGCGACTTGTTGCCGCTGGCGTAGGTCTTGCGGCAGATGTTCCACAGCTTCGTCCACGCATCGCGCAAGGGCTGGCGGTCCGCTTCCGGCAGGCAGACGAGGTGATCAATCTCCTTGCGCCAGAGATGCCGGCCAGTGTCGGCGTCCCAGCACTCAAGCATCGGCCAGTCGCTGGTCCATCCCGGCTCGGAGACGGCCAGCACGCGGTTGCCGACCACGATGGGCATGCCGTGGCCCCAGTTGGCGGTCGGCGCTTTCCAGAGGATGTTGCGGCCGGTGTTGTCGTTCCAGGCCACCGGCGGGTCGCTGTCGGGAAAGACGCCCGTGCCGCCGGGCCCGCGATAGCCGATGCCGGATGCGGGCACATCCCGTGGCGGCTGGAAGGGCATGGTCTGGCCGTGCGCGAAGCAGGGGAGAAGGGCAGTCAGGGCGATGGCCAATGGCGTGCGCATGTACATCGAGGCGTTTCTCCGTGGACGGAAGCGGTGGGTGCAACCGGCGACTTGTCCACCAGTGCGGCTTCCGGGGACTCGCAGCCACTGGCGGGCAAGCCGCCCGTGGCACCCGATCGGTAGGCAAAACGCCTGCCGCCCCGGTGAGGGAGGCAGGCGATGGTCTGTTTCTCACGTCGCGTGTTGTCTGTCAAGCAGGCCGGTGAGCCCGGGGCTACCGGCGACGACGCACGATCATCAGGCCGCCTACCGCTAGCAGCGCCAGCGAAGCCGGCTCGGGGATCGGGTTGACACTGGCATAGATGTCGAGGTCAGGATAGTTCTTGCCGACGCTGAGGGCCACGGCAAGCGCGGTGACGTCCACGAAATCGCCGAGGTTCTTCTGGTTGCCGGTCTGGCTGCCGCCAAGGGCGTCGTACTCGTTGAACGTGCGGCCGCTGGTGGTCAACTCGTTCACGTCGTACGTTTTCAGGCCGTTGTTCGACTTCGAGCGCGTGGATTCATACCAGGTCGAACCGTCACGCACCCACAACCGGCTCGCCCCGCCGTCGGTGCTATGGTCGATCACCATCACGGGGTCCGACCCGCTCTGCTCGCTGAAGTCGACCACATCGGTGGCGGCGACGCCGAGGAAGTCCACCTTGTCGAACACGACGATCGAACTGCCGGCCGGGGTGTACGCTTCATCCACAACAATCTGAATAACCGCTGCGGGGGCCGCCACTGCACAAATGAGCAGCAGCGATAGGGAAAGCAGTAGTGTTCTCATGGTTCCTCCAAGAAAAAAGTGCCGATCCGTTCCCACCGGTCGTCCATCGACCACTGACCCATGGCGGACGGGCGAACCACGCTCAAATCTACCGCGTGCAATCAGGCCGACCATACGCTGATTGCGAATGGCATGTCCGTAAATTGCGCACGCCGGCAAGGCGTCGTCTTCTCCGCCTCGCCGCCCTTAACCTAACCGCGCAGGGCGACCTGACAATACGTGATTTGCAACACGTCTGTCCCAAGATTGCGCACTATCGGCGGCGTCTGGGTAGGATGGGACGCATGCCCGCACGGCCGACGGTTCTCGTGCTCTCCCAGTCTGACATCGGCTATGCGCGCCAGATCGTGCGCGGCGTGCTGGCCTATGCCGTCGCGCATGACCGCTGGTCGGTGCGCTGTGGCGCCGTGCCCCGTCCGGAGATGCTCGAGACACTCAACCCCGGCGACGATGGCGGGGCGGTCTGTTTCTTCCCGAGCGAGGCGCTCGAAAGGGCGGTGTTGAAGTTCTACCGCGCGCCGGTGGTGAACGTGTCGTTCAACCGGCCGAACTCGCTGTTGCCGCGCGTGCTGGCGGACAACCATGAGGTCGGCCGGCGTGCCGCCAGGCATTTGCTGGAACGCGGGTTCCGGCGCTTCGCCTTCGCCGGCAACTTGGGCCATGGGTTCGCCAAGTGGCGGCTTGAGGGCTTCACGGATGAACTGACCGGCGCGGGTTACGATTGTGACATTCACTCCGCGCAACCCAAGGCAATGCCGCAATGGCTGTCACAGAGCGCCAAACCGGTGGGCATTTTCACCAGTGGCGACGGCAAAGCACGCCAGATCGCCGATTTCTGCCACGATCTGGACATCGGCGTCCCCGAGCAGGTCGCCGTCATCGGCGTCGACAACGACACGTTCATCTGCGAATCAAGCTACGTGCCGCTGACCAGCGTGGACACGCGCGGCTACGACGTGGGCCATCGCGCGGCGGCACTGCTTGATGAACTGATGCAAGGTGCGATGCCGCCTGACGAACCGATCATTGTCCCGTGCGGCGAAGTCGTCACGCGGCGCTCAACCGATACCGTGGCGGTCGATGACCCCGATCTCATCTTCGCCATGCGCTACATCCGCGAGCATGCGTGCGACCCGATGCGCGTCGACGACATGCTCGAACACATGACGCTTGCGCGGCGGACGCTTGAGAAACGCTTCAAGCGCACCTTCGGCCGCACACTGCACAACGAGATTCGGCGCATCCAGATCGAACGGGCGAAGGCCTTGCTGGCGGAAACAGAGATGCTGGTGCCGGAAGTCGCCGGGGCTGCGGGGTTCTGCGACCGCAAGCTGTTCACCAAGGCGTTCGGCGAGGCCACAGGCATGCCGCCGGGCGAATACCGGGCGAGGAACCGTCGGCGGTGAAAGCGGTCTGCGTCGCGACCGGCGCGCCGATCGTCATGCCCGATTGCCCGAAGACCGGGCGGTAGGCGGTTTGGGCCTGTTCCCATGCCGGAGTGTGAGCGTCGCCTGTCGGTCTGAGGCGGTTGCCTTGGTGCCAAGTGCGTTTCGAATCGCGACTTGTCAATAGGAGCGATCAGGGGTTGTGCTCTCGACCGCGGGCGCCGACAATGCGGGCATGATGCAGATTACAGCAGCACAGATCAGGCAGCTTCCGCAGGATACGCGACTCGTCTGGCAAGGCGGGCGGCTGGACGTCGCCGCGGCGATGGGGTTGAGCGAGAGCGACGGCGACTGCCCGTGCATTTTGCTCTGGTATGACACGGTGCGGGAGGTCGCAGGCGAGCCGCAGATGTGCACCAATCGTGAAGCGACGCCCGACCGCATGGCCGACCTGTTCACTGACTTTGCGCTGGACAACGGGACCGGCGGCGTGCGGCCGGGGAGAATCGAGGTGGACGATCCGGAGTTGGCCGAAGTACTGCGGTCGCGGCTGGAGGGGGCCGGTATCGATGTTGCCCTGCGCGACAGCCTGCCGGAACTCGACCTGCTGCTTGCGGAATTGATCGCGCAGGCGAACCAAGCGATGGGCCGTCTTGGCGGGGGGGGCGGGGGACAGGCGTCGCCGGCGGTCGCGGGACCGTTGTCTCGTCGCGGGATGGATATCGCGCGGATGCGCAGTTTCGCCGAAGCCGCGAAGCTGTTCCATGAAGCGGGGCCGTGGACGGAGCTTGATACGGACGATCTGATCCAGATCCATTCGCCGAAACCGCCGAAGGGTATGAAGTACGCAGTCGTGCTCGGCGCCGGCGGGCAGGAGCATGGCATCGGGTTCTATCGACGTCAGGACCAGTTCGATGCCATGCAGATGGCCGGAAGCCACGAAGAAGCGATGGCGAACATCGATGGCACGCTCTGGTCACTCACGTTTGATGATCCTCATGGCGTGCCCGAGGCGGACGCCGCGCTTTGGGAGGAAGGCGATCTGCCGATCGCTGGCGCGGATGCGCTACCTGTGCTGATGGGGTACCACGATGTACAAGGATTCGAGCGGCCGACGCCGAAGCGTCTGTGCTTTGTCGAGGGGCTGCTTCGGGCGATTGTGCAGAGCGACGGTGGTCAACTGGACAGTGGAAAGTGGACGGTGGAAGTCGAGACGCACGACGGCCCCGTGACGTACGAACTATCGCTTCCGGATATGCTTAACCCGCCCGCGCCGATGTTCGGCGATCGGTTTCCTCAAGGCGCGATGGAAGCGATGCAGTGGCGGATGATGCGCCGCCTCGAACAAGCTGAGCCGGAAAGCCTTGAGGAAGCGAACGAGTTGCTCGGGGCGTTCGGTCTGACATCGGATGAGGAGACCCCGGTCAATGAAACGCCGTTGGAGGAGGCGCAGGCGCTGTGTTACCAGGCGCTTGATGCCTCAGGGCGTCTGCAGCTCAAGCTTGCGCGGGAGGCGCTGAGCATCTGCCCCGACTGCGCGGATGCCTACGTGATGCTCGCGCGGCGCGCTTTGGAGTTGGACGACGCGATCGCGTTGTTCGAGAAGGGCGTTGAGGCCGGGCAGCGCGCCCTGGGGCAGGATTTCTTCGCGCAGGAAGAGGGTCACTTCTGGCACCTCATCGAGACCAGGCCCTACATGCGGGCGTTGGCCGGATTGGCCGAAACGCTTCGACTGGCCGGGCGCAAGGAGGAGGCCGGTCGGCATTTGGCAGAACTGCTGAAGCTGAATCCCGGGGATAATCAGGGCGTGCGGGATGGCTATGTCGCCTTGCTTCTTGAGTTGGACCGAGATGACGAGGCGCGAGCGCTACTCAAGCAGTACGATGAGCCCTCGGCCTGCATCGCTTACGCCAAGGCCCTGGCGGCCTACCGGAAAGAGGGCGACTCGCAGGCCGCTCGCGCAGCGCTCAAACAGGCCAGGAAGGTGAACCGCCATGTCGCCGATGAACTGCAGATGCCCGAGGAAGAGCAGCCGCTGCCGCAGTTCTACATGCCGGGCAGCCGTGAAGAAGCGGTGCTATGCGCGTCCGAGTTGCACAACGTGGTGGTGAACACGCCGGGTGCACTGGATTGGTTGTCCTCGAAGGGCGGGCGGCCGCAGGGCGGCCGAGGACGCAAGGTCGTTGTGAAGAAGCGCCGCGGCAAGAGCCGCTGATCGCCGGTGGCGGGAGGCATCTTCCGTAGGCGCCGGTCGTACCTGACACAGGTTTTCCGCCGCGCACCCATCGGATGGGGTCGCTTCTCTGGCCATCCATGAAGGCCGCGCGTTGCCTGCGGACTGGTATTGACGTCCCGGAACCCAAGCGGCGAGCGGGCTGGCCGATAAGCAGTTGTACGGTTCATCACATGCCGAACAGACCGGATTGAGTGGCGATTTACACCGGTCGCGCGGGGGCTAAGTGCCTTTTCTTTCCCGATTTCTCAAAAGGGACTTGACGTTCGGGTTGGTTTAGGTTAACATGACCCAAACCATATGGGCCGGCTTCTTTCAAGGGTTGGTCGTTGGATCGTCGAAGCTAAGGCGGAAGCGACCGGTGGACCCCAATATGTTGGGGCGAGCCGGGCGCGAAGCGCTATGGAGACGATACCGATGACGACGCCATTGATGATGCTCGGACCCGGCGGCAGCTTTGTCAGCCGTTTCGATGCGAAGGATCGCCAGGTTGTCAGGCAGAACATGTGGTCTGCCCGGCAGGAGGGCGAGCAGGAAGGTGCCGGGGGACAGGCGGCGTGGACCAAGCTGCCGGATGGCGCCGAGGCCGAGGTCCGGTCGGCAGCAGGCGGCGGGGCGGAGGCGGGGCGCGGCTCGAAGGTCGTCCGGAAGGCCGACCGTTTCGAGCACGTGGAGCTTGAGCGGACGGGCGTGTATTCGCCGCAGTCCGTGGCGATGCGGGCGAACCTCGCGGCTCGGCCGAGGCTGACACCGCTCAAGCCTTCGGCGGGCATCGCTTCGCCCGATGCGCCGCCGGCAGGGCAAGGAAGTGGAGAGGCACTGTCCGTGGCGGCGCCGCCCCCGGCGGACGCGAAGGACAGTGCGGCCGACAGAGAATCCGGCGCCCCTGGCGGGACGCGTCAACCCCGCGCAGAGGCGCCTGTGGCGGCCGCGATGGGCCGCCCGCAGCGTCGCGGGCGGTACGCGGCCAAACTGGCGCAGCTTGCCAAGGCCCTCGGGCTCGATCGCAAGGCGCTGATGGATCCGGCCCTGGGCCTCCTGCTCGAGCAGCAGGCCATGGCCGCACGGAACCCGGCAGGCAAGATCATCACGGAGTCGAACCATGAATCTCACCCCCAAGCAACTGGCCATTCTCACCCGCATTCGCGACATGCGACTCACGCGCGGCTATTCCCCGACGATGCAGGAGCTGGCCGACGAACTCGGCGTCAGCAAAGTCACCGTCTTCGAGCACGTCGAGGCGCTCATCAAGAAAGGGGCATTGCTGCGCCAGCCCAACAAGGCTCGCTCTTTGGAGGTTAACCCGAAGATGACGATGCCCGACGAGACGCGCGCCAGCCGCGTCCCGCTGGTCGGACGCATCGCCGCCGGCGCGCCGATCGAGGCGATCGAGAACCGCGAGTTCGTGGACCTCGAGGAAATCTTCGGTCCGACCGGCCGCATGAAGAAGACGGCCGACGTCTTCGCCCTGGAAGTCACCGGCGATTCGATGATGGACGCGGGCATTCTCGAGGGCGACTATGTCATCTGCGAAAAGCGAAACACCGCCCGCAACGGCGAAACCGTCGTGGCCCTGATCGAAAACGAAGAGGCCACCCTCAAGAAGTTCTACAAGGAAGGCAAGCACATCCGCCTCCAGCCCTGCAACGAGGCGTACGAGCCGATCATCGTGAAAGACTGCCAGATCCAGGGCGTGGTGATCGGGGTGTTGCGGAAGTTCGGGTAAGCCCGACAAGGGGAAGGTCGGTGCCGGGCCGGTTGCCCTGCCGCCCGAAGAGCGGCGATGCGGGACCGCCTGTTCACTGGCCGCCATGGACCAGGTGCAGTGTCTGGTGCATGCGCTGGGTGAGCACGGTGCCTGACGAGGGGATCCCCATTTTGCGCATCGTGTTGTCTCCGTGCCTCGATGGCTGTGGCGAACCTGCAGACTACCGTACGGCGTGCGGCGGTGCTACCGTCAATCGGATTCAGACGCCTCGTCCCTGCCCGCCTCCAGCATATGCCGCGCAATTGTCAGCAGTTCGTCATCCGACAGGTGTCTGAAGGACGGCATCGGCGAGTAGCGCGTGCGTTTGCGGCCGGGGTTCTTGGCCCAGATGACGATCATTTCCGGGCGGCCGTCGTAGAGGTCGGCGATCTCGTGGAGGGTTGGGGCGGCGATATCGCTTTCGCGTTCGTGGCAGTTGCCGCAACGCATGATGAAAAGTTGCTCGGGTGTGAGTTCGCCACCTGATTCGGTCAGCGATTGCTCGTACGCCTGGTCGCTGTCTTGGAGGAAGGCGGCGGTGCGAACCTGCGCGTCCCACTGCGGGCCGAGCAGCGCGGCTTCGCGGTAGGTCTGCCGGCCGCTGCCCATGAGCAGAGCGACGCCGGCCATCAGGGCGGCCGCGATGAACCAGCGGCGGCCGATCCGCGCGTCCGGGGCGTTGATCTCGGTCAGAAGCACGTACATCATCGCCAGCGCCAGACCCACGCCGCACAGGATCAGCGCCAGCATCGTCGTACTGATGCCCATGCGCGGCAGAAGCAGCAGCAGGATCGGGCCGATCGCAAGCTGGGCGAGCGTGACGAACAGCGTGATGCGGTAGAAGTGGCGCATTGCCTGGCCGGGCGTGAAGCCGTCGGGCAGGGCGGCGCGGGCGCGGGTGGTCCAGGTGAGCCAGCCGGCGAGGAACAGGGCGGTCATGGCTACCGACGCGGCCAGGAAATGGAAGTACCGCCCGAGCGCATTGCCGTTGGCCAGCCAGAGGGAGTCGAACAAGCCGCGCACGCCTTCCCAGTGCGTGGGAAAGTGCATCAGGTTGACGTTGGCCAGGAAGATGAGGGGGATGAACAGGAACAGCGCGACATTGCACAGCCCGAGTGCGATGTGCAGGGCCTTCATGCGGCCGGTCGACCAGCGCTGCCATGTGTATTTGTGCAGGTACGTGAGCAGGAAGGCGATCGTCACCAGCGGGATCACCATCAGCCACGTATGCCCGGTGATCGCGTTGGCGCCGTACCACTGCACGGCGTAGGCGAGACTGATCAACAGCAGCGGCCCCACGCCGAGCACTACCGCCAGGCTCTTATTGACCGTGACGGTGCCTCCGACGAGTTGGGCGAGTCGGTCGTACTTGGCGTTGCGCCGGCCGAGGATTTCGTAGATGCTTGTCAGGAGCGTGCCGCCGACCATCAGGTTGACAAAGAAGATGTGCACCAGAAACAGCGGCACGAGCCATGTCTTGAGCGCCATCTCGCCAAAGGGCAGCGTGAGCGGAATGTCGCGCGGCGTGGTGACCTGCGCGAGGGCGATCATGCATGGGGGCAGGGGGGAAAGGGGCATCTATCGCTTCGTCCGGGTGATCAACGGTGAGAGGTCCTGCCGCCGACCGGTGGGCGTGGTGACGCCGGTGGCCTGCGCGCCCGCCAGCGGCTCGCCGGTTTCGCCCACGTGCTGGATGTAGACGACCAGCGCCTCGGCCTCGGCATCGTTGCCGGGGAAAGGCGGCATGTACGGGCGGGTGCCGTGCAGCCACTTGACCTTGCCCGCGGTCTTCGCCGCGTCCCACGGAGCGGGGCCGTAGAGGGTCTCGAACTTGGCCACCATGCTGTTGACGCCGTCGGTGGTGTGACAGCGCGAGCAGGCGAGGGTGAAGACCTCGCGTCCGGCGGTGAGACGGTTGTCGTCGGTCACTTCATGCACGCTCGCGTAGGTGGCATGGGTGAGAATGCCATCGCGTTGGCAGATCGGCAGGTCGCGCGTGCGCACACCGTTGGCATACATGTAGTCGGCGATGACGTACGGTTTGCGGATGAACTCACGTGTCCGCTCGAAGTGGCCGAGCATCCAGATGCCGAGGATGAAAGGCACGAGCAGCGCGACACGCGGCACCCATCGCGGGCGGGCCAGCCCGAACAGGGCGGTGACCAGGATGGCGATGACCGCCGCGGCCAGGATGTAGCCCAGTTCGTCCGACCACTGCGCGTACTGCTGGGTCAGCAGGGCGACATCGATCTGCGACGCCATGGCCGCCGGCACACGTTGCCAGTACCAAAGCGCCGAGGCCAGGCACAGCGGCAGCCACGCGAGGATCCAGCCGGCCACCCAGCGGATCACCTTGCGCCGGAAGGCCGGCTCACGCCGTGCGAAGAACGCGATGAGGAACCACGCGAACAGGCCGGCGGTGGTCATCGCGAAGGTGGTGCGGAAGGCGAGTTGCGGCAGGTAGAGCGGGTTCATCAGCGCCGACCAGAAGCTCTGATCGTTCCGCCAGGCGCCGGTGGTCATCATGAAGCCGAGGACGGCGACGATGATGGCCATGGTCAGCCAGGACATCAGGCTGAGGATGATACCCAGCCCCAGGTGCGCCTGCTTGGACCGTCCGGTTCGCCAGCGTTGCCAGGTCATGTAATAGGCGACGATCAGCACCACTTCGGCGATGAAGACCAGCCACTCGCCGAACCATCCCCAGAAGAAGACGCGCAGCAGGCTGCCGATGGCGAACGGGGCCACGACACCGGTGGAGAACCAGATGCCGACGCCGGTCATCGCGCCGAGCGAGGTGGTGATGATGAAGGTGACGAAGGTGATCCTGCGCGCCAGTTCGTCGTAACGGGCGTCGGCCTTGCGGATGCCCACCGCCTCGAGCAGGACGATCAGGGGATAGACGCCGACGGCCATCGGGTGGTTGATCACGACGTGGATGATGGCGATGACGGCGATGAGCAATCGGTTGCCCATGCCATCGAGGTGAAACAGCGGAAAATCCATTCGCGTGTCGCTCCGAGGGCCGCAAGAATCCGCATGACCGCTTGCGCGAAGAATACTAACCCATCGTTTGTCGGGCGACAATCAGCGGAAAGCTGTCTGAGGCGGGCACTCGGGCGGGCATCAATCGCCGCGGCCGAAGCGGTTGGCGCACTGCAGCACCGGCGGGGCGATCAGGTCGTCCCTGCTCAGCTTGCGGTCGGAAGCGAGGGCGAAAGTGTACGGCTCTTCGGGCATCAGCGTGACCAGGTTGTCGCTGACGGCGCCGTCGGGGTCGAGCCGATCGATGTTGATCACCAGGTCGCGCATCAGCATGTGCGGGGTGATGGTCAACTGGTAGAGCTGGCCTTCGCGTTTCAGTTCGGCATCGAAGTCCGGCGTTTCGTACTGAAGGTGTTTGTCGCGATCGAAGAACCAGAACGCGTTCAGGCCGTCAGCGGTGGCGACCATCACCTCGCGCGACTTGTCACCGGGCGTGATCAGCTTGACGGACTGGGACAGATCGATCTTCTGCACGTCGCGCGGCGGCACTTCCAGCGAAGCCCGCCCGGCGTACTGCGGCCGGCCGATGAAATCCATGCGCTGGATGGCGAGGTTGGCCGTCCACACTTCGGGCGTGTCGTTGATCGCGTAGACGGCAAGCTGATCGCCCTCGGGCTGCCAGGTGAGCAGGCGCGGCTGGTAGATGCGGCGGGTGGCGTACCACAGGGGCTTGAAGCGCCCGTCGCCGTCGATGGCCGCCCAGCTTGTGACCGGCCAGCAGTCGTTGAGCTGCCAGTAGAGCGTGCCCATGCAGATCGGCTGCTGCGAGCGGAACCACTCGATGCCGGTGGTCAGGGCCCGCGCCTGGTTGAGCTGCATGAGATAGTGCCAGTCGTCGAAGCTGTCCGGCTGGTCGAAATACTCGAGCAGATGCCGCGCGTTGTGCTCGTCGCCGCGCGGCGACTTCTGGTGCTGCTTCATGAGCGGCGAGTCGATGGCCAGGGCGTCTGCGCCGATGGCGCGCTTCATCGTCGCCCAGTTGGCCGGCCCCTGGAAGCCGAACTCGGAGCAAAAGCGCGGCTTGAACCGGCGATAGACCGAGTACTCCTCGCCGAACCACGCCTCCCAGACGTGCTTGTTGCCGTGATGCTCGTCGTTGGGGAAGACACCGGTGGCCACCGTCTGACCCGGGCGCTCGTGGTCGATCACCTCGCCGAAGCTGCGATCGTGCGTATCCCAGGCGCGCGGCGGGTCGCCCTCGCCCATGGGCTTGCCGACTTCCACCTCGCACCATTCACCGCTGAACGGACTGGCAGGCCAATATGGGCGTGAGGGGTCCAGCTCGCCGCACAGCTTCGCAAGCAGGTCGAGGTAGTAGCCCGGTCCCCACGTGCGGCCCTCGACGCGCTTGTGCTCCTCCCAGCCCCACGCCCAGTAGCCCCACAGGTTCTCATTACAGCCGTTCCACAGGGCAAGCGACGGATGCCGCGAGAGGCGGATGATGTTGGCCCGCGCCTCCTGCTCGACAAGCGTGCGGAAGGGCTCTTCCTCGGCGTACGCGGCGCAGGCAAAGAGAAAATCCTGCCAGACGAGGATGCCCAGTTCGTCGCAGACGTCGTAGAAGGCGTCGGTCTCGTAGATGCCGCCGCCCCAGACGCGCAACATATTCATGTTCGCCTCGGCCGCCTGCTGAATGCGCAGTCGCAACCGGTTCGGCTCGCACGCGCGCGGGAGGAAGACATCATCGGGGATCCAGTTGGCGCCCTTGCAGAAGACCGGCTCGCCGTTGACCTTCACGGCGAAGCGTGTGCCGGTCTCATCCGGCGTGGTATCGAGTTCGACGGTGCGGATGCCGATCCGGCCCGCCCACTCGGTGAAGATGTCGCGCCCGTTGTCGGATTCGGTGACCAGCACGACCTGCAGGTCGTACAGCGGCTGCTCGCCGTACCCGCGCGGCCACCACAATCGAGGATTGGGCAGATCGACGGTAACCACCACGCTGTCCTGGTTCGGCGCGATCGGCGCCTCGGCTGCTTCCACCACGTGCCCGCCGGTCTCCGGGCGAGGCAGGAAGGCCTCGGCGTGCAGGCCGTGCGTTTCGCTTGACCATTCGAGGTCCATGTGCACGTTGATCTTGGCGCTCGATCCGGTCAGTTCGACCAGCGGGCGCACGCCGGCGATGCGCACCGTGTTCCACGCTTCCAGTCGCACCGGCCGCCAGATGCCGCAGGTGACGAGCGTCGGTCCCCAGTCCCAGCCGAAATTGCAGGCGTTCTTGCGGATGAAGTTGTAGGGCAGGTTGTGCTCGTAGGGCATGTGCGGCAGTTGTCCGAGCTTCTCTTCCATCAGCCGCGCGTAACGCACGGCCGAGGCGAACTTGACCGTGAGCTGGTTCTTGCCCTTCTGCAGTGCGGTTCTCGCATCCATCCGGTGGGCGTGGTGCATGTTCTGTGCTTCACCCACGATTCGCCCGTTCAGTTGCACCGCGGCCACGGTGTCCAGGCCGTCGAAGACCAGTTCAAGTCGTTCATGCTCGAGCGTTGCCGCGTCGACGCTGAACGTCGAGGCGTACTGCCAGTCCACTTCGCCGATCCACTGCAGGGCCTTTTCGTTGTCGCCGAGGTAGGGATCGGGAATGAGGCCGGCCGACATCAGGTCGAGGTGAATGCAACCGGGCACGGTGGCCGGGATGCCGGCTTTGAGCTTCTCTCGCAGATCAGCGGGGCAAGGGCCCGCGTCGCCGACGAGTCTGACAGTCCAGTGATCGTGAAGGTCTTGGGTATGCATGCATGATCCCGATCGGGGCGTCCGCCGCGGGCCTGCACATCGTCACGTGCGGCGGATGAAGTCCGGGGATTCTACATCACCAGTCGAGCGGTGCGCGCCAGGCCTCGCGCAGGGCGTCCAGCGCTTCATCCACGTGGCCGGGCAGCACCAGCCGCTGATGGTCCGCGAAGTTGCCGACACGTCGGCACGGCACATCGGCGTCACCAAGCTGCTTCCGCACCTCGTTCCATGCCTCGGGAGCGATTTCCAGCAGGTAAAGGCTCGGCGATTCGGCGAAGAGCAGTGCCGCCAGTTCGGGGCCTGCTTCGTCCAGTTGGAGTTCAAGCCCGATGCGACCGGCGAAAGCCATCTCGGCGGCGGCGACAAGCAATCCCCCGTCGCTGACATCGTGGGCGGCCGCGACGAGGCGCGACTCGATGAGTGAAGCCACCGCGCGGGCGCAGCGTGGCGCGAGTTCGAGATCCACTTTCGGGATGCCCCCGCGATCGTCGCCGGTGATGAGCGCGTAGTGCGATCCGGCCAGCGCCCGCTGCGGCGATCCGACCAGCACCAGCACATCGCCCGCCCGCTTGGCGTCCATGGTCACGCACCGCGTCACATCGCGGACAATGCCAAGCCCCGAGATGAGCAGCGTGGGCGGGATCGCGATCACCTTGCCGTCGTCGGTGGTGAACTGGTTGTTGAGCGAGTCCTTGCCGGAGACGAAGGGGGTGGCGTAGGCGAGGGCGCCGTCGTAGCAGGCCTCGGCCGCGCGCACGAGGGAGCCGAGCTGGACCGGGTCATCGCAACTCGGCCAGCAGAAGTTATCGAGGATGGCGATGCGCGTCGGGTCCGCGCCGACGCACACGAGGTTGCGGACGCATTCATCGATCGCCGCGAGGGCCATCCAGTAGGAGTCGCCGCCGGGCGTCTTCTCGCCGAGGCCCGTCTGCAAGCCGTTGCCGATGGCGATGCCCCTATTGCTGCTGAGCTTCGGTCGGATCACCGCCGCGTCCGACGGCCCGTCCTGCCCGGGCCCGACCAGCGGCTTGACCACCGATGCCCCCTGCACTTCGTGATCGTACTGCCGCACAATCCAGTGCTTGCTGGCGATGTTGGGCTGACCAAGCAATGCCCGCAACAAGTCCCCAACGCTTCTCCCCGCCTCGTGCCTTCTCTCCCCGTTTTTCCCTCCGTCGCTTCGTCGCTCCGTCGCTTCGTCGCTTCCCCAGGTCGCTTCCCGCACCGGCGTCGGTATGCCCTCGTGCAGCAGCGGCATGCTCAGCCGGCCGACTTCCTCGCCTTCGTAGGTGAGAACGAGTTGAGGCTCGCCCTGCGCGTTGGTCACGCCGTATTCGCCGAGATCGCAGAAAGGCACGTCTTCCGCCCGGCAAAGCGCCCGCACCTTCTCGACATTGCCCGCCGGCACGGCGAGGACCATGCGCTCCTGCGCCTCGCTGATCCAGATCTCGTCGTAGGAAAGGCCGGCGTACTTCAGCGGCGCCCGTTCGAGATGCACCTTCGCGCCGACCTTCTCGCCCATCTCGCCCACGGCTGAAGAGAATCCGCCGGCGCCGCAATCGGTGATGGCGCTGAACAGGCACCCGTCCGCATGGTCGCGCGCCTGCATGATCACGTCCATGGCTGTCTTCTGCGTGATGGGATTGCCGATCTGCACGGCGTGGCCGAACTCGTCGGCATGCGTGTCGGTCAGTTCAGCGGAAGAAAACGTTGCGCCGTGGATGCCGTCGCGCCCCGTCGCGCCGCCGAGCACGATGATGTGATCGCCCGGCCGCGCACTGCCGAAACATTTGTCGAGCGGAATGAGGCCGATACACCCGGCGAACACCAGCGGGTTGCCCAGGTAGTCCTCGTGAAAGTAGACGCCGCCGTCGACGGTGGGGATGCCTTTCCGGTTGCCGTAGTCGCGCACGCCGTCCACGACGCGCTCAAGAATGCGGCGGGGATGGATCACGCCCTGGGGCAGTGATTCGAAAGGCGTGTTGGGATCGGCGACGCAGAACGTGTCGGTGTTGGCGATCGGCCACGCGGCCAGTCCGGTCCCGAGGATGTCGCGGATGCACCCGCCGATGCCCGTCGCCGCGCCGCCGTAGGGCTCGATCGCCGACGGATGGTTGTGCGTTTCCACCTTGATGCACACGCCGTCGGTCTCGTCGAACTTCACGATGCCGGCGTTATCCTCGAAGACACTGACACACCAGTCCCCGAGTTCGGTTTCGTCCATCAGCTTGCGCGTGGCCGCGGCGATGGTGCTCTTGAGCAGGTTGTCGATGGTGATCGAACCATCGGCATTGAGCGTGTGTCCGGGCCGCCGCACGATGCGATCGGGCCGCAGGCCGGGGATGGCTGACGGACCGGGTTCGACGTACCGCACGCGGCTCTTGAGCGTCTTGTGGACGCAGTGCTCGCTCCAGGTCTGGGCGAGTGTTTCAAGTTCCACGTCGGTCGGCTCGCGCTCCACCTTGCGGTAGTAGGCCTGGATGGCCTGCATCTCTTCGAGCGAGAGGAATAAGTGGCCTTCGCGCGACAGCCGCCGCAGCGCCTCGTCGTCGAGATCGCGGATCGGCACGTGGGTGAGCTTGTACGTGTAGCCCGACGGTTCGGCGAACGTGTCAGGCAGCAGGGGCTCGAGATGGATCGACTGAATGACCGTGTTCGCGAGATTGCGCGTTGCGAACCCGGTCAGCCGCTCATCGCTGACCCGGGCATCGGCCGCAAAGACGAAGTCGAACCGAAAGCCGGTGCGCACCTCGATCTCACTCGCGGGAAGGTCGGTCATCTCGGCGATGGCCTGCCGGGTCGACTGGGCCACCGGATCCATCACGCCCGGCAGGTAATGCACCTCGACGGTCCGTGCGCCGTCTTCAGGTTCGCCGATCCCGAAGACCGGGTGCTGGTTGATCCGATCGGCCAGCAACGCGTCGCCGATCCGCTCGCAATCGTCATCCCTGAGCGACGCTTCGACGAGGTACACGCGGCTGGAACGCACCGCCTTGACGCCCGGCATCGACTGCCGCGCGACGCGCAGCACGCCCTGGCCCAGTGGATCGGGCTCCTCCGGGCGTGGATGGACCTCGATGCGATAGACCTGTCGGGAGGCGGCGGCCGTGCCGGCCAGTCCGGGCGTTGCGGTCATGGTCGTCCTCAGAAGCGGTGCGAAAAGGGATGCATGGCGTCGCACCGGATCATACGGAGAAGGGCGCGAAGGGTAAACCAGGCAGGCCGCGCGAGCAGCAATGCCGTGTGCGCGGCGGGAGCCGCTTGCGGCTCACGCTTTGGCCGGGCGGTCACTCGGTGCTTTGGCTTCTTCCGCGCCGGACTTGGCGCCGGTCACCATGGTCTCGGCCCAGCCCACGCCCATCGTCGTGCCGACCAGCCCCGCGCCGGCCCATGTCGCCGGCAGGGCGAGGGCGAGATTGAACAGGTCCTTGCCGTACCAGGCGGCCAGCAGCTCTTGGCGCGAGCCATAGGCGAACGCAACGTACAGGTACACCGCGATCGCCACGAGCAACGGGCTGATGACGATCCCGGCCGGGGACGCGTTGCGCCAAGTCATCTTCGCGCTCAGCGCGGCGGGGGTAAACGCGATCAGGATCGACCACAGCGCCTGCCCGCGCTGCGGCGTGTGCAGCAGCAGGTAGCTGATGAACGCGCCCAGCACCGCGCAAAAGAGCATTGCGTACAACGTGTCGGCGTTGGGCCGGAACAGCTTGCGATGCCGCGTCGTGTCCCACGCGAGCAGGCCCGAGCGGCCGCGCAACTCCCGTCGCGCCGCGTCGATGGCGAAGATCAATCCCGCGACCAACAGTAGCCAGATGAATGCTTCCAGGGCGAGCGTCCGGTACGAACCTGGGGCCTCGATGCGCCGCAGCCAGTCTCCCATGCCCCCGGCGCGCCATGTCACGAAGCTCAGCATCGCCCCGTAGGCGAACAGGCCGGACAGGGGGTTGCCGGAGGCGGAGCAGATCGCGATCAGCGGCAGCGTGATCAGCGTGGCCACTAGGCTCAGGACCATTGCGCCGAAGAAGCCCGCCGAGGCGTGCGTCCACGTGAAGCCTTCCGCGCCGTCGGCGCCGAAGAGCATGGAGGCGAAGATCATCCAGATCGCGGCCGCCAGCCCGGCGGTGATCAGGACGACGCCGCGTTGTCGAAGCGGTGGCATCATGGTGGGTCACGGTCCTCGTTCGCGCTGCCGCGCGTGCCACTGGCGGCTTGTCCGCCAGTGTCTTGCCAGTGGCGCCTGAATCGTTCAGTTTACAGCCAATCGAGCAGTTGCGGGGCGGCATAGGTGAGAATCAGGTCCGCGCCCGCCCGGCGGATGGCCGTGGTCACTTCCAGCGTTGCCTCGCGCAGATCGATCAGGCCTCTTTCCGCCGCGGCGTGCAGCATGCTGTACTCGCCACTCACGTGGTACGCGGCCAGGGGCAGATCGGTTTCCCGCCGTGCCCCGGCGATGATGTCGAGGTAGCTGTGAGCGGGCTTGACCATCACCATGTCCGCGCCCTGATCGATGTCCTGGCGCAATTCGGATCGCCATTCGCGGGTCCGTCGGAAGTCCATCTGGTATGCGCGGCGGTCGCCGAAGGCCATGGTGCCTTCGCCCGCCTCGCGGAACGGGCCGTAGAAGTGGGAGGCGTACTTCATGGCGTAGCCGCAGATCGGTGTATGCGCATGCCCGGCCTGGTCGAGCGCGCGGCGGATCGCGGCGACCTGCCCGTCCATCATGCCGGAAGGCGCGATGATGTCCGCGCCGGCCGCGGCCTGCGACGCGGCGATGCGGCCGTACGCCTCGAGCGTGGCATCATTGTCAACGACCAGCGGATCGCCTTCAGGCAGCAGCAAGCCGCAGTGACCGTGCGTGGTGTACTCGCACAGGCACAGGTCCGCCCACAGCAGTGCATCGATACCGGCATCGCGCGCCGCCACGATCGTGCGATTGACGGGGCAGTCAGGCGACCAGGCGTAGCTGCCGTCTTCGGTCTTCTTATCCGCGGGGGTGACACCGAAGAGGATGAACTGCCGCAGGCCGGCCCCGGACAACTCGCGCATGCGACGCACGGCCGCGGGCGCCGGCAACTGCTGGACGCCGGGCATGGACGGCACATCACGCGGCTCATCCATGTCACCGACGAAAAGCGGCAGCACAAGACATCCAGGGGTGATGGTCACATCGGCCACCAAGTCGCGCAGCAAGGGCGTGCGGCGAAGGCGACGGAGACGTTGGTTCGGGTATCGGCTGGGTGACATACCCCAATATCGTAGCCTCATACGGGTTCTGTGCCGCAAAACCCCTTGTCAGGCTGTGCGAGGGGTTGACAGGTCTTGCGGGTGCAGTAGACTTAAGTGGAAGGTTGATGGAACAGCCTGCCTTTCCGGGGCCAGCACGGGAAGGCTACGACGGACATCAGCGGACTCCAATTATTCCGCCATCATCCGATTCCTTACTCTCGGCTGATGTTCCGACCCACGCCTGCCCGGCATGGATGCCACCGGGTGTTTGATCCTGCCTCCACCCGGATTCCGCGGATTGTCAATGGTTTGATCATGAAGAGCCGCGATGCTCTGTAATTCGTGTCATGCAGGTTGAGATTGCCTGCGCCATTCATCCGGCCCGTCGAGCGAGCTTGTGCTCGCCCGCTCGGACCTGCGGACACGGACAGCAAGGCCCGCGACTTGGAATGAGTGTCGGAATCATTCATACCTTTTTCTCAGGAGCTTCAGTCATGAGACGCACACGCAAAGGCTTCACGCTGATCGAGTTGCTCGTGGTGATCTCGATCATCGCGCTGCTGATCGGCATCTTGATGCCGGCCCTGGGCGCTGCCCGCCGCGCTGCTCGCCGCATCGAGAACTCGAACAACATCAACGGCATCATCAAGTTCATGCTGACCGATGCCACCGCGACGCAGAAGTTGGTTGGTCAGGGCAAGGGCTGGGACACGCTCAGGCGCTTTCAGGAGTTGGCTTCCAAGAGTTCCAATCCGCTGGATGTGCGCCTGCTGGTCAACCCCTTGGGTCAGACGGCTTACGATGGCAACCGTCTGGATGAGAACAACTATGGCAACCTTACTAACAAGCACGTCGACTACGCCATGCTGGACAGTGACAGCCAGTACTGGCGTGACGACACGCGGGCCGATGTGCCGTTCGTCTGCGACATGGAGACCAAGAGCGACAAGAGTTACTGGTCGCCGGACGGCCCGTGGCAGGGCCACATCGGCTGGGGCGATGCCCACGTCGATTGGAATGGCGAGCGCGAAGTGAAGGTGGCCTGGGCCGACAGCGCCGAGAACATCTTCGGCGGCTCGTCGAACAAGATGGAGAATCCATAATCCCGACGGCTGACATGGTCAGCCTGCAGCAAGACTTCCAGCCGGCCAGGTGGCGACACCTGGCCGGTTTTTTTCTGCCTGCGGCTCAGTTCCCGCTGACGCGGATCGGCAGGCCTCGCTCGAACTGCTGCTTCTGGGCTTCCAGCCGCGCGATGTCATCCGTACTCGATCGCCGGGCCAGTTCGATCGCCTTGTTGATCGCATCCAACGCGTCTGCGAACTGCCCCTGCTCGGCCTTCGCCGCGGCGAGAATGGCCAGCGGGGCAACCTGCTTGGCGTCCGTGATCGCGACCGCCTTGGCGGCAAGGGCGACGGCTTCTTCCCCGTCGCGAGCCGCATCGTCATCCGCGGTGGCCCGGATCCACGCCAACTGCTTCATGGCCTCAAGATCGTCCGCGTCGATGTCGAGCGCGGCGGCGAACTCGTCCGCGGCCGGTCCCCACATGCCCAGGCTGTTCAGGGCCGTGCCCATGCCCAGCCGCACATCCAGGTCGCGCGGTTTGAGCATGCGGGCCACGTGATAGGCATCCACCGCCTCCCGGTGCTCGCCGGCCCCGAGAAGCGCGCGGGCCAGTGTCTTGCGCACGTCGAAATCCAGCGGCGCCAGGCCCGCGGCGCGGCGGAGGATCGGCAGCGATTCGGCCGCGCGGCCGTCTTCGCCCAGTAGCCTGCCCAGCCGCCAACTGGCTTCGACGAAATCGTCGATCGGCGAGCGACGCGATTCGATGCGCATCAACACTTCCACGTGCGCTTCGTGGGTCGGCGATCGCTGCTCGAGGTGATTGCGGGCGAAAGCCATCTCGAGCCACGCCGCCTTGAGCGTCGCCCACCGGATGACATCCGAGGCCCGCGGCTGGTTCGCGTCGGGCTCGTCCGGATCGGGCGGCGGGTCGAGTACCTGTTTCAGCGCCCTTTCGGCCTCACGCCGATTGCCCAATTCGACGTGTGCCTTGGCGAGGTTCAGGAGGATGCTCGTGGAGCCCGGCTTGAGTTCGGCGGCGCGCTTGAAGTGAGACGCCGCGCGGGTCAGTAGCTCGCGGCGTTCATCGTCGGTGTCCGCCTCGCCGGCCATCTGTGCGAGGATGGCGCCGTAGCCGTTGTGGCCGTCGTAGAGGTCGTCCTTGATGGAAAGGGCGTTCTCGTACCAGTGGATGGCCCGGCCGCGGGCGCCGAGCGATTCGTAGGCGTCGGCCAGCACCACCTGCACGTATGCCCCGCGCGCGTAGCTTTTGCCGTGCAGATTGACGGCGAAATGAAGCCATGGGATGGCCTCCCGGTAGCGGCCCTCGTTGCGCAGCACGATGCCGACGTTCGCCGCGGCGAGGACGAATCGCGGGTCGACACGCGATGCGCGCTCGAAGTATTCGAGCGCCGTCACCCGGTCGCCGCGATTGGAGTAGGTCGTCGCCAGGTTGTTCCACGCGCGGCCGTTGTACTGCCCGATCGGGTGGTCGACGGCGGTGTGCCAGATGGCCAGGTCCGACCGGTAGTCGTGGTTGCGCACGATGGTGCGAATCCCCAGCGGCAGTCCGACCAGCGCAATGAGCGCGACGGCGAGGCCGCGCCGGACGCGCCCGTCTTCGCATTCGACCCAGCGTTTGCCCACCACCCGGTAGGCGACGGCGATCACCAGCGTCGTCACGCCCGCCAGCGCCAGGTACATGCGGTGTTCGACGCACAGGTCCAGGATCGGCAGGATGCTGGAGGTCGGCGCGAGTGTCAGGAAGAACCATGCGCCGAGGAAACCCCACCAGCGACGCAGCACGAGACCGACCAGGGCGACGGTCCCGAGCGCGCCCACGATTACGAAGTACGGCGCGGCGAGTTCCCAGTTGGGCATCACCGGCCACTTGTAGTCGAAACATTGCCGCAGCGGGACGAAGCTGAGCTTCAGGTACTCGAGGATGACCTGCGGCTGGGTGCGGAAGTATTCGATCCAGGTCAGATCGCGCACGCCGAAACCGCCCGAGGCGTCGTTCGTGAGCGCTTCGCCCATGCGCAGAATCCATAGCAGCCACAGCCACGTGGTGAACACCGACAGGTGCAGCGGCCAGCGGCGGAGCGTGCCGATGAACGAACGTGCGAACACCCAGTCGTACAGCAGCACGACCAGCGGCGCGACCACCGCCACCTGCTTGCTCATCAGTCCCAGCGAGATGAAGAGGAATGCCGCGATCGCCCAGCAGCCGCGCGATTGCGTGCAACAGCGCCAACAGCAAGCAGGGCAATTGCCCGTAATCGGCGCGTCGGGCTGCGGGTCTTCCTCATGGCGGGCTTCATCGAGCTGCATGTAGCGGATGGACGCGTACAGCCCGAGGAAGACGAACATGCCCATCATGGATTCACTGCGCTGGATGATGTAGGTGACGGCCTGGGTGTTGAGCGGGTGGACGGCCCAGACCATGGTCGCGGCCAGCGCCAGCCATGGCCGCGCGGCTTTGCCGACGCGCCGGCGCAGCGCCGGCCACTGCAGTGTGCGATGGACGATGCCATACAACGCCAACGTCGCGATGACATGGATGCCCAGGTTCGTCCAGTGCCAGCCGACGCGGCTCCACTCGGCCAGGGCGAAGTTCACCGCGTTGACCACATCCACCAGCGGGCGGTTCGAAAGGTGCAGGAACTTGCTCAGCGGCGTGAGGGTGTGGATCTCGTCCTTCCTGACGATGTTGTCGAAGTCATCGAAGAGAAATGGCGCACCGAAGCTGTTGGCGTAGACGATGCACACCATGACGATGAGCAACAGGGGAAAGGGGTTCCGGCGCGCCCAGTCGCCCAGCCGTCCAAGCCAGCGCAGCCTGTCGCGTTGCCACCAGCGCGGCTTCGGGGCGAGATAGACGATCTCGTCCGACGCGCCCGCAGCCGGGGACGGGGGTCTGTCTCCTTCTTGTTGCATCAGCCGCGTAATCTAATCGCATCGCCTGTACACGACCAACGGCGGTCGGTTACCATTCTGATCGTGGGGCGCGGCGTCAGGCCGCCGCCCGGGGCGGATTCGATCGGGCATGAACGACTGGAGGCATTTCGATGCATACGAAGATACGGGATACGAGTTCGCGGTTCATTCTGAGGTTGATCGGCGGCGGAACGTTGCTGGCGCTGGCCATGGCATGCGTGATCGTGCCGGCGTGCGGCGGGCTCAAGGCGTCGCGCAGTGCGGCGAACCGCCTGAAGAACACCACACAGGTCCGGATGCTCGCCCAGAGCATGGTGCTCTATGCCAACACCTACACGATGGAAGCGATGCCGGGCGAAGACGACCCGACGGCAACGCCTGGATTCCCGAAAGGCGATACGGCCACGGAGCAGTTGGCCGCGCTGATGCAGAAACAGCCGATTGACGGCGAGTTGCTGATCGCCCCGCGGGACGACCAGAAGGAGGCGTGGGACGGCAGTTCGCCGCTGACGTTGAAGAACTTCTCTTACGCGTTGCTGGATGCGGACAGCCCCTGGTACACAAACAGTACGCAGTCGAACGTGCCGCTGGTGGCGGACCGCCTGATCGGCACCGGCAGCATCTGGGCCGACCCGTGGGAAGGCTGCGTCGCGTGGGGTGATGCGAGCGCGACATACGAGACAAGCCAGACGCTCAAGACGGCCGGCGACGGCGCGGACGACATCTTCGCGGGCAATGTGTCGAAGGACATCGTGATGCGTCACGATTGAGCCAGGCCGCGTCGAGGGGAGCCTGCGTCCGACGCGGGCCGGATCTTCCACGACTGTTCCATCTTCGGACGGTCTGGTAGAGTGCTGTCATGGTCGAGTATCCGGGAGCCTGTCTCCGCTTCCTTGAGGGACCCTACGATGAGTCAGCAGCCGCCCCCGCCGCCCGGACAGTTCCAGCAGCCGTCGCAGTACCCGCCGCAGTATCCGCCGGGCGGTTATCCGTATGACCCGCAGTACCAGCCGCCAAAGAAGAGCAGCAGTTGGGTGGTGTGGATTGTTCTGGCCGCGGTGGGGGTGGTGTTGATACCCATGTGCATCGGGATTCTGCTTCCGGCCCTCGGGGCCGCGCGGCGGGCGGCGCGCAGGATCGAGAACTCGAACAACATGATGGGCATCAGCAAGTATATCCTTGTGGACGCCACCGCCAGTGGCAAGCTCGTCGGCGAGGGCACGGGCATGACCACGCTCGAGCGCTTTCAGACCCTCTGTGCGAAGAGTTCGAATCCGCTGGACCCCCGCCTGCTGGTCAATCCGTTGGGTTCCCTCCCCTACGCGGGCCCGCGGCTGAACAGCCAGAACCTGCACTTGCTGACGCGCGACCACGTGGACTACGCGATGCTCAGCAGCGACAGCTTGTACTGGACCGATTCCACGCGTGCCGATGTGCCTTTCCTGAGTGACAAGCAACTCAATGGACAGGACGCCAGCTACTGGTCACCCGGCGGCCCGTGGGAGGGTCACATTGGCTGGGGCGATGCGCATGTTGACTGGAACGTGGGGCCCGAGGTCGAGGTCGCCTGGTCGTGGACGTCGATGCCGCGCACGCCGGTGAATATCTTCGCGGCGGGCACGGTCGACCGTATGGAGAATCCGTGAGAGGGTGATCCTGGATCGTGGATACTGCGTTGCGCGCGCGGCTTCACCGCCTGCATGCACGCGTTCGCAGGCCCGGTGGAAGAGCCGCCGGTGTGGGTGCGACCACAGACTGGGGCACCGTTTCAGGCGGCGTGGTTCCAGTATGTTT
>CAZHJL010000061.1:0-30217 GCA_964532795.1 uncultured Phycisphaeraceae bacterium | reverse complement strand
AAGTTGCGTGATCAACCATGTATGCGAAACTGGCTGACTGGAAACGGCACTAGATCGTACGTTTTGCGTTATACTCTCCCAAGACGGTCGCCTGCGGCGGGACGGCTTCCGGGCCGATCCGCCCCTGGCGGCCGTTGTTTTGTGCGCTCTGGCCTCTGCTGGCCGCACCTGTCGGCGGGCACTACACTTGAGCCCGAGGCAGGAGTCACGGCCATGCGACAGGCAACCATGACCGCACCGGGGGTCATCCGGATCGATGACGATGTTCCCGCTCCGACGCCTGGCGCCGGGCAGGTGGCCATCCGCGTGCGGCGAATCGGCGTGTGCGGCTCGGATGTGCACGTCAACCACGGGAAGCATCCGTTCACCTCCTACCCGGTGATCCAGGGCCACGAGTATGCGGGCGTTGTCGAGCAAGTCGGCACCGGCGTGACGGACGTGCGGCCGGGTATCAAGGTCACGGCCACTCCCCAGCAAGTATGCGGTAAGTGCCCGCCCTGTCGACGCGGGGACTACCACATCTGTGACCAACTCAAGGTCGAGGGCTTCCAGGCGCCTGGGGCGGCCAGGGATGTGTTCGTCGTAAACGAAGACCAGATCGTGCAACTGCCCGAAGCATTCACCTTCGAACAGGGCGCGATGGTGGAGCCGGTGGCAGTGGCGGTGCACGCCGCCGCGCGTGGTGGCGTGGTGAGGGACTGCAACGTGGCGGTAATCGGCGCTGGACCGATCGGTAACCTGGCGGCGCAGGTGCTTCGCGCCGCGGGGGCGCGCGTGATGATCACGGATGTGAGCGACTACAGGCTGGAAGTGGCGCGGGCGTGCGGGATCGAGCATGCGTTCAACGCGAACACGCTTTCCCTGGATGATGCATCGCGCGAAGCGTTCGGCGACGAGGGATTCTCGCTGGCGTTCGACTGTGCCGGAGCGCCCGCGGCCATGGGTCAATTGGTGAAGCATGTCGCCAAGGGCGGCGCCATCGTGGTCGTTGCCGTGTACGAGGAGCCGGCCGCGATTGACCTGGCGCTGGTGCAGGACCGCGAGCTTACAATCACCGGAACGTTGATGTACCAGAAGCGCGACTATGCGCAGGCGGTGTCGCTGATTGAAGGCGGCAAGGTCGTCGTCGAGCCGCTGGACTCGCGGCACTTCCCGTTCGAACAGTATGCGGATGCCTATCGCTTCATCGACGAGCAGGGGCAGTCCTGTATGAAGGTGTTCATCGACCTGTGAGGAGTAAGCCGCGCTGCGGCGATGGGTATGGCTGTGTTTCCGCTGCTTGCTGATCCGGACCGCTACAAGGCGAACGAGTTGCCGCTGCTGGAAGACCCGGCGTTGCTTGCATATTGGGTGGCGGCATTCACACGGCAGATTGACAGCGTGGTAGCGCACGCGATCGAGACGCGCGGCGACTCGCCACAGAGCCGAGCCGATGCGCAGGCAGCAAAGCAGGCGTTCATCGATTTCCTTCATCGAATGCAGGCGGATCCGGCCAGCGTGGAGCCCATGACGCTGATGGGCGTGGATGAAGTGCGGGATCGGATTATGCAAGAGCATGGCTTCGACGATCCGCATCGCGCGGTGAAAGCGCGGGAGAATGATCTGGCGCTTGACCTGCTGCCCGAGGTGCTCGCACAGATCGACGCGTGGGAAGACGCGGCGCGCCTGATGCCGCTGACGCGCGGCATCTTCGCCGGCAACATCTTCGACCTCGGCGTCGCCGATTCGGTCGAACGATTCCGCAAGCACGGGACGGACTTCCAGCGGACGCGGCGGGAACTGCCCGATCGGCCGTGGCTGATCGACGACTATGACGCGTGGGCCGATTGCTGGGATGCGTGCCCCTGGCGCAAGGCGTTGCTTTTCGTCGACAACGCGGGGGCCGATGTGGTGCTGGGGATGCTGCCGTTCGGGCGCGAACTGGCCCGGCGGGGGGTCAACGTGCTTCTGGCCGCGAACGACCAACCCTCGCTGAATGACATCACGTTCGATGAGTTGGGCGAGGTCCTGGCGCGGGCGGCCGGCTTGGACCCCGCCATCGCGGAACAGCTCGGTACGTCCCGCATGGAGTCGGTGAACTCGGGCAACCATCTGCCGCTGATCGACCTGTCTCAGGTCAGTGGAGAGTTGGCCCGCGACGCGGCGGATGCTGATCTGCTGGTGCTCGAGGGCATGGGCCGCGCACTGGAGAGCAACTTCTCGGCGCGCTTCACTTGCGATACGCTGAAGATCGCAATGGTGAAAGACCGCAGCGTGGCTGACTGGCTGGGCGGCAAGCCGTACGACCTGGTTTGCCGCTTCGAGCCGCGCGAATGAGCAAGGCGGATCACAGGAGAGACCGACATGACCACGATCCATGAACCCGCGCGCGATACGCCCGTCTGCCACGAATGCGATGTCTGTGTGATCGGCGGGAGTCCCACGGGGGTGTTCGCGGCGATCGCGGCCGCGCGGCTGGGGGCGAAGGTGGCCATCGTTGAGGCGCTCGGCGGTTTCGGCGGCACCGCCACCGCCAGCATGGTCATCATCTGGCATAAGCAATATGACGAACCAGGCAGGAAGCGCATCGTGGCGGGACTGCCCTACGAAACGATGGAACGGCTGAAGAAGCGCAACGCCGTGGACGACTGCGGGCCTGTCAGCCATCATCGCCAGCATGTGTTCAATCCCGCCGAACTGATGATCGAATTCGACGAAATGATCAAGGAGGCAGGCGTGCGGCCATTCCTGCATGCGCGGTTCGTCGCGCCGGTGATGCGCGAGGACGGTGAGGTCGAAGCGGTTGTCATCGAAGACAAGTCCGGTCGGCGGGCGATCAAGGCGGGCGTGTTCGTGGATGCCTCCGGCGATGGAGACCTGGCCCATCGCGCCGGCTTTGAGATGTGGCGCAACGAGAATCTCCAGCCGCCGACGACCTGCGCCGTGCTGCAGGGCATGCTCGCGCTGGGCGACAAGCCCGACGGCACATTGCGAAGCCTGGTATTCGATCCGAAGTATCCCAATGCGCTGCGGCCCGGGTTCCTCTGGGGCACGCGGATCCCCGGCCAGACGGATACCTTCATGGTGGCCGGCACACGCATTCACGGCGCGAACTGCGCGGATGCGGACGAACTGACGAAGACCGAAATCGAGGGTCGCCGGCAGGTGCGGGCCATGCTGGACATCGTGCGACAGCAGCCCGGCGGCGAGAACGTCGCTCTGCTGTCGCTCGCCTGGATGGTCGGTATCCGCGATACGCGGCATACGACATGCCTGCACAAGCTGACGGAGAAGGAAGTGCTCAGCGGCCAACGCTTTCCCGACGCCATCGCCAACGGCAGCTATCGCGTCGATGTGCACTTCGCGGATGGTGACGGCCTGGTCTTCCGCTACCTGAACGGCGAGGAGACGACGGTGCGCTGCGACGGCACGCGCGAGACATCGCGCTGGTTGCCCGATGGGCAGACACCGGCGACGTTTTACCAGGTGCCCTACCGCTGTCTCGTCCCGCGCGGCTCGCGCAATGTGCTGGTCGCCGGCCGCTGCGTCGACGCGGACGAAGGGGCGTACGGTGCGATTCGCGTGCAGATCAACTGCGCGCAGATGGGCCAGGCCGCCGGCGTCGCGGCGCAGCTTGCGCTTGACAGCCATCGGTCGGTGGCCGAAGTTGACACCGACAAACTGCGACACCTGCTGGCCGACCAGGGGGCGCTCGTGATCTGAGGTCCCTTCCGTAAGACACGCTGCACATTTGAAAGCGAAGACACCCCCATGCTTCATCCCGGCCAGGCGTTCAACGATTCGACCACGTTTCCCGACAGGGCGACAGGCCGCCTCACGCGCAAGCTTTCGTCGCGGGGCAGCCGCAACCAGACGCCGACGTACCACCTGAACGCCTGTTTCACGGCCGACAGCCGGCAGATGGTCTACGTGACTTCGCGCGAGGACTGCTCGGCGATCATTCTGGCTGACTGCGAGACGGGTGATTCGGTGGTGGTGGATGTTTCGCCCGATCCCTCGGCTTCGGGGTTGTGCGGGCAGAGCATGACGATGGTGCAGCCGACACACCACGTTGCGATCTCGCAGGGCCGTCGGCTGGTGCTCTACGATCTGAAGACGCTCGCGCGGCGCGTGCTGGTGGCGGACGTCGGTGAGGGCTATCGAATCGCGCCGCCCGCGCCGACGCCCGACGGATCGCGCATCATCCTCAACCGCATGCCGCGCCCGCCGGCGGAGGTGGCCGCGAACGGGCCCTTGGCCGTGTTTCAGCATTTCGTGGATACGTACGGAGGCATGCCGCTGACGTACCTTGAAGTGGAGGTCGCCACCGGCGCCTGCGAAGAAGTGATGCACGAACCGGTGGCGGGCAGCAACCACACGCAGGTGTGCCCGAGTGACGCGGACCTTTGGTTGATCGATCGCGATTGGCCGCCGCGTTTCAGTTGGGGTGGTGACGACGGCCGGACGAATCGCGCCTGGACGTACCGTCGCAGCACGGGTGAAATGAAGGAGATCGAGCGCCGCGATCGCAACGGGTTCCAGATTCATACGAACTGGAGCCGCGATGGGCAGCGCATCTACTACCACGGCCGCCACTTGCCGGAGGGCGTGGACTACCCGCCGCCTGACGCCTGCGGGCAGTACATCGGGGTGGCTGATCGCGAAGGCCTGTTGCTGTGGGAGTGGGTGTTCGAGGGGCATTTCTTCTACGGCCATGCATGCACGCACACGACGCGGGAACTGTTCCTGACCGACGGGCTGGTGACGCCGAACGAGGTGTGCTCACTGGACTACGGACAGGCGGGTGATGACGGGCGGCCGCACATCGAAGTGCTGGCCCGGCACGATACGCGTTGGGACGAGCCGAAGGGGCAGTATTCGCATCCGCATTGTCACATGTCGCCGGACGGGCGCTGGCTGACGTACAACCGCGGCGAAGGTGCGGCGTCACACGTGTATGTGGTCGACTTGGCGTCGGGCGGCAACGCCCCTTGGCGCCCGCCCGCCTCGTAGGCCGCCTCATTCGCTCAGCTTGAGGCGCGCGTCGGTGACCGCGTCGTCAAACCGCTTCGCGTATTCGGCACCGCCGAGGTTGGGATCGAGTCGTTCAAGGGCCTTCTTGCGCAGGGCGATGTCCTCGAGGTCCTGCTCGGCGAGCACCGCGATCTCAAATTGCCGCGCGGAGGAATGCCAGAACATGCGGCGGGCGACGCTGTACATCAGTTCCACGTCTTCCTCGGTGGTCTCGATGCCGAACTGGCGCTTCGCCATTGCTTCGGCTTCACGGCGATCCAGCGCCGCTTCGCGGAAGGCTTCTTCCAACTCGCGGTAGATGCTCGCCGCTTCGGCGAGGGCGGGAATCGCTTCCTGTTTCTGGTTCTGCGCCACCAGCCAACGGCCCTTGTCGTAGTGGAGTTCGGCCAGTTCGAGCTTGAGATTCGGATCGTTCTTCACGTACTGCCGGCCGGCCTCAAGCGATTCGATGCCCTTCTTGTACTCGCCCGCCATGCGAAGGGCCTTGGCATGGATGCGATAGTACTCGGCCATGTCCGCGCGGGTCACGTCATCGCCGCCCTTCTTCAACTCCGTCAGCGCCCAGTCGAGCAGCAGCGCGCCCAACTTCTGGCCGCTGTCGGTCAACGCATCGAGTTCCTGGCGGAAATCACGCTTCTCCTGGGCGGTTCGGGCGTTGAGCCAGATGCGCCGCGCCTTTTCGACTTCCGGTTCGAGCCGGCGCAGCACGCCGCTGATGACGAGCGCGGCCTTGCGCGGGAACTTCGTCATCATCTGCTCGGCTGAGCGAATGGTCTCTTCCGAATCGCGGCGCTTCACGTTGATCAGGATTGACAACTCGAGAAACTCCGGCAGCACATCGTCGTCGCTGCCGAAGCGTGTCCGCCAGTCATCACCCATGGCCAATGCGGCCTGGCCGGTGTTGCCCTGCGCCAGCTCGATGCGGGCGAGCACCAGCCGCGCATGGCCTTCGACGTTGGTCGCCTCGGCGAGGCGCCGCCGGTACTGCCTGCGCTGTTCGTCGCTGGAAGCCTGGCCGATCTGCTGCTCAAGCTCGGCCGCCGCCTGGCTCGCCTCACGACGCGCGCTGCCGGCGCGGGACTCCGCCAGTTCACGCGCCTCGCGTGTGCCGTCCTGTTCGTACAGGGCGTAGGCGGCGGTCAGCATCTGCCGCTGCACTTCCCAGTAGTCGACGTGGTCGGCCGGCACCGTCGAGTAGACCGTGATCGCTTCAAGATAGTGCCCGTTCTGCTGCAGCATCGTGAAGCCGTACTGCAGCGCCAGATCGTGGGCAATACTGCTGTCGGCGTGATACTTGAACAGGGCGACCATCGCACGCTCGTAGGCCTTGGCCAGCCTGGCGTCGGCCGGACGCCGCAGCGTTTCGTTGTGCAGCACTTCCGAAGCATGGTCGATGGCTTTCTGGGCGACCGGCAGGTCGCGGAGCGTGCCGTCCTCGGCAAGATCGACCCAGATCGTCGTCGCGGCCAGCAGGTTCTCCAGGTCAACACGATCCATCTCGTACATCGCGCGACCGAGGTTGTACATCGCCGTCGCCTTGGTCGACTTCGACACGCCCTTCATATTGACCAGCAGCTTGTTGGCTTCGATGGCGCGGCTGAACTTGGCCCGCGCCTCGGCCAGTTTCTTCTCGGCCCCCTCGCCGGACAGTTGGCGCGATTCGTAGAGCAGCCGTTCACCTTCGGCCGTGGCCAGTTGGCCCAGCGCCATCAGCACGATCGGCGGCAGATCCGCGACCTTCATATCATCGGAGAACTGCGATTCCCAGCGCTTGAAGACGTAGCCCTTCAGTCCTTCGGCCACGTCACCGAGTTCTTTGTCATTGAACAGGATGTTGTAGACCTCGTAAGCGTCGGCGAGTTTCTGACGCCGCGCCGTCTCGTTGGTCAGTTGTTCGGCGCGCTTGCGCAGGATGCGGTGCATGCAGTCGATGACCAGCAGGCGGTAGCGCGGGTGCTTGGCGTTGCCGGGAATCGGTTCTTCATAACGCTTCTTGAGGACATCGACGGCGTCCTGGGTCTTGTTCAGGGCATCGAGGGCGACAGCGCGGGCCAGGTCGGCCATCAGCGGCTCGGTGTGCCGCGCCCCCATCCGCAGGACGGATGTCGCCGTCTTCTCGGCGGCCTTGTAGTCTCCCAGCCGCATCTGGATGAGCGCCTTGAAGGCGGTCATCTCGGGACGGAAGCTCTTGAACGCGTCGTCGTTCGGGTCGGTGAAAGGATCGGACTGGACCATCGCCAGACGCAGCAGGCGATCGCGCTCGCCTTCGGGTTCGGCCGCCTGGTCGGGAATGATCGGGTTCTTGCGCAGCGTCTGATAGTACGGGTGCGAGTCGGGCAGCTTCGCCAGGTAATACGCGGCGTAGACCGTGTAGTACGGTGTCTTGGCGTTCTTGTAGACGCGCTGCATCTTGCGCCAGAGGCCGGTGGCGACGTACTTCTCGTGGAAATCGGGCTGCTTGGGTAGGTAGCTGGCCATGTCGAAGAAGGCGTAATCCGCATCGGCGAGCATTTCGAACGCGATAGGGATGTACTTCTCGACGGCCTCGCGCTGTTCCTTCGTCGGCACACCCAGATCATAGAAGAGCAGCGCCTCGTCGCTGCGCCGCCGAAGGTGATGCAGGATGATCATCTCGGCGTAGTCGGTCTGCCAGACGGCGCGAAGCGGATCGCCCTTCGCGCTTCTGATCAGTTCGCCGTACGCCTCGAGCATCCGGTCAAGCGCTTCGTGCCGCTGCTCAAGGGTCAGCGATCGATTGCGATAGCGCCCCTCGTAGATGGCGATGCGCAGTTCCTGCTTGCGCGTGTCGGAGAACTGATCGCCTTCTGTCTCCAGCAGGTGCTCGAGCAGTTCGGTCATGCCCTGCCGCTCAAGCTCGCGGGCCAGGCGGTCAGGGTCCAGCCGGTCGGACTGGGCCGGCGCTCGGCCGCCGCCCAGCAGCAACGCGGCCAGCAGGACGATGATCGGGATGGCAATGCGGCCGTCTGACATTTTGCCTCGCAAACTCCGGGCCGACCGGCGCGGCGTCCGTTCGCTATGACGAGCGATGCGCCGACGACACATCAATCGTCAGTTTGAGTTCTTCCTTCATCCACTGCATCAATTGCACGGCCTCGCGCTGCCGCAGGTCCTGCGGGCGGACGAAACGAACGCGGAACTGCGCGTACTGCGCGGCCAGGGCGCGCACGGCGTCGTGCATCGCGCGCGGGTCCTCGGCGCCGAACGATTTGCCGCCCAGGCATATCACCGGCGCGCCGTAGCCGCCGGTGTCGGCGACCCACACGTTCAGCACCGCGAAGCTCACGCCGTTGATCTTCTCCATGTGCACCGCGGGTTCGCGTGGCTCGGATTGCCTCGACGACTGGCAGGCGCCGAGGACCGACAGGCACACGAGCGCGGCGACGCATCGCCCGGTCCCGATCAGGTTACGCTTGCGTGTTGTGCAACGATGCATGGGGGTTCGCCTTTCGACCGCGGGCGGCTAGCCTTCCGCTTCGGCGAATGTCACGTTGGTGTACTTCGCGGCGCGCGCGGCGTTGAACGTGTTGACCACGTGCTGCCACATCACGTCGCGATCCGGAATGATCTTCACCGGGTCGTCCTGTTTCAGGTAGGCGGCCGGACTGCCCGAGCCGACCTGGAATTCCTTGAGAATTCGCTGCAATTCGTCGAAGCCCTCGACCCGCCCGTAGCCTTCGATATTGATCTGGTAGTTGTAGCGGTCGACCGAACGGACGAAGATCTTCGAGTCCCGTGCCAGTTCAGGGATGGGCTTGGGCTCGCCGGGCCCCGTGGGCAGCTTCGCCGCCAGCAGTCCCTCGTCGATGATGAAGGTGGCGGTGACGACGAAGTAGATGAGCAACTGGAACACCACGTCGATCATGGACGTGAGGTTCAGTTGCATCTTCACGTTACCGCGATGGCGTCGTACTTTCGAGCCGCGATGGTGCGTGGTCTCGTCGTCGTTGTACTTGGTGCGATCGAGCGCCATGGGCTAGCCTCCCCTTCCCTTCAGGTCGGCCTGTTCTTCTTCGTAGGCGATGAGCTGGATGTCCGAGATATCCGCGGCGGTGATGGCCTTGATGACGCGCGCCACATCCGCGAACTTCGTCGCCGCGTCGGCGCGGAGCAGGATCTGCACCGGATTCGGATTCTTCTCCGACAATCGGGTCAACTCGCCCTCGGCCGTTTCGGCTTTGAGGTAGTCCGTAACCTGCTCCAACGCCTCGTCGGTCAGCGGATAGAGCTTGGATGCGCCGATCTTGACCCCCAGGGCGTCGAACGACTGGCGCATATACCCCGGCTCCCGCCGGCGATCGCGCACGTCCAGCGGCGGCACGATGTTGACCGTGATCTTCTTCATCTCTTCCGGCGCTTTCTTCACCACCGGATCTTGCAGTGCGGGCACGATCATCTGCACCGCTTCCTCGCTGATGATGTTGTTCACCAGCATGAAGAAGATGATGAGCTGGAACACCACGTCGATCATCGGCGTGAGGTTCATGTCCGGTGCGGTCGGACCTTTTCGGTGTACCTGCGAACTGGCCATGCGTCACTCCGCTTGCGGCCTGTTGATCTCTACGTCGCGGCGACCGTCATGGCCGCGCGGCCTGCAAACCTTTCATGGCGTCACTTGCCGGGCGGCGGCGGCGGGGCGGCGCCCGGGCCGCCACTGCCGCCCGAAGGCTTGGGCGACGGCTGCTTCTGCTTGTCACCGCGACGGGAGGAAGAGGACGACGAGCCGCCCTTGCGACTGGACGGCTTGAACGGTCGGATCAACTCCTCGGCCATGATCAGCCCGTCGGCCGTCATCGCGTCGATCTTGTTGCGGATCAGGGCGTAGAACAGCAGCGCCGGCATCGCGACGATCAGTCCCCAGAACGTGGTGACCAGGGCGGTCGAGATGCCCGCGGCCAGCTCGTTCGGGTCGACCCGGCCGGTGGCGCGGGTCAGACGCTCGAAGGCGCGGATCATGCCGTACACCGTGCCGAACAGGCCCATCATCGGCGCGATGTTGCCGATCACGTTCAGGTACTCGACCGGCCGCAGGGCGCGGGTGGTCTCCGCGTCGGCCGTCTCCTCGATTGAGCGCTCCATCGCGCCGTAGCCGTTGCTCGCCTCGCTCAGGCCCGAGGCGACGAGCTTGCCCAGGTAGGACGGATCGTTGGAGGAGAACTCGATGGCCTCGCGGTAGCGCTTCTCCTGCAGCATGGCCTCGAGTTCCATGCTGACCTCATCCGGCACCACGGCCGAGCGGCGGTAGGTGATCAGCAGCATGATGACAAAGCCCATGGTCGCCATGGACATGAGCACCAGCAGCCAGATGATGGCGGTGCCGAGGATGTCACCGGAGTAGAAGAACATGAGGAACACGCTCTTGCCACCGGAGGTCGTCGTATCCTGGGCCATGGCGGGGGCCGCCATGAGCAGCAACATGGCCAGGGCGCTCAATCGTGAAATCAACTTGCCTCGCATCCAAAGCTCCTTTGATGGTCTTCCGCTGCCCGGCCGGCATGCCGGGGCCGGTATGGGCTTGTCAGTTGCTGCCGTCGCCGGCCGCCTTGCGTCGCTCGTTCAAGCCACGCTTGAGTTTCTCGATTCGCTCCCGCAGGGACTGCATCGCGGGCAGTTTCCCGGCATCTTCGTAGGCCTGGTCATACAGCCGCGCGGCGATGTCGAACCGGCCGAGGTGCTCGTGCACGAAGCCCAGCTCGACAGTGGCGGGCGTGGCGTAGGTGGTGTAACGGAAGTAGATCATCACCCGCGCGAAATCCAGCCCGGCGTCCTTGACCAGCTTCACCTGCGACCCGGCGTCTTCGGCCGATTCGGCGAGCATCAGGCGCGCCAGGCCGCGCTCGTAGAACAGCAGCGCGCGGCCGGCCCCGGGCGACTTGAGCCTTTTCTCGATCGCATCCAGCGCCGCGTTCGCCTCGTCGTTCTCGAGCATCTTGCCGATGGCGTCGCCGGGGATGTACCGCCCGCCGACGGAGGTCATCGCGACCGGCGGTTCCTGTTCGGCTGGTCCGTTGCCGGTGGTGTCTTCGTCGTTGTCGTCGTTGGAACTGGGAACATCGGCTCGCGCCGCTTCCAGCAACTGGCGCACGCCGGTGAGGGCCGCGCCCTCGGGGACGGTGCGGAGCGCGCCTTCGAGTTCTTCGATGATGCGGGCCTTCTCGCGCCGCTCGGCGCGTCGCACGGCCTCGACCGGCGGATTGCCCAGGTAGTCCCGCTCGTTGGCCCGGGCCAGGCGCAGGTAGGCCGCCGCCGCCACGCGCGGACGCCCGGCATCGGCGGCGACGGTCACCAGCCGATAGTCCGTCCAGTGGCGCAGCCAGTCCTGCTTGGCCTGGTTGGCGACGGACTGGAAGGCATTGATCGCGGCGGTGTAGTTCGGCGGGTTGTCGCGGATGGCGTCTTCGGCCTGTCCGAGTTGCGGGTAGTCATCGAGTTTGATCAGTTCGACCATGGCGACATCGCGCGTGCCGGCGTTGCCCGTGGCATCCATGACGTAGTACACCTGGCCGTCCGCGATCCGCTCGACAGTGAGCTTGGTGTACGGGATGGTGCTGTTCTTGATGCGAAGCTCATCGCCCGCGGCGGTCCCGGTGAGGATGGCGAGACACGTGAGCGTGATCAGCGCGAGGCGCATCTCGCCGCGCGAAGCGGGGCGAGTGTGATGGTGGCGGTTGTCGGTCATGTCGGGCATCCGGGCGGGTCGGTGAGTCACCGGCGCAAGCCGGTACGGGCGATTCCCGCCGCGCTGACTCGAAGCGCGGCAACGGGCGGCCACGTGGCCGCCGAACTCGCGTCCCAAGCCGCCATGGTCCGCGGCGGCATGCCCCTGTGGTGCTGAATCGAGACATTGAACCGCATCGGCGTTGCGTTGTCCAATATCCCGGGCTCGGCATGCGAGCCGCCGTTGCAGCGGCTCGACGTGCCTCAGGGCGCTGTCTACGGCGGCCGGGTGTCGGCCCTTTCGGGCTGACGCGCGCCCGGTCACATCCCGAGGTGACCGGGCCGGGCCTGGTGCCGGCAGGCGTCGCTTCCGACCCGAGGTCTTCCGCGTCCCGTCGCCTGCCGGTCGTCCGTCACGGCGGCTTGCGCCGCCGCCTTCCATCTTCGGGCGTCACCGACCGAACGTTTGCTAGTCCCGGGCCAGGCCCAGTTCGCCCTTGCCGACGAATCGATACTTGCCATCGGAACTGTCGGCGATCAGTTCGAGCGTCGGCTTCATCCGCTCACCGGAGGCGTCCTTGATGCCCTCGAGCGGGTCCGGGTGGATGAACTGGATGGTGTTGATCTTCACCCGCCGCCCTTGCACGGCGCGGTTGAGCGTCTTGATCTGCTCGACCAGTTCGTCCTGGTTCTGTTCCCACTGGCCGCTGCCGGTGATGTTGTCCGACAGCAGGTAGATCAGGTCCGGCCGCATGCCCAGCGCTCGCTGAATGGCCGGAATGGGATCGGCACGATGCCCCGGCACGATGTGGGCGGTGCGTTGAGACATCCATATCGAGGCTTCGCTCTTGGCCGCGCCGGTCGCCCGCTTCCAGCCGGTGGGCGGAAGCTCAATGTACTGGCGGTTGCGCCCGGCGTCCTGGAAGAAGATCACGGTGAACTCCTGCTCATCGACCATCTGGGCGATCGAGTTGTCCAGTTCCTTCAGCACGAAGGGCAGCGAGTCGGTCAGCGAGCCGGAAGCATCGATCAGGAAGGCGATGCGCTTGGCGTTGCCGCCGGGCAGGCCGTAGAAGTTCGAGAAGCTCTGGCCGGTCGCCTCGCCCTGCCCGTCGAACGGATTGCTGGACGCTTCACCCCCGCCCGCGCGGCCGAGATCCGTCGTGGGAATCTCCGTGCGGCTGGGGTTGTTCGAGGTCACCTGCTTCTTCGAGACCGACCGCTTGGCCGACTGGGCTTCCATCTTCTGGGTCTTCTTCACGACCATCGCGCCGGGCGTGGGCGTGAAACGGATGTCGTTTATGAGCGGGGCTTCGTCATCCTCCTCCAGCACCTGGACGACCGACCAGGCGATGAAGATCGTGACCACGATGATCACCGCGTGCACGATGAACGAGATCGCCCAGGGCATGATGCCGACCATGACGCCGGCGACCACGTCGCTGTCATCCACGCCTTCCTCGTCTTCGAGTTCGGGCTCCTCGGGATCGACCGGCTTCGTGCCGGCCGGGGGCTTGCCGGAAGCACTCGCCTGCGCGGGCGGCGCCGGGGGCTTGGGCGGCGTCGGCGGCACGGGCGGCTTGCCGGCACTGTCGTCTGCAAACCAGAGGCTGAACATGGGTTTCATCCTTGTTTCAGGCGTCGCAGGGGATACGACGTTTGCCACCAAGACAACGGCCGGGGCGGACCAATCTTAGGCGGCAGTGCGCAAAATAGTCGCACGTCGAATGACCCAACGCAAACAGGTCGTCGGCGATTTCACCGGGACACAGCAAGAATTGTCGGTCTGTAGGGTCTGCGTGCATAGGGCTTAGGGTCTGATGGTGCCAATCGGTGATTTCAGCTCGTGAGAGGGGGTGGGTGCGCTTAATCATAACAAACAGGTCGAAAAAACGATCAAAAGTGCAACCTTTTTCCGCTGGTTTCGGCCGGTTTTCCCTGGTTTGGTATATCCCGGGTCGGGGCAGGTCGCATGAGAGAGCCGGTCGCCGCGCGGCGACGGGATCGAGATGCCGCGCCGCCAACCGCGGACGGCGCGTTCCGGCAGTATTATACGGTTTCTGTTTGGTATTGTCAAGGGAATCCCGCAGATTCTTTCGCGGCGAGCCCTGAGCCGGGACTCGCCGCCGCGCCCGTGACGCGGGACGGCGGCATGGTGTAGATTCACCCCACCACCAGCCAGCGGAGCATCTGGTGTGAACAGCCGGCCGAGGGCGCGGCCGCGTGGAAACGGCATAAGGAGCATCGCAATGGCCAACGGTGGCACCGAACCGATCGTGACAGCCATTCGCATGTACGAGCAGGCGGCGAACACGCGCGACACCGCGGCCTTCCGCCGCATTCTCGCGCTGGATGACCCGCGATTCACGGAGATCGAAGACCACATCCCCCACCCCTTCGGTGCGAACGTGGCCGAGGACATCCTGAAGTGGGTCGACGATCACCCCGATACGCCGTACCACGTGCAGTACAGCGGCATTCGCGCCTTCCTGCTGGCCGACGACGTCGGCTACGCGGTGGCGGGCTTCGCCGCGGAAGGCCCCACCGGCGGCACGGGCGGTCGGGCGACCTTCATTGTCGTCCGAGGCGAAGACGGTCAATGGCGCATCCTGCACGGCCACTGGTCGGCGATGCCGGAGAAGGGGTAGTAGCAGGTTAGACGTATGCCGCCGGCGCGTCGATTCAGGTTCGCCCCTCGGGGTGTGTGGCGCTTCTGACCGCGCGGCGCCTCGATGGCCCGTGGCTGGAGCCCCTCGCCCCGCCGGACGCTAAGCCTCCACGCTAAGCAGCCTCGCCGCGTTGCTCGCGGTCAGCGCCGCCAGGGCTGCCGGCGACACTCCGCGCATTCGCGACAGGCCCTCGACGATCAGGCGCAGGTTGGCCGGCTCGTTCACCGGCTTGCCCGCATCGTCGCGCCGGTTGGTCAGCCGGTACGGCTCCGGGGGCGGCATGTCGGGGGCGTCGGTCTCCACCAGCAGCCGATCGTCCGGGATCGCCCGGATCACCGCCGCCGCGGCCTTCTTGCGCGGCAGGAGGTGATGGCCGCCGAACGAAAAGTGCGCGCCCAGCGACACCAGCTCCGGCACCAGTTCCGCGCTGCCGTTGTACGCATGCAGCAGGAACCCGCGCGGCAGCGGGGCCTCTTCGCGCATCACGTCCATGAACCAGCCCCACGCCCGCAGCACGTGAATCACGGCCGGCAACCCGCGCTCGCGGGCGATCGCCAGTTGCGCGCGGAACACTTGCTCCTGCAGCGCCTCGTCGCGGGGCTCGATCCAGCGGTCCAGGCCGATCTCGCCGACCGGTCCGGGCATCGCGTCAAGCTGCCGCGCGAGCGCGCCGCGCCAGTCCGCGCTGCATTGGCCGACGTACCACGGGTGCACGCCGAAGCACGCCGCAACATCCTCGTGCTCGCCCGCAAGCCTGGCCACGACCGGCCAGTCCGCCTCACACGAACCGGCGCAGCAGAACCGCGTCACCCCCGCCTTTCGCGCGCGGCCCAACACTTCGGCCAGATCATCCATCAGCCGCGCATCCTGTAGATGCAGATGTGCATCGATCAACGACATGATTCAGTTCGATTCACCATCGCCGTTCGCCGCTTTGTCGCGTTGCGACGCGGCCGCCAGTTGCCCCTGCAGTTCCTCGATCGCCTGCTCGAGTTCCACATCGACGCCCAGTTGGTGCAGTGCCTGCTTGAGCTTCTCCAGGTGCGCCGCCGCACGCACGAAGTCGCCCGCCTTGACGCGCCATCGGCACGCCTCGGCCACCCAGCGCCAGTCGATGCCTTCCTTGCCGAACTGCGTCTCGTAATGCGCGGCCGCGAGTTCGGGGTTGCCCTGCTGGGCGTAAGCCAGCGCCAGTTCACGGTTGTTCTCGAACTGCCGCAACTCGATCGTGGACAGGCCCAGCGGCGGCTTGAGCGTCTGCACCGCCCGGGCCGGCGCGCCCAGCAGCAGCAACACGCGGCCCTTGCGCCGCAGGTACTTCACCTCGATGTCGCGACGGTCCTGCGGCTGCTCCTGCACGTGCTTGAGCGCCTTGTCCAACTGCTGCACCGCCATCTCGTGATAGCCCTGCCGCTCGGCGATCACCGCCAGGGCGTAGTAGGCCTCGTGGTTGCTCGCATCGCGGCTGAGCACATCCAGCGCCAGCTTGCGGGCCTCATCCAGTTCGCCCGCCTCGGCCAGCGCCACCGCGATGCGCACGGGGTAATCGGCGTTGTCCGGCTCGATGCCCGCCCCCAGCCGGAAGAACCCCTCGGCCCGTCGCGGCTGCTTGATCTTCAGCGCCAGGTCGCCGATCAGCAGCGGCAGCCCGCGCTGCTCCGGCTGCAACTCGAGACTGTGCGCCCAGGCATCGAGCGCCGACTGGTGGTGTTTCGTCCGCGTCTGGCGCCGGTACGCGCGCTCGGCGATCGCCACGTGCACCTGCCCGAGCAACCGATGGCCGGGCGCGAACGTCTTGTGCTCGTCAACGAACGCCTCCACCTCGGGCAGGGCCGTCTGCGGCTTGTCGCGCTGGATGGCGCGCTGCGACCGCTGGGCCAAGTCCTCGAAGCGCGCCTGGATCATCTCCGGCGTGACCGGCCGCGACCAATCCAGTGTCGAGAGGTACACCCCCGCCATCGCGCCGATCAGGACGATCAGCGCCGCCGCGATCAGGTACCACACCAACCCCCCGCCCGCGATCCGTCTGTCTTCAGCCATGCGCAAAGGGTACCGCTGCCGATCCGCGAAGAAAAGCGTTGTGCTCGGACACGAAGCGATTCACGTGTCAGCGGTGTCGAACGTCGGCGGCGGTTGCCGGCGCGTGAGGCGGCGCATCACGCTGGACCTGCGCGGCGTCCGCCGGCGCGTCGGGCGCGCTACCCGGCTGCATTGCGCCGGCCAGGAGCAGACCCATGTACACCGCCAGCCCGTATCGCAGCATGTTCATCAGGTCATTCACCCATCCGCGCTGCCTGGCGGTCCGCCCACCGGACCGCCGCGTCGCGTCAGGGCAATCAACCGATTCACGGCGCGCCGGGGCCACGCGCAACCGCCCGCGGCCGCGCCTTGCGGGCCTCCATCGCCGTCACGACCGGCACGACCGATACAGATGCAACCCGCGAGCCGGTCTATAATCGACTCCCCATGCTCGAGCTATCGCGAACCGTGCGCCTGTGCATCAACGACGACCTGCTCGCGTGGTTTCGCGCGAACCCGCGATCGCAGACACTGCCGACCGACCTGCCGGGCGAGCAGGCGAACACCTTCGGCGCGTGGCCGGCCATGCGCGGCCTGGGGCGCTACTACGAGATCCTTGTCCGCTGCAAGGGCGAAGCGGACCCGGTCACCGGCTACTTCATCAACATCAAGCAGATCGACCATGCCGTTCGCGACTTCGCCCTGCCGGCCCTCTGCGGCGAACTGGTCGCCGCCGGCGAGGGACAGCGCCCGCCGCGCCTGGGCCTGCTGCTGCGGACGATGGTTGATCGCGTCTCGCCCGCGCTGGGGAACACGGTGGCCCAGCTCGCGCTCGCGCTGACACCCTTCTACCGGTTGACGATACGGAGCCACGACATGAAGCACGTCACGTTGCATCACCGCTACGAGTTTGCCGCGGCCCATCGTCTGCATGTCGATGAACTGTCTGCCGAGGAGAACCGGCGTGTCTTCGGTAAATGCAACAACCCGGCCGGGCACGGACACAACTACCAGTTGGAAGTCGCGGTGCGCGTGCCGGTCGGCGAGGAGGGGGAGGTCGTGCCCGTCGAGGCGCTGGATGAATTGGTGGATGAGCAGGTGATCTCGGTGCTCGATCACAAGCACCTGAACTTCGATGTGCCGCAGTTCGGGGAGCTGAACCCGTCGGTCGAGAACATCGCGGTCGTTATTCACGGGCTGCTCGAGCCGCACGTGCCCGGGCTGACGGCCGAGGGCCGGGCGAGCCTTGAATCGGTCAGCGTATGGGAGACCGGCAAGACCGTGTGCACCTATCGCGGGGAGGGCGATGAGTGAGTACGAGTACATCGTGCCGTGGGTCGCGATCGCCCTGATCGTCCTGTGGATCGTCTACCGGCTTTTCTGGCCGAGCACGTACAGCGCCCGCGCCGAGCGTTTCATCGGCGCCTGGCAGCGACGGGATGCCCAGGCGCTGCAGCGGCTGCTGGCGCCCACCGTGGGCTTCGGGCCGGGCGAGCAGACCGACGCCGCCGACGCCGCGCGGCGACTGGTCCGACTGGCCGGACGGGGCAAGGTGCCCGATCCACTGAAGGTCATCTTCGCCGACACCTTCGCGCGGCTGCGGGCCAAGGCGCCGAACCTGGGCATCGAGTGCGGCCAGCTGGAGTCGCAATACGACATCAAGCGCGACGACTTGGCGGCCGTGTGCCGCGATGCGCCCACGAGCTTCGAGGCCTGGATCATCTGGCATCGCGAAGTCGAGGGCTGGCGCGTGCGCTACGTGCTGTGTTGGGAAGGCACCGAAGGCCGGCCGGCGCTCGCCCAGGAACCGACGCTGCGGATCACGTCCGAGCCCGACGCGTAGAGCGCACGTCGATTCCCGATGTGCGGTGATGCAAAAGACCGATAGGAAGCGCATGGGCGTGCCGCGAACGACACCCGATTCGATCTCGCTCGAGGCGTTGGGCCCGGCGCCCCCGCCGCGCGGCGAGTGCGAACTGGTCATGAACGAGCAGCACTTCCAGCGCGTGGTGCTGGAGGGCATGCTTCGGGCGCAGGTGAGTCTGGACATCGCCACGGCGGACTTCAAGGCCATGCTCACGCCGCGCCCGGAAGACGCGGCTTCGAGGCGGGAGGCCAAGTCGATCGTGGACGTGATGCGCCGCCTGGCCGCGACGGGCGTGGAAGTGCGGCTGCTGCACGCGGGGATTCCTTCCGGGGCCGCCATTGAGGCGCTGCGCCAGGATCTGCCCGAGCGCCTGACCATCCGCCGCTGCCCGCGGCTGCACATGAAGGCCATCATCATCGACTGCCGCGCCATGTACCTCGGCAGCGCCAACCTGACCGGCGCGGGCCTGGGCGCCAAGGGCGAGCATCGACGCAACTTCGAGGCCGGCCTGTGGACGACCGGCGGCGACCTGATCGACGGCGTGCTCGGCCATTTCAACGAATTGTGGGAAGGCCAACTCTGCGCCGCCTGCCAGCGCCGCGACGTCTGCCCCCAGCCGCTTGAAGAACCCAATTTGTCCTAGTGTTCGCCCCCTCGCTTTAGGGTCATTGCTCTATTCCGTCTCTTCACATGTCCTCTATGCTGAACGGGTTGCACGTCCCTCGGGGATCCGCCGAAAGGGGGGACGGAGAAAGGAGTTTGCCAGCCATGTCGAGCATTTCGTGCTGGCCGGACGATGCCGCTTTCGCCATCAGCCTGACTTACGACGGTGGCCATCCCAGCCACCTGAAGCACGCCATCCCGCAGCTCGAGGCGGCCGGCTATCGCGGCAGCTTCTACCCCGACATCGCCTGCGAAGCATTCATGCGGAACCTGGTCGACTGGCGCGAGGTCCACCGGCAGGGACACGAGATCGGCAGCCAGTCGCCCGGCGTCCTCGACTGCCTTGCGGGCGCGGCGGCGTCCGGCCAGGTTCGACGCATCATCCGCGACGCCGCCCGCCGGCTGAACGATCACATCGGACAGGATTCCGAACGAAGCTTCGCTCATCCGATCGAAGTCGCATTGGACGACGGCGCGGCGGCGTATGACGCCTATCGCCAGGCCGTGCGGGAACACCACTTCGCCGCGCGCGGCGGAGGCGATCGGATCAACCGCTTCGACGACACTGACCTGCTGCACATCGCCAGCTACACGATCGAGCCCCCGTCGCTCGAGGCCATGCTCGCCGCCTGCCGCAACGCCCAGGCCGACGGCGGCTGGGTGGTCTTTCGCTTCCTGGCCCTCGGTGAGGTCGCGCCGTCCGACATCCGTCCGGCCGTGCATGCCTCGCTGCTCCAGCACCTGACCGATCTGCCGTGCTGGGTCGCGCCGCTCAAGTGTGTCGCGCGACATGTCCAGCGCAACCGCGAGCAGACGGCCTGCGCCTGACCAACCTGCCGCAACCCGATCATAAACCTTACAGAATTGGCGAGACGAATGATGACATTTCTGTCCCAAACGCTTGCCTCGCGCGCCGGTGTATCGTTGAGTTGTCATGGTGTGACGGCAAGTGCCCGTCGGCCGGATTGGGCCAGGCCCCTCGCGCCTGCGGCCGGCTGGTCCACTCGGTTTCTCTGGACAGTCAACCCATCCGCTGGTTCTCTCGACCAGCGTACCCACGCCCACGGCCTGGCCGGCGACCCCCGGACCAGGCTTTTTCGCTTAATCCGAACGCAACACAACTTTTCCTCCAACGCCGACCTGCTACGCTTAAGCGTTCGGGACACACTGCCGAAGCTACTCGGCGGATGGGTTTGAGCCGTACCAGGAGGGGTGAGTCGAATGTCGTTTTGTGATCTCGAACTGCTTCAACGCAGTTACCGATGGGTCGATGTGCGCAGGCTGGAGTGGGCGGATCGCTTCGCCGAGTCGCTGAGCGGATCCCGGTCGCTGCGTGATGTCTTCTTCCAGTCGCCGACCGGCGATCAGAAGCACCTGCTTATCGAATCGACCGGCCGCGTCATCGCCGCCGTGCATGATGCGGATGCCCTTCAGGATATCTGCAGCGAGGTCGCCGCGGCCGCCGCGGGCTTCGGCTGGGATGTCGATCTGCTCGGAAAGCTGGAGCCGGTGGTGCGCGATTCACTGGCCGGGCTGTTCGGCCGGGAGTGGAATGAGGAGTTGGAAACGTGCTGGATCGCCGCCTTCGGGTATTTTGTCCGGACCATCGCCGAGCAGCACGCCCGGGCGGCGCACGCGCAGACGACGCCCGACGTGACGGTGACCGTCCTGCACCCGGTTGAGCCGGAGCCGGCACTGACCTGAAGCTACTGCCGGTTCTCCAGGTGGCGGTGGGCGGCCTGTAGCAGTTGCTCGAACCGCGACGCGTCCATCCCCAGCCGCGCACTCATGTCGGCAATGACCTGTTTCTCTTCGTCCGTGATCTCGCCGTCGGCCATGGCGACCATCAGCAACACCTTGACCGTCCGTTCCGGGTCGCTCTGGACGATCTCGAACTGCTCCTTCTGGAAGTCCTGATCGCGCTCCGCGCGTCCGATCATCGCCTCCAGCGACGCCCGGCCCACGCCCACGCGATCCGCCAACTTGTCCAGCAGTTGGCGCTCCTTCTCATCGACCTCCCGGTCCAGGCCCGCAACGCAACACGCCGCACGCAGTGTCTCTACCTGCTTCATCGACTCGCTCATGGCACACCCCAATCAATGGAAATCACGTGGATGATTGTAACGCCCGGTCGAAATGCTTCACGACCGGGCCGCGCTGTGCGGTCGCGCCGACACGTCGCCGCGCCACGCCACGCGTCCGAGATGGCGCACCGGCGGCGGATCCAGCTCACGCAGTTTCGCTTCGTAGTCCAACCACATCGCATGGTACTTCGGCTTCAGCGACTCGGCGCCGCTCGGATCGATCACCTCCGAAAGCGACTCGTAGCTGGCCAGTTCCAGCTTCACCCGGACCTGCCGCCCGTCCCGCATCACGGCGAGTTCGACTTCCGTCCCCGGTTTGTGCTTGCGCACCAGCTCCCCGAACCGGGCGGCCAGTTCCATCGGGTCGTGCGCATCGTCCTGCGTGAGCGTCTGACCGTTCACGCTGACGATCACATCGCCAACCTGAAGCGCCGCGTAGGCCGGGAAGCCCGGGAAGGTGTCCATCACCCGGATCGCCGGATGTTCAACGCCGGACTCGGCGCCCACCGGTACGCTCGACTGGGACAACCCCAGGGCCGCGGCGCCATCGGGATTCGCATGCTTGCCCTGAATCCCGCGCACGAAGTGATGCTGGGCGACCTCGCGCAGACGCTGCCGCTGCTCCCAGGTCGCCGCCCGCGCGTAGGCACGCTCGACTTCCTCCAGCACCATCTGCCTGTCGCGCATCAGCACGCGGCTGACCGCCTCGCGCAGGTGGTAGTCCACGTCGTCCAGCGCGGCCATCTCCTCGTCACTGATCAGCCCGGCCTCGTGCCGCGGCAACTCGATCTCGTGCGCCTCGCCGGACGCAGGCTCGCGCTCATCCGCGCTGCCGGCCTCGCCGCCGGCGCGGCCCACAGCAAGGATGCCGCCGAGACAGATTACGAAGATGAGTGCGTTTCTCCAGAACATCATGTTCATTCTATCGACCCGATCCCGCGCCGGTCCGCTTGTTTCCCGGCCGTTACGAAAGGCACCGTCCTGTCCGATCATCGGACCGCACGCATGATGATTCCTGGATTTTCCCGGATATGGTGGTCGACACGTATCATGGCCGCCGTTACGTTAGCGGCTCAATCAGACACGGGAGGCGATCTTCGCTATGGACGGCAGTCGTTTTGCATCGGCACCGCGGGCACGGAACACGGGACGAACGGTCGTGCTCGTGCTCTTGCTGCTGGTCATGGGCGCCTGTCAGGCGCCGCCGTCACCCGCATCCTGGAACGCCGGCGGCGAGCACAGCCGCGCGGAATCGATCCCGCCGGGGATGATGGCGGCTCACCAGGCCGCGCTGCGGCTGGGGATGCAGGTCGAGCAGTCCAGTTCACAGATGGCCACGCTCAGCGACGGGCGGCACCGCGTGGTCATTCTCGCCCCGCCGCATGCGCGTGTCTCGCTCGACGGCCACCCCTTCACGCATCCCCGCGTCGCCAGCGCCAACGGCAAGGTCTACATCTCGTCGTTCGTGGTCTCGCAGATCGAAAGCCGCCTCCGCGCCGACAGCAACACCTGGACCGACCGAACACTGGTCGAATCGACCCAGTACCCGCCGCCGCCCGACGTCTCGCCGGTTCGCGGCACGGTCATGATCGACGCCGGTCACGGCGGGCGCGATCCCGGCGCGCCCAACCGGTACGGACCGGCCGAAAAGCACCTGGCCCTCGACGCCGCGCGGCGCCTGCGCGACGCCCTGGCCGGCCGCGGCGTGCGCGTGGTCATGACCCGCAGCAACGATACCTACCCGACACTCGACGAACGCGTGAAGATGGCCAACCGCATCCGGCCGGACCTGTTTGTCTCCGTGCATTTCGACACCGCCGGATCAACCCAGGCGCACGGCTTCACGCTCTACATCGCCGAACAGGCATCGGCCGAATCCGTCGATGCCGCGACGCGGATGGACAGGGCCATGCGCAGAACCGGCGCGCGTTCGCGTGGCGTTCGCCGCAAGGACTACATCGTCGTGCACCAGACGCGATGCCCGGCCGTGCTCGTCGAGATGGGCTACCTGAGCAACCCGACCGAAGGCCGGCGACTGAGCACCGCCTCCTACCGGCAGCGCCTGGCCGATGCCGTCGCCGAGGGCGTGCTGTCGTACCTCAGGCACAACTGACCACCGGCTCAGCCCCGCTGCGATCGCGCGTAGTCCGACACCCAGCGCATGCGCTCGAATCCTACTTCCGTCGCGGCCTGCGGCAGCTCGTCCGAAATGCCGAGCACCAGCCGCGGATGGAACCGCCGCACAAGCTGCTCCACGCACGCCTGCAGCGCCTCGCATGGATGGTGCTCGAGAAACAGCACCGCCGGGATGCCGTCGAGCAGAATCTTGTCGCCGATGTGCGCATCGATCTGCTCGATCGACACGTCCCCCTGCGGCAGCGGCGTCAGCGCCTCGAGGCCGTCGAAGGGCATGTCGCGGAGATACGGCAGCAGCGGTTCGAAGAAGCCGTCGATGTGGATGTGCGTGAAGATGCCCGCGGCGCGCAACTGCCCCGCGCGCTTCGCATACCACGGCAGCAGGTACTGCTCGTAGTAGGCCGGCGACAGGTGGGCGATCGCCACGTTCTCGCCGTAGTTGACAATCTGCACGCGCCCGCTGTCGATCAACTGCCGATACAGATCGTCGTAGGACCGGTCGATGGCGTCGAAAATCGCCTGCATGTCATCCGGGCGATCCGCCATGGCGTAGATGAACGCCTCGAACCGGAAGAGTTGCTGGGCGCAGGCGAGGTACGGGCTCTTGGGCACCCAGAACTGCGGCACGCCGCGCTCGCCGATGTAGTCGGCGCCGACCTGGAAGTTCGCCGCGTTGAAGGCGAAGATCGTGTTCTCGACCAGGTCGCGGATGGCGGGCAGATCGTCCACCGACTTGCCCGGAAACTCGACGGTGCGCCACGTGCGGTCCACGGTGAACTCGAGCGTTTCGGTCAGCGGCCCGTGCGGCGTGTCGTAGCGCCGTTTGATCAGCTCGTCGCCGCGCTCCTCGTGAATCGCGATGGCCGGCGTATACGACCGCTGAATCGGGTGCGGCTGGCCGGTGTAGTAATCGACCGTGCGCATGGACGCGCCGATGCTGTCGTACACCTCGCGAAGGCTCATCCCCCGCAACGACGTCGGCAGGCTGTCGAACTGCTTGTGCCAGGCGTACCACGGCTCGAAGCGCGGCTGGAAAAAGACGTGCGGCAGCGGCTCGCGCCGGAAAACGCGCAGATTCATCTCCCGCCGCGACAGGCCGGTCTCGTTCTCTGACATCGACATCACTCCATCGGCCGCCCGCCGCGATGGCGGCCCGACCTTACGTATCCACGAGGCTCACCAGGTGGTCCGCGTTCTCCTGCATCCACCGGACCTTGCGCCGTACCATCTTCAGGATGCCGTAGCCACCCATCTTGCCGAACTGGCCGGTCGCGGCGATGGGGATGGCCGCCTCCGCGATCAGCGCCTCGATCATCAGCCACGGCAACGTCTGCAGTTCCGCCCGGGACAGCACGCAATCGGGCACCTTGTCGTACGCCTCCAGGAACCTGGCGAAGCGCGACTCGTCGATGTTGTTAGGCCAGGCGGTCGGGTCATCTCCGCCGCCGATGATCGAGAACTGCAGCGCCCCGTTGGCCACGTCGGTCACCCGCTGCAGGATCCGGGCCGCGTCGTAGTCGATCACCGCCACCACCCGCGAATGGCGAAAGAGCATGTTGCCCGGGTGCCAGTCGCTGTGGCAGATATGCATCGGCCAGTCCGCGAAGCCCAGGTCATTTACCTTTCGCGCCGCCTCCCCGTAACTGTCGTACAGGAACGTCAGCAGTTCCTGCGCCTCGTCGCGCACCGCGTCGAAACCTTCGTACGTCTGGGCCAGCGTCTTGGGCACGGTCTGCAGCGAACCGGCCACGTACCGTGAAGCGTGGTAGCTTCCGCGCGCGCTGTCGTAGTCCGACGTCCAGTTGCGCAGCAGCTTGTGGAAGAGCGCCAGCACCTTGCCGGCGTCGATCGTCGCCTCCGGCGAATTGTCATAGCTCGAGCCCTTGATGTACTCGAACATCTCGTAGGTCGCGCCCTTGTACTGCAGCATCGAGTTGTTGTCCTTGCGCGTGCCGATCAGGTGCGGCATCGGGAACTGCCGACGCGCGAGTTCGAGCTGCAGGCTGTGGCAGAACGCCACGCGAAACGGGTCATCCTTGCCCCTGGCGCGACGCTTGAGCAGGTACATGCCCTGGTCGGTGCGAATCACGAGCTTCGGGGCCCGGCGCGAACCGCGGGGAAACTCCTGGATCGCCTCGATGATCCCCAGGTCGTAGTGCGAGAGCACCACCGCCAGTTCGTGGGCATCGAACTGGTCCCGCTTGCCCGAGCTGCGCGCGGAACTGACGGCGCCGGTGCCGGAAAGCCCCATCATGCCCAGGGGATTGGACGGTGGCGCGCCGTTCGGATTGGAGGGGGCGGGAGACATCGGGATGCTGCCTGGTGCGTGGCCGCGTGAACGGTCAACGTGCCGCGCATGGCGGCCCGCAAGCCCCGCGCGGCATCATTCCACGTTCTGGGCCTGTTCCTTGATTCGGTCGATCGACCCTTTGACTTCGACGATCGCGCGGCTGATCTCCGCATCATTCGACTTGCTGCCGATCGTGTTCGCCTCGCGAAGCATCTCCTGTGCAAGAAAGTCCAGCGTCCGCCCCGCGGGCTGGTCGTCCGCTCCGTTGACCAGCTTCTCAAACTCGTCCAGGTGCGTCCCCAGCCGCGAGACCTCCTCGCTGATGTCCGCGCGCTCCGCATACAGGCCGACCTCGCGGATGAGGTCCACCTGGTTCACATCGAGTTGCGCCCGCGCGAGCAGTTCATCGACCCGCGCCCGCAGACGCGTGTGATACTCCTCGACCACCTGTGGAGCGCGCCGCCGAATCGTGTCCGCCAGTTTGCGGATCACCTCGCGGTGCGCCAGCAGGTCGTCGGCCACCGCCCTGCCCTCCTGGATGCGCATGGCCAGCACCTTGTCGCAGGCCTCATCGACCAACCGCAGCACCACCGGCCGGGCGCGATCGAGCAGGTCGGTGGTCAGCGCCGGCTTCAGCACGCCCGGCAGGTTCAGCAGTTGCGTCAGGTCGATCTGCGCCGACCTGGCGCCGTCTGGCAGGCGCTTGCGGACATTTTCCAGGTGCGACAGATAGCCTTCGAGGGCGTTGTCATCGATCTCGACCAGCGCGGTGGCCGGTGCGGACATGCGCACGGACACGGTCACCGAGCCGCGCCACAGCTTGTGCCGCAGCACCGAGTCGATCTCCGGCTCCAGCCCCTGGATATCCTCCGGCATGCGGATGGATGCCTTGAAGTAGCGGTTGTTGAGGCTCCGCACCTCGACGGCGTAGCCAATGCCCTCGACCGTGTCCGCCGCCGCGCCAAAACCGGTCATCGAACGGATCAAAGTCGCTGCTCCGCGTGTTCAGCAGGTATCGGGAGTCCCTGGCGCGGCCGGATCAGCCTTCGCCTTCGTCGTCGCTCTCGGGGGTCGTGCCGTCGGGCGCCACCAGTTCCTGGTCCGCCGCGCCGGCCGTCTCAGACTCGTAGTCGAGCACCCACTTCGTGCCCATGGCCAAGCCGAGAAAGCAGACGAACGCGCCGACGGTGACCCATGTCAGCACATCGCCGACCTTCGCGCCGAAGGCCGTCTGCTGCGGCCCGCCCGCGCCGCCGAAGGCGCCGGACAGGCCCCCGCCGCGCGGCTTCTGGATCAGAATCACCAGAATCATGATCCCCGCCACCAGCGCGAAGAACGTCGCCAGCGCCACCGGTAGTCCGGCCAGCCAGTAAACCACGCCGAAAACCGCGGCGAAGATCGCCACGATGACGCCAATGCCGCCGAATACACCTAAGCCGCCCATCGTTCCGTACCTTTCGTCATGCCCGCCCGCGCGACTCGTCGTCACGGGCGCGGCGTGTTGTCGATTCACCGCGGCGCAACCGGCGCAGCCGCCCGGCGTCACCCGCCCTTGGCCACCTCCGCCGCCGCGTTCACGATCGCCAGGAAATCATCGACCTTCAGCGATGCGCCGCCGATCAGCCCGCCGTCGATGTCCGGCTGGCTGAACAGTTCCTTCGCGTTGCCCGGCTTGACCGAGCCGCCGTACTGAATCCGCACGCTCTGCGCGACGCTGTCTTCGTACATCGCCGCGAGCACCTGGCGGATCGCCTGGTGCGCGTTCTGCGCATCGTCCGGCGTGGCCGTCTTGCCCGTGCCGATCGCCCAGACCGGCTCATACGCGATCGTCACGCGCGACATCTGCTCCGTCGCCACGCCCGCCAGGCCCAGGTAGATCTGGCCGGCGTTGATCGCGTCGGTCTGCCCGGCCTCGCGCTGTTCGATCTTTTCACCCACGCAGAGGATCACTTCCATCCCCGCCTCGAGGGCCGCGAGCGTCTTCTCGTTGATCAGCCCGTTGTCCTCACCGATCACGTGCCGTCGCTCGCTGTGGCCCGTAAGCACAACTTTCACCCCGATGTCCTGCAGCATCGACAGGCTCACTTCGCCGGTGAACGCGCCGTTGGGCTGGGCGTAGACGTCCTGCGCCCCGAGCATGATCCCCGGCGAGCGCTGGCCCTGCAGCACGGTGCCGACTTCCGCCAAGTAGGGGAAAGCGGGGCAGATGGTGACGTCGACATCCATCGTGTTGCACGACTGAGCCAGCCCACGCGCCAGGGCATGGGACTCGGCCGTGTGCAGGTTCATCTTCCAATTGCCGCCTACAAAAGGCTTTCGCGAAGCCACGGGCACACTCCATTTCAGGGGGTGATCATCGGCGCTCAGTGCGAAGCGGGGCAGTATACTCAAAGCTCGCAGGTGACGAAACTTGGGTGGCCGCGCGCCGCACCCGACCGCGGCCCCGCCTGCCGCCCGCGCCGTGATTCCCGCTCCTCGCGCCAAGCAGCACGCCCAGCCGCACCCGACCGGACGTGCCCCACATCGCGTCGGCCACACCTGTAAACCCGCTGACTGATGACGTTTAAGGTCGTCGCGCGTTCGGGGCAGCCCTGCTCCACCCATCACGCCGCGCCCGACGCCCGGGAAGGCCGCCTCGCATCACGCCCCCGCCGCCGTCAGGATGCTGTCAACGCCCTTGTCCTTCAGTTCATCGACCATCCGGACCACCAGTCCCCCCGCATCGCCGAATGCCCCGTGGTGGTAGGCCTCGATGCACTGCTGACCATCGGGCGACAGCACACGCACCTGCGCGCGGAGTTGGGCGCCCTCATCGATCGCCTGCACGTACGCCGCCACCGGACTGTGGCAGTTGCACCCGAGCACCGCGATCAGCCGCCGCTCCAGCGACGTCGCCGCGTAGGTCGGACGGTTGTTGATGCCGTCGAGCAGCCCGATCATCGCCCGATCACGCCGGCGACATTGCAGCGCCAGGGCCCCCTGCCCCGCCGCCGGCAGCATGTCGCCCAGATCAATCGCGTTGGGGCCGAACCGCTCGCCCATCCCCAGCCGCCGCAGACCCGCCAGGGCCAGCACCGTCGCATCGTACGCGGCCTGGTCGATCACCTTCGCGATGCGCGTCTCGACGTTGCCGCGGATCGGCACGATCTCCAGGTCCGGCCGCAACCGTAGAAGCTGCGCCGCCCGGCGCGGGCTGGACGTACCCACGACCGCCCCCTTGGGCAACCCCTCGATCGTCAGGTTGTCGCGCGTGATCAGGCAATCGTGGATGTCCTCCCGGACCGGCACCGCGGCGATGCGCAGGCCCTCGGTGTCCTCCGCCGGCAGGTCCTTCATGCTGTGCACGGCGATGTCCGCCTCGCCGTTCAGCAGCGTCTGCTCGATGGCGTTGGCGAACAGCCCCTTGCCGCCTTCATCAGCCAACTTCGCATCCGCCCGCGCGTCCCCCTCCGATTGCTTCCACAGATACGACACCTCGACCGGGCCGCAATGCTGCTGCAGCAGGTGTCCCACCCATTCAGCCTGCACCCGTGCCAGGCGGCTGCGCCGGGAAGCGATCGCCACACGTTCCGCACCGTTTTTCATTGATGAAGCCATCGCCTGGCCCTACTATAGCAATCGAATCTTCTCACGTTCGGCGCCTCGCGGCCGTCCGCTTCTCTGGCCGCGAACTCCACGATTGGGGGTCAACAATGATGGATGCTTCCTCAACGTGCGTGGCGCTGACCGGCGGGACGGGCTTCGTCGGACGCCATGTCCTGCGCCGTCTGCTGGATCAGGGCCACCACGTCCGCGCGCTTTGCCGCGATGCATCGCGCACGCCGCAACAACATGCAAACCTTGACTGGATTCAGGGCGAAATCAGCGACGCGACCTCGCTCATCCCGCTGCTGCACGATGCGGACGCGGTGATCCATCTCGTGGGCATCATCGAGGAGAAGCCGCAGTTCGAGCAGACATTCGAATCAGTCCACGTCGACGGCACGCGGCACGTGGTCGATGCGTGCCGACACGTCGAGCGCTGCCATCGCATAGTGCACATGTCCGCCCTGGGCACGCGCCAGGACGCCAAGGCGCGCTACCACCGCACGAAATGGCAGGCCGAGCAACTCGTGCGCAACAGCGGACTCGACTGGACGATTGTCCGACCCTCGCTCATCCACGGACACGACGGCGCATTCACGCAGATGCTGCGCGGCTTCTGGCGCGACGGGTTCCCGCCGCTGGTCGTGCCCTACTTCGCCGGTGGGCTGCTGGGCCTGCGCGGCAGCCGCAGTGTGCAGCCCGTGTGGGTCGAGGACGTCGCACGCGTGTTCGTCGATGCGCTGCGCACCCAGGAAAGCATCGGCAAAACCTACGACCTGCCGGGGCCGGACCGACTGACCTGGCCGCAGCTTTACAGGGCCGTGGGACGCCACGTGCCCCACGCGCGGCGAAAGAAGACCATGCCCGTGCCCGGCTGGTGGGCCAAATGCCTCGCGCACCTGCCATTCACCCCGTTCACCCACGACCAGGTGACCATGGCCCTCGAAGACAACACCGGCGACCCCGCCCCCGTCCACCGCGACTTCGGCTTCACCGTCGCCCCCTTCGAGCCGACGCTGGCGAAGTATGCGCAAGCGCACTGGCAGGACGGTTCCGGTGAGACGAGCGCTCCCGACGGGCAGGCCACGCCGCACACCAAGCCCGGCGGGGCGGACGCCTCGCCCGCCGAATCGGGTGGGGTGGGCGTCTCGCCCGACGAATCTGGTGGGGTGGGCGTCTCGCCACTACTGTCCGGGATTTTTCCTGCGGCTTGCTT
>CAZHJL010000060.1:0-30286 GCA_964532795.1 uncultured Phycisphaeraceae bacterium | reverse complement strand
TAACCCCTGATTCGGCAATCACTCACAGCGCGCCCCAGTTTGTGGCCAGACCCGCATGGCCCCGCACGGGCCGGCCACTTGCATTCACGGCGGCTATGCCACATAATTCCGGGCTCGCCTGACGGCGAGGCAGTCGACCGGAACCAAACCAGCAGACCCAGCGAGACCATTGACCGATGGCACACTCCCTGAGCGCCAAGAAGCGGATTCGTCAGAACGCCAAACGCCGCGCCCTTAATCGGTGGCGCAAGCGTGACTATCGCGGCCTCATCCACGAGTTCGACGAGTTGATTCTGCACGGTTCGGTTGAGCAGTGTGAAGAGAAACTGCGTGAGATCTATAAGCGACTCGATCAGGTCGCCGCAACGCCCACGCTCCACCGGAACACGGCCAGCCGCTACAAGAGCCGCCTGGCCGTCCGCCTGAACGCCAAGAAAACGGAAGGCGCCGCTGCCTAAGATCGCCCGCCCTAACGCGATGATGCATACAGCCCGCTTCCATGCGGGCTGTTCTGTTTTCGCCTGAACGTTGGCCGGGTTACCATGTGCGCAACTTCATCCGCGTTCGCATCGCCACGCAACAGAAAGGAGCAGACATGAAACGTTTCGCACTCGTCCTGTGCGCGGCTGGGGCTTTGGCCGGCTTCGCAATCTGGCAGTCATTCGCTCAGGCCGAGCCCCTGGGCGCACCCGCACAGGCAAACATAGGGCGCTTCGCAACCGCCACGTCGGATCATGCGACTGTCCTCGTTGACACATCAAACGGTGTAAGCTGGACACTTCGCCGCGATCTGAACACCGGACAGGATGTGTGGATCCCGGTGAAGCTGGTCGAGTCGGAGGATGACGGCATCCGGTGGCTCGAGTTGCAGCGTACCCAGGCGGCGGCGAAGCAGAAGCAGAGCCAGAACGCCAATGACGAATCGGGCTCTTGAAGGAAGCGTCCGCCGGCGGCTGCACCATGATCGACCTCAGCATCCGGCCGCTCTCACGCGGTCCCCATCACCACTTTTTCGGCTACTACGGCATCAATCCGTGGGACCGCTCCGGCACGCGCCACTTGGCGCTCCAAACCCGCTTCGACGATCACATCCCCAATGAGGACGATACAGCCGAGGTCGGTCTCGTCGATCGTGCGACAGGTCACTTCCAGCCATATGCGCACACGTCGGCCTTCAATCTTCAGCAAGGCGCCATGCTGCATTGGGTCAACGTCGACGGGATGGAACGGTTCACGTTCAACACCTGGCGCGATGGCCACACGGCCTCAACCGGCATGGACCCCAAGACCGGCCACACCCAGCACTTCGATGCAGCCATTGCCGCGGTATCCCCGGCTGAACCCGTCGCGATGGGTCTCGATTACGGGCGCATGTATCACTGCCGAGAAGTGGTTGGTTACACGAATCGCGATGACCGTCTCGTCAACCATCCGGAGGACGATGGCCTCGTGAGCATCAACTTGCGGACGGGTGAATCGCGACTGCTGGTTTCGGTCAGGCAAGTCGTCGACCAGGTCAGGCCGCCGCTGACGGACACACCCGTGTGGTTCAATCATGTGGTGTTCAACCCGGACGGCACGCGACTGATGTTTCTCGCCCGCGTCCGTGTCTACAACGAGCGCCGACGACGCTTCCACACGTCGTTGTGGACCGTGAATCCCGATGGTACAGACCCGCAGTGCCGCATCCCGTACGGCCACGTGATCTCGCACTTCACGTGGCGAAGCCCCACGCGGTTACTGGTAACGTCCTCTGTTCTCGGGCGCGGCGTGCAGTTCGTCGAGTTCACGGACGGTGAACAGGACTTCACGCCACTGGGCGAGGGCGTCCTGCCGAATGACGGTCACATGTGGCCCAGCCCGGACGGCCGGTGGCTGGTGACCGACGCGTACCCGGGCGGCCATCGCCACGAGGCGACACTCATGCTCTACCACTTTGAGTCCGGCCGGCTCGTGGACCTCGGCGCATTCCCGCATCCCCGCAAGTACACCGGCGCCATTCGCTGCGATCTGCACCCTCGATGGCATCCGGACGGCACGGCAATCACGTTCGATTCGGTGCACGAAGGCTCGCGCCAGATCTACATCGTCAAACTGGACCGATAGGCGCGTTCGTCAGCGACTGATGACCGCGATCGCCAGGTCCGCGTTGAGATTGGGATCGTACTCCACGCGCTCGCCGGATTCAGTGTCGAAGAAGATTTCGCGGTGGATGGTGATGCCGCGCTCGGCGCAGAAACGCTGCCAGTCCTTGATCGTGAGGAACCGGCGGTTCGGCGTGTTGAACCACTCGTAGTGCAGGAGGCCGGTGTCCGTGGCGGGACTGACCCCTTCCTCGGCCAGCATTCGACGCAGTTTGTGGTATGCGAAGTTGGGATAGCTCACCACGCAACGCTTACCGACACGCAGCATTTCGTCGACCATGGCCTCGGTCCGGACCACCGACTGCAGCGTCTGCGACAGGACGATGTAGTCGAACTGCTGATCGCTGAAATTGGGAAGTCCTTCGTTCAAGTCCGCCTGCAACACGTCCAAGCCGCGATGGAGCGCGCCCACGATCTCTTCCTCGGCCAGTTCCACACCGACCAGTCGCTTGCAGTCCTTTTCTTCGCGCAGCTTGTAGAGTAACTCTCCCTGGCCGCACCCGAGGTCGAGAACGCTCGCCCGAGGCTCAATCAGGTCGACCAGCACGTCATAGTCCAGGCGATGGTGGAAAATACTCGTAGGCCGGTTGCCGTTGCTCGGCGAAGGCGGCGCCAAATCACGATCGGACCCACCACCCGCATGGTGAAGGAACGCCCGTGTCAGCCCGCCGTACGTTGCGATGCTGTCTTCCAACAGGAAGGCGTCGTGACCCGACGGGCTCTGAACATTGCAGTAGCTGACCCGCTTGCCCGCTTCGACCAGTGCATCGACCATCTGCTTGCTCTGGCTCGCCGGGAAGAGCCAGTCGCTGGTGAAACTGATCACCAGCCATCGGCAGGTCGTGCCGCCCAGGACTTCGGAAAGTTCCTCCTTCGTCCGTCCGAGGTCGAACATGTCCATCGCCATCGAAAGCACGATGTAACTGTTTGCATCGAACCGCTCGACGAAGCGGTCGCCCTGATAGGCGAGGTAGGAACCGACCGAGAATTTCTTCTCGAAGGCAGTGGGGATATCGCGGGGCCGCATCCGGTCCGCGTCGAACTTCAGCGCCATCGATTCGGGTGAGAGATACGTGATATGGGCCAGCATGCGCGCCACGGCCAGCCCCACGTCAGGGCTCGTGTCCCGGCCGTAGTATTGCCCGTCGTGGTACATGGGGTCGCGCAGAATCGCGTTCCGACCGACCACATCGAAAGCAAGCGCCTGGCTGGTCAGCGATGGGCTCGTGGCGATGGCCACGCAGGCATCGACGCGCGACGCGTACCGTGTCGCCCAGCACAGCGCCTGGTGCCCGCCCAGCGAGCCGCCGATGACGGCCAGCAGCCGCTCGACCCCGAGGTGATCGAGCAGACCAGCCTGCACATCAACCATGTCCTCCACCGTCACCAGGGGGAAATCGGAACCGTAGGGTCGCCCGCTTTCCGGGTTGACGCTGTTGGGGCCCGTTGTGCCGCGGCATCCCCCGAGCACGTTGGAACAGATCACGAAGTAGCGGTCCGTGTCGATCGGCCGGCCGGGTCCCACCATGATGTCCCACCAGCCGGGATCATCGTCCTCATCGTGCGCGGCAATGTGCGAATCGCCGGACAGCGCGTGGCAGATCATGACCGCGTTGTCCCGGGCGGCCGTGAGCGCGCCATAGGTCTCGTACGCCACCTCAATCAACGGCAGCATGCGGCCTGAGCGTAGTTCACACGGTCCCTCGAGCGTGACGCGTTGCGCGTGAGGCAGCGGCTTGCCGCTGCGATTGGCATCCGAACTCTTGAATGAATCGGTCATGGATCATCCATCGGGCGAAAACACAACTTTCTATCGCCCGGACGACGAACTCGCAACCCGCCATCACGACAACGGGCAGCGAGCGCACTCACTGCCCGCCGCGCACGAAACGCAACGTGCCGGCCCGTCAGGCCTGTGAAGCCTTCAGGGCTTGATCGATGTCATCGATGATGTCCTGGGCATCCTCAATACCGACCGACACGCGAATGTACTCCAGCGAAACGCCCGCATCCTGTTGCTCCTGTGGCGTCAACTGCTGGTGTGTCGTCGAGGCGGGATGAATCACAAGCGTCTTGGCATCCCCGATGTTCGCCAGATGCGATGCGAGTTTGCATGCATTGATGAACTTCTTACCCGCCTCCATGCCGCCCTTGATGCCGAATCCGAGAATGGCCCCGCAACCGTCTGGCAGGTAGCGCCCGGCATTCTCGTGATCCTTGTGGCTCGGAAGCCCGGGATAGTTGACCCATTCAACGGCGGCATGACCCTCGAGGCACTCGGCCACCTTCTGCGCGTTCTCGCAGTGGCGCGGCATGCGCAGGTGCAGCGTCTCCAGCCCCTGCAGGAAGAGAAACGCCGCGAACGGACTCATCATCGCGCCCGTGTCGCGCAGCCAGTGGGTGCGAATATGGATGTTGTACGCAATGTTGCCCATCGGACGCAACGCCTCCTCGAATACCACCCCATGGTACGAGGGGTCCGGCGCACAGAACTCCGGCCACTTCTGGGCGTCATCCGCCCACTTGAAGTTGCCCGAATCGACGATCGCCCCGCCGACATGCGTGCCGTGGCCACCGATGAACTTCGTCGTCGAGTAGACAACGATATCAATGCCGTGCTCGATCGGCCGGAACAGCACAGGCGTCATCACCGTGTTGTCGCAGATCACCGGTATACCGTGCCGGTGCGTCGTATCCGCAATCTTCTTGAAATCCGGCACATCATTCTTCGGGTTGCCAAGCGACTCGATGTAGACGCAGCGTGTGCTCGCATCGACCAGGTCGCTGATCTTCTCCGGCTGGTTCGGATGGAAGAAGCGCACCTCGATGCCCAGTTTCCTGAACGTCTGCGTGAAGAGCGTCCACGTCCCGCCATAGAGGCTCGTGGATGACACGATGTTCTGACCACTGTGGCAGATAGTCAGAATCGCGGCGGTGATCGCCGACTGGCCCGACGCGAACGCCAATCCGGTCACGCCACCGTCCATCGCGGCCAAGCGCTTCTCGAGCACATCGTTCGTCGGGTTCATCAGCCGTGAATAGATGTTCCCGAACTCCTTCAGCGCGAACAGGTTGGCCGCGTGGTCGGTGTCGTTGAACACGTAGGAGGTCGTTGCGTAGATCGGTACGGCCCGGGCATTGGTGGCTGGGTCGGGCTCTTGCCCGGCGTGAAGACACTGCGTGCCGATACGGTAGTTTGTTTCGCTCACGGTGGATTCTCCGGTCTGGATGACCCCTGTAGATTCCCAAACGCTTTGGCGGAGAAGTGTAGCCGACACCGAAATGAAGGCAAAGCCGTGTTGTTTCAGCAGCTACAGGATTTGGCCGTCCGATGTTGTCCGGAAATCGTACAATGGGCTCGATGCTCCGATCGACCTTCTGCCATCTACCCGGTATCGGCCCCACGCTCGAGGCCCGACTGTGGAAGGAGGGCGTACGTCGATGGGATGATCTCGCGCATGCACCCATGAGCGCAGCGCGGCGACAGAAACTGCAGGCGGAACTCGATCGCAGCAACCGCTTCCTGACGCAACGCAACGCACGCCACTTCGCCGATGCACTGCCCAGCCGCGAACAATGGCGAATCTACGGTGATTTCAGTGATCGCGTCGCGTACTTCGATATCGAAACGACGGGACTGGCACCGCCGCAAGACTATGTCACCACCATTGCGCTCTACGACGGAACCGACGTACGCCACTACATTCACGGCGTGAACCTCGACGACTTCGCGCGCGATGTCCGCGACTACGACCTGCTGGTCAGCTTCAACGGCAGGAGCTTCGATGCGCCGTTTCTGCGGAAGTCGATGGGGATCGATCTTGCCCACGCCCACATCGATCTCATGCACGTGCTGCGCTCCATCGGCCGCAAGGGCGGCCTGAAGGCCATTGAGCGTCACTTCGGCCTGGTGCGGCCGGACATGCAGGACATTGACGGCTTCATGGCCGTCCTTCTCTGGCAGCGCTATCAGCAGACGCGCGACGACCGCGTGCTCGAGACGCTTCTGGCCTACAACGTACAGGATGTCCTGACCCTGGAGTGGTTGATGGCGTATGCGTTCAACGAGAAGCTCGAGGCAACGCCGTTCGCCGACGAACACCACTTGCCCGCGCCCGCCACGGCCGCGAATCCCTTTCGTGCCCATCGGGAAGTCGTCGAGGCCGTCAGGGCAGCGCCGTTCCCGGGCTGGTAGCGGTTCCCGCTGCTTCTGCCAGTCCCTGGTGCAACCTTCATGACGCGAGACACGACATAGCCGTAAGCAGCGAAGTAGTAGGAGCGGCCCTCCGTGGAGCAGGAACATGTCGGAGGTGACAGACGGACAACTGGTCGAACGCGTCCGCGAGCGCGGGGACCGCGAAGCCTACAGCCAACTGGTGCGCCGCTACCAGGGACACGCGTACGGCCTCGCGTACTCGCTGCTTGAGGACTGGTCTGAAGCCCAGGACATGGCCCAGGAAGCGTTCATCCGGGCATACGTGAATCTCCACCAACTGCAGAAGCCGGATCGCTTCGCCGCGTGGTTGCGGCGGATCGTCTTCGGCACGTGCATGGACTGGCTGCGCACCTTCCGCCCGAACCTCTACAAGGCCATGGGCGACCGGCCGCCGGGCGATGTCGACCAACTCGACAACCTGCCGGCCAAGCAATCCCCTCCCCCGCCCCAGTACCTGCTCGGCGGTGAACTGTCCGAACTCATCGTCGCGGCGATCGACCAGTTGCCGCCCAAGTACCGCATCCCCCTCACGATGTTCCATCTGGATGGGTTGTCGTACCAGAAGGTCGCCGACTTCCTCGACGTGCCGTTGGGCACTGCGAAGAGTCTGCTGCATCGCGCCCGGGAGAAACTCAAGCCAGCACTTGCCAGCTATGCACAGGAGGATCTCACCGCCATGGTCACCGACGTCTTTCGCGAGCACAAACTGGATGGCGAGTTCGCCCGTAGAGTGATCGACGGCGTTCCCACGCTCAAGTGGGGCACCGGGCGCGAGTGCACATTCGCAGGCGCCCTCGAGGCGGCCACCGCCGTCACCAAGCACCCGTGCCGGTACAGCGACATCATGGGCTACACCGCACTCGCCTTCCGGACACGCTGGTACCGCACGGACGATGGCGCTGATTGGTGTTCCTCCTCGCCGTGCGGGGAGTTCGACGAAGAGATTGAGGCCGCAACCCGCGCCACCGGCTGGCAACTGACGACGCGGATGGGTCGCAGCGAGTCCCAGCCGCACATGGAGCAGTACGCGAGCGACTACATCGCCGAACTCAACGCCGGCCGTCCGGTCCTCGTCTATCCGCCGGAACTGAACGCGGCCGTCGCCTACGGCTACGAGGAAGGCGGCAAGGCATTTCTCCTGCGCGACTACATGAAGGGAGATGAACCGCATCGCTTGCCGGTCGAGAAGCTCGGATTCATGTCGATCCTGCTTCGTGAGCACCATGAACCCATCCCGCCCACGGACGCGCTGCGCCACGCACTCGATATGGCCGACCGGAACTGGGATCGCAAGCTGCACCACCATGCCCCCGGCTGGTACCACCACGGGCGGCCCGCCTTAACCTACTGGCGCGAGGATATCGCCGGCGCACCCGATCTGACCGACAGGCAGCAGAGGAAGCTGTTCTTCGTCAGTTGGTGGTGCTACTGCTCACTGGAGGATGCTCGAAAGGCCGCCGTGCGATTCCTGACCGACCACGCCGACGACCTGGGCGCCACGGTTGGCAGACACCTGAGACAGGCGGCCGACATCTACCGCGAGGAAGCCAACTTGCTCGCCGGCCCGTTCCTCCTGAAGAACGCTTTTTTCGGCCCTTGGAGCGGAAAAGCGTTCGAGCAATGGGACGATGACGCCCGGCAGCGCGAGCAGGAAGTGCTTTCCGCCGCATTGGCCCTTGAAGAACAGGCAAATGGGGCGTTACGAGACGCTCTCCAGGCGGCCCGGTATTCCTGAGCCTGTCACGGCGACCGGATACTGTCGATCCTGGCCACCGCTTCCCGCTCGCTGTGCGCCTCGGCCAGGATCATCAGCACCTGCCCGTAGTAGTCGATGAGATCATCGAGCATCGCGTGGTACTTGTCCTGCATCTTTGTGATCGAGGCATCGATGTAAGCATTGGCCCGTTGCGGCGGCATGAGTTTGGCACGGCGCTCGATGTCCGCGAGCGTGCGCAGTCGCTCCCGTTCCAAGTCGCCCAGTTGCTTGTAGAAAAGCTGTTCGGCGTTGCGAATGGCCGCCGTCCGCTTGCTTGCCCAGGCTGAACCACGTGTTTCCGCCCGGAGCGACCCAACTGACATCCCCGACAATACAACCGCCGCCAGGCATAGCGACATACGTCTCATGCTTTTCCTTCCGATCACCGCCTGACTCGGACAGGTGGCGAGGCGCGTCCCTGATCTCCTTACGTTCGCGGCGACATAGCCGGCCGAATCCACCGGGCGGGTCGCCCGGTCGCCGAACGCACCTCAAGTGTGCCACCGGCACGAACGCGTCGCCCCCTTGGTGGCCGATTCGTCAGGAAACGGCCAGGCCAGACCCCGCGCACCCCACAAAGCTTCGCCATCTTCACAAGCGACCCGACCAAATAGACAGCCCCGCGGCCGAGACCACGGGGCTGGGTTCGTTCGCGCGTGTCGCGATCGACTATCCCAGCATACCTGTCTGCCGCGCGTAGTCGAAGACCCCTCCGGCCTCGATGATGGGCTTGACATCTCCGAGCGGTTTCAGCGCGTAGGACTTGCCGCTGGTCAGGTTCCTGAGTGTCGATGCCTCTACATCTACTTCGCACTCGTCGCCTGTGGTGATCTCATCCACGAGCCGCGTATCGCACTCGCAAGGCAGCAGGTAGCCGCCGTTCACGCAATTCCGAAAGAAAATGCGGGCATAGAACTGCGCCACCACCACTTTCGCCCCCGCCTCGGCAATCGCCAGCGGGGCGTGCTCGCGGCTGGAGCCGCAACCAAAGTTCCGCCCGCCGATCACAATCGTGTAGGGGCTCTCGAACCGCCCGTCCTCGACGAAGCGGACATCACCCGCAGGCAGCCCTGACTGCGCCGTCGGCACACCCGACATCGCATACATCCCGAAATACTTGCGCTCCTCGGGAATGGATGGGTTGTATGACAGGTACTCGGCCGGAATGATCTGATCCGTGTCAACGTCGTCGCCAAGCACGAATGCCTTGCCGGTGATCTTCGTCTCCATCGCGTAATGACCTCCGATGCAGTGCGGCCGGTTTGCCGGCGAGCGGTGCAGCAGTATAGCGGCAAACCCGTAAGCCTTCCCGGGCTACGGCAATAAGGGATTCCACCTGCTTCTGCTGCAGAAGACGAGCATCACGGCGACACGGCGGCCTGGGTCAACGCCGGCCCGTCAGATTCACCCGTTGACGCCCCGGTGGCGGGAGCGCCATCGCCTCTCTCCGCGGCGTCCTTGATCAGCGCGTCCATCGCCTTGATCCGCGCCTGCGCCTCCGCGGTGGGCTTCTCGCCCATCAACTCCCGGTAGGCGCCCGCGACCTCCCGCGCCCGGGCAATCTCACCCGCATTGACCAGGCGGGACGCGGCGACGTGGAAGACCTCCCCCAGCGCATCCTGCACAGCGGGGCGTTGTTGCTCGCCCGCCTTCGCCAGCATCGGCGCCGCCAGCGCGGCGGCGCCCGCACGGTCATCGAGCAACAGCCTCACACCGATCAGGGCAAAGTCCCGTGACCGCTTCATCGCCGGCGAAAGACCAACGTCCAGTGCGTCAACGCTCTGTATATCCGCCTGCGCTGCCTGCGCATCACCACCCTCGAGAAGCAGCGCCGCGCGTGCAAGCAACAGCTCAGCAACACTGGCTTTGGAGGCATCACTCAGTGCGGTGACATCCGTTCCCGCCGGCCGCAGGCGGTCGATGGCGGCCGACAGCATCTGCGCTCGCAGCGCAACGCCGGCCGACCGGTCCCCCAGCGCCTGTGTTGCCTCGATGACGATCGGCGCCTCGACGCGTCCGCAAATCGCCACCAGCGCCCCGGCCCAGGCTTCGACAAGCTGGGTCGCATTGGGCTTGTGGGCGACGAGGGCCCGCAACGTCCCGGGTTCCGCCGCGCGGCTCGTCGCGGACGCATAGAGGAAAGGCTGAACCGCCCGATCATCCGCCCGACGAGCGAGGACAGCCGTGGACTGATCGCCCTGCTGCCACGCCCGCGCGGCAGCGCCGCGCACATTCGGATCCTCATGGGCAAGCCACTGCTCGATCCGCTCCCAGTCCGACTCGCCACCGAGACGGCCAAGCAGCTCGATGTAGCCGGGCGCCGGCGGCGTGTCGCCCGCCAGGCGCTGACGCACCACCGCAAGCACGCGCGCTTTACGCACGTCGTTCAGCAAATCCGCCTCGATGGCCTTCGACAGTGCCGCCGTCGCAACGTCTGAATGCTCCTGGCCGTCCAGCATACCCACCATTGCATCGACCGCTTCCGCCTGCGGCAGGCGTGACATCATCAAGAGGTAGTTGCGCAACACCGAACGCTCGGCCTCGCGATTCTCAGCCAAACGCCCGGCGATCAACTTCGCCGCCGGCTCATCGAAAAGGTCCGTGAGCAGACGGGATGCGCCTTCACGCACCGCAACCGAACCGTCGTCAAGATGCCGACGCAGCGCCTGACGCAACTCCTTCCCGACGCCCTCCGGCGACACCAGCAACTGGCCGGCCAGGTCGACGGCCAACTGCCGGATAGGCGCGAGCTGATCGTCGAGCATCTTCACCAGCAGCGCCTGCCGCTGGTCGGCCGGCGTCGCGAGGTAGACCGACCGTTGCGTCTGCACAAGGCGATCCACGAGGCCGCGAGCCCGCTCGCTCAGTTCACTGTTGCGCCGCGCGTAGCTTTCGATGAGCCGAGCGAACCACTGGGCATCAGTCATTCGCTGGTGCTTACGCCACCAGCGCTGCCACCGATCAAGATCATTGCCATACTCATCAATGCCGCTCAGACGCGCCAAAGCCCGGAATGCCTCCTGTCTGACCGCTTTCGCCGCGTCATTCTGTGACACCAGTTCCATCAGCGTGGACGCGGCCTGCCTCGTGCGCATCTGGCCAAGGGCCAGGATCGCGCCTCGACGCGCGTTGAACGAGGCCTCCTGATCCAGCGCCAGCCGCGCCATCTGCGCAGTCACGCCGTTCGCTCCCATCCGCCCAAGCGCCCCGGCGACATCTTCGAGCAGCGGCGACTGCGCCGACATCAGCAAAGCCTCAAGGGGTTTGGCGAAGCGCGCGGGCGGCACTTCCGGACGTTTGGTCAGTGCCTGGGCGATCGCCCGCTGCGTCGTCACATCACCGCCGGGCTCGAGCAAGGCCGCCAGCGCGTCGTTCCCGTTCGGCCATTCGCGATCGAGCAGCGTCCGCGCTGCCCCAACCCGGTCGGACAGATCCAGCTTGTCCTGCTGAACGATGCTGATGAAGAACGCGATCTCGTTCTGCCGCTTCTCCTGCTCTTCCTCATCGACCTCTGAAGCCCCGGCCGTCGCGATTGCGGGCGCGGGACCGATCGCAAAAACGAGGTGCAACACGAAGAAGGCCGGCAGCAAGACAAGGAATGAACAACACTTACCCGATTGACAGGATACTCCCCCTCCGCTCTCAGGTTGCCCGATCCGTCGGTACATCGTGCCTTTCCGAACGCCAGCGACGCGACTTCAGCATCCGTTCGCGGTCGTACCCCTAATCATAGCGACTGAACATCGCTTACGGGGCCAACCTTTCCATGTTTTTGACGTGCTCGGCCGATAAATACTCCGCGGCCTGCATGGAATGCAGGGCCCGAAGTGACACGGGGAAAGGTCATGGACGACTGGACCGAAGCGGAAAGCCATGCACATCGCGCACAAGCCTTCCTCGAAGTGGGCGACTGGGACCGCGCCCTGCGCGAACTGCGGCAGGCGCTCGCGGTGAATCCCGAACAGGGCGACTGGCTCTTCGGCATGGGTGTCGCTCTCGACGCCTTGCAGCGCCACGATGAGGCCGCCTCCTGCTTCGAACAGGTGCTGCGCGTTGAGGGCGATGACATCGAAACGCTGTTGCACCTGGCCAACTCCATGCTCAAGGCGCGCAAATACCGTCGCGCCATCAAGGTGCTGGCCCGCGTCAACAGCATCGATCCGAATTGCGAGCACGGCTACTGCTACCGCATCAAGGCGCACGCGTTGCTCGGCGATCACGAGCGGGCCGAGGAGATGTTCTACCTGGCCCAGATGATCGACGACCAGTGCCCGCGCTGCTTCGATCACATCGCCGAGAGCCTGGCGCGTCGTGGTGACCTCGATCGCGCCATCTGGTGCTGGCAGCAGACCATCCGGATCGATCCGCTGCATGAAGATGCTCACGCGAAACTCGCGCTCGCCTACTGGCGACAGGGAAGACTGCAGCGGGCGAAGGAGTTCTTCGGCCGGCAGATCGATCTCGATCCCGAGGACGTCTCCAGTCTCCTTGCCCTGAGCCAACTGCTTATCGAAATGAAACGGGCGGAAGACGCGGCCGACTGCCTGCGCCATCTGCTCGATATCGACCCGACGCATGCACAGGCCCACCTGCACCTGGCGGAACTCGCCCTGGAGCGCAGCCAGCTTGACGATGCCGAGCATCATCTGAACACCGCCCAGAAGCTGGACCCGACCCGTCCCGGCATCTACCTTCGCCGCGCGCAACTGGCCCGAACCCGCGGAGAAGCGGATGCCGCGCGGCGATGCCTGCGCATGGAGACGAGGCGGGAAGGTCACTCGCCCGCCCTCGCCCTGGAACTGGCCCGCGCCCTGCTCGACGCCCAATTGCCCGCACCGGCCATGCCCATTCTGTTGCAGTTGCTCCTCGACGAAACACAGACGCTTGATGCGCCCCAACGCGCCGCCGCGCACCTGTACCGGGGGGTTGCGTGGATGATGAACGGCCAGTTCAAGCGTGGCATCGCCGACTGCCGCGTCGCACTGAAACTTGACCCCGTCAATCTCCTCGCCCTGCACAACGCCGTGGCGGGCTACACGCATACCGGCCAACTGCGGCGAGCCCGAGCCCTGATCCGCCGCGCTCGTCGCGACAGGCCCGACGACCGACACCTCTGCCTGCTCGATCGATCGATCCGCTGGTCATGGCTGACGCAATACCTGCGGCCGGGACGACCCGTCGTCAAGCCGTACCCTTGGGTGACTGAGACTCAGATTGGTCGCCGCCACCGCAGGTCGTAGCGCCACGCGGACGCTGATACACAGAAATCGGAGAAAACAGGTATAACTACCGGTCAGCCGCGTAGCAATGTAACTCTGCGAGCCCCGCCATGATCGACCTTCGCGACCTTCGAGACAACCCGGACAAGTACCGCCAGGGCGCGGCGAACAAGAACTACGATCCGACGCTTGTCGATCAATTGCTCGAAGTGGACAGCCAGCTCCGCACGCTCACGGCGAAGCGCGAGCATCTCACCGCCGAGAAGAACCGCATCGGCAAGGACATCGGCCAACTCGCCGGCAAGCTCAAGAAGGCCGAGGGCGACGAGAAGACGCGACTGCAGGAGCAGATGATGCAACTGCAGGCGCGGCCGAATGACCTGAAAAGGGAAGAGGCCGACCTGCAGGCAAAGGTGGCCCAACTCGAGCCCGAGCGCGACGAGCTATGGTTGCAGGTCCCCCTCCCGGCTGACGCCGACGTGCCGATTGGCAGAACCGCCGACGACAACGTCCAGATCAGCACCTGGCATCCCAAGGGCTTCGACCCGGCCAAGCCCTTCGAAGCGACCAGGGGCTTCAAGCCGCGCAGCCACATGGACCTGATGGCCCGACACGGCATGGTCGATTTCGAGCGCGGCGTGAAGTTGGCCGGCACGCGCAGCTACGTGCTGACCGGCGACGGCATGCGCCTGCACATGGCCATTCTGCAGTACGCTTTCAGCTACATGACGGCGGAGAATGGCTTCAAGCCCATGAGCGTGCCCGTCCTGGTGCGCGATGAGATGCTCGTCGGCACCGGCTTCTTCCCGGCCGGGCGCGACCAGGTCTACGCCATCGCCAACCCCACCGGTGAAGGCTACGGCCTGTCCGTCACGGGCACGGGCGAGGTCGGACTGATGGGGTACCACGCCGATGAGATTCTCGACGGCGATCAGTTGCCGCTGTGCTACACCACCGTCTCCACCTGCTTTCGCCGCGAGGCCGGCGCCGCGGGCAAGGATACCGCCGGGCTCTATCGTATCCACCAGTTCGACAAGGTCGAGCAGGTGGTGATCTGCAAGGCGGACGAGCAGGAGAGCCGCGCGTGGCACAGGAAGATGATCGGCTACGTCGAAACACTGCTGCAACGGCTCGAACTGCCCTACCGCCTGCTGCAATGCTGCACGGGCGACCTCGGCCCGAAGAACGCGGACATGATCGACATCGAATGCTGGATGCCCAGCCGCGGCAAAGTCGATGCCGACGGCACGCCGAGCGGCGACTTCGGCGAAACACACAGCGCCAGCCGCCTGTATGACTACCAGTGCCGCCGCCTGAACATGCGCTATCGCGACGCCCAAGCCAAGCGCAACATCATCTGCCACAGCCTGAACAACACCGTCGCCGCCAGTCCGCGCATCCTGATTCCCATCATCGAGATGTACCAGAACGAGGACGGCAGCATAACGATCCCCGAAACGCTTCGGCCGCTCATGGGCGGGCAGGAGCGGATCGGGTAGGGAAGCGGTGGAGGACAGAGCTGTGTACTAGCTGATTGCGGCCGTCTACGTGCTTATTGGCTTCTGCTCATGCCTCGCTTCGTGGCTCCTTCCCGTCCTCTTCCTCTCGGGTGAAGAGCGTGTCAAGGAACGCAGGACAAGCTTCATTGAGGAACTCCCTTTCGCCAGCGAAGCGATTGGGTGCCTCACGATGCTTGCCTTCGTGTTCTTCTGGCCAATCGCCATACCTGTCCGGATACTCATGGCTGTCGATTCGCGGTGCCCCGAGCCAGCATCTGCAGAGAACCCCAAACCGCCAAGCCAGAGAAAGACCGGCAAGCGCCGCAAGCAGACCGAAGTGGCCTCCCAGTTCGTCGGCCGCGAAGGCAGATGCATCACCGACCTCCGCCCCAGCGGCGTCATCGAGATCGATGGCAGACGGCACGACGCGATCACCGACAGCTACGTCGCACGTGACCGCCGCGTCACGGTGACCGTCCGGCAGGGCGACACGCTGCGCGTCGAGCCCGCTCAGGACGACTGAACCACGCGGCCGACCAGCCCTGCCAGTTCGATCAACTGCCAGACAGTGGACATCGCCCCCGCGATCCGCAGTTCGCGCTGGTCGCGTCGCAACCGGTGCGACAGCCGCACGAGCATCGACAGCCCGCACACGGCCAGGAATCGGACGTGCGTCATGTCGAGCACGACCGGACCATACGACTCGTCGATCAGGCATTCGATAAGCCGCTCGAGCCCCGACACTTCGTGATAGTCCAGTTCGCCCGGACATTGGACGATCACGCGGTCACCATCGCTCTCCCAGCGCGGCGGGGCGGTTCCGGGGGCATTCGTCGGGGACAAGTCCGTGCAGCGATCGGTTCGGAGCGTTGTCATGACTGGGGTCTCCTGTGTCTCTCGGCGCCGGCAGCGCCTCCGTCCATCGGGCAACCCCACCATACCCGGGAAAAATCCCTTCAGGCCTTGACTCCAGGTCAACCCCGGATTGACTTCTGGTAAACCCGCGCGTGCCGGCGGGGATGGAGTGAACCGATGCGCGACGCACACGAGAAAACGGCCAAAGAACTCTTCAGTGGCAATGAGCCGACCACCACGACCCGCGACCGCCTGATCGACCATGCGATCAATCTGTTCTACGCGCACGGCTTCCACGCCGTGGGCATCGACCAGATCATCCGCGATGTCGGCGTCACCAAGACTACGTTCTACAACCACTTCGAAAGCAAGGACGACCTGATTGTCGAGGCGATCGCCCGACGGGACATCTGGGAGTCCTCCTTCTTCACCCGACGCGTGCAGGAACTGGGCGGCGACGACCCGCGGGGCCAGTTGCTCGCCATCTTCGACGTACTCGATGAGGTGTTCAACCACCCCGACTACAACGGATGCATCTTCGTGAATGCCTGCGCCGCGTTCCCGGCGCAACACGATCCGATCCACGAAGTCGCGGCGGCGCATTACACCGGCGCCGAACAACTCATCCGACAGATCGCCAGATCCGCCGGGGTCAAAGACCCCGATGAACTGGCCCACCGGTTCACCATTCTGATCGAAGGCGCCGTGACCCACCGGCAGGTCACCGGCCGGCACGATGCCGGCCGCCGCGCCAAGCTCATCGCAGCACAACTGCTTGATCTTGCGATCGGAAACGTAGACGATGTGGAGGCATGAATTCACCATCGCCTCTGCAGGGAGCCAACGTGTTGATTGATCCGTCCTATCTGAAGGCCAAACACGACACCGGACTGACCTACGAGCAGTACCTTCACACGGGCTCCGCCCAGCAGCGCGAGGGCTGGCAGGCGGTCTACGAGCGCACCCGCCTGACCGACCCGCAACGCAACCTCATCCGCGGATTCGTGCGGCAGATGAATGTCATCGTCCTGACCGGCATCTGGTGCGGCGACTGCGCCCAGCAGGGGCCCCTCATTCAGCGCATCGCCGAAGCGAACCCGAGGCTTATCGACATCAAGTGGCTGGACCGCGACGAGCATATGGACCTGCAGGAGCGGGTCATGATCAATGCCGGCAAGCGGGTCCCCGTCGTAGTCTTCTGCGCGGAGGACTTCGAGCCGGTCGGCTGGTTCGGCGACCGCACGTTGGCCCGCTACCGGGCCATCGCCCAGTCGCAACTGGGGCCGGCCTGCCCCCTGCCCGGCGGCGTAGCGCCGGCCGAACAGATCGCCGCCGAGCAGGCCGATTGGGTCGATCAGTTCGAACGCGTCCATCTCCTGCTCCGTCTCTCCGGTCGGCTGCGCAACAGTCACGGCGACTGACCGAACCGCTTCGCCGGCGGCGCGGACCGCGAATTTGATGGTCACTAACACGATGGATACAATCCTCGATTCTCATGCCCGCGTCGGGTGACGTCGGGCTGATCGGCCGAATGCCGTCCGCGCGCAGTTCTCACGACGGCAATCACTTACGGAGTGCAGCCGGTGGCGAAGAAGAAGACCAAGAAGGCGGCCAGCAAGAAGACGACCAAGGCGGGCGCCGCGAAAAAGACCGCGTCGAAGAAGCGGGCTGCGAAGCAATCGACCGCCCGCAAGAAGTCGACTTCGAAGAAGACGACGAAGAAGCCCGCCGCGAAGAAGAAGGTCGCCGCGTCCAAGAAAACGACCGCAAAGAAGACCACCAGGAAGACGAACAAACGGACCACCAGGAAGAAGGTCGGCGCCAATGTCGTGATTCGTGGCGCCGCAACCGGTCCGATGGGTTCGGCCGTTCTGCCCGAGGAACCGCCCAGCGAAGCCAAACTGCGCAAGGTCAAGACGGGCATGACGCGCAAGGACCTTGACTACTTCCGGAAACTGCTGCTCCAACGTCGCGCCGAGATACTCGGTGACGTCGAATCCCTGCAGGGCGACGTGAACAACCGGAGCAGCGGCAACCTGTCCAACCTGCCGTTCCACATGGCGGACGTCGGTTCGGACAACTACGAACACGAATTCACGCTCGGGCTGCTCGAGTCCGAGCGCAAGATGCTCCGCGACATCGATGACGCGCTCATGCGCATGGAGAAAGGCTACTACGGTGTCTGCATCGAGACCGGCCAGCCGATCAATCGTGACCGACTCGAGGCCAAGCCGTGGGCGCGGTACACGATCGAGGTGGCCCGCGAGAAAGAGCGTCTCGGCCTGATGTAACCGAGGCCCGCCCGGCGCCGTCCCCCCCAATGGCGGTTTGTTCCCATGCCAGATGCGTCTGCTCTAAAGGCCTATCGATCGCGGCGAGCCATCGTCGTCTTTGCGGCATTGGTCCTCGTATTGGTGATCGGCGACCTCTGGCTCAAGTACTGGTCATTCGAGAACGTCGCCGGCGTTTCCGTGAAGCTCGAACGCGACCCCGAGGACGGCTCGCCGCGCGTGCTCGTGCGACGCGACGACGGATCCCTCCATCCCCAGGCGCGGCTGACGCCGGGCGAACCCTCGAGCGCGCTGCCGAGGCATGAGCCGATCGTCGTCGTGCCGTCGGTGCTCAATCTCAAACTGATGATCAACACTGGCGCCGTGTTCGGCATCGGCAAGGGGGCCCAGTGGTTCTTTGCGGTCGTCAGCATCATCGCCACGGGCGTCATCCTGTTCATCTTCGCGCGGAGCAGCCGTAACAGCATGCTGCTACACATCTCCCTCGCAATGATTCTCGCGGGGGCCTTGGGCAACCTCTACGACCGCGTGCTCTACAACGGCGTGCGCGACATGCTGCACCTTTTCCCGGGAGTCAAGCTGCCGTTTGGCCTCCAATGGCCGGGCGGCAGTGATGGGCTTTACCCCTGGATTTTCAACCTCGCCGACGCGTCGCTCGTCTGCGGGGTGATCCTGGCCATCATTCTCTCATGGCGTCACGACATGCGGCAACGAAAGAAGCAAAAAGACGCGCGTTGAGCGGCCCGTCGCCGCCGCGCTCCGGGTGCCACTGAACCCCTAACCAGTACCGACGCGCCGGATCGTCCACCGCCTCGATAATGCCGTCCTCCGCGTGGGCAACCGCCCGCATCCGGCCCGGGTCCGTGAAGCCCTGGTGATGCGCCGATACCACTGATGCCCGCTGCTGTCCCGCTTCCGTCGCATCTGACAGCGGGCTGTCCTCGCAAGACAGCACCACATCATGCCGACGCCTTCCCTGGTGCATCGCCGCGCCGTCGCCCAATTCGTCCGGCAGGTGCTGGATCATCGCCGCGCCGGCCGTCAACGCCATCAGTTGCATCCCGAGGCAGATGCCCAGCACCGGCAGGTCGCCTCGCCCGGCCGCCGCTTCCAGCAGTGCGAGGTCCATCGCCTGCCGCTGTGGATCGATCCGCTTGCATGCCGGGTGCGTCGTCTGCCCGAACGCCTTCATGTGCGGATCGTCGCCCCCCGTGAGCATCAGCCCGTCCAGCGCCGCAACGTACGTCCCGGCCAATTCCACTTCCTGTGGCAACAGGACCGGCAGCCCCCCCGCCGCCGCGATGGCGCGGCTGTAGCCAACGGGCGACTCGTACTTGCCGCTGGCCGCCGTATTCTCGCGATTGTCAACCGAAATGCCGATCAGCGGCTGGGTCAAGCAGGCGCCTCACTTTCCATCCTGTGAACATCGATGGATCCCACAATATCATCCACTGTTGCAACGTTCGCAAGGTAGGAGTGATTCCCCATGTACACGATTGCCGTTTCGGTCGTTCTTGTAGCCGCGCTGGCACTCTTCGCAGATCCGACTTCTGCCGCGCGCGATGTCGCCCCCCATACGCTCGGCGAGCACCCGCGTCTTTTCTTCAGCAAAGCCGACCTGCCCGCGCTGCGCGAGCGGGTCAAGCGCGAGCCCTATCGATCCATGCTTCAGGCGATCAAGAAGCGCTCCGACGACCTCGCTCCCGACTTCCGCGGCAACGACCACCCCCTTTCCAACGACGTGCCGCGCGATCTTGCGCTGCTGTACGCGGTCACGGGCGATCGGAAGTACGCCGACGCCGCGGCCGCGCAGGTCGAGCAGATCATGGACGACAAGCAGTTCTGGCAGAACCCCGGCAGCAAGGGCCTGACACGCGCTTTCGGCGCGCTGACGGTCGCGCTGGCCTATGACTGCTGCTACGACGCCTGGCCCGAGTCACTTCGCAAGCGCGTCAGCAATGAACTGATGAAGATTGCCAACGGCATGGTCAAGTCCATGGGGCAGGGGGCGAATACGCAGACGGCCAACAACTGGCAGGGCGTGCGGTACGGGGCATCGGGCGTGGCCTACCTCGCCGCCGATGACAGGGAAGGCCGCAAGCGTGCCGCCGAATGCTACCAACTGATCCAGCGGCATCTCAAGGCCAACATGGGCAGCAACGGATGGAACCCGGAGGGCATCGGCTACACCACCTATCCGTGGACGTTCACCGGACCGTTCGGCATCGCGGCGCACCGGGCGGGAATCGGTGACCTTCGCGCGGACGTGCCCGCGACGACGAAGACGCTCTGGACTTGCTTCGTCGGCACCGTAAACATTCGCGACACGAACGGCTGCGGCCTGCGGGCCGACCTCTCCGACGACCATCCGCGCTACAGCGGGCGAGGCACCGCCGGGCTTGCGTTCTGGTACACCCCCGAAGCACAACTGCCCGCCCTGCGCTGGATGTACGACTACCTGCCGGGCGAGCGTGGCGATCGCACCTTTGACACCGACGACGGCGGCGGCATTTACAGCCTGCTCTTCTACCGCGATGACATCCAGCCGCGCAATCCCGCCGATGTCTCCGGGTTGACCTTCACCGACCCGTCGCACGGCATCGCCATCTTCCGCAACCGATACAAGGACGAGCATGACATCGTCGCGCTGGTCAATGCCCATGCGCGCCAACCGGCCGGTTGCCACGGCGGGTCGGACACCAACACCTTCCGCATCCTCGGCTTGGGCGGGGCATTTGTCACCGGCAGCGGAAGAACCCGCGACCCGCGCGGGCAAACCAATCTCTTCCCCGACACCCCGAGCGAGGAGGCAGACAGCGGACTGGGACAACTCGTCGAGTCGCGTTTCGATGAAGACGGTTCGGGCATGGCCGTCACCACCGGGTCGTGCATGGGCGTCGACGGACACAAGCGCACGTTCATCGCCGACTACTCGGGCCAATGCGGCGCGCCGGCGCTCTTCGTCAACAGCGACACCAGTGAGAACGGCAAAGTCTGGCGACTGAATACGCCCGAGTTCAATGAGATCGACATCCGCGGCAACCAGTTCACGCTCAGATCCCCCAACGGCGCATCGATGCAGGCGACGGTCATCTACCCGAAAAGCGTCACCTTCCGCACCGGCCGCTTCAAGCGCGGCGGCGGCGTGGGCTACCCCTACCGCGGCACCGCCTACATGGAGAACAAGTGGATCGAGTTCGACTGCCCCGGCCAGGCGTGCGTCGTGATGACGCTGCAGGAGGGCGAGGCGCCTACCGTGAAAGTCGATCACGGGCTGCACGGCGCGCAGGCGTCGATCGGCGGGGCGACGATCGCGTTCGAGCGCGAATCGGGCACGTGCGCTATCGGGAAGACGGCGCGGCAGATGCGGATCACCGAGCGCAAGCAGCCCCTGAGGCCGCGCGGCCTGGAGGCAACGGTCACCGGCGACGCAACGGTGAGCTTGTCATGGCTGGACGAACCACTGGGCGAAAAGATCCTGATCATCGAACGACGCGAGGTGCCGCTCGTACTGGCCGACCCACCCGATCAGCACCGCGCGAAGCAGCGGGATCGGCTCGATCCCGACCAGCTTCCCTCGCCGGGCCAATGGCGGGCGATCGCCGAGATCAAACGCGGCAGCGCGAGCTACATGGACACGTCGGCCTCGCCGACCACCGGTTACGAGTACCGATTGATCGCCGCCAACGAGAGCGGGCGCAGCCGGCCCGCGTCATCCGGCCCCGTCGTCACGTGGGACCGTGGCTACCGCGAACTCATCGATGACTTCGCACCGAACGGCGCGGGCCGGACGCTCGGCGAATGGCGCTTCCGCGCCAGCAAGGGCTACAACTACCGGCCCAGCGATGGCCGCGGATCGCCGCGCGGGGCCAAGAAGGAGGAGGGCTTCCTGGTGACGGGCTACGTGCCGATCAGGCACAACAACACGGTCTTCACCGACGGCCTGCGTCTCGACATGTCCGGCCGTTGCGCCACGGTCAGCTTCGATGTGATGTCACAGGCCACCACGCGTTTCGGCCTGCTGGTCAGACTGCGCGATGGCAGGTGGCTCCGATCGGACATGCCTTTCGTTCATTCCCGCCACGACTGGCAAACGGTGCAGATCCGCCTGCGCCGGACACGCTGGTACGTGGTGGACCCCGCGAAGGTTACCGGCGGCGGCGACCCGATCGAAATCGACGATGCGGCATTCAAAGACGTGCGCGGCATCGGCATCTGGTCCTCCTGGGTGATCAACCGCAAATGGGCGCGAATCGATCAGCTTCACGTCCGCGCCAGACCGCTCGACAACTGAGCGTTCTCCACGCCCTCGTCTCGAGTTGGTAGAGTGTCCCCAGGTTCTCCCAGATACTCGATCGACTTGTTCTTTCCGTGGATGCCAAGATGCCCCAACCCAACATCCTTCTCATTTGCAGTGATCAACTCGCCCAGCAGGCCGTCGGCGCTTACGGCAACGAGTGGGTGCGGACGCCCAATGTCGACACCATCGCAAAACGCGGTGCGCGGCTGGAAAACGTCTACACCCCCTGCCCCCTCTGCCAACCCGCACGCGCGGCCTTCTGGTCGGGCCTCCACTGCCACCAGACCGGCATTCTCTCCAACGGCCGCAAACACCCCGTCCCGACCTTTCCCGAAGACCAGCCGACCCTCGGCACCGTCTTCCGCGACGCCGGCTACCGAACCATCCACTTCGGCAAGGAGCATGACGCGGGCGCGCTCAATGGCTTTGAGCGCACCGAGTACCTGACGCAAGACACCCCCGTCGTCGAGCCGTGGCCGCTCAACAACGACACCTATCACGACGTCGCCACGACGCGCCAGATCGTCGACTTCCTCGCCTCGCCGCCGCAGGATAAGCCTTTCCTGATGGTGGCCGACCTCCAGAACCCGCACAATATCTGCGGCTACGTGGGTGAGCGCATCGGTCGGCACGTTGATCCGCCGATTCCCGGACCGCTGCCGCCGCTGCCACCGAACTTCGAGATCGAGGACCTCGATCAGCGGCCGAAACCCGTGCAATACATCTGCTGCAGCCACCGGCGTCTGAGCCAGGCGGCCGCGTGGAGCGAGGAGAACTACCGGCACTACATCGCCGCGTACTACCACTACGTCCAGCGCATGGATGGCGACGTGGGACGCATCATCGACGCGCTGAACCGCTCCGGCATGGCGGACAACACACTCGTCATCTTCTTCGCCGACCATGGCGACGGTATCGGCTGTCATCGCATGATCACGAAGCAGGTGAGCTTCTACGAAGAGACGACGCGTGTACCGTGGATCGCCGCCGGACCGGGCATCGTCGGCGATGGTCGATCGATCGGCCCGCCGCTGGTGTCGCTGCTGGACCTGGCGCCGACGCTATGTGACTACGCGGCGATCCACGCGCCGCGGTCCTGGGCGGGCCGCAGTGTCCTGCCGTGGCTGAAGGGCGAGGCGCCCCACGCAGATGTGCCCGAGTACGTGGTCAGCCAATGGCACACCGAGTGGGGCTACACCATCGAGCCCGGCCGCATGCTGCGCACGCAGCGCTACAAGTACACGCGTTACCGCGAGGAGAACGGGGAAGAGTTGTTCGATCTGGAGCACGACCCGTACGAGCAGCGCACGCTGGTCAACGACCCGGCGCACGCAGCCGCGCTGGCCGAACACCGCAAGTTGTTCGAGCAGTACGTCGCCGCAACCGGCGACCCGTTCCACAGCCTCGAGATCGAGGTCGACCCTCGCTTCCGGTCGCACGAGCTGGGCTACCCCCACCACCCCGAGGGCGGCTCTGCACCGGAGGTGGCGTGGGCAGCGGGTGAGCCGTGATTCGCGCAGGACAGATGGAAGAACCCAGGGACAGTCGTCCCTGGGCTTCATTCCTCGATGTTTTCTTCGCCCCCTCGCCCCTTCGCCCTTTCACCCCTTCGTCGCTTCGTCGCTCAATCCCTCCGTCGCTTCCGCTCAATACGCTTTCCCAAACACCACGCGCCCCTTGCTCGGCTTGCCCGTGAAGATGCACTTCCCCTCGCCGTCATCGCATGCCGCGAGCTGGCCCTTCAGCGGGATGCAGCGAACGGTCACCGAGAGTTCACGTGCCAACTGATCTTCCACCTCCGGATCGCCGCAGAAGTGGGCCAGGGCGAACCCGCCGTGGATCTCCGGCTTCTCAGCGTTCTTCGGTGTGAACCAGGCGTAGAAGTCGTCCCTGCTGTCGAAGACCTTCGTGTTCTCATCGCGGAAATCGCGCGCGCGACTCAGCAGCCCGGACTGGATATCCTCCAGCATCGCGGCCACGCCGGCGATGAAGTCGCTGCGCTGCATCGACTTCTTGTCCTTGGGTCCCTGGTCCCGCCGCGCCATGAACACGCTGTCCTCCGCGATGTCGCGCGGCCCGACCTCCAGGCGGATCGGCACGCCCTTCTTCACCCACGACCAGATCTTGTCACCGCCGCGCATGTCGCGCTTGTCGACCTCCACCTCGATCGCCCGGCCGCCGTAGGCGCGCTTCTCGATCTCGCTCTTGAGCTGGTCGCACCAGGCGATCACCTCGTCGGGGTTCTCCGCCTTGGTCAGCACGGGGATGATCACGATGTGCTTCGGCGCCAGCCTCGGCGGCAGCACGAGGCCGTCATCGTCGCTGTGCGTCATCAGCAGGCCGCCGACGAGGCGCGTCGAGACACCCCAGGAGGTCGTCCACGCGTGCACGCGCTCGCCGTTCTGATCGAGGAACTGGATGTCCGACGCCTTGGCGAAGTTCTGGCCGAGGAAGTGGCTCGTGCCCGCTTGCAGCGCCTTGCGGTCCTGCATCATCGCTTCGATGCAGTACGTATCGACGGCGCCGGGGAACTTCTCGCCCTCGGTCTTCAGGCCCCGGATCACCGGCATCGCCATCCAGTTCTCGGCGAAGTCGGCGTAGACATCGAGCATCTTCATCGTTTCTTCGACCGCTTCCTCCTCCGTCGCATGAGCCGTGTGGCCCTCCTGCCAGAGGAACTCGGCCGTGCGCAGGAACAACCGCGTGCGCAGCTCCCATCGCACGACGTTCGCCCACTGGTTGATGAGGATCGGCAGGTCGCGGTAGCTCTGCACCCACTTGGCGTACATCGCGCCGATGATCGTCTCGCTGGTCGGCCGCACGATCAGCGGCTCCTCCAACTCCCCGGCCGGCACCAGTCCGCCGTCCGGCCCGGCTTCCAGCCGGTGATGCGTCACCACCGCGCATTCCTTGGCGAACCCCTCCACGTGCTCGGCTTCCTTTTCCAGGAAGCTCTTGGGGATGAACAGCGGGAAGTAAGCGTTCTCGTGGCCCGTGTCCTTGAACATCCTGTCCAGCGTGCGCTGGATGTTCTCCCACAGCGCGAAGCCCCACGGCCGGATCACCATGCAGCCGCGCACCGGTGACGTCTCCGCCAGCTCCGCGGCCCGGACGACCTGCTGGTACCACTCGGGATAGTTCTCTTCACGCGTGGGACTGATCGCATTCTTCGGTTGTTTAGCCATCGCTCGATCCATGGGTGGGATGTTGTCTTCGTGATCTGCCGCGCCGCGATCGCCGCGATCCCCTCGCATCGGCCGCCGTCGCGGTCCCCGGTAAACGGCATAGGTTAGCGGATCGGTTGTTCCGCGGCATCAGTGGAGTTTCTGCCGGATGTGCGCCATCACCGCCTGCAGGTCGTTGGGCAGCACGTCGAACCGCTCGGGCTTGTCCAGCACGGCCTGCAGGCGCGGCGGCAGCGGCGGCGGGAAGCCGATCGCCTTCTCCACCGCGGCCGGGAACTTCGCCGGGTGCGCGGTGCCCAGCACCACCATCGGCGTCGCCGGATCCCGCTCCTGCTCGCGGGCCGCGGCGCACACCCCCACGGCCGTGTGCGGATCAATGATCTGCCCCGTCTCGACGTAGACCCGCTTGATCGTCGCCAACGTCTGCCGCTCATCGACGCGCTGGGCGGTGAAGCGTTGGCGAATCCGCTCCAATGCCGGCTGCTCGAGCGCGAAGCCGCGCTTCTCCTGGAGGTCCTGCATCATCGTCCGTATCTTCGCCCCATCCCGTCCGTGCACGTCGAACAGCAGCCGCTCGAAGTTGCTGGACACCTGGATGTCCATCGACGGACTCATCGTCGGCGTGACCGTCGAAAGCGAATGGTCGCCGCTGGCCAGCGCCCGTGTGAGGATGTCGTTGACGTTCGTCGCGATCACCAGCCGCTTCACCGGCAGCCCCATCGTCGCGGCCGCGTATCCCGCATAGATGTCGCCGAAGTTGCCGGTCGGCACGCAGAACGACACTTCGCGATCCGGCGCCCCCAGCGCGACTGCGGCCGTGAAGTAGTATACGATCTGCGGCATGATCCGCGCCCAGTTGATCGAGTTCACGCCCGACATCCGCACTTCGTCGCGGAACGCGTGATCGATGAACATCGCCTTGACCAGCGCCTGGCAGTCGTCGAACGTGCCCTCGATGGCGATATTGTGCACGTTGGCCGCATCGACCGTGGTCATCTGCCTCCGCTGAATCTCGCTCGTGCGATTGTGCGGGTGCAGGATGAAGATGGCGGAATGCTCGCGACCGCGTACCGCTTCGATCGCCGCCGAACCGGTATCGCCCGAAGTCGCGCCGATGAGCGTGATGTTTCCGCCGCGCCGCTCGAGCACGTAGTCATACAGCCGGCCAAGCACCTGCAACGCCACGTCCTTGAAAGCCAGCGTCGGCCCATGGAAGAGCTCCATCACCCACTGGTTGGCATCGATCTGCACCAATGGCGTCACCGCGCGATGCTCGAACGCTTCGTACGCCTGGCGCACCAAGCGGCAGACATCTTCCCACTCCAGGGCCGCGCCGATGTAGTCGCGCATCAGCCGGCACGCCGCTTGCGCATAGCTGAGCCCGCGCAACGACGCGATGGCCGGTTCATCCATCCGCGGCCACTCGTCCGGCACATACAGGCCTCCGTCCCGGGCAAGGCCGGTCATCATCACCTGCTCGAACTCAAGCGGGTCCGCCTGGCCCCGCGTGCTCACGTACCGCACGGCTGGTTCTCCATCGCATTCGGCAGCTCCCGCCGCATCGGCGGGCTGGGTAGCGTAATGGCAGGGCGTGCGGGAGGCAACGAGTCCGCGCGGCCGCCCGGTCCCTTGCACCTTCGGCTCCCGCGCCCGACACTTCCCGCATGACGACTTGCCTTCTCAACCGACTGGGCATCTGCAGTTGGTCGCTGCATCCCCGTGACCCGCAGGACATGCTCGACACGCTGGACCGGCTCGGCCTTCGCCACGTGCAACTGGCGATCGATCCCGTACGCCAGCAGCCGCGCATCTGGCAGCAAGTCGCCTCGCACTGCAGCCGGCGCGGCGTGACCATCGCCTCCGGCATGGTCCGCACCGTCGACGAAGACTACAGCACGCTCGACACCATCCGCGCCACCGGGGGTATCGTGCCGGACAGCACCTGGCAGACCAACTGGCGCAACATCATGGCCAACGTTCGCCTCGCCGCCGCGATGGGCATCCGCCTGGTCAGCATGCATATCGGCTTCCTGCCGGATCCCCACGACCAGCCCGCGTTCCAGAAGCTCCAGCAACGCGCGGCCGAGATCGCCCGGATGATGCAGCAGCACGAACAGATCCTGCTGTTCGAGACGGGTCAGGAGACGGCCGAGACGCTCAAGCAATTCCTCGCCGCGCTGCACGACAGAGGGATTGCCAACACCGGGGTCAACTTCGACCCGGCCAATATGATCCTCTACGGCAAGGGCGACCCCATCGACGCGCTGCGCCGGCTGATCCCGCACGTGAGGCAGGTCCACATCAAGGACGCCCTGCCCGGCGATACGCCCGGTCAGTGGGGCCGGGAGACGCCCATCGGAGACGGCGCCGTGGACTGGCGCGCGTTCTTCGACGTGCTGCGCGCGTCAGCGTTCCGCGGCCCGGTGGTGATCGAGCGCGAAGCCGGGGGCGAGCACATCAACGACGTCCTGAGTGCCATCAGATTCTTGCGCAATCTGCTGGATCATTGAACAGACTCATGTCAAGGGGTGGACACGGTTCCGCGACGATTTCTCTGTGTTTGCCATCTGTACCAGTTCGGCGGGTGATCAGGTCTTCTTTGCGCTTTCGTTGCGGAAGTCGGCGAAGATGATTGTCGACCGATCGGCCACTGGTATAATGACCATCGTGACAAGTGAAGATTGCTTTCGTCTCTGCGGGGTACGACACAGGCTTAGATTTGCTTGAACCTTTGAGAACCCCAAGGGAGCCGGCACCGGGCTCGAAGGTCATGCCTCCATTCGCGTGGAAGGCCGGGAAGACCCGGCGACGCACCCACCTATAATTGGGGTTCAAGCAAACGGCCGAAACGGCCCATGCGGATCGAAAGTGATCAGATAGGGAGCGGCCTGCAAATGCGGGCCGTTTTCGTTTTGCGCCGCAATGCATACACTGTGCCGGATGGCACGCATTGATCAACGGTACCTGAGTTGCCGGACCTCGTGACTCGGCCCCGCGCCTCCATGCCCGGCGCTTCGCCCCCCGTCGCTCTGTCGCTCCGTCGTTCCGTCGTTTCCGCCAAACCCATGAGCAACAACTACTACAACCCCGCCGCCATCGACGGCCTCATCGAGGGACTCATCCAGAGCTACCGCGAACACCCCCGGATGCAGCATCTGGACTCGCCCTTCCTGCCCAATCGCGATCACATCATCCACGTGCTCGAGGATCTGCGGCGGGTGATCTTCCCCGGCTTCTTCGATCACACCCGACTGACCTCCGATATGATCGACCAGCACGTGGGCGAACTGCTTACCCACGTCGGCACCATGCTCTACGAACAGGTGCGTCAGGCGCTGCGCTACGAGCAGAACGTGAAAGAGCCCGGGGCCGGTGAGGCGTGCGACGACTGCGACCAGCAGGCGCGGCAACTGACCACCGCGTTCCTCCAGCAACTGCGCGAGGTGCGCCGCAAGCTGTCGCTCGACGTGCACGCCAGCTTCGAGGGCGATCCGGCCGCCGTCAATACCGACGAAACCGTCTTCTGCTACCCCGGACTCTACGCCATCTTCACCCATCGTGTGGCGCATGTGCTGCACGAACTCGGTGTGCCGCTGATTCCGCGCATCATGGCCGAACATGCGCACAACCTGACCGGCATCGAGATCCACCCGGGCGCCCGCATCGGCGAATCGTTCTTCATCGACCACGGCACCGGCGTGGTCATCGGCGAGACGACCGAGATCGGCGACCGCGTGAAGCTCTACCAGGGCGTCACCCTCGGCGCCTTGTCCACCAAGGGCGGGCAGGCCTGGCGCGGCCGCAAGCGGCATCCCACCATCGAGGACGATGTGACCATCTACGGCGGCTCGATCATCCTCGGCGGCGACACCGTCATCGGCAAGGGGGCCACCATCGGCGGGTCGCTGTTCATCACCGAATCCGTGCCCGCCGGCCACATGGTGACGATGCGCCTGCCGGACCTGAAGATGCGTCCGCCGCGCGAGAACGAGAAGGCCACCAGCGACCGTGGCAACGAGGGCCTCAAGCTGTAGCGACCGGACCGCGCCTTGAGTCTTCAGTCATCGCCCGGCCTAGAATCACCCATGCCGCAGATTTCCATCGACTTCACGCAACCGATCTCGCTTTTTCCCCTGCCGAACTGCGTGTTGCTGCCGCATGCCACCATCCCGCTGCACATCTTCGAACCACGCTACCGCGCCATGACCAACGATGCGCTCGACTCGCGCGGGCTGATCGCCATGGCATGCTTCGACGGAAACACGTGGAAGCGCGACTACCAGGGCGCTCCGCCCATCCGACCCCACGTCTGCGTCGGCTACCTCGTCCGCCACGAGCGACTCACCGACGGGCGGTACAACATCCTGCTGCAGGGCGTTTGCCGGGCACGCATCGTCGATGAGTTGCCGCACGACCCTTACCGCATCGCGCGGCTGGAACCGATCGAACAGCCCGCGGGGATGGAGATGGACCTCGAGCAACAGCGAGCCTGCATCGAGTCACTGCTCAGCGATCCCCTGCTCAAGTCTCTCGCCTCAGTCAGCGCCATCCACAACTGGCTCGACAAGGAAATCCCCACCGCCGCGCTGGTCGATCTCTCGGTCATGACCGTCTGCGACGATACCGAACACCGCTACGAGATGCTCAGAGAGCCCGACCCGGGCCTCCGCGCCCAGTGGCTGTGCGGCTACCTCACCCGCACCCGCCAGACCCTCGCCACCGCCAAACGCTTCGGCAACGGCAAGACGGACGAAGGTTACGGACTGAACTAGTACTGTGTCACGGCTGAGTCTTTGGGTATAGGTGTTTGAGCTTGATCCG
>CAZHJL010000059.1:0-31531 GCA_964532795.1 uncultured Phycisphaeraceae bacterium | reverse complement strand
TGGGCCGCGAACAACGCGAACAACTGAATACTCACCAGTTCGTGGAACGCTTACAAGCGGTTGACCATTCGCCATCGAAGCGGGCCGTGCTCGACCTGCACCCATTCCCCGTCTGCCTCGAAGGTTCCCGACGGCTCGACCGCGTACCGGTCCAGCCCGTGAGACCAAGTGTCGGTCGGGTCGGCGTGGGTGGTCAGGCGGACATCACCGACAAGCGGTCGGCGACCAACGCCGGCGCTGATACCTGCGATCCCCGTGGCCGCAGGATCGACTGCAAACCCGCCGCACTCGATCGCACTCCGCGCGGGCTCGTGCCGGTCCCCAGGCCGGGCGACTTCACGATCGACGGACTGCTTCACTACCCGCAGGACCCGCCTGCCTCCGGCCGTGACCTCGCAGTCCACGAGGAACCGCCGCGTCAGCAGCGCGGCCGCTTCCGGCACCACGGCCTGGGATGCAACGATCGCGCCGGATTCGTCCAGGAAGCGGATATCCGTATGAGCCAGATCCTCGACGAGCGGATACCCAAGCCACGGCTCGATCTCGAGCGGCCCGCGGAGCGGTCGGTCGGCCGGGTTGTGCAGCAGGACGCGCTGAAGCGGCTCAGGAGGCAGGTCAATACACATTCTGCGCACCCGAGCCGTCAGCCGCTGCTGGCAGCGAGCGATCACGCTGTCAAGCTCGTGCTTGGTCTCCGCCATCGCCGATGGCGTGGAGCAACCTCCGGCCAGGTCGTGGAACTGGCCGAAGGCGATCTGCTGCCATAGCGCGTCGCGTTGTTCACCAAGACCGCTGTCCACCTGGAGCGCCAGCCGTTCGGATCGTCGCAGCGTCTGCCGGTAACCGTGATCGACACTGTAGCAGCCGATGGCGTGCTGTTGCAGTTCGCCGCCAAACTCCGGCAAGTCGGTCGCACTCTTGGTAAGCGAAGCGAAGAAGCGCGCCGGATCGCTGAACGCAAGGCGCACGCCTTGGTGCATGGATTTGTGCTGACTTATCCACTCGACCTGCTCCCGCGTGGGCCCGCCGCCGTGGTCGCCGACGCCGTAGAAGCACATGGTGTGTGCGGCGCCGGCAGGCGTCGACTCAAGCGTCTGCTCGATATTCCGCTGCAACTCGAGGAGCGTCTGCGTGGCGTAGCTGCCGACGATGCGGAAGGCCGTGACCGCAGCGCCATCGGGCGACCGCCAGCGGAACGGACCGTCGGGCAGCGTCATCTCATCGCGTCCCGGCCGCATAAACACGTAGTAGGGCATGTCCATCTGTTGCAGCATGGACGGCAGGTATGCCGTGTGGCCGAAGCTGTCGACGTTGTAGCCCACGGTCGCGCGTCGTCCGAAGTGTCTCGCCAGGAACTGTTGGCCCAGGCGCGCCTGCATGTGGAACGACTCGCGTAGGGGGAAGTTGCAGTCGGGCTGAACCCACCAGCCGCCCACGGGACACCAGCGGCCGGATTGGGCATGCCCGGCCACCCGTGCCAACACGTCCGGGGCGTATTGCTCGAGCATCGCGTAGGCCCAGACATCGGCCTTCGTGAAGCATGGTTCCGGGTACGCATCGAGCAGGTCGCAGGCAGTGCGGCAGGTGGCGATGGTCGCGTCGATCCCAGCGCCGCGGCGCCAGAGCCAGACGGGATCAAGATGAGCGTTGCCCACCATGTGAACGGTCAACTCGTTTCCCGACACGCGCCGCACCGTCATGAGAGTATCCCCCCGTGGGCCAGCAGTTCGGCCTGGACGGCCGCTACGTCCACCTGCCGAACCGGGACCGCATGGTGGGCCGCCAGGGCTGCCGTAACTCCGGCGGCCTCGCCGATCGCCGTGACCGACGGCTGGACCCGGAACGAGCTCATGGCCATGGTGTCGGCGCCGATGCAGCGCCCCGCCACGATCAAGTTCAGGGGACCGGTCTGCGGCACCAGGCTCCGCCAGGGGATGTCGTAGTGCGTCCCGTGGTCGAAACGGATGATGGTCGTGCGGTCCGACCCGGGTTCGTGGACGTCGACCATGTAGGCGCACTGGGCAATGACGTCGTCGAACTGGGTGCACGCCAGCGCCTCGGCTCCCGTTAGCGTGTGCAGCGCCACGATCTGCCGCGTCTGCCGCACGCCCAGCAGGGCGGCCTTGCGGCGCACACGCGCCGCGGCGGCCCCCGGCAGCCGGCGCTGCAGGAAGGCCGCCCCGTCGTCGACCTGTGCGTCGGCGAGGCATTCGGCCTCGCGCAGGCAGGCGGGATCGGTCGGGTCAGGGCAGTCGACGCGTCCGTAGTTCACGCACAGCATCGTCGGGTCGCCGGGAACGCTGATCGCGGCGGGGGGCGCGAGCATGGGGATGGAGAGACGCCCGGCGGCACGATCGGCGGCCACGGCTTCGACCAACCAGGGCCGCGGCCCGGTCAGCAACACAAAACGTTCACCGGTTCCCGGATCGATGCACACCGCACTGGGGTCCGCTTCCGCGAGGGCGTCGATGTCCACGGGCCCGAAGAGATAGCACCGGGTCACCGGCATCACGGCGCCATCACCCTCGCGTCCCTGGCGGCAAGGCACCCCGGCGGCGTGTGCGACGGTCGCGTCACCCGTGGCATCGACGACCGTGGCGGCGGCAAGTGTCTGGCCATCGCCGAGCGTGATCGTCGCGCGGTCTGGCTCGAACCGGGCGTCCGCCACACGCACGCCGTGCATCACGACAACCCCCGCTTTCCGGCACAGCTCCGAGAGCACCGAGTGATAGGCGTCGGCCGCATAGGGTTCCATCATCTTGGGGTTGCCGCCGGGTTCCAGGTAGATCGCGCCCCGCGTCACCAGGCGGCGCCGGACCTCAGCAAAGATCCCTCCGATAATCATCCGATGGCCATCGTGGTGAGCGACACAGAAGAAGCTGACCAGCCCTGCCGATCCCATGCCGCCCAACACCGGCGCGCCTTCGATCAACGCCGTTCTTGCGCCACCACGTGCAGACGCAATCGCCGCCGCCGCGCCCGAAGGCCCACCGCCGATCACCGCAACGTCGTAGGTAACGGTCACGGTGGCCCGCCTTTCTCCGTCGTGGCATCGCGTGACCGTCTGTTGAGCGGTCCCTGCGGGGCAGGCACGGCATCGGTTCGCGCGGCACCCACTCGATTCACTCTGAGAACGTATGTGCGTGCTTCGGCCTGCCTGCCGTCACCCCAGCCGGCATAGACTTGGAAATGGAACGCGCCGGAGCGGTTCGGTGTGCCGCTGAGCACGCCGGTTTCCGGATCGAAATCAAGACCGTGGTATCGCTTCATGCGCTCGTTCGGCTCGCCGCCACCGATGGTGACATCCATCTGGCCGCTGAACGCCCAGACAAACGGTCGGTCGGTGTCCGCCTTGAAATGAACCCGATAGGCCTGCCCGACGATCGCCGCCTGCAGATCGCAGGGCTTGGTAGTGATCCTCGGCGGGAGGCGATCGACTTTGGTGAATCTCGTCGTTACCACGCCGCTGGGCCGCTCGCCTTTGCGCACGCACAAAGCCTTAACCGTGGTGGTCCTCTCGACACGAATCGGCTCTGCAAACTTCGGCGAGTCCGTCGTCGGCTGCGTACCGTCCAACGTGTAGTGCACGGCGATATCGTCGCTGGTCGTGATGATCCGCATTTCGATCGGATCGGCGAAGATGCGGAGATTCGGGCGGAACTCGGCCTGCGGCGTCCTCGGGTTCCTGCGAAAGATCTCGTCCATGAAGTCCACCCACCGCTCGCGAACCGGCTTTCTCTCCCCGTCGGTGGGCGTGATGCTCGGCGTCTTGAAGTTCATCAGGTGCATGTCCGGACGACCTTTGAAAGCCATCACTTCGACCGACTGAAACGCGATGCCCTGCTTGGCGCATTCGGCGGCGAGTTCAGTCAGCTTCGCGCCTTGGCCGTGGATCGCGAGCACGTCGGGGGCGCCCGTGAAGTCGACGTCGCCCGGGCGCGTGCCGATGTCGTTGTACATGCCCTGAACGGTCGCCGAATAGTCGCCCCACGCCGGGTCGGGATCGTCAAGGGGGACGAGGAGTCTGCTGGTTCTCGAAGCGCGGCGGAGCTTGGATTCGGGCTGCCGAAGCAATTGCTTGGCCAGTGCCGTGCCCGACGATGAGCCGTAGACGAAGAAACGGTCTGGGTCAATCCGGTACCGTTCCGCGTGCGCGCGTAGGAAGCGAACGGCCGTGCGGACGTCCCATTCGCGAATGCGCCTGACTTCATTGGCACCGGTCGCTCCGCGGTGAAGGTTAGCAAAGTTGACGACGGCGATGACGTAGCCGCGCCGGACGAAGTAGGCGAAGTCTTCGCGCCGACAAGGGCCAATGCCGTTCAGGTATTTGTCGTAGGTCTTTTCCGCGGCGAAGGCCTTCCACGCCTTGGCCGGGATGTCCTTGCCCCCGCCGCTGCCGCCTCCGTGCAACAGGATCACGCAGGGGTAGCGTCCCTCCTTCCTGGGCCAATGCACGTTGAGCTTGACGAACTTGTCCTCGATCATGCCGACCGTCCGGCAGCGATCCTTCGGCGTGTACACGACGTCGAATGCGTTCTCCGCCCCCTCGACCGGCGGATAGCGCTTATCCCCATTATCGTAGGACGAACGTGCGGGACGCTCGGCGCCGATCGCGGGCATGGATGCAAGAAGAGCCGCCAGGACGGCGATCGCCACCGGCTTCAGGCGTTGTTGGCGAAGATTGCGGGGTGGGTCAGTTCGCACGCAGATCATAGCAGTAGACTCCATCTTCCTGGCGGATAAAGATGCGGCCGTCGATGACCGGGTAGTAGAGCGGGTTGTGGTACGAAGTTGTCTCTGCTCCGGGCGGGTGCCAGTCGATGACACCGCGCTGGGGATCGATCTGGTTGAGCAGCTTGATCGAGCCGTCATCGCCGATGTGGTACCAGCCGCTGCGGATGCGGCCGTGCGTCCCGTCGATGCGGACGAGCACGAGCGAGCCGAGCGACATCATGTGCCCGCCGTTCCTGGGAACCGGGTAGCGGGAGCCGACGAACAACGCCTTGGGGTCTTCCACCGGCGTGTCGCCTTTGATTTCGCCGACGACCTTGCCGGTCTTGAGGTCCACCGTCTTGAGGTTCGGCGTGAAGACGTACTTGCTGCGGACGACCGGCGGGGCGGAGTTGTAATGGATCGGATTGAGGACGCTGCCGTAGGCGGCCTTGCGCTCGACGCCGCCGACGGTCCAGATCTCATTGGCGCCGGTGGGCGACAGTTTGTAGGCGGCGAGGGTGGGGACGTAGGTGGGGTCTTTGCCGGAGCGCGGCTTTTTGGCGTCGTTGCGGTTGACCAGCATGGTGTCGCCGAAGACGCTGATGCCACCCGCGCCGCCGCCGCCGCGGCCGGAACTAACGACATTGGCCTCGATCTGCCAGACCTTCTGCCCGGTCGCCGCGTCGAAGCAGGCGACAAGACCCGGTGCGGGGTTGCGTGTGTCACGCCCACGGACACGACCGATTACATATGTCCTGCCGTCGTGCCTCCAGGGCACAACGGTGCAGGCGGTGACGTTGCCGGCGGCCCACAGCTTCCTGCCCGTCGCCCCATCAAAGGCCGTCCACTGCCCGCTGGGCGCGATGACGATGTCGTCCACGGCCAGCAGCGCCTCGGCGAGCCCCGCGCGGACGGGCTGCTCCCACAGCGGCTTGCCAGTCTCGGCATCGAAGGCCATCAGCACGTTCGTCATACTCAGGGCGTAGACGCGGCCATTCGCGTACGCCGGGCTGCGATTGAACGGACCGAGCTTGTGGTGCTGGTAGTTCGGCGAATTGGCGCGACCCGGCGGCAGCGACACGCCCTCGGTCGGGCGCTTCTTCACCACCGCTTTCCACAACGTCTTGCCCGTCGCCGCATCGGCGCAGACAACGATGTCGTTGACGTTCTGCCAGACCTTTTCGGCGGCGTAGGTGGGTACCTGCTCAAAGCCCGCCTTCTTTGCCTCTCCCAGTAGTTGCTTCATCAACGTTTCTTCGTTGCCGCGCGTCGTGGGATTGCCCAGCAGCGGCTGGCCCTGCTCGCGCGGGGCTGGGTTGTAGTAGGAGACGAAGACTTTCCCATCCGCCGCCAGCACCGACGCGCTGCCGGTGCAGGTCCGCGTACCTGATGCGTCATTCCAGCCCTGCATGCCCCGACTGATGCTGCCCATGCCCGCGCCGACGTCGACCTCCTCCAGCCGCCACACGCGCCGGATGCCCGAAAGACCGTCGGTCAGCTCCGTCCCGGTCGCCTCGGACATCAGCGCATTCACGTGTGGCCCCTGTAGCCACGGCCAGGCTTTGTCCGTTGGTACGGTGTTGAGTTCGGCGAGCTGCTTCTCGGAGATGACCTTCCCGCTGACCTTGCACTCGGCCTTGCCGATCTTGCACGTCCCGCCGACCACACCTGTATCGTCGACGGTGGCCTCGAACGTCAACATGATCTCGCCGGACTGGCCGTCGCTGAAAAGAAAGCCCTGCCGTTTGCGGCCCTTGGTCGCGCGCATCACGGTACCGGTGAGCTGGCCGTCCGCGAGCGTCAGAATGCCGCCAGGTCGGGTCACGCCGACTCCATTCTCCACGGGGAACTTCCCATCCCGCCCGCCGCCGATCCACGTCCACGTGCGATCCGACCGGGCGTCACGATTGCGTGACTCCGGCTCGCCGGGGATATGCACGTGCAACCGCAACAGCGCGTAGTCGCCGGCGGGTCGGACAATCTCACATTGGCCGATGCCCGTGCCCGATGCGTTGGGCTTCTTGCCTTCATTGGTCCTTTCCGCCTTGGCCGGTGCGGCCAGGGCCATCGCCACCGCCAGAACTGTCCAGAATCTCATATCGTCTCCAATCGGTGTGTTGTTGTCGTTGAAAACGGCGCGTGGGCATCACCACGCGGGCTGCGGCGCGCCGCTCGCGTTCCGGTCGGCGTCGACGCCTTGCCAGAATTCCGTGTAGGAGTCAGGCAGCTTACCGCCTGCCTCCTTACCGTCCGCCTTGCGGTGGTCGGTCAGCACGCGCTGGATTACCTTCGACTGTTTGGCTGCTTCCTGGATCGTGTCGTGATCCTCGGGCACGCCGGCGATGCGGAGCCGGCTGACGATGATCCGCATCAGTTGCCAGTCAAACCCCTTGGTCGCCACCTCGGCGCCCACGAGGGCGAGCAGCCAGTCGCGGCCCGGTTCGCCGAGCGCGGTTGCGGCCAGTGGTATGGCGTACGCACCGCCCGAGTTGGCGTAAGCAGCCGGCTGGAGGAGCGGATTGGCGGCCCGGCCGGCGAGTTTGGGGTCGATGCCGTCGGCGGCCGCGAGCGATCGCAGGGCGTCAGCGCAGGCGTAGGCGAGCGGCAGGTTCTTCGAAGCCGTGTACCGTGCAAGGGCCTCCACCGCGTCGGCGTCACCTTTCCCGAGCACGCCGAGGGCGCGAGCGGCGCATCACGCGGGTTGAGCTGTCGCTCCCACACAAGCGCCCCGGTCGCGCTGTCATAGCATCGCAGAACCGGCCAGATGAATCGCACGTCAGCATCGGCAAGGTGAAGGACGCGGTTGCCGACCGGCACGATGTTGGCGTAGCCCCACTGCGGCAGGGGCACCTTCCAGCGGACGTTCCGGCCGGTCTTCTGGTCGAAGCTCGTCGGCGGCTTCTCGCCCGGCACGACGCCGGACCCGTCGTAGTGGATGCCGATGCCGGTATCCGGCACCGTCCTGGGCGGGCGGTAGGGCTTGACCTCGTCCTTGTCCCCGTCGCCGAGCAGCGGAGCGGCCATTGTCAAAAGGAGGGATCCAGCCAGTCCGATCCTCAGCATGTTGGCGCCCATCGCGTTGGTCCTGTGTGTCCAGCTGGTAGTGGATCCGGCAGCCGTCGAGCGACCGCCATACTCCTTTGCGCCCTCTGTTCGTGCTTCGGGTCGATCGCCATGGCCTCTCTGGCGGGCTTCATTTGCCCTTGCCGAAGCAGTAGAGAAACCGGTTGTCGACCAGGTAAAGCGCATCCTTGCCGATGCTCATCGCGCAGGAATACGAGTAGCTGCCGTCGCCGAAGCCCTGGTCGCGCAGCGCATCAGTCGCCGCGCTGGGGACCAGGCGGCTCTCGGAGAGCCTCCTGCCGGCCGCAGTATAAACCTCGAGCATCCCGAACTTCTGCTCCTCCCCCTTGGGTCCGCTCTTCTGCTCGTGCAGGCCGTAGACGTGGCCATTCGCCACGAGCATGAACTGTCGCGTCTGCGGAGCGCTGCGCTGCTGTCCGTGGAAGCCGTAGCGGCGGTGGCGGTCTTTGCGAGTCTCCGGCACCCCGACCCCGAAGGGGTACCCGGTCGTCGGGTCGAGGATGTAGCCGTCCCAGTACAGGCGACCGTCGTGGAAGACCACGTTGTAGCCGCGGGCGTTGTAGCCGACCACCCATGCGAGCTCTGCTTTCAGCTCGTCGCTGACGAGCGAGAGGTCCATCCCGTAGCGGCACGAGCCGCCATCGGTGGAGGTGCCCGCAAACAGGGCGTCATTCTTCTCATCCACCGCGAAGGGCACCAGGGTCGTGCCCAGCTTCACATCGTAGAGCTTCCCGTCGGGCAGCCGGATCGCCTGCCCGGTGCCGAGGATGCAGACGGCGGTCCCGTCGACGTCGACGACCAGCGGCGAGCTGCCGGGCCGGCTCCTGCCGGGGCCTTCGGGGAAGCGGGGAAGCGGCTCGCCCTTGACCACGTGCCGCCACAACTCCTTGCCGCTGCGCTTGTCCACGGTCAGGACCACGCCTGGCACGCTGGGATTGGTGTCGTCGAAGCAGGCGATCACCATGTCCCTATAGAGGCGCGGCGAGGTCATGAAGTGGTTGGCCTCGCGGTAGGTTCCGCCGCCGATCGTCGTCGACCAGACTCGCTTGCCGGTGGCCACGTCGAAGGCCGCCAGCCGTGATGCGGCAGACTGAGCGACGATGTACTCAGCACGGGAAGCAGGTTTGGGTGCAGGCGCATCTTGGAGTTGGCGTTCAAATCAGACTTCAAAGGGGCTGATAACGACTGGAGCGCATTCTGGGATGGGGTGCTCGGCCGGCCGGCGGTGATCGCCGTGCACCCGAAGCCGGGCATCGAGCCGGTCGCGCCGCCCGATCCCTACCTGTTCGGCCATGCCGCCGATCTGGATGCCTTGGCACGGCGGGTGCCACCCAACGCCGTGAACCGTCATGTTTGTCTGATTTGTTGGTGAAGCAGGGCACGGGCCTTGTCGCGTTGGGCGGGGGTGGCGTCTTGGATGATCGGTTCGCCCGGGGGGCGGTAGTCGGTCTTCTTGCGCGGCCAGTGGTTGGGCGACTTGCAGGCGCGTCGGTTCTCGTCCACCGGTAACTGGAACGCTTCGCGACCGACCCGCAACCCCGGACGGCGGATCAGCCGTTGCACCAGCCGGCGCACTTTGCCCACCGAGATCCGCGCCCCGCACGCCGCGTGACGCAGCAGCGCGGCCATGCCGAAGAGGATGCCCCACAACTCCAGCAGCGCCGTGTCCGGCGCGTGGCTGCGCAGCGTGTGATGATGCAGCGTCTGCTTGATCGACCGGTACCGCAGTTCCATCCCCCAGCGCGCCTCGTACAGCGCGGCCAACTGCGCATCGCTCAACTGCCACGGGTCGAGCACACTGGTCAACAGCACCACCGGCCGGAAGCCCGGACGCGCCACACGCACCAGGCGCAACGTCAGCGGCGGTTGATCCGTCCGCTGCCGATCAAGCGGCCACAGGTGCACCAGGCCGCTTTCGATCCGCCAGTCCACGTCCATGCCATTGAGCAGGCCGCGCAGCAGATGCGTGTTGGCCACCACCCGCAGCAGCAACGCCGCGCCGTGCCGCAGGGCCTGGTCGATCTCCACAGCGCCGCGAACGAACATGCCGGGGCGCAGTCGTCCGTCGGCGTTGTCCACGTTCACGCATACCTGAACCGTGCGTTGCTGGCGATCCAACACGGGCGCAACAAATGCAATTGTGCCCTCAAACACTTCGTCGCCGAACGGCTGAACGGTGAAACGCACCTTCTGGCCATGTCGCAGCCATGGCAGGTCAGATTCATAGGCCTCCAGCATCACCCACACCTTTGACAGGTCGGCGATGGTGTAGATGCGATCGCCTTCCTTGACATAGCTTCCTTGCTTGGCGTTCTTCTCGATGACGATGCCACCGATCGGCGCGTAGAGTGTGATGTGATCGCCCTTGAATTCACCGGCTTCGGCGGACTCGATATGCTTCTGTGTGAGACCAAACAGCCGCAGCCGCTCTCGCGTGGCGTTCAACGCGGCCTCCGCCGCTTCGCGGACAATTGGCTGCGCGCTGTCACCCAGTCGATCTACCGTCTGACGCGCTTCGTGTATCTCGGTCAGACTCGCCAGCAGTTCGGGGCTGTAGATTTCGACCAGATGATCCTGCTTGCGGACCTCGATGCCGGTGAACTCAACAAACAGCCGATCGAGTCGCCCATCGACGTAAGACTTGATGTACGCCAGACGGGTCTCGTCGTACTCCACTTGCCCAACCATGGTTACGTTGTGTGTGATGAGCCGTCGCACGACCGGCGTGGTTTCGACGTTGATCATCGTTTGCGCGGCGGGGCTGTCCCTGCAACTGCATATGATGCCACGCCCAACGCCATCGCACCGTGCGGGTGTTTCGATGAGCCGTGGAGCAGTTGGGCTGGCTCAATGGGTCTCGTGCGACCGGCGCAGGTCCAGTTCCACGTAGTCGCGGCCGAAGAACACATTGATCGTCCAGTCCAAAGCGATGCGAAAGCGCCGGCCCCATCCGGGCATCTTGAAGAGGTAGAGCGTGCGATAGAGGAACCATGCCGGGACTCCCGACAGTTTCACGCCGAACACGCGGGCCACGCCCGACCGGCCGCCCAGCGAGGCGACCGCGCCGCGCGTCACGATGCGGCAGGCTTCACACGATTCGCCCTTGACGACGCGCCGAAGATTACGGGCGAGATGCGCGCCCTGACGTGTCGCGTGCTGGGCGGTGGGAGGATAGGCTTGACCGTCCGGGGCGGGATTGGCCGCGGCGTCGCCGATTGCCCACACGCGCTCGTGTCCCTCGACGCGAAGGTCCTCGCCGCAGCGAATGTAGCCTCGATCGTCGGTCGGCAGTCCGAGTCTTTCAACGATGGGCGGCGGCGCAATGCCCGCGCACCAGATCACCGTCCGCGTGTCGATGACGCGGCCGCTCTCAACCGTCACCGATTCGGCCTCAATCGTGTTGACCGTTTCCTTCAGCAGAATCTCCACGCCGCGCTTCTTCAGCTTCTGCGTGGCGTAGACGCCCAACTCCTCGGGGAGGGCGGTGAGAATGCGATCCAGCATCTCGACCAGAATGACTTGGCAGTCGCCGGGTTGAACGTTCGGGTACCGCCGCGCCGCTTCCCGCAGGTACTGGTGAAACTCACCCGCTACCTCGACGCCCGTAAAGTTGGCGCCGACCACGACGAAGCGCAACAGCGCGCGCCGGCGTTGCGTGTCGGAAGTTGCGTTCGCCAGTTCAAGCATGCGCAGCGCACGGTTTCGCAGGGCGGTTGCGTCTCCGAGCGTCTTCATCGTGAAGCCGTGCTTGTCCAGCCCCGGCACCGGCGGCAGCCGCGACACGCTGCCCAGCGCGATGACCAGGTGGTCGTACTCCACCGACTGAGACAACCGCCCTTGATCCATCGTGAAGTTCACGCATTGCCGTTCGAGATCGATTTCGGTCACTTCGGCGACGAGGAACCGCGCACGTTTGGCGAAGCGGCGGAGCGACACCACGGTATGCCGCGGCTCGAGCCCGCCCGTGCCGGCTTCGATCAGCAGCGGGTAGTAGATGAAATAGTTGTTCCGGTCGATCAACAGCACCTCGGCGTCGAGATGCTTAAGCGCCCGATCCAGCGCGGCGGCACAGTACGCGCCGCCGAAACCGCCGCCGAGAATCACGATGCGCGCCTTGCCTGCCGCCTTGTCCGGTGCCACAGCATTCCCCTGTTAGCGACAAATCACAAAGCGCCCAGCCGACATGAGGTCCATCCCCTTGTTCATCCGTTCGACGCGACTTCCTTGCGGATCCACTCGGTGGTCACGGACTTCGGCCGCGTGATCGGCAGCGTGAGCGCCCTTGCGAGTACCAACTGGGCCAGCACCCCCAACCCGCGCGACAGGGCGAAGAGCACCGTGTAGTAGGAGAACTCCTTGATGCCGTAATAGTGCAGCAGCGACCCGGAGATGGCGTCGACATTCGGATACGGATTCTTCGCCCGACCGTGTTCCTTGAGAATCTCGGGCACGAGCCGGTACATCTGGTCCACGATACCGAACACCGGATCGTCCGGGCAGGTCTTCTTGCCGAAGACATGCAGGGCCTTGAAGCGCGGGTCGGTCTGGCGCAGCACGGCGTGGCCGTAGCCGGGAATCACGCGACCTTCGTTGAGCGTGTTCCACACATGCTCGCGCAGTTGTTCGTCGGTGGGCCTCTCGCCCAACGCATCGCGCACCCCCAGCACGTACCGCAGCGCCTCCTGGTTGGCCACGCCATGCAGCGGCCCCGCCAGCCCGTTGAGCGCGGCCGACAGCGCCAAGTACGGGTCCGACAGCGCCGAGGCCACCGTCTGGCACGTATTCGCGCTCACATTGCCGCCCTCGTGATCGCTGTGAAGCACAAGGTGTAAACGCACGAACCGGGCGAAGTCGCCGCCGTTGTCGTCGAAGCCCAGCGCCGAAGCATAGTACGCGCCCCAGTCCTGCCCGCGCCGCGGATGAAGCGGAAGGCCGTGCCCGAAGCGCACGCGGTAGATCCCCGCAGCCACCAGCGGCAGCTTGGCGATCAGATTCAGCGCATCATCCAGCGCCGGCCGCCATTGCTCTTCCTTCGCGATACCTTCCTGCAGCTTCTGCTTGAACACCGATTCCCGTTCCAGCACCAGCAGGGCGGCGCTGAGCATCGCCATCGGGTGGCAGTCAGGCGGCAACTGGTTGACCACGTTCCACACGTACTGCGGGATGCTTGTCCGCGCGTGCAGGTCGTCCTGCAGTTGGGCAAGAGCGTCTTCCGATGGCAACTCGCCCGTGCACAGGAGGTAGAAGATCTCTTCAGGCAAACGATCGGTAAGTGATCCGATGGCCTGGCCGCGGATGTAGAGGCCCTCGTGCGGATCGACATACGACGTGTCGCAGGGGATCGCCTTGACCCCGCGCATGCCGCCGAACACCTGTCGGACCGTCACTTGAGAGACCACCGTGTCGCCGTGTTCCTTGACGATCTCGGCGGCCCCGCGGCGCCATTCGGGGATGCGTTGGCTCAAAACGTCATGCAGTAAGGACATGGACAAATCCCTTGATACCAATCTCACGGCGCAAAGCGCCCGGGGTGTTCGATGGTACACGGCTGTCGTTGCTTGCCCAAGCGCATCGTGCGTGGATCGCTCAATGATGTGCGATTCAGGCATTCCCCCATGCGGCCCACCGGCACCGCCCCACGCGTCGCCGCGTCTGGAAGCGGGAATAATGATGGGTACAAGCAGTTGACGTTCAGGAATAGACTCAGGTGGATCATAACGGAGATCGGCACAATCTCAGCGCGGCGTTTCTCGAGAGCATGTATCGGCAGTACCGCGACGAACCGGAATCCGTCGCGAGCGACCTGCGCGAACACTTCGACCGGATCGACGGGCGCACCCCCGGCGACGCCGGTCGCATTGCGTCACAGGCGGCAAGCGAAGAGAGCGGCCGCGCGGAAGCCGCCGCCACGTCCAGGGCTCAAACGGATGATCAGGCGCTGGCCCATCTGCAGCATTGCGTTGACCAGTTAATCCGCAACTACCGTGTGCACGGGCACCGCATCGCCGCGATCAACCCGCTCGACGCCGAACGGCCCGAGTCGCCGCCTGAACTGGACTGGTCCTATTACGGGCTCGAAGAAGCCGACCTCTCGCGGCCGGTCTCGACGCGCGCCGTGTGCGGGCCGGATGTGCAGAACGTCGGTGAACTGCTCGACTGTCTGCGCCAGACGTACTGCCGCAGCATCGGCGCCCAGTTCATGCACATCGAGCCCCTCGAGATCAGGCAGTGGCTGTCCGACCGCATGGAGCGCGATCGCAATCATGTCGCCCTGTCCGACCAGGAACAGCGTCGCGTGCTCAAGCGGTTGACCGAGGCAGTCGTGTTCGAGCGGTTCATCCGCAAGAAATACGTCGGCGCGAAGAGCTTCTCGCTCGAAGGGGCGGAGAGCCTGCTGCCGCTGCTCGACTTCGCGCTGGAGGCGGCCGGGGCCCAGTCCATCGAGCACGTCGTCATGGCCATGACCCACCGCGGGCGATTGAACGTGCTGGCGAACGTGGTGGGCAAGCCGTTGTCGGAAATCATCCGGGAGTTTGAGGATGTCGATCCGAAGCTCCTGCGCGGGCGCGGCGATGTGAAGTACCACCTGGGGCACCGCGGCGCATGGGAGACTGCGTCCGGCCGGGAGATCCAACTGTCGCTGTGCTTCAACCCGGCGCACCTGGAATCGATCGCCCCGGTCGCGCTGGGCAAGGTGCGGGCCAAGCAGGACCGGCGCGGCGACGAGCAGGGCTCGCGCGTCATGGCCGTGATCATCCACGGCGACGCCGGGCTGGCCGGCGAGGGCATCGTGCAGGAGACGATCAACCTCAGCGGCCTGCGCGACTACACCACCGGCGGCGCCCTGCATGTTGTGATCAACAACCAGATTGGGTTCACCACGCCGCCTTCGGAAGGGCGCAGCAGCGTGTACGCCACCGATGCCGCGAAGATGCTCCAGGCGCCGATCTTCCACGTCAACGGCGAGGACCCCGAGGCGGTCGCTCAGGTCGTGCGGCTGGCCATGGACTTTCGCAAGCGGTTTTCGCGCGACGTGTTCGTCGACATGTACTGCTACCGGCGTTGGGGGCACAACGAGGGAGACGAACCCTCGTTCACCCAGCCGCAACTGTATCGCGCGATCGAGAAGCGATCGCCGGTGCGCGATACGTACCTCGAGCGCCTCCTGCGACTGAACGGGCTGACCAAGGAAGACGCCGACGCGGCGGCGCGCGAGCACCAGGCGGAACTCGAATCGGCGATGGAGCACGCTCGCCGCCAGCCGTACGCCCCGCCCGATCGGCAGCGCGAAGGCATCTGGGCGGGCTATCGCGGCGGGCCGGACGACCAGGTGTCCGACCTGGACACGGGCATCGAGCAGCAGCGCCTGATCAACCTGCTGGCCGCGGTGTCAAAGATGCCCGATGACTTCCACCTGCATCCGCGCCTTCAGCGCGTGCATGAGGCGCGCCAGGAGATGGTGCGCGGCGAACGCCCGGTCGATTGGTCGGCCGCCGAAGCGCTGGCCTTCGCTTCACTCGCGACCGAAGGCATTCGCGTGCGACTCACCGGACAGGACTCGGCCCGCGGCACCTTCAGCCAGCGGCACGCCGTGCTGCACGATTACGAGGACGGGCATACCTACTGCCCGCTGCGGAATCTTGCCGAAGACCAGGCGCGCGTCGAAATCTGCAACAGTCCGCTCTCCGAGGCCGCGGTGCTCGGCTTCGAGTATGGCTACAGCCACGACAGCCCGGACAGCCTGGTGATGTGGGAGGCGCAGTTCGGCGACTTCGCCAACAACGCGCAGGCGATCATCGACCAGTTCATCACCAGCGGCGAGGAGAAGTGGCTGCAGCTTTCGGGCATCGTCCTCCTGCTGCCGCACGGCATGGAGGGGCAAGGGCCTGAACACGCCAGCGCCCGGCTGGAGCGCTGGTTGACGTTGGCCGCGAACGACAACATCCAGATCATCAATCCCACCACTCCCGCGCAGTACTTCCACGCCCTGCGCCGCCAGGTGCTTCGTCCGCTGCGCAAGCCGCTGATCGTGCTGACGCCCAAGAGCCTGCTGCGGCATCGCAAGGTGGTGTCCGGTCTCGACGCGATGGCCGCCGGCGGTTTCCGCCGCGTGATCCCCGATGAACCGATGCGCGACGGTCGCAAGCTCGATCGCGTACTGCTGTGCACGGGGAAGATCTACTACGAACTCCAGGCCCGGCGCGATGAACTGGAGCGCGACGATGTAGCGATCGTGCGGCTGGAGCAACTGTATCCGCTGCCGACCGAGCCGCTGCGACGCGCCTTGGCCGGCATGCCCGACGGGACATCGGTGTGCTGGGTCCAGGAGGAACCGGAGAACATGGGTGCGTGGCCCTACCTGGCGGCGAATCTGCGGCCGCGCCTCTTTGGCAGGCTGCCACTCTCGAGCGTGACGCGCCCCGAATCGGCCAGCCCCGCCACCGGTTCGCGCGCCAGCCACGAACTGGAACAGGCGGCACTGATCGACGAGGCCTTCGGCGGACGCTGATGCGCTGAGATACCAACGGACGGACAAGCGAGAACCAATGACGATCGAACTGACAATCCCGGAAGTCGGCGAATCCATCACCGAGGCCCAGATCGTCCAGTGGCTGAAAAGCGAGGGCGACCGGGTGAGCAAGGACGAAACGGTCGCGGAGCTTGAGACCGACAAGGTGACCGTCGACCTGCCCGCGCCGCGGGACGGTGTGCTGAGCAAGCAGTTGAAGGGCGAAGGTGAAACCGCCGAGGTGGGCGAGGTCGTTGCGCATATCGAGCCGGCCGGCGGCGGAGACCAAGGCGACGACGGCGACGAACAGAAGGAAGGAGCCGAAGAGAAAGAACGGGGCCAGCGGCAGGAAGAGCAACCCGAACCGCGCGAAGGCGGCGATGAAGGTGGAGAGGAACCAGAGCGAGAAGAGGCCCTCGGAACGGAGGCGGAACAGGAGCGCGCCGAGGGATCAGAAGGAAAGCGTGAATCGGACGAAGGACGCAAGCGCGAAGAGAAAGACGCTTCGGCGCAGAAGCACCGCGCGGCCGAGAAGGAGAAGGAAGGCAGCGATTCAGAGGACGAGGCAGATGAGGAAGACGAGTCGCTGCCGCCGCCGGAGCAGGTGGAAGTGCGTCCGCGCGTGATGCCGGCCGCGCAACGGGCGCTGTCCAAGCACGGCCTGAGCGAGGATGAGGTGGAAGCGACCGGCCCCGGCGGCCGCCTGCTCAAGGAAGATGTCGAGCGACATGTCGAAGGCGAGTCGTCCGAAGCGTCCGAGCAGAAGACCGGGCAGCGCCGGCCGCAAACGCGCGGCGACGGGCGCGGCGAGAAGGCCGTGGCCCTGACGCCCATCCGCAAGCGCATCGCCCAGCGCCTGGTCCAGGCCCAGCAGGAACAGGCCCTCCTGACGACCTTCAACGAAGTGGACATGACCACCGTCAAGCAGTTGCGCGCGCAACATGGCGAAGCGTTCGCTGCGAAGCACGGCGTGAAGCTCGGTATCACTTGCTTCTTCGTCAAGGCCGTGGTCGCGGCGCTAGAGGCTTTCCCGGAACTGAATGCGGAACTGCGCGACGATCAACTGGTGTACCGCAACCACGTCGACATCGGCATCGCCATGAATTCGGACAAGGGACTGCTCGTCCCCGTGGTGCGCGACGCCCAGGCCCTGAGCATCCCCGACATCGAGCGCGCCATCGACGACTTCGCTCGTCGCGCCGGCGAAGGCAAGATCAAGCTCGAAGAGCTGCGCGGCGGCACCTTCACCCTCACCAACGGCGGCATCTTCGGGTCGCTGCTGTCCACGCCGATCGTCGATCCCCCGCAAAGCGGCGTCCTCGGCATGCACGCGATCCAGGACCGCCCGGTCGCGCGGGATGACCAGGCCGTGATCCGACCCATGATGTACATCGCACTGACCTACGACCATCGCGTCGTCGACGGACGCGAGGCGGTCACGTTCCTGCGGCGAGTCAAGGAGTACGTCGAGACGCCCGATCGGCTGCTGCTGCAGGTGTAAGGAGGACCGCCCATGACAGAGCATGATCTCATTGTGATCGGCGGCGGACCGGGCGGCCACATCGCCGCGATGCGCGCCGCCGAACTCGGCTTGGATGTCGCCTGCATCGACGAGAATGAACGGCTCGGCGGCGTGTGCCTGCGGATCGGATGCATCCCCAGCAAGGCGCTGCTCGAATCATCGTGGCGGCTTTACGAAGCGCGCCACCGCCTCGAACCGCACGGTATCCGGGTGGGACAGGTCGAGCTTGACCTCGGGAAGATGATGCAGCGCAAGCGCGGCATCGTGCAGCGGCTGTCCAAGGGCCTCGGCGCACTGCTCAAGCAGCGCAAGATCACCACCCATCGCGGCCGCGCACGGCTCGAGGCCGACGGGAAGGTCGTTTTGACCGACAACGACGACCAGTCGCAGACGCTCAGCGGCAAGCACATCATCCTCGCCACCGGCAGCCGCCCGATGCAACTGCCCGGCATCGAGCTGGATCGTCCCGTGATCGGCACGAGCGAGGACGCGCTGGCATACGAAGACGTTCCCGAGCGCCTGGTGGTCGTCGGCGCCGGGTACATCGGCGTGGAACTCGGCTCCGTCTGGCAGCGGCTGGGCGCATCGGTGACGGTGGTCGAGCTGAAAGAGCGCATTCTGCCCGAGGTTGATGAGCAGCTTGCCCGCATCGCCCGGAAGGAGTTTGAGAAGCAGGGAATGACCTTCGTGACCGGCTGCCAGGTCAAGTCGGTCACGCGCAACAACGGCGCGTGCACCATCGAGCGCGAAGACGATGATCCGTTGGAGGCCGATCGCGTGCTCATCGCGGCCGGGCGACGACCCAACGTGGATGACCTCGGACTGGAGGAGGCGGGCGTCGAGCTGGACCCGGCCGGGCGCATCGCCGTGAACGACCGCTTCGAAACCGCCGCCGAGGGGGTCTGCGCGATCGGCGACTGCATCCGCGGGCCGATGCTCGCGCACAAAGCGTCGGAGGAGGGCGTCGCGTGCGTCGAGCAGATCGTCAACGGGTGCGGCCGCGTCGACTACGACACGATCCCTTCGGTGATCTTCACCCACCCGGAGATCGCCGCGGTCGGTCGCGACGAAGCGCAACTGAGGGAAGCGGGCATCGACGTGCGCATAGGCGAGTTCACTCTGCGGGCCAACGGCCGCAGCCTGACGCTCGAGGAGCCGGTCGGGCTGGTGAAGGTGCTGGCCGACGGGCGGACCGATCGCGTGCTGGGCGTGCGGATCATCGGTGCGCGGGCCGGCGACCTGATCGCCGAGGCGACCGCGTCCATGGCCTTCGGCGCCAGCAGCGAGGACATCGCCCGCGTCTGCCACACGCATCCGACGGTGGCCGAAGCGACCGGCGATGCCGCGCGCGCCGTGCGGGGCCGCGCGTTTCACGCTTAAGCAAACACACGGACGGAGACCACGATATGCCTGACAACATGGCCACCAAACTCATCCGCGACCACCTCGTGGACGGCGACATGACGCCCGGTGAAGAGATCGCGATCCAGATCGACCAGACCCTGACGCAGGATGCGACGGGCACGATGGTGATGCTCGAGCTCGAGGCGATGGGGCTGGACCGCGTCCAGACCCGGCTTTCCGTGCAGTACGTTGACCACAACCTGATCCAGGCCGACCATCGCAATCCCGACGATCACCTATTCCTTTACTCCGCGTGCCGGCGCTTCGGTCTGTGGTACAGCCGACCGGGCAACGGCGTCAGCCACCCGGTGCACCAGGAGCGCTTCGGCCTGCCCGGCGCGACGCTGCTCGGCTCGGACAGCCACACCTGCGCCGCCGGCGCGATCGGCATGCTGGCGATCGGCGCGGGCGGACTGGAAGTCGCCCTGGCGATGGCCGGCGAACCGTTCCACCTGGTCATGCCCGAGACATGGGGCGTCGAACTGACCGGGCGGCTGCCCGATTGGGTCAGCGCGAAAGACGTCATCCTCGAAATGCTGCGCCGCCACGATGTCAAGGGCGGCGTGGGGCGCATCCTCGAGTACTACGGCCCCGGCGTGGCCACGCTCTCGGCCATGGATCGACACGTCATCGCCAACATGGGTGCCGAGCTGGGCGCCACGGCGACGCTCTTCCCGTCCGACGACGTCACACGCCGCTTCATGAGAGCCCAGCAGCGCGAGGACGAGTGGCGCGCCCTGGGCCCCGACGACCGCGCCCCCTACGACATCCATGAATCCATCGACCTGTCCAGGCTCGAACCGCTCATCGCCATGCCGTCCAGCCCCGGTAACGTGCGGCCCGTGCGCGACGTGCAGGGCGAGGCAATCCACCAAGCCTACATCGGATCATCAGCCAATCCCGGTTACCGCGACATCGCCGTGGTGGCCGAGATGTGCGAGGCACGGCGCGCCAAGGACCACGTGTCACTGGACATCAATCCCGCCTCGCGCCAGGTGCTCGAGACGCTGACGCGCGACAGCCGCCTGTCGAAGCTCATCCACGCCGGCGCGCGGTTACACCAGGTCGGATGCAACGGCTGCATCGGCATGGGTCAGGCGCCCGCGACCGATCGCATCAGCCTGCGCACCGTCCCGCGCAACTTCCCCGGACGCTCGGGCACGCGCGAGGACAAGGTGTGCCTGGTCAGCCCCGAGACGGCCGCCGCCTCGGCCCTGCGCGGTGTCATCACTGATCCGCGCGACCTGGACATGGATTACCCGCGCCTTGATGAACCGGACGATCCGGTGATCAACGACGACACGCTCACCCCCCCGCTGTCGCCGGACAAGGCGCGCGAAATCGAGCTGATCAAGGGACCGAACGTCGCCGAGTTCCCACGCTTCAACGCGATCCCCGACGAGATCGAGTGCGAAGTGCTGCTCAAACTGCAGGACAACATCTCGACCGACGAGATCCTGCCCGCCGGGGCCCGCGTCCTGCCGTTCCGCAGCAACATCCCCGAGATCAGCAAGTTCACCTTCGACATGGTCGATGACTCGTATCACGACCGGGCCATGGAACACCGCGACGACACCGGCCACATCATCGTCGCCGGGGAGAACTACGGCCAGGGCTCCAGCCGCGAACACGCGGCCATCGCACCGCGCTATCTCGGACTGCGGTGCGTCCTCGCCCGTTCGTTCGCCCGCATCCACTGGCAGAACCTGGTCAACTTCGGCGTCCTGCCGGTCACCTTCGGCAGCGGCGAGGACTATGACGCGATCGAACAGGGACAGAGCCTTCGGACCAACCGCATCCACGATCAGCTCCAGGCCGGCCGCGAACTGACGCTCGAGATCAAGGAGACCGGTCAGACCATCGAGGCCGCGCATCAACTGTCGGATCGACAGGTGCAGGTGCTGCTGCGCGGCGGCCTGATCAACTGGATGCGTGAGCGACTCGAAGGCGCGCAGCCGCAAGGCGCCGCGCGCAGCGCCTGAAAGGGAACCACGCAGCGATGACCACCGCGGACGACAGCTTCACCGCCCTGCAGACGCAGGACTGGATCGACTCGCTGGACGATGTCGTGACGCTTCAGGGCAAGCCGCGCGCCGGCGAACTGCTGCGCGACCTGCAGATCCGTGCCCAGCGCCACGGTGTCCGGTTGCCGGTCACGTCGCAGACGCCGTACATCAACACCATCCCGCCGGCGCACCAGCCGCGCTACCCCGGTGATCGCGACATCGAGCGGCGGATCAAGAGTCTCATCCGGTGGAACGCGATGGCCATGGTGGTCCGCGCCAATCGCGACAGCGACGGCATCGGCGGCCACATTTCGACCTACTCGTCCATCGCCACGCTTTACGAGGTGGGTCAGAACCACTTCTTCCGCGGTCCGGATGCGCCGCGCGGCGGCGATCTGGTCTACTTCCAAGGCCATGCCTCACCGGGCAACTACGCGCGGGCCTACCTCGAGGGACGGCTCAGCGCCGATCAGCTGATCCATTTCCGGCGCGAGGCCCTCAACGCGGACGGCCTGTCCTCCTACCCGCATCCCTGGCTGATGCCCGATTTCTGGCAGTTTCCCACCGTGTCGATGGGATTGGGCCCGATCATGGCCATCTACCAGGCGCGCTTCATGCGCTACCTGGCCGATCGCGGGTTGGCCGCGACCGACGGCCGCAAGGTCTGGGCGTTCATCGGGGATGGCGAAGTTGACGAGCCGGAAACGCTGGGCGCCATCTCGCTGGCCTCGCGCAGCCAGTTGGACAACCTTATCTTCGTGATCAACTGCAATCTGCAGCGCCTGGACGGTCCGGTGCGCGGCAACGGAAAGATCATCCAGGAACTGGAGGCCGTCTTCCGCGGCGCGGGGTGGAACGTCATCAAGGTCATCTGGGGCGGCGAATGGGACCAACTGCTCGCGAAGGATCACGACGGTCGGCTCGTGCGGCGGATGGGTGAAGTCGTCGACGGCGAGTACCAGAAGTACAGCGTCGAGGGCGGCGCCTACATCCGCGAGCATTTCTACGGCAAGGACCCCGCCCTCGAGCGGATGGTCAGCGACCGGTCGGACGACGACCTGTGGCACATGCGCTACGGCGGGCACGACCCGGCGAAGGTCTACGCCGCCTACCGCGCGGCCGCGAACCACCAGGGCGCACCCACCGTCATCCTCGCCAAGACCATCAAGGGCTACGGCCTGGGCGAAGCCGGCGAAGGACGCAATGTCACCCACCAGCAGAAGAAGCTGAACGAGGAGGAACTGCTGGCCTTCCGCGACCGCTTCGAAGTCCCCATCTCCGACGAGCAGGTGCTGGACATTCCTTTCTACCGGCCGGACGATGACAGTCCGGAGATCGCGTACCTGCGGGAACGGCGTCGATCGCTGGGCGGCCACGTGCCGCAACGCGCCAAGTCCGAGTGTCGCGTCACGATGCCCGGCAACGATCTGTTCGCCGAGTTCGAAGAGGGCGCCGTCCGCCACACAGAGGCGGCGGACATGTCATTCGCGGAAAGTAATGGTTGCGATTGGAACCATCGAACCTGCCCTTGCGCATACAGCACTTCTTGAAAGCGCTTGCCGGACCCGCACGGGCAAAGATCATTGCGCCCGAGCTTCTCGGTCAACTCTTTGTTGCCGTTCACGGTACGCACGCCGCGCTTGACGCGTGACTCGGAGGGATATCCTCGACGTCGCTTGCTTGTGGGCTCAAAAGGAGAACCCTTCATCATGCGTGTAGTCATTCGATCGTGCCATGGCACACCTCCTCGTGCAGGGGTTGCGAAGAACAGGATCAATCAGAACAGCAGGATTCGAACCCGCGACCTCCCGGGCCCTGACCGGGTGCTCTGCCAACCGAGCTCTGTTCTGAGTTGTACGGATGAATGGAGCCTCGGGGAGTCGAACCCCGATCGCTCGGGTGCAAGCCGAGCACTCTTCCAGTTGAGTTAAGGCCCCGCAATAGGAATGCCGTCGACAGGAGTCGAACCTGCACTGTGCCGATTCTGAATCGGCTCCCTCTACCGGATTGGGGTACGACGGCGCCCCGATCACCCCGGCAAGATTCGAACTTGCAGCCTTCGGCTTCGGAGGCCGACGCTCTTCCATTGAGCTACGAGGTGCGATGCATGCGGGAATTGGGCCGGCAGGATTCGAACCTGCAACCGACCGGTTCAGAGCCGGTCGCTCTGTCCAGTTGAGCGACAGCCCCAGCGCGCTGGCAAATCACCCCGGCAGGATTCGAACCTGCAAAGACCGGCTTCGTAGACCGGCGCCCGTCCTGTCGAGCATCGGGGTGGATAGCCGCAGGCCGGCGTCGAACCGACAACCTGCTGCTTACTAGGCAGCTGCTCTGCCCGTTGAGCTACTGCGGCAAGGGATGAACGCCACCGGCGGGATTCGAACCCGCGATCTCTTCGTGACAGGGAAGCGCTTTGGCCAGCTAAGCTACGGCAGCATGCGGACCGTGCAGGGACGTAGTCCCCGCCCGGTCTCGTGCCGGACCACGCCCGGGCGGCGATGCCACGATCCGTGTCGATCTGTGTGTGCACTGAATTGACCCGGGAGGATTCGAACCTCCGTCCATCGATTATCAGTCGATCGCTCCGACCCTGAGCTACGGGTCAATGGAAGGCCGGGATCGCTGGGACCCCGGGCCTTGTTGCATCCATCTGCTGTTCACTTGTCAAAGAGCGCAGCGTCGCAAGCAACGCCGCCAATCAATGGCTGGTCCTGGAATCGAACCAGGGCCTCCCGCTTTTCAGACGGGCGCTCGACCGGCGAGCTGATCAGCCAACCTTTCAATCGCCGCGGTGGGATTCGAACCCACGACCAGCTGCTTGTGACACAGCCACTCTCGCCACTGAGTTACGCGGCACGCGCCGGCGCACCGATCGCGCACGGACATCGATGTCCGTTCCGCCCCGATCAGGGCGCAACCAGTCTCTCAATGGCGGCGGCAGGACTCGAACCTGCGATCTCCGGAACATGAATCCGGCGAGCACTCCGCTGCTCCGCGCCGCAACTGCTTCACTTGTCAATGATCGCGGTTGGGTTCGAACCAACGACCTCCCGCTTGTCATACGGGCGATCTACCGGGCTGATCTACGCGATCCATCCATCATGTCTCGATAGCCATGGCGGGGTTTGGACCCGCGTCGCCACCTTGAAAGGGCAGCATGCTGCCGATTGCACCACAAAGCCTTTACCCCTTGTTTTGCAGGGCAGAACGCGCCCTGTCCGTTGAGGGACACCTCTGCGCTGAAGGTTGTCGTCTGAGTGTGGCCGCTTACCCGATGGGCCGTCTGGCGGCTATCCCGCCAAGCCAGCCGATTGACACGGCCCCGGTATCCTGTTGCGCTCTGGTATTGGCGCATCGATACCTGTGGGCCTGTCCGGCGCTGCCCGCTGGCAAAGCGGTCAACGCCGGGATACCAAACAGCGACACGCATGATGCGCGTTCGAGGAGTCGAGTTGTCTGCTGTTCGGTTTTCATCGGTTCACCTGCCTCTTGGAAGAGGACGCGCGGCTGTTGAAGCGAAAGAATATATCGGCGCGCCAAACCGAGTGCAAGAGTTTTCCGATGCATTGCGAAGAAAAAGTTCATCTTGCAGCGCGCGAGTGGTAGGGCTCTGGGATTCCCGAGAGTTGGGCGGTCCGCGAACCGATGCAGCGCAATCAGACCGCTCGTGTCCGCCACACACCCGGCTGTGTCTGCTTGCGTTCGCGCCACCCACCTGGTCCCCAATGCGAGACCAGCCGGATATGGAAGCCTACGCGAGATGACTGACCGCACCGACGTGAACTCGACTTCCGATTCGGCGTCCCCAGGCAAGGCCTTCCGTGCCCGCCGCGAGCTCATTGGTTGGCTCCCTCCTCGAAGGGTTCCAAGACACGACTGATCAGGTTGATGAACTGCTCCGCGTCGGGTTTCGGCCAGTCGGTCCTGAACCTGCTGGAACGTGTCCGCATCCACGAGAGCCGGCCACGCGTCAGGCGTCACGATCCAGTCGCTCTCAGGTCGCTTCTCGGCACCTTCGTCCTGACGTTCGATGCTTGACCCCTCGCGGTATCGGTGCCATTTGCTGAGCGTTCGCCGGTTGTACACACACTGCCCGATGTAGGCCGGGTTCTCCAGCATCGGATGGATCGTCGCGAAGCTGACGCGTTGGATTACCGGCGGCAAAGTTGGCGAACATCTTGGCTACGGCCCGCACTCGCTCGGGCGTCGAAGGCGTGAGCGTGCATGACTCGTGATCCTGCTTCCGGTGGCTTCGTCCCTTGGGCAGACGTTCGATGATCGTCTCAGAACCCGGAGCCAGCACGCACTGGCCACCGTCATCCGTTGCACGCACCACGCGCACACGCCGCCCTTGCTCGTCGAGGATCAGCCAGTCATACCCGAAGGGCACTGGGCGACCCGGCCACCGGCCGCGCTTCGCTCGCTCAACCAGGCCGCGCATCGTGTCGCGTGAAAACACGTGGCCATCGCTGCGCCCACGCCCGCATCAAAGGACGAAACCAAAAGAGACGCAAGAGTGGACGCAAGAACCTGCGGCGAAGCGCTAGATGACCTGAGAAACGCGATCACGAAACAACACAAGCCTCGCACTTGGCGAGGCTTGTATCAATGCCGGTGGAGGGACTCGAACCCACACTCCCTTATCGGGAAACGGATTTTGAATCCGTCGCGTCTGCCAATTCCGCCACACCGGCTCGCGCCTTGGCAGATTCTCGCATGTGGTTGCGCGGCGGTCAATTCATTCCTTCTCAGACATGACCTTCTCGATCTCTCGCAACTCGCGATTCACCTGGCGGCGCTCAAGCCAGGCGCGGAAGGCCTTGCGTCTTTCCAGCATCTCGGGATCCACGTTCCGGTCGCTGATCTGGTAGCGTTGCAGGCCTCGATAGTGGAAGTCGTACCCGTCGTGGTCAATGTGCACCTCGGTGGTCAACGCGTCGAAGAGCAGTTGCGCCAGCGTGTAGTGGCGGTAGGACGCGGGCAAGCCGCGCGTGGCGTATTTGAAGGCCCGCCACAGCGCGACAGGCACCTTGACGCTCACGTTCTGTGCCGGCTCTTCGCAGTACAGATCGCCCACTCGGTGTTCAAGCGCTGTTGCTGATGACATCTTCTGTCTCCTTTCCTGTTTCGGACAGTGAAGCCAATCGGTCCGGCGAGCCGCGCCTCGCGCGGCGGGTGTCGTCGTGCGTACTGCTCCTGAGTCTGTCCCGTCTCTTCCCACCAACTTCCGTTGGTGAAGAAAAGGCGCCGCGCCCCGGGCAGGGGCGGCCGCGGGGCGCGGCTAGGGGGACGGCTTGTGAGCCTTGGCTGTCTCGGTATTGCGGTACTTCGGTTCGCGTCGGTTGACGCAGTGTGCGGGTGGGTTCTGCCGGCGGGGTTCTGTGCGTTTCTACGAGTTAGATGCCGGGCGTGACCCTGCGCTGCAATGATTGCACATGGGTTGTTTACCCCTCGACCGGAAGTGCGAACCCGCCGCACGCCTGGGGAGCGTGCGGCGGGGTAAGGGGCTTCGACGCGCGAAGGAGGGAGGGTCGTCTCAATAGCGCTTCGTGTAATCTGCTGTTCTCGCAGCGCTCAATCACCGGCACGTCATCCGCGCCGGACGGTAATCGCGCGTGGCCTGTTCGTAGCCGGCATCGTATCCCTGTCGATAGCCTTCCCCGTAACCGCGCCGGTACGCCTGCCGCACCACGGGGCGCGGCGCCGGTCGCACAACGATCACACGCGGTCGCGGGCGATGCACGATGATCGGGCGCGGCGCCGGCCGATGGCGCGGCACGACCACCACGCGACGCGCGATCGGCCGCGGATGCCGATGCACGACCACCGCGGGCCGACGATGGTGCTCCCGCGTGCCGATGCGCAGGCGCACACTGGCGTGGTCGCCGTCGTAGCGCACAGATACGCCGGCCGATGCGCCGCAGTGACGTCGATCCGGTTCACGCTCGCGATGGTGTCGCGGCGCGGCGTTGGCGATGGAGGCGGTCAGCCCCACCGCCGCGAGAACGACTGCAGTTGTGATGATGGGCTTCATGATGGTTCTCCTCTGTGGGTGTGGAAAGTGATCGCGTTGCTTGCCCACCGGCGCAGACGCCCGGCGGGCGACGACTTGCCGCGCGTGCATTTCATGCACGCGGCGAACGGGGTGGCCTTCGCTTGCGACGGCTGTAGCGGATCATGGGTGGGCTCCTTTGTGCGGGTCGGTTGCCGTTCGTTGCATGGGATCGCGTGGGCCGCGCTGTGGCTGGGTGATCCCGGGCATGGTGTCGGGTTTCGTCAGACCATCACGTGGCTTGCCGTCGCGATGGTCACGCAGGTTGTCGAGGCGAATCACCGGCTGATCACGGGCTCGCATGCGCGGCCGGTTTCGGCCGGTTCGCCTCGCGTTTCATATGGTGTTACGGGCGGGGCTGCGCTGCTGTTGCTGTGATGCAGGATGTGCAGGACACGGTTGTTGGAGTGGTGCGGACGACAGTGATGTGCTGCTGCCGTCGCGGGCTTTGGCGGGCGGCACGCGCGGCCGGATGTTTGCGTTCGCCGAGGTTTGGGCGATAATCGGCCGCCTTGGCTGGGATCAGTGAGGGGCATACTGAGAGGACAACGGCTTATGAAGATCGCGGTGGCATGTGACCACGCTGGTTTTGCATTGAAAACGGATGTGATGAAGCACGTGGAAGCACTCGGTCACGAGGTGAGGGATCTGGGTGCGAACTACTACGATGCCAACGACGACTATCCGGATTTCGCCCGCTACGTCTGCCAGGCGATCCAGCACGGCCAGGCCGACCGCGGCGTGCTCCTGTGCGGCTCGGGCGTCGGCGCCTCCATTGCGGCCAACAAACACAAGGGCGTGCGCGCGGCCGTGTGTCACGATGTCTATTCCGCCCACCAGGGCGTCGAGCATGACAACATGAACGTCCTGTGTCTCGGGGCCCGCATCATCGGCCCCGCACTGGTGAACGATCTGGTCAAGGCCTTCCTCACGGCACAGCCCGACCTGGCCGAGCGCCATATTCGCCGGCTCGAGAAGGTCGAAGCCATCGAAGCGGCGAACTGATCGGTTCGCCCCATGCCCCGTGCAGCATTGCGCAGGCCGCCTGCGTCAACAGCTCCGTTGGGACCTCCTCAAGCGAAGGCTGTCTTCACCCGCTGATCACTGAGAGCCACGAGCCCCCAGATACCAAATGGAATGCCAAGGATGATGCAGGGCCCGATGCAGGGGACCAAGGCCATGATGCAAGCTGTCATTGCCAGGGCACGCGACTTCAGGCCCATCATCTGGATCGCGCCGAAGAGGATGGTGCCGTTGAACGCCAGTGAGATGATCGTGCCGACAACTTGGCCGACTTGCTGGCCGGCCCCGTACGACGAACCGTACATGCTCGACGGCTGTGCCGAGGCGCCGACGAGATTCATCAAGCCGCCAATCACCGACAGCAACAGTGTCAAGGCTGACACGATGATCAGCGACATTGCCGGGCCGCGCACCTTGCTTCTGGCAAACTCGAAATCACCCGAGCCACCAACCGAGTGGCCCCCACCGTACTGCTGGGTGGGACCGCCGTACTGCTGCGTCGCCCCGACTTGCGGCTGCTGGAACCCAGCCTGCGATGGACTTCCACCAGCGTTCGCTGGCTGACCAACCACTGGCGCCGGTGCACCACCAGCGCCCGATCCCCCTCCCACCGCCCCTTCGCCGAACAGCCCCTTGATCCGGCCCGCCTGCACCCAGTCGGCCAGGCCTTCGCGCCAGATCATGTCTGTCGGCTGAAGCTGACCCGAGGCCGCCATCTGCTTGAGCTGATCGCTGCCGATCGGGCCCTGTTGTTGTCCGTTGACAAGGTAGTACCACTGTGAAGCCATGTTGCTGGTCCCTTCGTTATGTTCACTCATGCATGACGAACGCCACCATTTTGCCTCGGCCGCCGGGTTGCGGGGCCCCCTCCCGACAGATCCGCGGCCCACCGTCCAAAGACTCGTGCCATTGCGATGCCATCGCGGACCTGTCCTTCGCAGAACGCGCTTCGACTTGACCGGACCCCTTCCAGACATTGCGTCCCCCGACCCGCGGCCGGAACACCCGTTCGCAGATGGGACGCTCCCAGTCTACCGGAACACCTGCGGCTCCGAAAGGCAGGCAGGCAAGGCTCTTGTGCCGCCTGACGGCACGAAAACGCGTCAACGGGAACAAACGCGACACCCACGGGGTTCCCCGCATCGGACGGCATCTTGCCCAGTCTGCCGCAACGCGCGATTGTTGCGGCAAGAAAGAATGACTCACTGACGAAGGAGCCACATCCCCATGCGACACAAACCCCTCGCCCTGCTCGCCGCCTCCGCCGCCGCGATCACCCTGATGCTCACCGGCTGCCAGACCGGCAGCACTGACGACCCGGTGATGGCCGCCGCCGACGCCCCGCCCGCCCGGATGAACGCCGAGGCCGTCACCCCCGCGCGCGTCGGGCAGATGATTCCGGACGTCGCCGTGCACAACGCCGCCGGGCAGCGCGTCAGCCTGCGGTCGCTCGCGGCCGAGAAGCCCATGGTCCTCGTCTTCTATCGCGGCGGCTGGTGCCCCTTCTGCACGAAACACCTCGAAGCCCTCGTCAAGGTCGAACCCGAACTGACGAAGATGGGCTACCAACTTGTCGCCATCAGTCCCGACAAGCCGGCCAATCTGCGGAAGACCGCCTCGGACAAGGGCATCGCCTACACCTTGCTCTCCGACAGTTCCTCCGCGGCCGCACGCAGCTTCGGCCTGGCCTTCCGCGTGGACGAGGCCACGCTCGACAAGTACGAGCACTACGGCATCGACCTGGTCGCCGCCAGCGGCGCGGCACACAAGGAGCTGCCGGTGCCGGCCGTCTTCGTCGTGCAGCGCGACGGCACGATCGCCTTCCGCCACTACGACCCGAACTACAAGTCGCGTCTGAGCGGCGAAGCAATTATTGACGCTGCTCGAAGTTCGCGATGACGAACGGCGGCGAGGCCGGCCGGCCCAACCCGCCGGTCGGCGTGGCGCAGGTGGGCGATTCCGCAACAGGCTTAGGTCCCGGCGGAGCCAAACGGCCTTCACAGGCTGGAAACGCGGGTCGGTCGGACCGAGTGCGCTCAGCCGCAAGGAACTGGCCAGAAAATGGTGAAAAAGGGTATACAAAACGGCTCCGTTTCTCTCCGTTTCTGCAGGATTCTGCCGAAAACGGCAGGATTCCGCGGGATTCTGCGCGGAAGGCAAACCCGGCCACGCGCTGCGCTCACACGGGCGCTTGGCACCCGGCGACCGGCGAGTTGATCGGGCAGAGCAATTCCGGCCTATAGCCGGTCGAGGCAGCGCGACGCGCGGCGACACCACACCCCCCTTCCCCGCCGGACCCCCTCGCGGGAATGCCAGACTATCGTGCGGACGTGCCAGACCATCGGCGGCGCACGCCAGACCGCCGCCCGGGCACGCCAGGCTATTGTTGCGGCATACCAGACCATCGCGCGGGCACGTCAGACCACCGCCCGCGCATGCTCTGAGCGCTGCGGGCAACCGGTGACGCTTTGGATCCGGTGATTCACTCAAGGCTGTCCTCCAAGCGGAACGGGCCAACCGTTCGGCCGCCCTCGCCACCTCGCCCGCGCGGCCTGACGCCGACAAGGCATCAAGCACCCACGGACGCGCGCACCGCCCCCCCACCCTTGGAAAAAGCGCCGCCCTGGTGCGCACAAAATGACCTGTTTTCACACCGCCCGCCGCGCAACTCCCGACGCGGCCGAGTGCAGAAAAACTTCACGAGCGCCTGGAATCCCCCGGATTTCGGTGTCACAATCTGCGCGCAACGTGGCGCCTTTCCAGCGGGCGCGCACCCCTGGCGGGCTCGGCCTCCGTACTTGGACGCGCGCGGCATCATCGAGCCGCCGAGAACCGGACCCGCGCCGGCCGCCCCGCCGGCCGAGGCCACTGTTTGACACACGACGCGCCTGCGTTAGCCTAATGGGTCTGACACCAATTCGGGCGGCCAGGTAGCTCAGTTGGTAGAGCACGGCACTGAAAATGCCGGTGTCGCCGGTTCAAGTCCGGCCCTGGCCATTGACTCGCCCCGCCGCCGGAAATGTGGCGGGGTTTTCGTTTCTCCTGGGGCCGACGCGCGTAACGCGAACGGTGCGGGCAGACGTTTTCCAATGTTTGACACCGGGAAATGGCCGACATAAATTGCTGTGTCTGGCGAATGCCGGCCCCAATGGTGAGCGTAGCTCAGTCGGTTAGAGCACCTGGTTGTGGTCCAGGGGGTCGGGGGTTCGAATCCCCTC
>CAZHJL010000058.1:0-31571 GCA_964532795.1 uncultured Phycisphaeraceae bacterium | reverse complement strand
AACCACAAGACAACAGAATCCCGGACAGTAGTGGCGTCTCGCCCGCCATCGAGCCGGAGGGTCGAGCATTGCGCGTACGCAACGAGCCGCGACCGTGAGGGAGCGGTCTGCCACACTCTGACCGTCTTCGCCAAGGTGTGCCGCGATGCGGCCCTGCGATCGGACACCGATGTACCAGCAAGGCGCACTGTGCATCTCTGGTGAAGTGGGCGTCTCGCCCGCCATCGACCCGAAGGGTCGAGCATTGTGCGTACGCAACGAGCCGCGACCGTGAGGGAGCGGTCTGTCGCTCCGATTGACAGCCCGGACCACTCCCTCACGGTCGCGGCTCGTATCGCGGCATGGCTCGGCGCTCCGAGCGGGCGGCGGGCGAGTCGGCTGCACCACCGGGAAGGTGCCATGTCGTCCAGCCGCGCCGTCTGCATAAAAACACAGGCGCGGGCCCTTGACATACCCTAACAGGTTGCTATAATACTCAGGTACATCGTTTCCGCGCCCCTCGTCGGTCCTTCCGGGCCTGTCTACCATCGCGCTGCCTTCCGCCCGTCACCAGCCATGCATCCGCCGCCCACCCGTCTCTCGCCGCCATCGACGCCGCGCCGCTTCACTGAGTGGCCCGGCCGGCGTCCGCGCGGCGAAGGGTGGGGGCGAAGCCATGGTCCGTCCGGGCGACCACGCGTGACCCGCACGTCTCCGCCGGCCGACGATGCGCCAATGCCTGACCCGCGGCCATCGCCCGCCACTCGCACCCCTGGCCGCGACGTCAGGTCGGTCCGCCGAATCCACCCCGAACCCGCCCCTTCTGAACCGAAACGGCGCAAAACGGCGCGAAACGAGCCCAAAAACCGTGCACTTTTGACACATTTTTCTGGCGATTATTTGCTCATAGGTGCTGTTTGCTGCCAGGACCCCTTCTCACAGTCCGTGAGGCCGGTTTCGTGCCGATCGCAGCTAAGCCTATGTCCCATCCAGCCCGATCCCAGCCCGGCCGATCGGGCCTGCCATTCAGGCACCCCGCGCCGGCCGGGGCGGGGGCATTTGGCAGACCTGCCGAGGGCATGCGCCGACAGGCTTCCATTCATCGTCGCTGTAAGTGTTGTTCAATCATCATCTTGCATCGATGGCCCCGGGCGCTGCGAGGCCCGCCTCCCGGCACCCGCTTTGCCACTCCACCATGCACGGAGGACCGTACCCGTGGTGAATGTACGTCGACAGCACGATCAGGACAGCGACTGGTTCGCGCGTGGCCCGGTTGGGCCGGGGCGATCCGATCGCTTCAACGTGCTGCTGACCGAGGATCGCGGGCACGGCGATGAGCACTGGATCAACCAGTTGCCCCGCCTGCTCGAGCCCATGGGCGTGCGGACCTACGTCGCCCGCAGTGGGCGCGAGGCGATCGACATGGCCGAGGCGCGGCGGATTCACGCGGCGGTCGTCGACCTGGCCACGCCGCTGGCCGACGCATCGCGCGGCCCGGCGAGCGCGGGTGATGCCGGGATGTGGCTGCTCGAACTGCTCAGCCGCCTGCCCAACCGCCCGCCCGTCGTCGTGCTGCGCCAGCCGGCAATCAGCTTCCGCGAGGCCGAACGGATGCTGCGCGAAGCCCTGCGGCTGGGCGCGTTTTCGGTGCTCGACAAGCCGGTGGGCCTCGAGCAACTGCTGGCCGTGTTCAGGCGGCTGCTGGACCAGGCGTATCGCGGGCAGTGGCCGGAAGGAAGACAGCGACGAAGCGACGAAGCGACGTAGCAGAGAAGACCGGTTGCCTGTACGACCCAACAACTAGCCCCGGGCATGCCCGGGGGCGACCCGGCGGGTCGCACTGCTGGATGAGGGACTCGTCGACGACACCACAACAACAACCGCCGCCGCCATGCATCGGGCATCGAGGCGGCATTCAGCAAGAGGGTTCAACCAAGCCGCCAAGGCAACACTGAAGGAGACGCGAAGATGAAGATTCGTCCACTAGGCGAGAAGATCCTGGTCAAGCGCATCGAGGCCGAGGAAAAGACGACCTCGGGTATCTACATGCCCGAAAGCGCCAAGGAAAAGCCCCAGGAGGCGAAGGTGATCGCCGTCGGCGACGGCAAGCTGCTGGACAACGGTGAGCGGGCCGACTTCCAGGTCAAGAAGGGCGACACCGTGCTGCTGAGCAAGTGGGGCGGCACCGAGGTCAAGATCGAAGACGAAGAGATGCTCATCCTCAGCGAGGACGACATCCTGGCGGTGATGGAGTAGGAACCGACGAAGCGATTGGTGGGGTGGGCGTCTCGCCCGCCGTCGGGCCGCAGGCCTGAGCTGATCGGAAGCAGAACAGAACGAGCCGCGACCGTGAGTCGGCGGCATTCGGATAAACGAACGCAAGAGAAGACAGGTCCACAAAGCCGGTCACGCGTCGAGCGACGCATGAAGCCGGCGACGGAAAGGAACGAAGCAATGGCTGCCAAATCAATCATGTTCGACAACGACGCCCGCGAAGCGATTCGGCGCGGCGTGCACAAGCTGGCCAAGGCCGTCCGCACGACGCTGGGCCCTTCCGGCCGCGTGGTCATCCTTGAGAAGTCCTTCGGCTCGCCCACCGTCACCAAGGACGGCGTGACGGTCGCCAAGGAAATCGAAGTGGAAGACGCGATCGAGAACATCGGCGCGCAGATGGTCAAGGAAGTCGCCAGCAAGTCCAGCAAAGACGCCGGCGACGGCACCACCACCGCCACGATCTACGCCGAGAGCATCTTCACCGAGGGCCTCAAGAACATCACCGCCGGGGCGAACGCCAACCAGATCAAGCGCGGCATCGACAAGGCGGTCGACGCCATCGTCGCCGACCTTGAGAAGCGCTCGAAGAAGATCAGCTCCAGCGAAGAGATCGCCCAGGTCGGCACCTGCGCCGCCAACCAGGACAGCGAGATCGGCAACATCATCGCCGAGGCGATGGACAAGGTCGGCAAGGACGGCGTGATCACCGTCGAGGAGGGCAAGAGCCTCGACACCACCGTCGACCTCGTCGAAGGCATGCAGTTCGACAAGGGTTATCTGAGCCCGCACTTCGTCACCGACGCGGCGAAGATGGAAGCGGTGCTCGAAGACGCCTACGTGCTGGTGCATGAGAAGAAGATCAGCAGCGCGAAGGACCTCGTGCCGATCCTCGGCAAGGTGGCCGAGAGCGGCCGGGCCCTGCTGCTCGTCGCGGAAGATATCGACGGCGAAGCCCTGGCGACGCTGGTGGTCAACCGTCTGCGCGGCGTGCTGAAGGTGTGCGCCGTGAAGGCCCCGGGCTTCGGCGATCGTCGCAAGGCCATGCTGCAGGATATCGCCACGCTGACCGGCGGCCGGGCGATCATGGAAGAGCTGGGCATCGATCTCGAGAAGCTCGAGCTGAGCGACTTGGGCCGCGCGAAGAAGATCATCGTGGACAAGGAGAACACGACGGTCATCGAAGGCGCCGGCACCACTGCCGACATCAAGGGCCGCATCGAGGCGATCAAGGCCGAGATCGAGCGCACGACCAGCGACTACGACATCGAGAAGCTGCAGGAACGCCTGGCGAAGCTGTCGGGCGGCGTGGCGCAGATCAACGTCGGCGCGGCGACCGAGAGCGAGATGAAGGAGAAGAAGGCGCGCGTGGAAGACGCGATGCACGCCTGCCGCGCTGCGGTCGAGGAAGGCATCCTGCCCGGCGGCGGCGTCGCCATCATCCGCGCGAAAAAGGCGCTGGACAAGATCGACGGGCTGGTGGGCGATGAGCAGATCGGCGTGGATATCGTCCGCCGCGCGATCTCGAGCCCGATTAAGCAGATCGCCCAGAACGCCGGTCTCGACGGTTCGGTCGTGGCGGCCAACGTCGAAGGCAAGAGCGAAATCAACTACGGCTTCAACGCCCTGACCCACGAATACGGCGACATGGTGAAGATGGGCGTGATCGTGCCGACCAAGGTCGAACGCATCGCCCTGCAGAACGCGGCGTCAATCTCTGGCCTGCTGCTGACGACGGATGCGGTGGTCACGGAGATCAAGGAGAAGAAGAAGGCGGGCGCCGGCGCGCCGGGCATGGATGATATGGATTATTGATGGAAGAAGGCACGGAGGCACGGAGGCACGAAGCGGAGTCGCAACGAGCCGCGACCGTGAGGGAGCGGATCGGGAGAAGCGACGAAGCGACGAAGCGACGAAGCGATCGAGCGACGAAGCAGAGAAGACTGGTTGGGTACGCTGCCCAACATATAGCCCCGGGCATGCCCGGGGGCGATCCGAAGGATCGCTCTGCGGAATGACGGACGTCTGAGCGACAACGCTCGGGCAAGACAAGGAGCATCGCATGCAACCGACTCCGGGGCTTCGTCGCAGACGACAATTGATGAACGATTCCACAACGGGACCGCGAGAGCGGTCCCGTTGTCTTGCTGTGCACACTCAAGAGCGATGGCGCACCGACGAAGCCCAGGGATTACATCCCTGGGCCTCTGCGATCAGCCGCTGCCCTTCGCCTCACTGTCTCAAGTCCGGGGGATCCAGATGCAACGGAAGTCACGTTACCGTCCTACGACTGCCTGGCAGTGCTGGTATCACTGCGTCGGCACGACTTACGGCGCATGGCTGCCAGGCGACAAGCGGGGTTTCCGCACACGCCATCGACGCGACTTCGTTGTTGGCGACTACAGGAATCCACCGCCGGCAGGGATGTACGAAGCGTGGAACGAGCACGCGAGAATGCTTATGACGCGCAACGTAGTTCATCTCTCGAACGAGGCGCGATCGATCGCGTGCAGGCAGATGGCGTGTGCGTTCGCGCATCACGACATCGATGTGCGCGAGATCATGGTTGATGCGGTGCACTACCACGTCGTGGCGCAATTCCCGCCCGAGCTTCTTGACGGCATCGATGCGGGAAGCCCGGGGATTACCATCCCTGGGCCTCTGCCCAACCGGACGAGCGCGCGCGACGACCCGCCTCGCCACTACGTCGGCATTGCCAAGAAGCGAAGCGCTTGGGCACTTCGGAACGCGAAGCTCGTCAGGCCCGGCGGGGTCTGGGCCACGCGATGTCGTGTGGTGCCCGTGAAGTCGTCGGCGCATCTCAACTGGCTTTCCACGCAGTACCTCCCGGGACACGTTCGCCACGGCGGCGTTCTGTGGTCCCAACAGTCCGCGGAGGCCCAGGGATGGTAATCCCTGGGCTTCGTGTCGGGCGCCCGTTGTGCGAGGGCGCGATCCGATGAGTGGATCGGCCGGTTACAATCAACGCGTTGGAAGCTTCCGCCACCCATGAATCACTGGGAACCATCGATGCCGCAACGGATCAGGATCAGAACAGAATCAGTCACGATCGAAGGTGAGCTCAACGACGGGCCGACGGCCAAAGCGATCGCCGCGGCGCTGCCCATCGAGGGCGACGCCAACCGCTGGGGCGAGGAGATCTACTTCGTCATTCCCGTGCGGGCCGAACTTGAGCCGGATGCGCGGGCGGATGTCGAAGTCGGCGAACTGGCCTACTGGCCCAGCGGGGATGCATTGTGCATCTTCTTCGGCCCGACGCCGGCCAGTTCCGGCCCGCAGCCCCGCGCGGCCAGCGCCGTCAACATCCTCGGCCGGGTCGACGGCGATGCGACGGTGCTGACGCAGGTCCGGCAGGGCGAGAAGGTCGTGGTGGAGGCCGTTTAGACATCGGCGGCCAGCCGGCCGCGGTGAGCATGTTCTTCCGTTCATCTTCACAGGAACCCACGCAATGGATCAGCCACAGCAACCGACTTCAGCGCCGCCACCGCCGCCCGCGTCCCAAGCGCAGGCCCAACCCGCGCAACCGGCCGCGTACGCGGGCCAGCCGCAGTACCCGCCGCCGGGCCAGCCGCCGTCGCAGGATCTTGGCGACGACGCCGGCATGCGCATGCTGCTGCCGGTGGGGCAGTCGGGCATGGCCATCGTGTCGGGTTACCTCGGGTTGCTCTCGATTCTCGGTATTCCGGCTCCGTTCGCGGTGATCACCGGCATCCTGGCGCTGCGCGAGATCAAGCGCAACCCGAAGAAGCACGGCACGGTTCGGGCGGTGGTGGGGATTGTGCTCGGCTCGATCGGCACGCTCGGCCTGCTGATGGCTGGGATCGGTCTGGCCGGGTTCTTCGGCAGGTAGTGGCGGGGAACCGGCTGCGTATTGCCGGCGTAGAAAGTGTCACAAACGTCCGCCTCGAGCGTCTAAACCTGGAACGCTTCGCGGGCGGCCCGGATGGAGGCAAGAAGCAATGAGTGGTTATCAGCGATCGAAGAGTTCGGCGCTCATGCGGCTGGTGCTCATGGCGTCGACGGCGACGGCGGTGGTGGGGTCGGGCGAGATGGCCGACGCGGCCACGCAGCCGCAGCTTGCGACCGGCCAGGCGGCCGCGAAGGTGATGCAGCGGTACGTGCGGGCGCTGGAGCAGAAGGACATCGACGCCGCGCTGGCTCACGTGCTGGAGCCGGGGCTCGTGCAGTCGCAGATGCGGCTGCTGGCGCAGACGGATCAGTTGGCCGAACTGATCAGCCGCGGCGAACTGGAAGTGGAAGTGCTCGAGCATCGCGTGCGCGGCCAGTGGGCCGTGCTGGCCACGCGACAGACGCTGTACGAAACCGACGAGGCAACGGGTGAGCGCGCCGTGGTGCGCGAGGCCCTGCGCGACGTGTACCTGCATCATCCCGGCGGTCCGGGCAGCACGTGGAAGTACGTGCCGACCAGGGCGCTCGAGGATGAAGTGATCCGCTCGCTGGCGGATTCGGATCTGAACTGGCTGCGCAACTGGTTCCGCGACTGGGCGGATGAAGATTGAGGTGGGGTGGGCCTTCCACCCCCGCCGAAACGCCCGGCGCTTTGGCGTCACAGATCGCTGCCTGCGACGTAGATCGCCGCCAGTTCTTCCAGCGTTTGGGCGTCATCTCGTGTGAAGCGGTCCAGTTCCGGGCTGTCAAGATCGATCACGCCGCGCAGTTCGCCGGTCTTGATCAGGGGGACCACCAGTTCACTTCGCGAGTTGCTGTCGCAGGCGATATGTCCGGGGAACTGTTGGACGTCGGGAACGATGGTGGTCTGGCGCGTGGTGGCCGCGTGGCCGCACACGCCGCGGTCGAGGGCGATGCGCACGCACGCGGGCCTGCCCTGGAAGGGTCCGAGCACGAGTTGGTCGTGCTTGAGGAAATAGAAGCCCGTCCAGTTGAGGTCGGGCATGCCGTGGTAGATCAGCGCGGCGGCGTTCGCGGCGTTGGCAATCGCGTCGCGCTCGCCGGCCAGCATGGCGCGCAATTGCTCGGGAAGGGGGGCGGTGGTGTGTTGCTCCATGGGATTGAGGATAGCGACGGAGCGACGAAGCGACGAAGCGACGGAGGGAAGAGGCCGGGCCTGGCCCTCAGCAGCGGTAGGGTTCGCGCAGTTGATACAGGCCGACTTCCGGTGATGCGAGGGGCGTGGGATGGGGGGATTGTAGGGTTCACGGGAGCGGGGAATGTGATGATGTGCGAGCCGCGCGGCGAAAGGCGCGCGGCATGCATGGCGATAACACAAGCACCATGAGTACCAAGCGAACCCTATCGTACCTGGTGGCCGCGTGTGTGGTGATGCTGGCCGGCTGCTCGGCCGAGATGACGGCCTATCGTCGGCCGACGGCGACGCCCTCGCCGGACAAGGCGACGATCGTCGGTGTGCGCGGCGACGGCGTGCGGGGCGGGCCGGCCTTCGTCACCGTCGATCGCGAGAAGACCGACGCGCGGACCAAGCAGGTCTACGTCGATCCCGGCTACCGGCGTGTGGGCGTTTCGGTCGAATGGTCGAACCGCTTCCGCCAGGAATACGAGCTTCGCTTCGTGGCCCGGCGCGGGCGGGTGTACGAGGTCGTCGCCACCGAAGCCGACTACGGCGATCTGCCGCCGATGGTCGATGCGATGACTACCGTCACCGGCATCAAGCTCGGGACGGAAGTCATCGGCGGCACGGTGAATCTGTTCGCGCCGCAGTCCGGCCGCCCGACGGAGCACGAGTGCTTCCTGTGGGTGCGCGAGGTGGGGCAGTGGCGCAAGCTGGCGGGCATCGCCCCGCGTGGTCACGCCGCGCTGTTCCGCGAGGAGCAGCCCGAGCCCCAGCCGCAGAAGCCCGCGGTGCCCCAGCCGCAAGGCGACGGCGTGGAGCAGCAACAGGACGAGGCGGATGGCCAACCGCAGCAGCCGGAGCCGGGTCAGGCCGAACCGGTCGAGCAGGCGCCCGAGCCGGCGGCCGGGGAGACGTTGCAGGTGAAGGCGGACGCAGCGGATGGGGCATCGTAAGAACACCGGCGGGTCTTGAACCGCAGCAGGATATGCGGGTGCATGTGGAGGCGGCGGGGGTCTGGATTCCGGGGAAGAGCTTCGGGGGGCCGGGAGGCCGGGGGTGGAATTGTATCGGTTGCGTAGGGAGAGCCGGCGTTTACAGACGCCGGTTTTCTTTGCGCGGCTTGCGCCATCGCGCCGATTCGGCGCGGCAATGAGTCCTGCCGCATAGACGTCGTCTACCATGTGTCAATGCATCAGGAACTGAACAGCAAGTCGCCCCGGCGACGGGTCTGGCGCACGGCCTTGGCGGCGGCGCTGGTGCTCGCCGCGCTGATCGCCGCCGTCACGCTGCCCGGCTGGGGGCGCGATGACGCCCTTTGGCACGAGGCGGGGCGGCAGGTATCCGACCAACTCGACGCTGCGGGAACAGAGGCCGCGGACCCCGAACCGGTCGATCCTTTGATCGGCCACTGGGCGGGTCGCTGGATCAGCGACCGGATGGGCGAGGGCTCGCTCGACTGCCGCATTCGCAGGGTCGATGACAACGAATACCTCGCGGCGTTCCGCGCCACTTACTTTGGCGGGATGACCCACGACAGCGAAGTGGTGCTGACGGTCAGCCCGCGGGCGAATGACTGGGTCTTCACCGGTGATGCGGATCTCGGCCCGCTGTGGGGTGTCTTTCACTACGACGGCCACACCGACGGCCGCCAGTTCCACAGCACCTTCAAATCGCGGGTGGATAATGGCACGTTCGAGATGGTGCGTCTTCCCGATGATGCGGAGATCGAGGAGTAGCGATCGCGGCGGTCTGCTTGCCGCGAGGCCCGCCGTTACAGCGGCTTGACCTGCTTCACCGCCGCGTTCACGACGAACACCTTCTGGTTGTTGCTCTGCTTGTCCGCCGGGAACAGGAAGAATCCCAACCCCTGCGTGTCGACATTGAGCGTGCTGCCGACGAGCACCTCGCCGTCGTGGAAGGTCACCTGGAACCGCCGGCCGTGCCGGACCTCCTGCCGGGCGAAATCCTTGTCCTCGCTGTAGTCGGGTTTACCGTTGAAGCTCTCGACGACGAACACGGCCTTGAGCTGGTCAAGGCGCACCTCTTCGGGCGTGCTGTCCGCGGGCTGCCCGACGGGCACCATGTGGAAACTGGGGTTGCTCTGCCAGAAGTTGCGCGTGGTGCCTTTGACCATGCGGCCGTCCTGGTAGCGTGCAATGATCTTCAACTCGCTCAAGATGGATCACTCCGTATTCGACGAGACGTTGACCCTTCTGACGGTGGCGCCGACGCCGCGCACCGCCGCCTCACGAATAACTTCGGCAAGACACGGGTTGAATTAGAGTAGAAAGCGGCATCGCCGGATGGGCGTTGCCTATTATCGGTAATGAAACGAGGCCACGGAGCACCCCCGCGCGGCCCGTTCATCGGACGAAGAGGTGAAACATGAGGTTCATGACCATTGTGACAGCGCTCGCGGCGGCGACCATGCTGGCCGGCTGCGCCGATCGCATGAAGACCGGTCAGACCGGTCCCGACAACCACGGCAAGGAGCAGTCCACCATGTCCACGGCCGGCAGCGACAAGGTCGAACACACCGACGATCAGTGGAAGCAGAAGCTGACGGACGAGCAGTTCCGCGTGCTCCGCCAGTGCGGCACCGAACCGGCTTTCAGCGGCAAATACTGGAACAAGAAGGACGACGGCGTCTACCGCTGCGCCGGTTGCGGGACGCCGCTCTTCTCGTCCGAGACGAAGTACGAATCCGGATCCGGCTGGCCCAGCTTCTACCAGCCGATCGATCCGGCCAACGTCAAGCTCAAGGAGGACCGCAGTCACGGCATGGTCCGCACGGAAGTCGTCTGCGCCGTGTGCGGCGGGCACCAGGGGCATGTCTTCGGTGACGGGCCCAATCCCACCGGCAAGCGGTACTGCATCAATTCCGCCTCGCTCGAGTTCAAGTCCGCGGAAGACGGCGAGAAATAGTCACGCGTCCTCATGGAAGCCCAGCACCATCAGGATGCACGCATCGCCCGGGATGGTGTTGACGCCCGCGCCTTCCGCGAGTCGCACGGCCTCGTCGCTTTGCGCGCCCGGTTGCATCCAGATGTGGCTGATTCCCACGTCGATCGCCTGCCGCACCACCTTCTCGGTCACCTTTGGTGGCGTGATGACCGAAATGCCGTGCACCGGTTCGGGCAGTGAAGCGAGGTCCGCGTAGGCGGCCAGGCCCTCGACCTGGTCGGCGTTGGGATTGACCGGAAACACCTTGCGTCCCGTCTGCTGGTAGACGCGCAAGACCTTGTTGCCGTACTTGTTCCGGTCGGTCGAGGCGCCCACCACGGCGTGGGGCCCGTCGGCGAGGAATGCCTGGATCTTCTCTTCGGTGCTCATGGGCTGTCCTGCGAAGCTGTTCCGGTGCCCTGCACATCTTAGCCCGATACTGCGCGCCTGGCCTATCGCTTCTGAACGCTGTTGCCATCCCGTCCGCCGACCGCTACGCTCTACTGACGTCTGGCAGGAGGGTGGCCCGGATGAGTGGGGTTGGGAACGACGGTTACGAGGCGCTGATTCGCTGTCCGGCCTGCCGGCAGAAATATCGCGTGCCGTCCACGCACTTGGGCAAAAGCGTACGTTGTGCCCGCTGCCGCGCGGGGTTCCTCATCGATCGCGTGCCCCGTCCCGGCGAACCGGCGGCGACACAGCGGCTGCTGGTGGTGCTGGGCGGGCCATTACCGGGTGGTGGTGCGCACGATGCCGAACCTGTCGAACCTCGGCCGCCGCAACTGCCCGCGCAGGTGGAAGAGCCGATCGCCGTCGAATCACCAGCGCAACCGAAGAAGCGTGTGCCCGGGGCCATCGCGTTCGCGCAGGGACTGACTGATCAACAGCCCGCCGCACCGGACGGCGAATCGCCGCGGGACAATGCGCCGCCTGACAATGCTTTCCCGGACACGCGGACGCCCGCTTCGGTCGACGGGTCACCGGCGCCATCCAACGACGCCTCGCACGATGCCGCCTCATCGGCGCCCGCCGGGCAGCACACCAAGCCCCGGCCCGCCGCGCCGAAGCACGTGCCGTTGCTCGACCTGCTGACGCGCAAGAAGAAGCCCGCGCCCGCGGTGGAGGATGTCACCTTTTTCCGCGGCATGATCGATCTGGCTCAGTGCAACCAGTGGCTGATCGACGACGGCGTCGCCTCGCCGCCGCCGCCGGTCACCCCCGCGGACGAAGGCTCGATCCCCGACGCCGCGCCGACCAGGCGCGCCAAACGTCACGCGGCGATCCGACGGCGCGCCGAATCCACGCCCGCAGTGCATGATGCGCACAACGCCCGTTCGAAGAAACTGCCGTCGCGGTCCGACGGCTAGCGCCGCCGCAGGAGCGCCGCGCCGGCTCGACCGGCTAGTACTGCTCAAGAATCGCCTTCGCCACGTTGCCCGGCACTTCGCGATACGTCAGCGGCTCCATGGAGTAGCTGGCGCGTCCCTGGGACAACCCGCGCACGGCGGTCGCGTAGCCGAACATCTCCGAAAGCGGCGCTTCGGCGGTGATGATCTTCGTGTTGCCGCGCGATTCAGTGTCGGCGATCAGGGCGCGGCGGCGATTGAGGTCGCCGGTCACATTGCCGAGGAAGTCGTCCGGCGTGGTGACCTGCACCTTCATGATCGGCTCGAGCAGCACCAGGCCCGCCTTCTGTGTCGCCGCCTTGAAGGCGATCATCGCCGCCTGCTCGAAGGCGATCTGCGACGAGTCCACCTCGTGATAGGAGCCGTCGATCAGCGTCACCTTCAGATTGATCAGCGGATAACCGGCCAGCACACCGGACCCGGCCGCCTCGCGGCAACCGGCTTCCACTGACGGAATGAACTCGCGCGGAATCGCTCCGCCGACGATCTTGTTTTCGAAGGCGAAGTGGTTCTTGAAGTCCAGGCCGTCTTCCTCGGCCCGCTCTTCGGTGTACGGCTCGATGGTGATCACCACGTCGCCGAACTGCCCGCGCCCGCCCGTCTGCTTCTTGTGCGTGCCCCGCGCCTCGGCCGCCTTCGTAATCGCCTCGCGGTACGCCACGCGCGGCTTGCCGATCTTCACGCCGATTTTCATGTCCCGGATCAGCTTGTGCGAGATGATCTCGAGATGCAGCTCGCCCATGCCCTCGATGATCGTCTGGCCCGTCTCGTCGTCGAAGTGCGATCGGAAGGACGGGTCCTCGCGCCGGATGTCCACCAGCGCCTTGGCCAGCTTGTCCTTGTCCGCCTGCGTTTCCGGCTCGATGCTCTGGCTGATCACCGGCTCGGGGAACTCCATCCGCTCCAGAATGATCGGGTGCTGCGTGTCGCACAGCGTATCGCCGGTGACCGAGTGTTTCAGACCGACGAACGCCAGGATCTCGCCCGCCCGCGCCTCCTCGCGCGGGATGCGGTCCTTGGCATGCATTTCGAAGATGCGGCTGACGTTCTCGCGCCGGTCATTGCCCGGGTTCAGCAGGCGGCTGCCCCGCTTGAAGACGCCCGAGTACACGCGGGCGTACGTCAGATCGCCGTGCGCATCGTTGACCACCTTGAAGACCAGGGCCGCGAACGGCTCATCCTCGCTGCTCGGCCGCGTCGCGTGCTCCTTGCGGTTCTTCGGTTCCACGCCCACGATGGGCGGCACCTGCGTCGGGTTCGGCAGGTAGTCCACCACGCCGTCCAGCAGCCGCTGCACGCCGATGTACTTCAGCGCCGAGCCGCAGAAGACCGGCACCACCTTGTGCTCCAGCGTGCCCTTGCGCATCGCTCGCCGGATGTCCGGCGGATCGATGTCATCTTCCATGATGAACTTCTCGGTCAGGTCGTCGCACAGGTCGGCCGCCTTTTCGACCAGGTCGTGGTGGCGCATCTGCGCCTCGTCGCGCAGGTGCTCGGGGATGTCGCGCTCCTCGACCCGCGCCCCCAGCTCCTCGGCCGAGAAGTAGTACGCCCGCATGGTCACCAGGTCGATGATGCCTTCCAGTTCGTTGCCGGCCCCGATGGGCATCTGTACCGCCACCGGGTTCGCACCCAGTCGCTCGCGAATGCTGCGGAAGCTGAAGTCGAAGTCCGCCCCGAGCTTGTCCATCTTGTTGATGAAGCAGATGCGCGGCACCTTGTACCGCTCGGCCTGGCGCCACACCGTTTCGCTCTGCGCCTCGACCCCCTCCTTACCGTCGAACACCACCACCGCGCCGTCCAGCACGCGCATCGAGCGTTCGACCTCCACGGTGAAGTCCACGTGGCCCGGCGTGTCGATCAGGTTCATCACGTATTCCACGCCATCCTTCTGCCACGGGCAGGTGGTGGCCGCCGACTGGATGGTGATGCCGCGCTCCTGCTCTTCCTGGAGGAAGTCCATCGTCGCCGTCCCGTCGTGCACCTCGCCCATCTTGTAGGTCTTGCCGGTGTAATAGAGGATGCGCTCGGTGACGGTGGTCTTGCCTGCATCGATGTGCGCGCAGATGCCGAAGTTGCGTGTTGCTTCAAGACGCCTGAGTTTGCGGCCGCTGGTTGATGTCGCTGCGGAAGTCATGACAGACACCTCGGGAGCAAACGCGGAAACACGCCGGGTGACCACCGCGAATGCCGGGTACTCGGGACGGACGAGGGACAAACACCTCGACCTTCCCGAGTCACTTGATTGTTAATCGGGTAAGGCGAGCAGGTTCCTGTGGTAGAGGATGTCGGCTCGCATCATGCTGGGGGTCCACATCGCCTCGCTGTAAACGAGGACAGGCCAGAAGCATAGCGTTTTCTGCCGGCCAGTCAACCTTTTTTTCGGACAGACAGGAACTTACAGCGATTGCATGATCGGCGGGCACGCGTGTCTGGACTGTGCGGACCGAGGCGCGCAGGGAACAAGGGCAACCATTTCCTTGGGTCATTCACCGCCGCGCGCCTCGGACTCCCCTCACCTGGAAGACGCTGGCGTTCTCCGCGGCGTGGGCGCCACCGACTCGTTGGGGGGTGACACGGTCGCGGTTCTCGCGCAGCGAGGTTCGCCGGCCGTGCGGATGCGGGGGAGTGCGTGCGCGTACTCATGGCCTTTTCGGTCGGCGGGCGCACAGACACGCCGATCGCCCAGACCCGCCTGCCCAGGCACGGCCGCCGGCTTCGCCGCGACCGTGGCACGCCGTGGAGAACCGTCACTGCCCCAGGCGCGGCAGGCGGTTGATGTCATCCGGCAACGCCGCCAGGTAGACATTGCCGTAGTTCTCCGGGTCGGCCGTGTAGAGGACGAACCTGCGATCCGGGCTGATGCGCGGGTGGACATGCAGTGCCTGCGTGCGCCAGGAGCCGTCATGCCGCGCAAGAACGTACGGCCCGTCGTAGCCCTCGCCTTCACGCCGCCAAAGCAGAATCCGCGGATTGTCCGGCCGGCCGTCACCCACGATCAACTGCTCGTCCAGTGAATGAAAGTGCTTCGACCCGGCGGGGAAGGGCACTTCGATCTGCTCCGTGTTGTCATAGCGGATGCAACCGAAGACCGGCTCGCAGTCCCCGTCCGCCTGCCGCGGGCAGTGACCGTGGTAACCGATGCGCAAACCGTCGGCCATCCAGTATTCGTGCCCCACGCACTCATCCGGATGCCCCGACTCGCGCGGCCGGACCTTCCAGCTCTCGCCCCGCGCCATGTCCATACACCAGATGCGGTTCTCGACCTTCGTCCACGGGCCCTCGTGGCAGTAGGTCATCAGGTGCGGCTGCGTCGGCGACGTGTTGATGTGTCCGATCAGCACGTTCTCTTCGTGCAGCACCTCCACATCGCCGGTATCGGTGCGCACACGGATGATGCGCGAAAGCGGCCGCGCGGCGTACTTTTCTTCAAAGCCGAGCGCCGCCACGCCCGCATCGTAGTAGCCCGTGCAGACCCACTTGCCGTCGGCGGTGACGTTGCACATGAGCTGGGCGAAGCCCTGGGGCAGGTCGGCCAGCGGCCGGCGCCCGCCACCCATCAGGTCGATGGACAGCAGTTGACCTCCGACCCAGCCGTACGCGACGTTGGCGTTGGGATCGACGCAGACATCGTGGAAGCCGCGCGAGTAGATGGCGCGATCGAAGTGCGTCACCTGCGTAATCGCGCCGCCGTCGATCAGGTCGATGCTGAAGAGATTGGTGTCGTTATCGCGATCGGAGACAAACAGCAACCGCCGCCCGCCGTCATACCAGCCGGGGTTGGTGAAGTAAAGGTGATGCGAATGGGCGAGGTAGTCGGTGAGCTGATGCACCGTCGCGCCGGATTCGCTGTCGGTGAAGGTCTTCCACTCGAGGGGTTGGTAAGTCATGGGATCGACAGTAGCGGGGGAGGGGGGGGCAATCAAGCAAAGCAAGGGCCGCCACGGACGTGGCTTACCGACGCGGTCTTCGTGTCGGAGTGGGGAGGCGAGCAGGGATTCCCAAGGGGCGGCGGTTGGCCCCCTCGGGTCGTGCTCGCGGACAGTGGCCACACGTGCCTTGTGGGTCAACGAGCACGGAACACAACACCACTCCGAGCGCACCTACCTCCAAGCCACTTCGGCGCTTGAGAAGGCCCGGCCGGCGAGGCCTTCCGCTTCTTCTCTTCTCACACTCCTCTCTGTCGGCGCTTGAGGAGCGCTGCCCGCGCAGGGCATCTGCGCCTTCAGCCTCCCGATCCACGGCATCGCGCGCTGCCACCGAAATTCGCCACGTTCGTTACGATCGCCCGAACTGCTTCTCCAACTCCCGCAGCGTCAGCCGGATCTGCGTCGGCCGCCCGTGCGGGCAGTTGCTGGCGCGCTCGATCTCCTGCCGCCGCGCCAGCAGCGCCTCCAGTTCCTGCATGCTCAGCGAATCACCCGCCTTCACCGCGGCCTTGCAGGACATCATGTCGATCACCTCGTGCAGCGCCGCTTCCTCCACCGTGTCCGCCGCCACCTCGATGTCACCGGCCTCGACCTTGTCAAACAGTTCCTCCATGAACGCCACCGGGTCCACCTTGCGATCGAACAGCAACGATGGAAACGCATGCACCGCGATCGTCGCCGGACCCATCGGCGCGGCCTCGACGCCCAGCTTCCCCAGTAGCGCTGCCATCTGCTCCAGCAGCGCAAACCGGTTCGCATTGCCCGGTAGCGTGGCGGGCATCAGCAGGCGCTGGCTCTCCAGCGATCCCTGCTTCAGAATGCGCTGCCGCAACGTCTCGAACATCACCCGCTCGTGCAGCGCGTGCTGGTCGACGATAACGATCCCGTGCTCATCCTGCGTGACGATGTAGCTCTTGTGGACCTGCAGGATCTCGAGCTTCGAGCCGATCGGCCGCGCGTCTTCACCGGCACCGTTCGCCGGTCGCGGCAACTGATCATCGGCCGCGGCGGACGGGTCATCCTCCGCCATCGCCTCGCGCACCTGCTGATACACGAACCCCTTCTTCGTCGGATCCATCCGCCGGAAGTAATCCACGAACGCCCGCACGCCCTCCGCCTCCGTGCGCGGCTGCGGCGGTGTTGACGCCCCGGACGCCGCTTCGCCTTCACCGTTGCCATCCGCCGCGCCGCCCGATTCACCGGGCTTCGCATCGAAGTCGAACGACGGCGTCTCGCCCAACGCCTCCGGTCGCAGGTTCCAGCTCTGCCCCGCATCCTGCAGGGAAAACCCCTTGCGCAGCCCACCGTCCACCAGCGCATCCGGCGTCAGGTCCGCGCCGAGCAGTCGCTGACGAACCGTCGTCAGCACCATCCCATGCACGCGGCTGGGCTCGCGGAAGCGCACCTCGGCCTTCGTCGGATGCACATTCACATCCACCGCGTGCGGATCCATTTCCAGCACGATCACCGCCACCGGCTGGCGATCGTGCGGCATCAACCCGCGGTACGCCTCCTTCAGGGCATGCGCAAGATTCCGATCCCGCACCGTGCGGCCGTTCACGAAAAAGTACTGATGCTTCGCCGTCGCCCGCGCGATCGACGGCAGCCCCGCCAGACCCCACAGCCACGCCGCCGCGCCGTCACCGAAGGGCGATGCCTGCGTCGCCTCGAAGTCCAGCAGCGCTTCTTCGAGTTCCTTGCCCAGCAGGTCCACGCAGCGCTGCCGCCGGTCGGTCACTGCCGCGAGGTCGATGCTCTTGCGCCCGTTGTGCGACAGCGAGAACGCCACGTGCGGATGCGCGATCGCCACGCGCGTCACCAGGTCGCTGATGTGTCCGACTTCCGTCGACGCCGCGCGCAGGAACTTGCGCCGCGCCGGCGTGTTGAAGAACAGGTCGCGCACCTCCACGACCGTTCCCGGCGCGGCCGCGGCCGGGGCGACCTCGCTTACATCATCCCCGCTCGCCTCAAGCGTGTGCGCCGCCTCGGCCGGCTTCCCATCCACCACCGCGCGGCTGGTGATGCGCAGGCGACTGACACTGGCAATCGACGCCATCGCCTCGCCGCGAAAGCCCAGTGTGTCGATGGCCGCGAGCTGTGCCGCCTCCTGCAGCTTGCTCGTCGCATGCGGCGCGACCGCCAGCGTCAACTCCGCGGCCGGAATGCCACACCCGTCATCGCTCACCCGCACCAACTGCCGCCCGCCGTCCTCGATCGCCACGTCAATGCGCTTGGCCCCCGCGTCGAGGCTGTTCTCGACCAGTTCCTTCACGACACTGGCCGGACGCTCAATCACCTCGCCCGCGGCGATCTGATTCACAAGCAACGGCGGCAACTTCCGGATCGGCATAGGGCAATTGTAAGCGAGAATGGGGCGCCGCGGTCGCGGTTCTCGCGAAGCTGGATGGTTGGGTGGGCGTCCCGCGCGTCCCGCCCGCCATCAGACCGCAGGCCTGACCGATTGCGTCGACTCGATGCCTGGTGTCCTGTATCCCAGTGTTTCTGTGAATCCCACCAGATACGGCCGACGGCTTCGCCGCGACCGTGGGGCCCAACCACACCTACTCACAACCCCTTGCCCCCGCCCACACTTGCTGCTCTACTGCCCGGCGGATGCAGACGCTGACGGACATCAAATCCCTCCTCGCCACGCACGGCCTGCGGCCGAAGAAACGCTTCGGACAGAACTTCCTGCACGACTGCAATCAGATGGCGCGCATCCTCGACGCCGCGGCCATCGCGCCCGGGCAGACCATCCTTGAGGTCGGCGCGGGCACCGGCGCACTGTCCGAGCGGCTGGTCGAGGCCGGCGTTCGACTCGTGGCCGTGGAAGTCGATCGCGATCTCGAACCCATCCTCCGCGCGCGGCTGGCGCCTTTCGCCGACCGGGTCGAACTCATCATCGGCGATATCCTCGACGGCAAGCACCACCTGAACCCGGCCGTGCGGCAGCGACTTGGCGACCGCCCGTTCCAACTCATCGCCAACCTGCCTTACAACATCGCCTCGCCGCTGCTGGTCAACCTGGCCGTGGACTATCCCGCGATGACCGGCGCGATCGTGATGGTGCAGAAGGAGGTCGCCGACCGCCTCGCCGCGTCGCCGGGCGGGCGGGCGTACGGCCCGCTGACGGTGATGGTCCAGGCGATGTGCGAGGTCGAGCGCCTGTTCGTGCTCGGCCCCGGTTGCTTCTGGCCGCAACCGGAGATTGACTCGGCCGTGGTGCGCCTCACCCGCCGCGCCGTGCCGCTCACCACCGACGCGCGGCGTCTCTCGCAGCTCGTCCACACCCTCTTCACCCGTCGCCGCAAGACGCTCCGCGCCATCCTCGGCGGGGATGTTCGATGGCCGGCCGGGCTGGACCCGGCAGCGCGGCCGGACACGTTGAGCATCGGGCAACTCGATCAACTCGCCCGGGCGGGCCTTGCCGGCAGCTAGATCCTGCGCCAATGGCGGCTTGTGCGCCAGTGTTCGCCACGAAGACCAAGTCGACAGGCACCGGCGGACAAGCCGCCAGTGGCACCGTGATCAAAGCTTCCCGCTGCGCCTTGGACCACAAGAACCCCCAATCGTCTTCATTTCCCGGCGGACGTATTGATCGATCCCTATCCCCGAAATATCATCTCACCGGTGTGTGTTAGCTACACGTGAGCGTCTGGGATGTCGCCCGGGCAGCCATCGCGCCTTGAGACGCGTCGCGCGGCCGCGCCATACGACGGAGGAGCCAACTCATGCGGATTCTCGTGGCCGTACCGGTCTACAACGAACAACAGTCGGTCGTCCGGGTCCTGCAGGAGATCCGCCGCTACGCCGGCGAGATCCTCGCCCTCGATGACGGTTCCACCGACGACACCCCGTCGCTGCTGGCCAAGCTGCCCGTCGATGTCGTTCGCCACGCCCGCAATGTCGGGTACGGCCGGTCCATCCGCGACGCCTTCCGCTGGGCCAACTGCTACAAGTTCGACTGGCTGATCACCATGGACTGCGATGAGCAGCACGAGCCGGCCAGCCTGCCTGACTTCTACAAGTCGATCGAGGAAGCCGATCGCCAGAGCCCGCCGGTCGATGTCATTTCCGGCAGCCGCTACATGCATCTGGACCGGCAGGATGACCTGCCGCCGGCCGACCGCCGCGCAATCAACATGGACATCACCCGCATCCTCAACCAGCGGCTCGGGTTGAACCTCACGGATTCCTTCTGCGGCTACAAGGCCTACCGTGTCAAGGCCCTGCGCCGGCTCGAACTGACCGAAGACGGCTACGCTTTCCCCCTGCAGTTCTGGGTCCAGGCCGTGGCCAACGACCTGCGCATCGAGGAACTGCCCATCCGCCTGATCTACAACGACCCCAACCGCAGCTTCGGCGGCCCGCTGGACGACGCCACCCACCGCCGCACGCACTACATGCAGGTGCTCAACGCGGAACTGGCCAAGTTCCCCGATCGCTTCTCACAGGTCGAGGAGGCCGAACTGGTTCCCGCCGGCAGCGCGAAACCGTGACGCCGGGAGATAGAGAGTCCGCAGATTGCGCAGATTCAAAGAAGAGTTGTAACCGCGGATGAACGCGGATGAACACGGATGGGGATCAGAAAGAGGATGGGACCACAGGTACTGATCCACGAGTTTCGAACCAGAAGTCATCTGCGTTCACCTGCGTTCATCCGCGGTTCCAACTGGTCTTCTTTCTTTCGCGCCCCGCGCGCTGCGGCCGAGTGAGTCGAGCATCAGACAGGACAACAGGAGAGCGACCAAACCCAACTCCGCTTCGTGCCTCCGTGCCTTCCTTCTGCCCTTCGTCGCTCCGTCGCTTCGTCGCTCCGTCGCTCTCCCCCTAAAATCCCCCCATGCGTCCTCACGCCGACCCGCCCCTCGACCACTGGCAACCCTCGCGGCCGCCCACCGGCCGGCCGGTCATCGCCACCGGGCACCAGGCGTGGCTGTGGCATCCGGGCATCCTCGCCAAGGACCTGGCCATGGTCGCCGCGGCCGCGGCCCACGACGCCGACACGTTGCACTTGGTCGTCGATCACGACGTGCACGAGGCGTTGACGCTGCAACTGCCGATCATCGAAGGCGACGCCCTGCGCATCGAAACACTGCGGCTGGCATCCATGGACGCGCCCGGCGGCGATGAGCAGATCGCATCGCCAGGCGCCACTGGCGGCTCGCCCGCCAGTGCTCGTCGTGACGCCTCCCGACACTGGCGGACAAGCCGCCAGTGGCACCCGGATCGCTCGTCCATCCCCACCGGTGCGCAGCCGCCGGTCGATGCCGCCACCGTCATCCACACCCTCGAACAGGCCCGCGCTCCGAGGTGGGGCGGGCATCTCGCCCGCCGTCGGCCCGACGAGCCGGGCACGCCGGCCGCGCACCTGCCCGTCGATCTCCAGCCCCTCATCACCGCCTGGACCGACCTGCCGCGCTGCGAAAGCCTCGCCCAACAGATCACCCAAGTCCTCGCGCGGCTGCGGTCGCCGCTGGTCGGCCGTCTGCCATTGCTCTACTCGACACACCTTTGCCGCGATGCCGCGTTCCAGGCGCAGGTGGACATGATGCTTCACGACGCGTCGCGTTGCGTCACCGCGTACAACCAGGCCGTCGTGGCCAGCCCGGAAGCGGGCATGTGGTCGCTGGGCGTGGAGCGCGAGCGGATCGAACTGCCGTTGTGGTGGGTGCGATGGGGCCAGCCGCGCGGCCGGGTGTATGCGGATGTCGCCGACTCCACGCCGCTGCTGGTCGATGACCAGGGCCGGCCGGTCGACGCCGCTTCCACCGACATCCACCATGGTCTGCTCGCCCCACGCGCGCTGCTGCTGACCGCCTACCTGCGCCGCCACGGGTGCAACTTCTTCATCCACGGCAAAGGCGGCGGCGTCTACGACCGGGTGATGGAGCAGTGGTGGGATAGCTGGATGCAATCGCGCGGCGAAGACGCGCGGCTCGCGCCGATGGCGGTGGTGAGCGCGGATGTGCACCTGCCGTTCGATGCGCCGGTGGCGGATGGGGCCGCGCTGGAGAGGGCGGTGTGGTACCGGCACCACCTGCCGCACAATGTCGATCGCGAACTGGGCCTTGACGGCGAGCAGGTGCGGCGCAAACGCGAACTGCTGGCCACGATGGACGCGGACCGCGACCGCCCCCGCCGCCGCGCGGCGTTTCGGGAGATTCACCGCATCAACGACGAACTGGCGGCCGCGCACGGCGAAGCGCTGGCCGCGGCGGACGAAGAGCTGGCAAGAACGCGGCAGGGCGTGGCGAACCAGGCGATCGCTGAGAAGCGCGACTGGTGCTTTGCGCTGTATCCGCCGGCGTCGCTGGCAGCGCTTAAGGAAACCTTCACCGGGCGAGGGTGATGATCACGTACAATGGGGGCATGCGAAACTCAACCACTTCGAATCGGGCGCTTGCGGGCGCGGTGTTGCTGGCGGTCGTGATGGGCGCCTCGCCTGCCAGTGCGCGAGCCGGTGATGATCAGACCAAGGAGAAGGTGCTGCATGATCGCTGGTACCGCGTCATTGTCGACGATCAACCAAGCGGCTGGCAGCGGGTGGTGTTGCGCCAGCGAGGTGACAGGCTGATACGTATTCGTACCAACGAGTATCTGGGGAGGCGGAGCAGAAATGGCCGAGTGGAGTGGCCGCGGATGCGCAGCGAAAGCCGCCTGGAGCAGACGGTGGATGGCAAGCCGATCGGAGTTTGGTGGGCGTCTTCGGATGGCGGGAGCAGTTCGAGCTTCGTTAAGGACGGGAAGGTTCTCCTATCAACTGAGTACGGCGTGAGGCAGTTGGACCTGCCCGAAGGCGAATGGCTCACGACGATTGATGCCCGGCGCGAACTCATCAAGCGGTTGCCCAATGCCCCCAGTTCGTTCCGGCTGCGGGTCATTTCTGACACATTCCTCGGCGACATGAGATGGGATGTCACGATCGAGGCGCCTTCGGGTGAAACCGACCCGCGTCGTGTAGTGGTTGCCATACAGGGATTGATGCGGGGTAGGGAGATCATCGATTTCGGCCCAGATGGGGCACCGCAACGATCTGTGTGGGATTCGGATCGCCGCCGCGAAGTACTGATCGCAGCGGACCGCAGCATCGAACGCCAGCCGCTGCCGCCCTTCTTCAGCGTGATTGGAGTCAAGGTACGCCTCTCGCGTAACGCCCCGGCAGTGGCGCCGAAGCAGGTGATCTACCGGTTGACTGTGAATCCGGCTGAAACGCTGGGGTCAGAAGGGCGCGAGACACCGGCCATGCCGGCCATACTCTCCGCTGGTTGCCAGCGCACAATGTGGGCGAACGACTCCACCGCGAATCTGCTGGTCGCGCCTGATGTGGCCGTCGCCCCGCGTGCCGATCTGCCAGCCAAGCGGCACACGATGGCCAGCACACGTATCACCAGTAACAGCAAGGCCGTAGCCGAACTCGTCGCGCGCGCTCTGAAGGGTCAGCCTGAGACGGTTTCAGCCGAACGCAAAGCAGAGGTCTTACGCCGGTTCGTGTATACCCACATCGCGGACAAGGAACTCGTCTGCGGTTTCTCTTCAGTCGATGAAGCAATCGCGAAGCGCTGTGGTGATTCAACAGAGCATGCAATGCTGCTGGCGTCCATGCTTCGACATGAGAACATCCCAACGCGTCTCGTGACGGGCCTTGCGTGGTCCGGCAGACGCTTCATGCGCGGTTCGTACTTCAAGGCCCACTGGTGGGTGCAGGCCTGGCTTCCCGGCGAGCCCGGCACGCCAAACGCCCGCGCCCGGCGCTGGGTCGATCTCGATGCCACGCTCGAGAACGAGCGCTTTAACGCCACGCGCATCGCGCTGGCGACGGACATGTTCGAGGGCGAAAGCGTCGTCGAGGACATGCGGAAGCTGGCGAGTTGGGTGCATGGGATGAAGATCGAGGTGGTGTCACCGAAGGAGGAGCCGGAAGCAGAAGAAGAAGAAGGAGGGGAGGAAGAGAGCTCTCCCGCCGAGACGCAAAGGCGCGGCGGGGATGAGAAGAAGTAGGGCCAATGCACAGGCCCGGTGCCACTGGCGGCTCGTCCGGCAGTGCTCTTTGTGACATCAGCACGTATCCACAGACACTGGCGGACAAGCCACCAGTGGCACCCCGGATGGTGTCGTCCCTTCGCGCCTTCCCGAAAGATTCCTGTCCGTCTTCTCCGCTTCGTCCCTACGTGCCTATTCCGTGGGCGTGCCTACGTGCCGCTTCCGGGGGCGTGCCTACGGGCCTCAGTAGCAATCTCCCTCAGATCCCCCACCAACGCCTCCACATCCTCTTCCCGCGTCGACCACGAGCACATCAGTCTCACCCCGCCGTCGCCGATGAACCCATACGCATGCCAGCCGCGCTGCTCGAGGGCCTTGTGCCAGGCCTTGGGCATCCGCACGAACGCGGCGTTGGCTTGCACCGGCCGGACCAGTTCCAGCCCGTCAATCCCCGTCACCGCTTCCCCCAGCCTGCGCGCCATCGCGTTCGCGTGCGCGGCGTGTCTCAACCATGCACCGTCCTCCAGCATGCCCACCCACGGCGCGGCCAGGTAACGCATCTTGCTCGCCAACTGTCCCGCCTGTTTGCATCGATAATCAAACTCCGCGGCCACATCCCGATCGAAGAAGATCACCGCCTCGCCCACCGGCATGCCGTTCTTCGTGCCGCCGAAACACAGCACATCCACACCCGCCTGCCACGTGATCTGCTTCGGGCTCACGCCCAACCCCTGCACGGCGTTGGCGAAGCGGGCCCCGTCCATGTGCACGCTCAGGCCGTGCCGACGCGCGGCCTCGCTGATCGCGCCCAGCTCCGTTTCCGTGTAGATCGTGCCCAGTTCCGTCGCCTGGGTCAGGCTGAGCACGCGCGGCTTGGGGTAGTGGATGTCATCGCGCTCCTTCACGATCCTGTCGACCTCGCCCGGCTCGATCTTGCCGTCGCTTCCGGGCGCCAGCAGCACCTTGGTGCCGTGGGTGAAGAATTCCGGCCCGCCGCACTCGTCAGTTTCGATGTGTGCGTACTTGTGGGCGATCACGCTGTGATACGAGCGGCACAGGTGGCTGATGGCCATCGAGTTCGCGGCCGTGCCGGTGAAGCAGAAGTAGACGTCGCAATCGGTTTCGAAGATGTCGCGCAACAGGTCGGCCGCGCGGGTCGTCCAGTCGTCATCGCCGTAGCCGGGCGCGTAGCCGGTGCGCGCCTTCTCCAGCGCGGCCCAGGCTTCCGGGCAGATGCCCGCGGTGTTGTCACTGGCGAAGGCGTAGTTGGCTTCGACGGGTTGTCCGGAATGGGGCATGGTGTGTGGTCCTCAGTCGTGCCGCGCAGGGGCGCGCCAGGCAGGTGTTGTGCGCCCGCCACGAGCCGCGACCGTGAGGGAGCGGTCCGGTCCGGACCCTTCAGACCGCTTCCTCACGGGCGCGGCTCGTATCGAGCGCGTAATCACGCGCGATCGCTGCGTCGATGCTCGAGCAGCCATTCGTAGAATCGCGGGTCATTGTAAGTCTGCGTCCATGCATCGTGTTTCGCATCGGGATAGACGGTGAAGGTCACCTCGCCGCCGGCGTTGCGGATCGCCTCGACCATCCGCACTGAATCGCTCAGTGGCACCACCGGGTCCATCGCCCCGTGGAAGCACCAGATGGGCAGTTGCTTGAGCGACTGCTCGCGCAGCGGCACGCGGATGCCGCAGATCGGCGCGATCGCGGCGAAGCGGTCGGGGTATTCGCTCGCCAGGTCCCACGTGCCCATGCCGCCCATGCTGATGCCGGTCAGGTAGATGCGATCGGTGTCCACCCGCAACTGCCCGACCACGCTGTCGAGCATCGCCGCGAGGGTGTGCGGGTCCCACGTCCGCCCGGCCGGGCATTGCGGGGCGATGAGGATGAACGGCAGGTTGCGCCCCTCGGCGATCCGCCGCGGCGGGCCGTGCTTCTTGACCAGCTCGAGATCGTCTCCCCGCTCGCCCGCGCCGTGCAGGAACAGCAGCAGCGGCCATTTCTTCGCCGGCTCCTCTTCGTACCCAACCGGCAGGTATTTCAGGTACTTACAGCCGACCGATAATGTCCAGCTTCCGGAGAAACTGACCGTTGCCATCGCCATCGCGCGGCTCCTTAGTGCAATGCCCGACACGGTTTAAAATCATGATTTCAGAGCCGTTGTACCACATTTGCACTTGCAAGGCGCGGTTGCTGCGGCATGGTTCCCACATGAGTGAGTGTCGACGTCCCGACCCTCAGGCCGACTGCTTCCGGCCGCCTGATGTGCCCATCCTCGTCCATTGCATGCACTGCAACTGCGAGTATGAGAGCTATCTCATCAAGTGGGAGGAAGTGGCCCTGACCGATCGCATTCTCGGCTTCTGGCACTGCCCGACGCCCGGCTGTGACGGCGTGGGGTTCGGCTTCGACATCCTCCCGGCCGACCCGGACTGGGAGGCCCCGGACGGCGCGTTCGGCTGGGCGGACAGCGAGTATGACGACGAAGAAGACGGCGACCCCTGGGGCGAGGAAGACCCCGAAGCCGCGCTGTTCGATGAGATGGATATCCAGCAGCTCGACGACTTCCTGGCCGGCGCCCCGCTGGACGATCCTGCTGACGGCCCGGGCTTCGGTGTCACGCCTGTGTCGGACGCCGAGGAATCGTCGGACATGCACGACTCGGCCGTGGACTTCAGGCTCATCTGGGACGACGCGACCGACCACGGCGCGGCGGACGAACCGTTCGACCCGTTCGCGCCGCGCCACAACAGCCGCTTCCGCCGCCCGTACGGCGATGGGGATTTCCGGTTCTGATCGGCCGTGTCCGCTTTCGCCCTGCCGCCCGGGGTGGGCATCGTGCCGCCGTCACTGTCTGGTGCGGTGTGCGTCGCTGTATGTGGGGTGGCGCCGCTGTCTGGTGGGGTGGGCGTCCCGCCCCGCCTTCGACACGAAGGGCCGAACCCCGGGCGCACGATGATCCGGCAATTGCGCAACCGTTCCATGGCAGTGGACCGGCTCACACCAGCTTGTGAAGCTGCGCCGCCGGGTCGTCCGGGTTCGCCGTCGCGCCCTGCGACAGCCGCGCGGCCAGCTCAGCGGTCACATGGACCGCGCGCACGCAGTTGCGTCCCGCGGCCTTCGCCGCGTACGTGCAGCGGTCGACGTTCTTGACCAGCGCTTCAGGCTCCACCACCTGCGGCCGATCCGCTGTCAACACGCCCACGCTCACCGTCACGCGCAGCGCCTTGCCGTCTTCGGTCGTCGCCAGCGGGCGCTTGGCGACTGAACTGCGGACCTGCTCGCCCAGTCGCACGGCCTGGCTGTACCCCGTGTGCGGCAGAAGGACGCCAAACTCCTCCCCGCCGTAGCGGCACACCTGACCGTCCACGGCGCTCACCACCCGGACCATGACTTCGGCCATGTTGCGCAGCACCTTGTCACCCGTGCTGTGGCCGAACCGGTCGTTGACCAGCTTGAAATGGTCCACATCGATGAGCATCAGCGACAGCGGGCGCCCGCTGTCGGCCGCGGCCTGGCGGTGCTCCAGGAGCCATCGGTCGAACGCACCGCGGTTGAGCAGCCCCGTCAGCGGGTCGAGGTCAATCTTCTCGGTCAGCGCCTTGTTCTGCTCCTCCAACTGGTCAGCCAGCTTCTGCGTATCCAGCGTCACCTGCAGCAGCGCCTCGTTCGCGTTGTTGAGGATCTGCGTCAGGTCCGGCAGTTGCGCCACCTTCACGCTGAACAACGCCGCGACATCCTTCATCGCGTCCCGCGCCTGATGCAGCAGACCCTCGGTCTGAGTCTTCGCCAGTCCAAGGCAGTGTGTCGCCGCGTCCTGGTAGGGGGCCACCGCGTGTTCCGGTTTGGCGGCCGTGAGCACCTCCGCGGCCTGCGTGGCCACGTGAACCACCGTCTCCAGGTCGTGGCGTACCGTGTCTCGGTCGCTATTGCCGGTTTCGTGGCTGCGGATCGGCTCGATCAGCGAATCCGGCAGCTTCCAGTGGTCGGCCAGGAATGCCCCCGCCACCGCGTGGTCCGTGCCGAACTGCGTGCGCTCGGCCGGCGCCAGCGAGCGATGGTTCGTCTCCGCCATCTTGTACACCTGCAGGTATTCGCTGCCGAACTGCGAAACCATCGCGAAGATGCCGATGTCGCGCATCAGCCCGGCCAGGAACGCTTCCTCGGGGCACACCCCGCCCACCGTCCGCGCCATCTGCTGCGCGGCGACCGCGCCGGCCAGGCTCCGCGTCCAGATGCCGTTCATCTCGAGCTTGTCGCCGTAGCGATCGGACATGCTCGACACCAGGCTGAAACCCATCGCCAGCGTCTTGACCGCCTTCATCCCCAGCACCACGAACGCTTCGCTGATCGTGGCGATCTCACGGCTCCAGCCCGTGTACGCGCTGTTGGCCACCTTCAGATACCGCATGCAAAGCGCGGCGTCCTCGCGCACCAGCTTCGCGATGTCCTCCAGGTCCGCTTCCGGATCGCGGCACAACTCCAGCAGCCGCACGGCCACCGTCGGCAGTGACGGCAGCAGCACACCGTCAAAATTGAACTCCACGTTTTCCGGCAGGCTATCGCTGTACACCTGTTCCCCTCCCACGAGCATCACCGAGGATCCACAAACCGCCCCCCGGCCACGTTCCACGCCCGGCTGCAGATAAGAATCGACCAAAGCTTCGAGCGGCTTCACCCCCAATAGGGGTTAACTGGTAGATTCCACGCCGCGCTTACCCGTACCCCAAAAATCGGCCGGCACAATCCGTATCGCCCTGCCAGAACGCAGGTGACGACTACGTCAGAAAGGATCACTTGCCTCAGATTTCGCGCCGCCGGATCGCCTGCGCCGCCGCCACCATGGCCCGATACCCCTCGACCGGCACGTACTTCGGAATCGAGTTGCCGGATCCCAGCGCGTACCCCCTGGCCGCGCTTCGAAACTGCGTGCCCATTTCCACCACGCGCTCGTAGACGACATCCGGCTCGTTCAGGCACAGCACATTCACATCGATACCGCCGAACAGGCCGATGCGCTGCCCGTAGTCGTCGATCCAGCGCCGGTACGGGGCGATCTGGTCCTCGTTCGAATGCTTCGCGTCGATGCCGGCCTCGATCAGGTCGTCCATCACGCTGAAGATGCAGCCGCAACTGTGCATCAGGAAGGGCTTGCCCGCGCCGTGCACCAACGCGATCACCCGGCGGTATTGCGGCACGATGTAACGCCGGATGAAATCGGGCGGCATCAGCGTGGACGTCTTGAACCCCAGGTCATCGCCCATGCGGCCGACGCAAAACACATCGCCGTACTCCCCCAGCACGCGCGTCCACGCCGCCACCAGCAGGTCGCCGATCCGCTCGTACACCGCGGCGACAAGATCCGGATCGTCGTACATCATCAGGCAGAGCGGCTCGTATCCGACCAGGTCTTCGCTGATCTCGAACACGCCGTTGCCCACGCCGCCGATCGCCTTCATCCCCGCCGGCATGTGCCGCGCCAGCGCGGCGTAGTGCCGATACCACGCTTCCCAATGCATGCGCGGCAGCTCGTCCCAAGGGTACGCCTCGAAGTCGTCCCAACTCTGAATCGGCCCGGGCCTGCGCCCGCTCAGCGCCCCGTGCCCGGGCAACACATCGCACACCCCGCCCTCGAAGCTCACCGTGTCGTAGGTCATCTCCGCCCAGAAGCGGCAGTAATCGCGGTAGAAGCTGTCGAACGCGCCATCCGGATCGCCCGCGCCGGGCGGACGCATCTCGACGCCGAGGATGGCGCTCATGGTCTCGGCCGAGATGATGTGTTCATAAAGCGGCAGCCGCGCGGGCTTGCGATTCGAAGCGACATCGACGATGTGCTGGTGGTTGGGAGTGAATGACATCGCAGCCAGCGTAACGGTGGTTCTGATTTGCGTCGAATGCCCGAGATACACGTGTCGGGATGGGCACCCCGGATGTCGATCGACGTTCCAGGACCAATGGCCGGGATCCGACGGGGCCAACGGCCGTGGCCACGGCCGAGCGACGCTGTTGCCGTAAGCGACCAGATTGGTCGTCGCTGCCGGCGCAGCGAAAAAGGCCCCGTCGCCGGGGCCCTTGGATTCGTTCGCCGATTGTCCCACGCACTCAGAACGGCATGCCGGGGCCGCCGCCGCCGAGCAGAGGCGGAAGGCTGCCCATCATCTCTTGCTGCGCCTGCTTCAGGTACTCATTGAACTGGTCCTGGTTCTCGGCGCTGTTGAGCGTCTGGATGGTCGTCTGCAGGCCGCCGAGCAGTTGCATGGTCTTCACCTTGTTCTTGCTCATGGCTTCGGCCATCTCGTCGATCCCCTCCTTCATCTTCACCATCTGATCGTCCCAACTGTCGGCCATCTCCTTGGGCACCCAGCGGTCCTCGACCTTCACCAGTTCGACCTCTTCCTCCTTGTCGCCGACCGTGACCTTAAGCTTGGCCGTCTTGTCGTCGCCGCTGACCTTCTCGATCTTGATCTCGGACAGCTTCTTCAGCTCCTTGTTCATCTCGTCGTCTTCGCTCGATGCCGACAGCGCGGCCAGCGATTGCATCAGCTCGCGGCCCGTGCCCTCGAGGATGTCGCCGCCGTCCGCCGACTGCAGATCCTCCAGGTCGGCCAGTTCGCTGTTGGCGATCGTGCTGAAGATGGCGACGAACTGGTCGTAGTTCGCCTCGAGCTTGTCCTTCTCCAGCGGCGATTGGCGAACCATGTCCGAGTTCAGAATGAACTCCTTCTTGTCGGTCAGCAAGGTCTCCAGATCACCCATCACCGCGAAGGCCTTCGCGTGTACCTCCTTGTCCATCTTCGAGGCGAAGCGATGGATCAAGTCGTTGACATCCTTCTTGTACGACTCGGGCATCGCCTCCCAGACGATGTCCGGCTGCTTGTTCGCGATGCCCTTGGCCACCGCATCCACCGTCCCGTCCGGCGTGTCCGGCACGGACGAGCCGCAACCGAACTGCATCGCCGCCAACACCATCAACGCCGCCACCAGCAATGTGCGCTTGATCGTCGCCATCATGTTCATCCTTTTCGTAGTCAGGTTCGCATGGCCGGCGGGTCCCATCCCACCGTCCCCCGCCGCAGTGTCGGTTCGCGCGGCCACGTTTGCAAGAGGGGACCAGGCCCGACGACCCATTTGCCCGCCCAACCGCCGTCACCACCGGCACCAATTGCCTCGCCTCGCGGAAAAAAGCAGCCCGGGACTTGACGGATACGAACAAAACCCATGCACCGGGTCCCGGCCGACGGCTTTCCTCTTCGCGACCCACCGCGGCGGCCCTTCCCGACAGACGCCGACAGGGCCGCTTCGCCAACGGGAGGGGAGAGTACCCCGGGTGCCACATTTTGCCCCGACCGAAGGGAGGGCAAAGTGTGCCGAAGAAGGGCTGATCGCCATCTACAGGCAATCACGCCGCGCGGCTTCGGCATGATCGAACGCTTCACCAGGACCACCCACAAGCTTCGCTTGAAGGTACCACCCGAGGCAGCCACAATGCGCTTGCCGAGGCCACCCGCCGCACGCTCCTGCCCCAGCGGGGCACAGGTATGTAGCCAGGGGCGCAAGCCCCTGGTAGAAACATCGGCGGTTCCAATCAGCCCCGAAGGGGCGACAGAAGGGAGAGCGAACGATGGGCCAATCCCTCACCTGCCTGCACTACCACCTCGTCTTCAGCACGAAGAATCGCATGCCGCAGATCACGGCCGACCTCCGCCCTCGCCTCTACGACTACATGGGCGGAATTGTCAAAGGCGAGCGCGGCCTGCCGCTGGCCGCGGGCGCAACCGAAGACCATGTCCACCTCCTGGTCGCATTCCCTGCCCACCGGTCGGTGGCCGACTTCCTTCGGCTGATCAAGACCAATTCCTCGAAATGGGTGCATGAGACGTTCTCTCAGCATCGGGCATTCGCTTGGCAAAGCGGCTACGGCGCGTTCTCCGTGAGCCCATCCAATGACGAGGGCGTCCGCGATTACATCTCAACCCAGCAGGAGCATCACCG
>CAZHJL010000057.1:0-31763 GCA_964532795.1 uncultured Phycisphaeraceae bacterium | reverse complement strand
GGGATCCTACGGATGGTTATCGGCTCAAGTGAGCCTTTTGAGATAGTTACTTAGTGGATTCTGACATCACACCGCCCGCTCGGGCGGTCCCGGCCTCTCGGAGGAACAGTGACATGCGCTGGAACCGATGGCTTGTGCCCCTCATTCTGATCCTGGCCGTCTGCCTGCCCGCGACGGTCGCCCAGGCCCGCAAGCAGAAACTCAATGAGAAGGACTGGACCCACATCGTCGAGGTTCCCATTCCGCCGCGTCGTGGCAAGGAGCAGGCGCCGGCGCCCGCCGGTTTGTGGCTGCCGAAGGGCGTCAAGACCATCCGCGGCCTGTACTACCCCGGCAATGTGATGATCGAGCGCAAACTGGCCACGAATGCGCAGGTTCGCGCGGCGCTGGCCGAGGAGCAGATGGGGATCCTCCATTACCCGCTGGGCGCCGGCATCATCAGCGGCGGCCACAAGTACCTCGAGAACGCGATGGCCGAACTCGCGGAGGCGAGCGGGCATCCCGAGGTCGAGCACGCGCCGTTGCTCACCGCCGGTCACTCGGCGGCAGGGCTCTTCTGCCGCAACGTCGCCTACTGGAAGCCGCACCGGGTCATCGCGGTGGTCATGATCAAGAGCGGCAACTTTCACCACGCCATCGAGGACATGTCGCGCAGTCTGAGCGGCGTGCCGCTGATCCACTTCAGCGGCGAGTTCGAGGAGTACGGCCCCGAAGGCGGTGATCTTGGACGCGGCCTGCGCTCGCAGTACGCCACCACCGTCGACGGCAAGACGAAGAACCAGACGCAATGGGTCATGACGCGCATGCAGATGCTCGATCGTCGACGCAAGCATGAGGACAACGTCTGGTCGCTGGTCGTCCATCGCGGCGGCGGGCACACCGCGTGGAACCAGGACATGACCAACCTGTTCATCCAGTACATCCACAGCGTCGCCAAGGCGCGCATCCCGAAGGAGGCGCCCGACGGCAAGGCCGACGTGCGCTGCATCCCGATGACCGCGAAGGACGGCTGGCTGTACGATGCGGACATCAAGAATCCCAAGCACGAGCCGGCGCCGTATGCCGAGTACAAGGGCGACAAGAAACTGGCGTTCTGGGCGCCGGACGAGGCGATGGCCCGCGCGATCTGGACATACCACCAGCGCGATCCGTGGTCGCATCCCGATCCCACGCTCAAGGCGTCCGTCCAGGAGCGCTTCTACCCGCCGCCGATCCTGCGCGACTGGGTGGACGCCCCGCCGCCGCCGACGCTGCAATGGTCCGGCGACGACGGCGATGCATGGAACGCCGAAGGCAAGGCGTGGCGCGACCGCGACAAGGCGGTGGCCTGGGACAGCGGCAAGCAGGCGATCTTCGAAGGCAAAGGCGGCCGCGTGCAACTGGAAGGTAACGTCAACTGCACGGGCCTCGTGCTCGGCGACGGCTACCAACTGATGGTGGGCGAGCACCGATTGCGATCGCGCTGGCACGCGCGGCTGGCGGAAGGGGCGGCGATCCACGTGCGGATACACGAGAAGTCCAGTCGTGGCGTGGGTCGCGGCGCGGCCGTCGCCATCGGCGGCAACGCCACCGTGAACGGTCGACTGGTCATCGAAGTGGCCGGGGAACTCCGCCCGGGCGATTACGGCGTGTTCGCCGTCGGCGGCATCCGGAAGGGCGATTTCAGCCGGATCGCGGCCCCCGAAGGTTACAACGTCCGATGGGTGGGCAACGCCTGCTATCTCACCGTGCCCAAGCCCCTGACGCCACAGGAGAAGAAGCGCTTGGAGGAAGAGGCGGCGAAGAAGCGCAAAGCCGCCGAACGCGCGGCCGAGCCGTTCGCCGAGCCCAAACCGCCCGCCGCGCCGCCGGGCATGTGAGCGCCTTTGCCAATGTCGATTCACGACCGCCGTGCACAACGTGGCAGCCGCCGGTGTTGCTTGGAGGTGACAGAATGAATGTGCGGCTGCTTGATGTCGTGCGTCTGCTCCGATGCAACGAATACGCGGCTCGGCGATGACGCGGACATTCATGTCGACGCGCTCGTGCGCTGCCCCTCGCGAGCCAGCCACGGCGTGTTGGCGTCGAAGGTGCGGATCGTCGCCGCGAAGCTCGCGATCTCGTCGCGGCGACCGGCGTCATCGACGAGGTTGTGCAGCGAGTACGGATCCGCTTCCATGTCGAACAACTCGCTGATGGCGGACTTGATCGGACGGTTCGGTTCCTGCGCGCTGCCGCCGTCCCACGGGATGCCGCAGGTGATCGTAGGCGTTCGGATCCCCACGCCCTGTTGCGCGGATTCGATGATGGCGTAGTTGCGATCGAGCGTTTCGCGCTCGCCGCGCAGCACCGGCGCGAGCGACTGGCCGTGCATGTGCGCGGGCGGCGCCGCCCCGGCCAAATCGAGCAGCGTGGGCGCCCAGTCCACGAGCGAGCCGATCTGCCGCGTCACGGCATTCGTCCGCACGCCCGGGCCGCGCGCCATCATCGGCACCCGCGCCGATTCGTCGCGCCACATGCCCTTGCCCATCTGACCCCACGAACCGATGTTCTCGCCGTGGTCGGCCGTGAACACCACGATGGTGTTCTCCGCAAGTCCGGCCGCGTCGAGCGCCGCGAGCATCCCGCCGACCGTGTCGTCCACCCACGTGACCAGCCCCATGTACATCGCGGTGAGATCGACGATGTCGAACCCCTCGCGCGGCAGGCTCAGCGTGTAGGGCAGCTTGTCACGGTAGTAGCGGTAGTCCCAGAGATACGTGAGAAAGCGCTGCGTCTGGTTGGCGATGGGGCGGTCCAGATCAACGTTGCCCCGCACGACCACGTCATCGCGGCCGTACATCCGCGTGTAGCGCTCGGGCGCATCGGCCAGCGGCATGTGCGGCGGCGAGATGTTGTAGTAGAGGAAGAACGGCTGGTCGCCATCGTCGTCGGCGCGCTGCTGGAAATACTGCCCGACGCGCGCAAGCTCGTAATCCACGCTGTAACCGTCGGGCGAGAAGAGCGGGCCGCCGTCCTCGCAGAACCACTGCGCCGAATGCGCGTGATGGTGCGCGGGAATCACGTAGTGGTCGAAGCCGATGCGGTCCGGCCACGCCTCGATGTGCCATTTACCCACGGCCGCGGTGGCGTAGCCCGCGTCACGCAGCAGTTCGGGCAGCGTTGTGTCCGGCAGATGCACGCGCGGCCCGGTCGGCCACTGCGGGAAACCCGCATCGCCGAACGACGCGCCGCCCGGCCAGCCGCTGTTGGTCGTGATACCGCAACACGTGCGGGCATGCTGCCCGGACAACACCACCGACCGCGCCGGCATGCAGATCGGCGCGTTCGAGATGCCCACGTCGAACCGCACACCCTCGCTCGCAAGCCCGTCGATGTGCGGCGTGCGAATGTGCGGATGCCCGTAACACCCGAGTTCGCTCCAGCGCAGTTCATCACACATGCAGAAGACGATGTTGGGCGGGGTCGACATGCTGTGGCTCTTCCTCCGGGGCCGGCGATGCAATGGCGAAGCGCGACGATACACCCGCCGGCTGACCGACGCAACCGGGCGCGCTACACACCCAGATATCGAGCCAGGGCCTCGCGGTCACCGCGTTTCGCGATGCTCTTGAGCGACACCGAGAACGCCCAGGCGCTTCGGCCGCGATCGCGCAGCCCAAGATGGTCAAGCACGAGCGCTTCGAGCGCACCGATGTTGATGTCGGCGTGCGCGCTGACGGGCAGGGGGGTACTGCCCTCGCCACCGGCCTCCGCCGGCGCGTGGGCGTCCGCGCCGGCCACCGTGTCCGCCTTGGTCACCACGAACACATCGGCCCCGCGCGGCCCGGGCAACTCCGGCCAATCACTCGCCGGATCACGCACCGCGATCAGCACATCCGCATGCTGCACAACGCCGCCGGCCAGTTCGATCGCGTGCTGCTCGATCGCGTCGTCGCTGTGGCGCAGGCCCGGCGTGTCGATCCACCGCACGGCCACCGCCTCGCGCAGCGGGTCGGCATCCGCGTGCGGCAACAACTCCGCCAGCCCCGCCACCCAGTCGCGCGTCGTCCCGGGCAGGTCGGCCACCACACTCGTCTGACGACGCAGCATGCGATTGCTCAGCGTGCTCTTGCCGACATTCGCCCGGCCGACGAGCACCACCGTCGGCGGCGTGATGAGTCGATCCAGCGACGCCGCGTCGCGCACGATCGCGGGCGCCTGCGCCTCGAATCGCCCGCCATCCATCAACCCGCGCCAGATCTCGGGCTGCGCCAGCAGCAGATCGATGGCGGCCGGACTCACCGCCCGTGCGAGCGTATCGAGCAGATCGGCTTCCAGCGCACTTGACGCTTCGGGGTAGGCCGCCCGTGTGTCAGGCTCGTCCGTGATCGACCCGCCCAACGCGCGCAGTTGCTCGACCAGCCGCCGCACCACGCGCGGCCCGCCGTGTGGCATCAGTTGCGCCCAGTCGCCGCGCCACGCGACGGCCAGGCCCTGATCGATCCCCCCAAACGACACCAGCCGCATGCGGCCGTCCGGCCAGTCCTCCCGACCCGTCAGCCCGCGCAAGGCGTGGACGGCCCCGGCCCCGTGCAATTGGATCACCGCGATCGCGCCCGGTGTCGGTCCGGTCATGACGGTGACGTCGAACGCCCGCCGCGCATCGGGCGGCCGCGCGTCGCCGCGATGATCGGAAGGCGCGCTCATGGATCGGTCAGGCTGTCCATCGCTTCGGCTTGACGCATCGGACCGCCGGTCGGGAAGTTGATGATGTGAACGAGCAGGGCGATACCGCCCGGCGCGGCCGGCATATTGAATTGCCCGGAAAGAATCACCGTCATCATGCTCAACACCATCACCGCTTCGCAGATGCTCCACAGCACGAGATTGCCGGTCAGGTAGCCGGCGGGCGCGACATGGTTGATCTTCCAGTGCGCCTTGTACATCTGCATCCGCGTGAAGTAGCCGGCCGCCAGACCGACGACCAGCACCACGAGCGTGACGTAGAACAGCGTCTGCGCCGTTTGCACGCGTGCCGGCGGCGACGGCTGGTTGCCGACCATGATCGCCGCGACAATGCCCAGGCCCAGGCCCGAAAGCAGGATGACGCCCCACAACAGGCGCGCGGCCAGCAGTGCCCGTGCGACGATTTGCGGCGTCGTCTGTTCTGTCATCGCGAACGTCCTTTCCTCGCGCCTACCGGCCCGGTTGAGCATCGTCGTTCTGCACCGCGGTTCGGTACGTCAGCGCGATGCCCATCAACGTCAGGTCGGGCACGATGCGTTCCACGTGCGGCCAGTCCTTGAAAAGCAGATTCGCGTTGCCGCCGGTGCCGATGACCATCGGGAAAGCCCCGGCCGCCTCCGCGTAAAGCTCGACCAGCTCACGCACCATGCCGCGAATACCGTAGAAGACGCCGCTGAACATGGCCTGTGCCGTGTTGTGGCCGACCGGTTCCTCGGGCGGGGTCATTTCCAGTTGCGGCAGTTGCGCCGTGTGCTGGTGCATGGCGTCGAGCATCATCTGCGCGCCGGGCATGATCGCGCCGCCGTGGAAGGTGCCGGCACCGTCGACGAGATCGATCGTGATCGCCGTGCCCGCATCCACCACAATGCACGCCTGCTTCAGCACGTCATACGCCGCCGCCGCGTTGAGCAGGCGATCCTCGCCCACGATCGCCTCGCGATCCAGTTGCCGACCGATCGGAATCGGCAGGTCCTCCTCCACGCGCCAGACCGTCCTGCCCGTCTGCCTTGGCACGGTCTGCATCAGCCGTTCGGTCACCTTGGGATTGACCGAGGCGATGAGCACGGCCGTGTCGTTGTGACACGCGAGCGGCGCGTACGCCTCGTCGACCGCCGCGGCCAGATCGATCGTGTCGTCATGGCTGATCGCCACACTGCCGGTCAGCTTGCCGTCGACGAACGAACCGAAACGGGTTCGGGTGTTCCCCGAGGAGATCGCCAACAGGTTGAAACTCATGTGCTTTGCCCCGGCGGTGGCCGCCGCCTCCTGAACGCTGTGGGTAGAGTCCGAGTGTACGATGCGGATTGTCGCTTTTTTTCACTCGCTTGACCAACTGACATCGCGCGGCAAATCGGACTTGAGTTTCTCCCAGCACGCTTCGAGCAACGCGTCCAGCCCCAGTTGCGCCGCGCTGCTGATCAACATGGGGCGAACCCCCAAGGCGCTTTCCACAAGCTCCGCCGCCGTTGCGCGGTCCTCCTCGCCCGGCAGCAGATCCATCTTGCTCAGCACCACGATCTGGGGCTTGGCCGCCAGCGCCTGCGAGTAGCCGGCCAGTTCCGCATTGATCACCCGGTAGTTCTCCACCGGGTCCGACCCATCCGTCGGCTCGATCTCCAGCAGGTGCACCAGCAGGCGCGTGCGTTCGACGTGGCGCAGGAATCGATCGCCCAACCCCTGCCCGTGATGAGCGCCCTCGATCAGGCCCGGGATGTCGGCGAACACCAGTCGCCTTGCGCCGCTCAGTTCCGCGATACCCAGGTTCGGCTCCAGCGTGGTGAACGGGTAATCGGCGATCTTCGGGCGAGCGCGGGAGATCGCCGCCAGCAGCGTGCTCTTACCCGCGTTGGGCTTGCCCACCAGGCCGATGTCGGCGATGAGCTTCAGTTCCAGCCGGAGCGTGCGCTCCACGCCGTCCCCGCCCGGTGTCGCTTCGCGCGGCACCTGGTTCACGGCCGACTTGAAATGCTCGTTGCCGAATCCACCCTTGCCGCCTTCGGCGATGCAGTACTGCATGCCTCTTGCTTTCAGGTCCACGAGCAGTTCGCCGGTGGCTTCGTCGTACACCTCCGTACCCGGCGGCAGCTTGATCGTCAGGTCCCGTCCCGCCCGGCCGTGCATCTGCTTGCCTTGCCCGGGCTTGCCGTCTTCGGCAAACCAGTGGCGCCGGCCGGCGAAATCGAGCAGCGTGTCGACGCCGGGCGCGGCCACGAGGTGGACGCTGCCGCCGTCGCCGCCGTCACCGCCGTCCGGCCCGCCCTTGGGCACGTACTTCTCGCGCCGGAAGCTGACGCATCCATCCCCGCCGCGCCCGGAACGCACCTGGATGACGGCCTGGTCAACGATCATGTTCGTCCCGCCGGTCCGCCGAAAGACAGCCAAGAAAAAGCGGACGCCGCAGTGACGTCCGCGTGTTTCCGTATGGTTGAGCCGGCCCGATCAGTTGTCGGTCGGGTCGATGTGCACCTTGCGTCCCTGGAAGCGCACGGTGCCGTCGGTCAGGGCGAACAGCGTGTTGTCACTGCCCATGCCGACCTTGAACCCGGGCTTGAACGGCGTCCCGCACTGGCGCACGATGATGTTGCCGGCCCTGGCCTGCTGACCGCCGTAGAGCTTGATGCCGCGGTACTGCGCATTGGAGTCGCGGCCGTTCTTACTGCTGCCTTGACCTTTCTTATGTGCCATATCGCCACCTCATGGGGGTTCGCGTTCCGGTGTTGCTCTTCTGCAGCGCCACGGCGGTCCCGCCGCGTCATGCGAGCCGGGTAGTCTAGCGACCGCCTGATCGGGATGCAACAGGAGCTTCATCCGTTCCAGCCCGCCGAAACAGGCCGGGTTGTGCGCAGAATCCGGCACCAAAAATCGGCGGATTCCCGGGCCGGTGCAAGTTTTTTCGCGCCCGGCCGCACAAGCACTTACCGACGGAGCCCGGGCCAAAACGGGCTACTTTGCGCGCACCAGGGCGGCCCTTCGAACCATGGTAGAGGACATGCCGGCCCGTCGGAGCGGCCCATGCCTTGGCCCGAGGTACCCAACACCATGCCCGATCCAGCGCGGCCGACATCCGCAGCGACCCGAACACGACCTGTTCGAACGCCGTTTCACCCGGAACTGAGCAAAACGGCGCTAAAACGGGCGAAAAACGTTGCACTTTTGATCGGTTTTTTGGCCTGTTTCTTCCTTGTGAGTGCAGTTTCGGCGACCAAACCCCTCTCAGGGCTCGGAAAGGCTGATTGCTCCGCCCGAGAGCTAAGCCTGGGGCGCGGCGACCGCTTCCCCACGGTCTGTGCACGCCGGCCCGCCCAGCCGTTCAGCCTGTCCGGCCGACGCCCGATCTATACTTCGGATGCATCACCCACAGGGGCGGCGAGCCATGGCCATCATCGCGCGAATCATGATGCTGCTGGCGATCGGCGGGCTGGCAGTGCCGGCCGGCTGCGGTCGCCACTCGGTCGTCGCGGCCGAGGGCATGGCCCACCGGCGAACCTGGCCGGCCACGGGCGAGCCGATCTACACCGCCAGCGACCAGTGGCAGAACGAACCGGTCATGCGCAAGCTCGCCCAGCCGGTCAAGCTGCACGTCGTCGACGAGCCGCTCGAAAGTGTCGTGAAGCAGATCGCCGACCAGACGGGGGCCCGCATCCACGTCAATTGGGCGATCATCAAGGCCGAGGATATCCCCCGCGACTTCCCGCTGGCCATCGACTACGAAGGCGCCGGCGACGGGGCGCTCTTGCACCTGCTCGAGCACCTCAACGCCTCGTCCGCCCGACCCATCGCCTTCGGGGTGATGGACGGAATGGTCGTGATCTCCAGCGAGTACCACTTCCGGCAGATGCGCTACTGGCGGGCCGGGCGCTAGACGCTGTCGGCCACCGGTTCACGCTCGACCAGCGCTTCGTCGCTCGGACGCCAGCCGCAGAATTCCGTGATCTCCGTCGTGTCGATCAGCGCCTCGATCTGCTCGCGGGGCTTGCGCAATTCGACATCGCGGTAGCAGTAGTCGATCACTTCCTGCGGCGACCAGCCGTAGGACACATGCGGCGACGCGGGGAAGAACACCCGCGATCCTTCCCACTGAGTATCTACCAGCGCCGCCACGATCGACCCGACATCGCTGTCAAGAATGTACGAGAACAGTTCATCCGCGCTATAGCGATCGTGCATCTCGGTGATCGATTTGACGCGACGTGCCTTGTAGTATGGCTTGTACTTCTCGCCGACGATGTGCGGGAACCGCAGCGCGACGGTGGCGATCCCCGCTTCGCGCGACAGGTAGTCCAGTTGCGCCTCGCCCACCTGCTTCGAGAGCGCATAGCCGTTGGCCGGGCGCGGCGGGTAGCCGCCGTCCGCCGGCAGGTAGGGCAGGGCGCTGGGCTTCGTGCCGATCTCGCCCACGCGCCGGCCGCCGCTGATGCACTGGATGGAACTGGCGAAGATCACCTTCCGCGCGCCGTGCTCCAAGCCGGCCTGGAAGACGTTCATGTTCATCGCCACGTTCTCGTTGAAGACCGTCTGCGCATCGCCCTGGCCCTGGTTCGAGTAGTTGCCGAAGTGCACAATCGTGTCACAGCCCTCGACAAGCTCATAGACCCCTTCACGATCCAGCAGATTCGCCACCGTCACCTTGACCGGCAGGTCCCGGTCGATCCTGCGATCGGTCGCCCGCACGTCATGGCCGGCTTCCACCACCGCGCGCACGAGGGGAAGACCAACACGTCCACAAGCGCCTGTAATGAGCACCTTCATCGCGAACCTCAGCAATCGGATCGGGTTTCAGAGCGTCGCTTCGGATCCCGGAGGGGTGGGACCGTCCACATCTTCCATGGTATTGTCGCCGCAAGGCGGCGTGATGTCGAATGCTCACCCGATCGTGACCGCCGCGGCCGCAGGCAACCCATGACACGTCGCCCGACATCGCGGATAATGCGCGCTTGCGGGCATGGCCGCCCGCGGCCTGACGACAAGGAGTGAAACATGGCTGAACTGGGTGTCAACATCGATCACGTCGCCACCGTGCGGCAGGCGCGGCGGACCTACGAGCCGGACCCGGTGTGGGCGGCGGTGGAAGTACAGCTCGGCGGGGGCGACGGCGTGACCATGCACCTGCGCGAGGACCGCCGGCACATCCAGGATCACGATGTCGAGCGCGTCAAGGAGATGTGCCACATCAAGTTGAACCTGGAGATGGCCGCCACCGACGAGATGGTCGGCATCGCCTGCCGCATCAAGCCGCACCTGTCGATGCTGGTGCCGGAAGGGCGGCTGGAGATCACGACCGAGGGCGGGCTGGACGTGGCCGGGCAACTGCCGCGCATGAAGGACGTCGTATCGCGTCTGAAGGCGGGGGGGATGATCGTCAGCGCGTTCATCGACGCCGAGCCGCGCCAGGTGGCGGCGGCCGCCGAGGCCGGCTTCCAGATCTGCGAAGTCCACACCGGCCCGTACGCCCACGCGTTCTACGACTGCGGGGGCGACATGAACAATGCCGCCCTCGCAAACGAACTGGAGAAGGTGGCCGACGCCGGGCGACGCATCACCGACGCGGGCATGCGCTTCAACGCCGGTCACGCGCTGAACTACTTCAACGTGGGCCCGGTGGCCGACCTGTCGGGCGTGTGCGAGCTGCACATCGGTCACGCCATCGTCAGCCGCGCGATCTTCATCGGCCTGCGCGAGGCGGTGGCGGAGATGAAGCGGCGCATCACCCGCCCCGCGGACGGCCGATAAGCCCGTTCGGCGCGCCCCCGGCGGCGTCCGGCCGCGTCGTCAGGCGATAGAGATCACAGGGAAAGATCGCTCATCAGGAAACGGATGGCTCCCATGAAGAAACGCAAAGTGAATCGCGGCGGCGTCCGGCATCTGTCGATCCTCGCCATGCTCGCCCTGGCGGCGCTTGCCATCGCAGGCTGTCAGTCGACGCCCTATTCGCCGCGGCAGGATGACGGCAACGCGAGCAGCGCCAACGGCGCGCCGGAACCCGTCGACGGCGAGGTGGACGTCACCCGGCAGACCACGACACGCGAGGCGACGCCGGGCGACGTGTTGCGGCTGCTCCAGCCGCGCGATCGCGTGCTCTTCCTCGGCGACGACCTGACCCAGCAGGGCTTCTACGGCCGGGGCGTGGCCACGGCGCTCATCTCGATGTATCCCGACAAGCGCTGGCGGTTCTTCCAGGGCGGCATGGACGGGGCCACCGCCGGCAGCGCGCTGGAGTGGTGCGATGACCTGCTGGGCCTGACCCGGCCGCAGGTGGTGTTCATCTGCTTCGGCTTCAACGAGGGGCTGAGTCAACGTTCGATGGACGAGAAGGTCGCCGAATACCGCAAGAACCTTCGCAAACTGGTGAGGAAGGTCAAAGCGCATGAGGGCGTGCGGCGTGTTGTGGTGCTCAGCCCGCCGCCCGCGGACACCAAGCTCTCGCGTCCCGCCCCGCCGCTGGGGCAGAACGAGGTGATGGCGGCCCTGACCATCGAGGCGTGGAAGGTGGCCGAGGCGGAGGAGACCGGCTTCATCAACATCTTCGAGTACGTGCGGCTGGCCTACATCTCGGCCAACCGCGTGGGCGGCACGCCGCTGACGATCGCGGGGGCCAATCCGCTGCCGACCAACGCCGGGCACGCCATCATCGCCAGCGTGATCCTCAAGGGGATGGGCGTCACCCGCGCGCAGCTCAACCCGGTGGGCTGGACACCGATCCCGCGGCGACGCATGCATCGCGTGCGGCAGGCGATGGCGATCGAACTGGATGCCGCGACCGTCGAGCAGGCCGATCGCAGCTACGACCTGTTCCTGTTGATGACCAAGCATGACACGGCGTTCTTCCGCGCCTGGCGGATCAGCGGGCGCAAGCCCAGCGCCCTGCCGCGCGACCAGGCGATGGCCAGGGCGGACCTGCTGTGGTCGGACGTGCTGGCCGTGGCGATGTCGTCCTACGGCGACCAGCCGGCCGATGGTGGGGACATCATCCACCAGCCGGGCGACGCAGTGCCGCGCCTGCAGCCGGATGATGGGTCGCAAGAGGACGAATCAGGCGAGCCGTGACGGGTCGGCGCGAGGCGGCATTGGGATTGCGTGTCGTTAGATGTTGTCCGTCAACGATTTGCGCCATGTGCGGCCGGTGGGTCGGTTCGGGGCGGGACCGCGCGCCGGTTGATCTGGGGGTTCTGGGCGGGGTGGCATGTCTTCGGCGGTGCGAGCCGCGGTCCCGTGTTGTTTGTCGTTCTTGAGTTTGGTGTTCGGATTGCGCTGTTCAGTTCACTTGCCAGTTCGTGAGCCACCCTTTAGACTGGTGGTTACTCCGGGAGATGCCAACGGACGGTCGTTCATGCCAGTGAACACCACGAATTGACCCCGAGCACCAAAAGGTTCCCCGACCGCGACTCCCTTCGGGCGTTCGCTTCGCCAGCCCTGTTGTAAAGGAGGTCTGCCTTGTCGTACCCCTGCCGCTTCGTCGTGATCGCCTCACTCGTTTTTGCAGCACTGGCGATCGCTTTCAATGAGCGCGCCTTGGCGGACGAGCCAACTGCGAAAGAACGCTACCAGCAGTTCCTCGATCAGGTCGAAGCCGGGCAGCACGATGACGCCCGGGTCACCTATCGGCTCATCGACGATACGCGACTCTCCGCGGAAGAGCGCAAGAAACTGCACAGCACGATGCTCAAGATCGATCAGATGCAGAACGATGCGAGCAACGCGGCGGACAACGGAGCGTCCGAGCCGAACACCGGGAGTCAAACGTCCCCCGCCAGTCAACTCAAAGCCGCCGACATGGCCCGGGCCAACGGCAACTGGGACCTGGCCGTGGCCCTCTACACCGCCGTCAAGAACAACAGCAACGCCACGGCTCAACAGCAGGCCGACGCCCAGGCGGGCCTGGCGGAAGTCACGAGGCGGCGCAACACCGATCTCGCCACCGCGCAACTGCTCATGGCCCAGGCCCAGGCCGACCTCGCGGCCGGGCGCATCGACGCCGCCGCGAAGAAGGTCGCCCAGGTCGAGCAGAGCAGCGTGCAACTGGGATGGAACGATCAGGAGCGCCTCAGCCTGCTCAAGCAGGCCATCGCCGAACACCGCGACGTCGCCAGCGCCGTCACGCCCGAGGCCGACGGTGACGATGGCGACGGCGAGGCGAAGATCGATCCCGTTCCCACCCCGGCCGATGACACCGCCCGCCCGCAACCGACCGACCCCATCGCCCAGAACGTCTCGCTGCAGGCCCAGATGCTCGTCGCACGCGGGGACAAGGCCCTCGAGCGCGGCGACTTCGGCGCGGCCAAGGACTTCTACGACGAGGCGCTCAAACTCGATCCGGCCAACCGCGAGGCCCTCGAAGGGCGCCAGCGGGCGGTCAACCGGCAGCCCGGCCGGCTCTCGCCGCAGGACGTCGGCAGCACGCAGGTCGAGATGGTCAAGATCCGCAACGCGCAGACCGAGGCACGGTTCAACGAACTGATGTCCGAGGCCCGCTCCCTGCTGGAGAAACAGCAGTTCGACCAGGCCGAGAAGGTCGTCACCAACGCGAAGTTCGAGTTGAAGCAGAATCCGTTCTTCCCGCGCGACCAGTTCACAACGCTGTGGGAGGAGGCGGACGACCTGGCCGTCAGCATCCGCCGCACCGAAGAGCAGGTGATCTACGAGCAGAAGGTCAAGGCCAAGGTCGAGAGCGAGCAGGAAGCCGAGGCGGCGCGCATTCAAGCCCTGCGCGAGACGCGCCAGCGCGTCGATCGCCTGCTGCGCCGGGCCAACGAGCTTCGCGCCGAGCAGCGCTACGACCACGCGCTCGAGCTGCTCAACCAGGCCTACTTCCTCGAGCCGCACAACGTGGCCATCAAGGCCTTCATCGACACGCTCGAGGACAGCCGCCTGTACGTCGAGTATCGCAAGACGCTCGAGGAGCGCAGCAAGCAGATTCTGCGGCAGAGCTTCGAGAACGCCGACGCGACCATCCCGTGGACGGAGCTGATGACTTACCCGAGCGACTGGCCCCAGCTTACCCAGCGTCGCCTGGCGAGCCTGCAGTCGGACTCGGAGGAATCGGAAGTCAACCGCCGCACGGCCCAGAAACTCAAGGACCCGGTTCCGCTGACTTTCCCCGGCGACCGCCTGTTCAACGTGCTGGACTTCCTGCGTTCGACCACCGGCGTGGACATCTACGTCAACTGGCCGGCCCTGCGCAACGCCGGTGTGGACACCGACACCATCATCACCATGGACCTCAAGAACGTCCCGGCCGACAAGGGCCTGGAACTGATTCTCGAGCAGGCCTCGGCCGGCGCGATCACGCCGCTGGGCTATGCGATCGTCGACGGCATCGTCCGCATTTCGACCCAGGAAGAACTGCGATCCAACGTCGAGACCAAGGTCTACGACATCCGCGACCTGTTGATCCAGGTGCCGAACTTCTCCAACGCCCCCGAGTTCAGCCTCGACCAGGCAATCAATAACGATGTCGGCGGCGGCGGCTTTGGCGGCGGTGGCGGCGGCGGTGGCGGCGGCGGCATCTTCGATGGCGGTGACGGTGGCGCCGCCGGCGATCAGCGCCCGCGCGGTGAAGTCATCGCCGAGATCATCGCCATCATCCAGGACACGGTGGGGCGCCCGGAGGACTGGAAGCCCCTCGGCGGGCCGTCGGATGCCCGCGAACTGAGCGGCAACCTCATCGTGCGCACCACCAGCCAGAACCATCGCGAGATCATCGACCTGCTGGCCAAGCTTCGCGAAGCCCGCACCATGCAGATCCACGTTGAAACTCGCTTCCTCATCGTGACGCAGAACTTCCTCGAGGAAATCGGTATGGATGTGGATCTCAACATCCGCAACACCGGCTCGTGGGGTGATGTGAAACTCGCCCAGGACAGCTTCGGCATCACCGCCCGCCCGTCGGCCGGCTCGGTGCCCGGCTCGTTCGGCCTGGCCGAGGATGCCGCAGTCGCCGCGATCGGCGCTTTCGTCGGTGAGAGCGACGAGGGACTGCCCGGCTTCCCCGGCAGCGGACGCGCCCTGGACATCTCCGCGGCCTACCTGGACGATATCGAAGTCACGCTGCTGTTGCGTGCGACCAAGGCGCATCGCGAGACCATCGCGCTTTCCGCCCCGCGCGTGACCTTCTTCAATGGTCAGACGGCCTACGTCATGGTCGTCACGCAGACCGCTTTCGTCAGCGACCTCGAACCCGTGTCCGACGCCGACGGATTCGACCCGACGCTGGGCGTGGTCAACTCCGGTGTCGTGCTGCAGGTGACCGGCACGATCAGCGCCGACCGCCGCTACGTCACGCTGACGGTCACGCCGCGTATTTCGACCGTCTCGTCGATCGAGGAGTTCACCACCACGGCCATCCGGGACAACAATGATGACGACGACGATGACGACGACGACACCACAGACCAGAACATCGTCGAGGGCTCCATCCAGGTGCCGACGTTGCAGTTGACCGAGATCCGCACCACCGTCAGCGTGCCGGACAAGGGCACGTTGCTGCTGGGCGGCCAGCGCCTCGTGCAGGAAGTGGAAATCGACTCGGGTGTGCCCATCCTCGCCGATATCCCCATCCTCAACCGCCTGTTCGCCAACTCGACGAAGATCAAGGACGAGCGCACGCTGCTCATGCTGATCAAGCCGACGATCATCATCCAGAGCGAGGAAGAGGAACTGACCTTCCCCGGTCTGCTGCAGGACCCGGCCAACTACGGCATCGGCCAGACGCTGCCGCAGTGATCGCCGGCCCTTGAGCCAGGCATTCAGGCCGCGCCGGTTGACCCCGGTGCGGCCTTTCTGATGGCGAAACCCGCCTGACAGTTGCGGGACCCGCGCAATGGCGGGAACCGGACAGGTTCGCTCCGCGTATCCGGAAGAATGGGATTGTTGGCACGCGCGGCGGCGAGTACAGTGGAGCCGTCTTCTCACCAGGGAGTCAAGCCATGACTGCATTCCGGTTCCTGTTGCTCGCCGTCTTCACGCTGCTGCTGCCCGCAGCGCTCGCCACGGCCTCACCCGCGCCCGCCGATGATGTGCCGCGTGCGGGTGCCGGCGAACAGTCACAGACCGATGTGGATGCCGGGGACGCGGCCAACACCGCCGAAACCACGCCCAAGCCGAAGGCCGCGTTGCGCCAGCGCGTGATCGACGCCTACGAGAAGGTCGACAGCTACCGGGCCCGGGTCACCTGCCGCACGGAAACGAAGATGGGCCGGCGGACCGGCACCGAGTCGTTCTGGTATCGCGTGGCGTGGGATCGCGATCGCAACGCCCTCATGATCGATCACGAGAACTTCCGACTGGTCAGCGACGGCAAGCACCTGCGGCTGCGCGTGCTTGAGCCGGGGCTCGACGACCGGTACCTCGAAGCGCCCGCGCCCAGGAAACTCGAGCGCGTGGTGGAGCTGGTGTCGGGCTCGGTCGGGCAGGTGTTCGAGGTGTTCGGCGTCCGCGTGCTGCCGGACCTGGCGATGATCATGGCCGACAAGCCGTTCACGATGCTCGCCCCGGGCAAGGTGACCGAGACCCAGATCACCGACGATGCCGGGAAGAAGCAGCGCGTTCTCCAGATGGATCACCCCGAAGGCAGGCTCACGCTCTACGTCGATCCGCGGACGCACTACATCGACGCCGCGCGTATCGAGGCCGACGCGCAGCAACTGGGGCTCGGCGCGGACGACCACTACCGCATCATCTACGAGATTCAGCGCGAGAAGGTGAACGAGAAACTGGCCGCCGACACGTTCGATTTCGACACGGCCGGGCGGGGCTTCGGCTCGCTCGACGCCATGGTCAACGCCGGGCCCGGCGGCGGCTCGACGCCTCCCCAGCCCGACCCCAACAGCCAGCAGCAGCCCGATCCGAACGCCCGGGCCCAGGGCCATCCCATGGAAGGGCGCGACGCACCGGCCATCAACCTGCCCGACACTCAGGGCAACGCAGTGGATTTGGCCAAGACCGGCAAGCCGGTCGTCGTCGTCAGCTTCTGGTTCTCATGGCTCAGCAGCGGCGCGGAAAGCCTGAAGGTGACCGAACAGGTGGCGGCGTGGGCGTCGGCGCAGAAACTCGACGTCGCCTTCGCCGCGATCAACTGCGGCGAGTCGGCCAAGGATGTGAACGCCTACATCGAGAAGAACAAGGTGACCGTGCCGGTCCTGATCGATGAGAAGAGCAGCGTGGCGATGAATGGCTTCGGCCTGATGAATCCGACGGCCATCGTCGTGCTGAAAGACGGCAAGGTGCACCGCATGTTCACGCAGGGCTTCACTGCCGAAGCCGTGCAGGCCGCAGTGACCGAGGCACTGGTCGCACCGGATGGGAAGCAGCCGGATGAACCGGCGGCGCCGGACGCGCCCGAGACACCGACGGCGCCGAGCAACTGATCGATCCCCGAAAGGCGCGCATCGCGCCGGCGATGCCGCCGGACAGGATCGGCACACGGGCCCGCCGAGGCGCCTGCCCGCTACGCCGCGGAGGTCTTGTCGGTTTTCTTCGTGGTCTTGGCTTCGGTCTTCTTCGTGTCGCCGCCCTTGGTCTCGCCCTTCGTCTCGCTCTTCGAATCCTTCTTCGGCGCGGCCGATTCCTTCTCCGCCTTGGCCGCCTTCTTGTAGCTCTCGGAGCGATAGTCGGTCTCGTAGAAGCCGGATCCCTTGAAGATGATGCCCGCCCCCGTGCCGATGAGGCGGCGCAGCTTCAGCTTGCCGCACGCGGGGCACTTCTTCAGCGGCGAGGCCGTGATCGACTGGAACTGTTCGAACTCGTGCCCGCAGGCGTCGCATTCATAGTCGTACGTAGGCATGGCAGTCTCACATCATGGGTAACAGGCGCCGCACCGGGGCGGCGGTGGGATCGTATACGGCTTATCCTTCCCCGGCCACACTCACCTTCGCCGGACGCAAGGTCTTTTCGCCCAGCAGGTAGCCGGGCTGCAACTGCGCGACCACGTGGTCGGGATCGATTTCTTCCGACGGCTGGCGCAGCATCGCTTCGTGCTGGTTCGGATCGAATGCATCCCCGGGTGCGACCTCCAGCCGCTTCACGCCGCAACCCTCGAGCGCCCGCATCAGTTCGTCGCGCACGATCTGCACGCCCGAAAGCAGCGCGGTGGTATCCGTCTTTTCCGGGTCCACCGCCAGGGCGTGGTCGAAGTGGTCCATCACGGTCAGCAGCGAGCGCGCGATGGACATGATCGTCTGCTCGCGCGTGGTTTCGATGTTCTGGTGCGAGCGGCGGACGAAGTTCTGGTAATCGGCCGACACGCGCAGCAGACGCGCGTGCGTGTCGGCGAGCTCCGCCTTGAGCTTCTCGACCTCGGACGTCTCGCCGCTTTCGCCACCGATCGATCCGGCCGTTTCCGGAGCTTCGGCCGGTTCAGGCGCATCGTCGTGCGGCGGGGCGGCTTGCTCTTCGACCACTTCGGTCGGCTGCTCGCGCTCGCCGTCCTGAATCTCGATCTTTCGCTTCTTCTTGTCCTTCTTGTCGGACATGGTCTACCTCGGCGCCGGGCCTGTTCAGGCTTTCACACGTTGTATTCCTCGTCACCGTCATACATCGCCGGTGATGTATTCCCTGATTTTTTCGAAGAACCCCTTGCTCTCGGGCATGACTTCGTGGTTCTCGGTCTCGGCGAAGTCGCGCAGCAGCGTTTCCTGCTTCGCCGATAGTTTGCGCGGGATCTCGATGTTGAACACCACGATCAGGTCGCCGCGCCGACCGTTGCGCAGGTTGGGCATGCCCTTGCCCTTGATCTGCTGGTGCTGGCCGTGCTGCGTGCCCTTGGGAATCGTGATCTCGACATCGCCGTCCAGCGAGGGCACCTGCACCTTCGCGCCCAGCGCGGCCTGTGTGAAGCTCACCGGCATCTTCAGGATCAGGTGATCATCCTCGCGGATGAAGACCTGGTGCCGGTTGACCTGGATGGTGACGTACAGGTCCCCCCGCGGCGCCGCGCCCGGCGGGTCGCCGGGTTCGCCCTCACCGGGCACGCGGATCGACTGGCCGTCGTGGATGCCGGCGGGGACCTTGACCTCGATGGTGCGTTTGCGCGGCTGCCGCCCGCGCCCGCCGCATTCGACGCAGTGCTCCTTCACGACCTGTCCCGCGCCCTCGCAGGCCGGGCAGGTGGTGACCATGCGGAACATGCCGCCCAGTCCGCGCTGCTCGACCTGGCCCACCCCGCCGCACGTGACGCACGGCACCGGCTTGGTGCCGGGTTTCGCGCCCGTGCCGCCGCATGCTTCGCACACATCCTGTCGCGTGAAGGGCACTTCCTTGGTTGCGCCGGCGAACGCCTCTTCGAGCGTGACGCCGACGTGCGTCTGCAGGTCGTACCCGCGCGAGGGCCCGCGCCGCCCGCCGCGCCTTCGACTACCGGCGGCGCCGCCGAAGAGGTCGCCGAACAGGTCGCCGAACATCGAGAAGATGTCGTTCGGATCCATCCGCGTGAAGTCATGCCCGCTCATGCCGCGCAGGCCTTCATGGCCGAACTGGTCGTAGCGGGCGCGCTTCTCGCCGTCCGAAAGCACCTCGTAGGCCTCGGACGCCTCCTTGAACTTCTCCTCGGCTTCCCGGTTGCCGGGGTTCTTGTCCGGGTGATACTTGATCGCCGCCTTGCGGTAGGCGCGTTTGATATCGTCGGCGCTCGCCGTTCGCTCGACATTCAGCACTTCGTAATAGTCACGCTGCATCGGCATGCGGCTGAACCCAACGGCTGCTTTCAGCGATGAAGCCCAGGGCATGGCGTCCCTGGGCTTCACATGTCCATCCATCCCAGAACGCCGCGTGCCTTACGCCACAGCGTTATCGACCGGTTCTTCGTCGTCCTTCACTTCGGAGACGAGCACATCCGTGGTGAGCATCAGCCCCGCCACCGACGCGCCGTTGAGCAGGGCGGTGCGGGCGACCAGCGCCGGGTCGATGATGCCGGCCTTCACCAGGTCGCCATACTCGCCCTTGGCCGCGTCGTAACCATACGAGCCGCTCTTGGAAAGCACTTCCTCGACGGCGATGTCGCCATCGGCGCCGGTGTTGCTCACGATCTGGCGCAGCGGGCTGCGCAGCGCGGCCTTTACGATGTCGCAGCCGAGTTTCTCGTCGCCGCGCGCCTTGTTGCGGGCGGTCTCGACCGCGTCGATCGCACGCAGGAACGATACGCCGCCGCCGGGCACGTAGCCTTCCTGGGCCGCGGCCTTTGTTGCGTGCAGCGCATCATCCACGCGATCCTTCCGCTCCTTCATGGCGATTTCCGTCGCCGCGCCGACGTTGATCACCGCCACGCCGCCGGTCAGCTTCGCCAGCCGCTCCTGCAGCTTCTCGCGATCGTAATCGCTGGTCGTCGCCTCGATCTGCTTGCGGATCTGGTCGCAGCGGCCGGTGATGTCCTTCTTCTTGCCGCCGCCTTCGATCAGCGTCGTGTCGTCCTTGCTGATCGTGATCTTCTTGGCCGATCCGAGCTGGTCGAGTTCGACATTCTCAAGCTTGACACCCAGGTCTTCGCTGAAGAACGTCGCGCCGGTGAGCGTGGCGATATCGCCGAGCATGGCCTTGCGGCGGTCGCCAAAGCCCGGGGCCTTGACGGCGCAGACCTTCAACACGCCGCGCAGGCGGTTGATCACCAGCGCCGCCAGCGCCTCGTTCTCGACGTCCTCGGCGATGATCAGCAGCGGCTTCTGCGCCATGGCTACCTTGTTCAGCAGCGGCAGCAGGTCGCTGAGGTTGCTGATCTTCTTTTCGTGCACCAGGATCACCGCCTCTTCCAGCACGCATTCCTGGCTCGAGGGGTCGGTCATGAAGTAGGGCGAGAGGTAGCCCTTGTCGAACTGCATGCCCTCGACGTAGTCGAGCACCGTCTCGGCGCTCTTGCCTTCCTCGACCTCGACCACGCCGTCCTTACCGACCTTGTCAATCGCCGCGGCCAGCATCTCGCCGATCTCTTCATCGCCGTTGGCCGAGATCGTCGCGACCTTCTTCAGGTCGTCCTTGCCCTTGCACTTGACGGCCATGTCCTTGATCGCGTTGCTGGCCGCCTCCGCCGCGGCGGTGATGCCGCGCTGCAGCGCCATCGGGTTGACTCCCGCGGTCACGTGCTTCAGACCCTCGACGAAAATCGCCTCGGCGAGCACCGTGGCGGTCGTCGTGCCGTCGCCGGCCTTGTCGCTGGTCTTCTTCGCGACTTCGACCACCATCTTCGCGCCCATGTTCTGGAAGGGCTCGGCGAACTCGATCTCCTTCGCCACCGTCACGCCGTCCTTGGTGACGGCTGGGCCGCCGAACGACTTCTGGAGCACCACGTGGCGACCGGTGGGGCCCATCGTCACTTTCACCGAGCGCGCCAGCGCCTCCAGCCCCTTGCGGATCTGGACCGCCGCGTCCGCGCCGAACATCATCTGCTTCTTGGCCATGTTTCCGGCTCCGTATATGCGTACGTCTGTCTTTTCCGGTTCGTGCGTCTACTGCGGTGCAGTGATCAGTCCTCGACGATCGCCAGCAGTTCGCTTTCCTTCACGATCATGTGCGGCTGGCCGTCCACGTCCACTTCCGTGCCCGCGTACTTGCCGTACACCACCTTGTCGCCCTTCTTCACCACCGGGGCGGCGCGCGTGCCGTCGTCCGACAGCTTGCCCGGGCCCACGGCCACCACCGTGCCCGTCATCGGCTTCTCCTTCGCCCCTTCCGGCAGGAAGATGCCGCTCGCCGTGCGCTCCTCGGCCTCGCTGGGCTTGATCAGAATCCGGTCATCCAGCGGGCGAATCGTCTTGCTCTTGGCCTTGCCTTTGGTCTTCGTTGCGGTTGCCATCGAAGTTGATCTCCGTCGTTTGCCTGTGTTTGGCTGGACGTGGTCGTCCAGAGTGTTGTCCTGTTCCCGTATCGCGGCCGGTGGCTTACATCATGCCGGGCATGCCGCCCATGCCGCCCATGCCACCCATGCCGCCCATGCCGCCCATGCCATCCATGCCGCCGGGCCCGCCCGGGCCGGCTTCGTCATCGTCACTGGGCGCTTCGGTCACGATGCAGTCGCACGTCAGCAGCAGCGTGGCGACGCTGGCGGCGTTCTCGAGTGCGGTGCGATCGACCTTGGAAGGCGTGATGATGCCGCGCTCGAGCAGGTCGCAGTACTCGAGGGCCAGGGCGTCGAAGCCGTTGCTGCCCTTGGCCGCCTCGACCTTGCTCACGACCACGCTGCCGCGCTCGCCCGCGTTGTCCGCGATCACGCGGAGCGGCACGCTCAGGGCGCGGCGGACGATATCCACACCGATCGCCTCGTCTTCACCCTCGGTTTCGACCTTGTCCAGCACCTTGACCGACCGAATGAAACTGACCCCGCCGCCGGGGACGATGCCTTCCTCGACCGCCGCGCGGGTCGCGTGCAGCGCGTCCTCGACGCGAGCCTTCTTCTCCTTCAGTTCGGCTTCCGACGCCGCGCCCACATTGATCTGCGCCACGCCGCCGGCCAGCTTGGCCAGCCGCTCCTGCAGCTTCTCGCGATCGTAGTCGCTGGTTGTCGTTTCGATCTCGCGGCGGATCTGCTCGATGCGCCCCTGGATCGCCTTCGACTCGCCCGCGCCCTCGATGATCGTCGTGTTTTCGTTGTCGACCGTGATCTTCTTCGCCAGTCCGAGCTGGCTCATCTCCACCTTGTCCAGTTCGACGCCCAGATCCTTCATGATCGGCTCGGCGCCGGTCAGGATCGCGATGTCCTGCAGCATGGCTTTGCGGCGATCGCCGTAGCCGGGGGCCTTCACGGCGCACACGTTCAGCACGCCGCGCAGCTTGTTCACCACCAACGTCGCCAGGGCTTCGCCCTCCACGTCCTCGGCGATGATCAGCAGCGGCTTCTTCGCCTGCTGCACCTTCTCGAGCAGCGGCACGAGTTTCTGGATGGAACTGATCTTGTCTTCGTAGACCAGGACCAGGCACTTCTCGAGTTCGACGAGCATGTCATCCTGATTGGTGACGAAGTTGGGAGACAGGTAGCCGCGATCGAACTGCATGCCCTCGACCACATCCACGTAGGTCTCGAGGCTCTTGCCTTCCTCGACGGTGATCACGCCGTCCTTGCCGACCTTCTCGAAGGCATCGGCCATGATCTTGCCGATGGCCGTGTCGTTGTTGGCGCTGATCGCCGCCACCGACTGGATGTCCTCCTTGCCCTTGATGGGCTTGGACATCTTGCCGATGTTTTCGACGACCGCCGCGACACCCAGCTTCATCCCGCGCACGAGCGCGTTGGCGTCCACGCCGGCGGTGATCTGCTTCAGTCCCTCACGGAAGAGGGCCTCGGCGAGCACCGTCGAGGTGGTCGTGCCGTCGCCGGCCTTGTCGGAGGTCTGGCTGGCCGCCTCCTTGACCAGTTGGGCGCCCATGTTCTCGTTCTTGTCCGTCAGCTCGATTTCCTCGGCCACGGTCACGCCGTCCTTGGTCACCGTCGGCCCGCCCCAGCTCTTGTCGAGCACGGCGTTGCGTCCGCGGGGGCCCAGCGTGCTCTTCACGGCGCTGGCCAGTTTCTCAACACCGGCGAGCAGGCTTTTGCGAGCATCCACGTCGAAGGCAAGTTGCTTCACGGCCATGCTAGTGCGTCTCCGTCAAAATGGGTCTTTTCCTGAGCGTTCATCGTCCCTGTCATCAACACGCGGCGGACGGATCGCCCGACGCGAGTGTTGCCAGATGGGGATGCAAGGCCAGTACCAGCCCTCACCACAGACGCGAGTCATCGCAAACGTTTTTATTGAAGATACTTACGTGCGGAGGCATCGCGCCCCGCCCGGAAGCGGTGGGCGATGCCGCTGCCAAACTGACAGAAGCGGCATCCCGCGGCTGCCACATCTGGTGATCCGACCGCGGCCGGCTGGACGAGCGACCGACCGTCACTGGCGGTAGATCTGCCGGCGCGTCTGAAGCACCTCGGCCACGTACCTGGTGCACTCCATCGGCGTGCTCAGGTTCCGGCCCCGCGGAATCGTGTTGCGGCTGTCGGCCGAGAAGAATCGGACCAGACGCGCCTGGCGATCGAAGACGAAATAGTGAATCTGCGAGGCCTGCTCCGCGATGATGACGTATTCCGTGAACATGACGAAATCCGTCGCCGGCGGGTTGGCTCGCACGTAACGCGTCAGTTCCTGCCGCAGTTGCGCGCCGTGGGATTCCGTGACCGAGATCGTGAGATTGGGCACAACCTTGTCCGTGCCGACCTCCGCGCGGCTGCGCGTTTCCTGGTTGATCAGGCTGGCGAGATACTCGGCCGACGGGACGTCATGCGTGAAGCCACGCTCGGTCCGAACAATCGCCGGCATGACGGTGCACGTCCGTTCCTCGAACATCTCGACCACTGTCGGGCGCTGCTGCGAGGGGTCGCCGTTCGCCGCCGCGTTGGAGTCGGAAGTCTGACAGCCCCCGGCGAGAAACGCCATCGCGAGACCACTGACGAACAGTCCCGTCAGGCCGATGTTCTGCGTGAATGCCATGATTGCACTCCTTTGTTGGTCGATCGCCCCGAGCGACGGTCGTATCGCAACCCGCGAGTTCGGTGAATGATATGGACCGTGGGCGATGAGGGCCAGCAGACCGGCCCGAGCGACCTGCGCCGTCACCGCCGCGATGGGAAATCGGCGGAGGAGCGACTAAACTGGATGTGTACATCCAATTTCCGCTGAGCGGGCAAGTGATGAGCCGGTGTCCGCGTTGAATCGTGACCGGTGCAGGACTTACCTCCGAAAGCAGGGCGTTGCCGTTGACCGAGCCGACAGCCAACCTCTACTGCCACTGCCGTTACGCCGGCCTGCTCGACGACGGGGCTCGTCGGGCGGCGGTTGGGCGCTTGGCCGCGTCGACGGACTGTTTTCACGTCACCGCCGACCTGTGCGAACTGGCCGCCCGGCGCGGCGACGAACTGCGCGAGATGGCCGAGGGCAACTCGGTTCGGGTCTGGGCCTGCCACGCCCGCGCCGTCGCGGGGCTGCTCGCCGCGGTCGGCGTGGATACACGGGATGCCGAGACCGTCAACCTGCGCCACGGCCAAACGCAACCGCACGATCCGCCACCCGAATCAGGTGCCACTGGCGGCTCGCCCGCCAGTGCTGTGATCGAGTCCAATGACACTGGCGGGCAAGCCGCCAGCGGCACCCCGAATCCCAGCGCCTCCGGACGCATCGTCCTTTACGAAGGCCCCGGCGCACGCCGGCTGGGCGATGACGAACGCACCGACCTGCTTCTCGCCTTGGCCGATGCCGGGCTGACACTCCAGTGGACACGATCAATCGAAGCGCTGCCGCGCGGCGACGCGCCCGTGCTCATCGTCGCGGCCGTCACCGATCCGGATGTCGAAGATGAAGCCTTCCCGCACGAGCTGTTCGATCCGATCCGCAAGCGGCTGCCGCATGCGACGGACCATGTAACCTTCGAGTCCGCGCGCGGCTGCTGCACCGAGAACGTCGTCATGCGCGTCCTCGCGCGGGCGCTGGCCATCGGCGCGATTGACGGCGGCGACTGGTTCCCCTGGTACCCCGTCATCGACTACGACCGCTGCACCCACTGCCGACAGTGCCTGAGCTTCTGCCTGTTCAGCGTCTTCGCCGCGCGCGAGGGCCATCGCATCGAGGTGGTCAACCCCGCCAACTGCAAGACCGACTGCCCGGCCTGCGCCCGCGTGTGCCCGGAGGCGGCCATCATCTTCCCGAAATACGAGAAGGGCCCCATCGCCGGCGAGCCGGTGACGGACGAGGCCGTGTCACGCGAGGCCGTGGCCGCGGATGTCAATGCGCTCATGCAGGGCAACCTGATTGAGACACTCAAACGCCGCACCGCCGGAAGACGCTTCTCCACCACCCGCGACACGGACCGGGCGGAACAGGAACGCTGCGACTGCATCGAACGCCTGCGCGACACACTGGGCATCCCGCAGAGCGTGCTGGACAAGCTCAGTCCGGATGAACTGATGGGGATGGAGAGCAAGGCACGAAGGCACGAAGGCACATAGGCACGAAGCAGAGCAGAGTCCTCCGCAGACTACGCAGATGGCGCGGATTCGGAATGAACCACAGAGCCACAGAGAACACAGAGACAGATGGCGTGGTCGTGATCGCGCTTCGCTATCAGCGCTGTCCCCATCTGCGAAATCTGCGCAACCTGCGGATTCCGGTCTTCTCTGTGCCCCCTGTGTCTCCGTGGTGAACTGAAAGGAAGCTGGAACTGCTACCCCAACTCACATGGCGCATGCTCCGAACCACGCGGCCGCGGTTGTTGTGGAAGTTCGCCCACAACTTCGGCTGGGGCGCGATGCGCTCCATGAGCCACTTCCAGCGCCGTCTCAAGAAAGGCGTCTACTTCCCGCCGTTTCTCTACCTCTCCGTGATCAACAGTTGCAACCTGCAATGCAAGGGCTGCTGGGTCAGCGTGGATGCCCCGCGCGCCCTCATCGAGAGGGACGATCTCGACAAGCTCATCAACGAGGCCAGGCAGTACGGCAACCGCTTCTTCGGCATCCTCGGCGGCGAGCCCTTCATGCACCCGGAGATCTGCGAAGTCTTCGAGACCCATCGCGACTGCTACTTCCAGGTCTTCACCAACGGGCAACTCGTCACCGACAAGCTCGCCCAGCGCCTGGCCCGGGCCGGCAACGTGACGCCGCTGGTCAGCATCGAGGGCAACGAGATCGTCTCCGACCAGCGCCGCGGACGCATGCAGGTCTACAACAAGACCCTGCGCGGCCTGCAGGCCTGCCTCGACGCCAAGCTCATCACCGGCGTCGCCACCAGCGTCTGCCAGAACAACCTCGACCTCGTCAGCGAACAGTGGCTCGACGACCTTATCAGGATGGGCGTGCACTACTGCTGGTTCTACTCCTACCGCCCCGTCGGCCCCGAGCCGATGCCCGAGCTTGCACTCTCGCCGGAAGAGCAACTGCGCGTCCGCCGCTTCGTCGTCGAGATGCGCAGGCGCAAACCCATCATCCTCATCGACGCCTACTGGGACGCCGACGGCAACGCCCAGTGCCCCGCGGCCATCGGCATCAGCCACCACGTCAACCCCTGGGGACAGATCGAGCCGTGCCCCGTCGTGCAGTTCGCCAAAGAGACCATCGACGACCAGCGCGGCCTGTACGAAACGATCACCGAGAGCGCCTTCCTCGAAGATTTCCGCAAGACCGCGGCCGCCACCACGCGCGGATGCATCCTGCTCGAGCGGCCGGACGTCCTGCGCGAACTGATCGATCGCCACGGTGCAAGCGACGGCACGCACCGCAAGGACGGGGACGGCTTTGCCGAACTCGATGCCCGCACCCCGATGCCCAGCCAGCACAACCCCGGCAACGAGGTCCCCGAGGATCACTGGCTGTACCGATACGCGAAGAAGAAGTGGTTCTTCGGCTTCGGGGCGTACATGTAGGTGCGGGCAGCCGCGCCGCAGTAGGATAGTGCTTCCGGGCGTTGGAGCGTTGCATGCGATTGCCGGTAGTCGAGATTCTCAGCCAGGCCGAACAGCGTCGGATGCGGCCGACCTCGAAGCGCATCCCGCCGACCCGCGCGCTGCGCGATCGCATCCGCGCCGAAGCGGCGGCACACGTCGCACAAGCGCGGCTCGTGCCCCCCATGCCCCTGGCCGACCTGCGCGACCATGCCGCCGCCGTGCTGGAGGCCGTCAACGCCGACCCCGCATTCAGCGACTACGCCACCGTCATGGTCAACAACGCGCTGTGGCGCGAGCAGCTCGCGTCCGTGCCGTACGAGCGACGCCTGCTGCTGCTGCCCAAGTGCCTGCGCGATTCAGACCAATGCCCGGCACAGTTCGACGAGTTCGGCCTGCTTTGCGAAGACTGCGGCTCGTGCGCACTGAGCATGCTGCAGCAGGAGGCCGAACGCCTCGGCTACGCGACGCTCATCGCCGAGGGCTCGGCCGTGGTGATGGCCATGTTGCGCACGCGCCGGATCGACGCGATCATCGGCGTCAGTTGCCTGTCCGTGCTTGAGAAGTCGTTCCCGTACATGGAAGCCAGCGCCGCCCCCGGCGCGGCCATCCCGCTGCTGCACGACGACTGCCGCGATACGAACGCCGATCTCGACTGGGTGCTCGAGACGATCAGCGAATCCTCGGATGCCGGCAACGCGCGTCTGGACCTCGACGCCGCCCGCGCCGAGACCGCTGCGTGCTTCACCCGCAAGGGCCTGGCCGCCATCATGGGCGAGGCCGACGACGAGGCGTCGCAGGTCGCCCACGCGTGGCTCGCCCGCGACGGCAAACGATGGCGACCGTTCCTCACCGCCTGCGCCTGGCGCGCCATCAGCGGCCGGCTCGACCCCGCCGACCCGCTGCCGCCGGCCGTCCGCAAACTCATGGTCGCCGTCGAGTGCTTCCACAAGGCGTCGCTCGTGCACGACGACATCGAAGACGGCGATGTCACGCGCTACGGCCAGCCCACCGTCCACGCCGAGCACGGCGTGCCCATCGCGCTGAATACCGGTGACCTGCTCATCGGCGAAGGCTACCGCCTGATCGGCGCGTGCGGGCTCGAGGCCGATCGCATCGCCCGGATGGTGCGCATCGCCGCGGCCGGGCATCGCACGCTGTGCCTGGGACAGGGGGCCGAACTCGCCTGGACGCACGCGGCAGACGGCGCCGTCCTGCCGCCGCAGCGGGTGCTGGAGATCTTCGCGCAGAAAACCGCCCCCGCCTTCGAGGTGGCCCTGCGCCTCGCCGCCGCCGCGGCCGGCGCGCCGGACGAAGTGCATGAACCGTTGACCGAGTATTCCACCTTGCTCGGCGTGGCCTACCAGGTGCGCGATGACCTCGAGGACTGGTTCGACAACCGCGGCGAACAGCATGCCGACCAGCGCGGCGGCGATGTCGATGCCGGGCGGCTTTCCATCGTCCTGTCCCTCGCCATGGAGCAGGCGGATGAAGCGCAGCGACAACGGATACTCGACCTGATCGGGCGATCGGCGGGCGAGACGTCCACCCCACCGAAGAAGGGCAAGACGCCCCACAGACCAGGCAACGGCGAAGGCTGCACGCTGCGCGATGTCGTCGGCGCCATGGCCGTCGAGCCGCAGGTGCGGCATCTGCTCGAGAGCTACAAGAACCACGCCATCCGTTCGCTCGCGGCCGTGGACAATCACGGGCTCAAGGCCCTGCTGCGGCAGGTGATGGGCCGCATTTTCAACGAGATCTCCTGCGGAGCCTGGCGCTGTGAGCCTGACCCGGCCGATGCGTGACGCCGTGGCGCGCTCGCCGCAACTGCTCGGCGATGCGATCGACCTCGTCGCCGGCTTCCTCACCGCGTCGATCAACGAGGACGGGGGCGTGGCCAACCGCGCCGGACGCAGCGATCTCTACTACAGCGTGTTCGGCCTCGAAGCGATGCGCGGCCTCGGCCTGCCGCGCCCGATCAATCGCATCCGCACCTACCTTGAATCACACGGCGACGGCGCGCGGCTGGATTTCGTCCACCTGTGCTGCCTGGCACGGTGCTGGTCGAGCATCGCGGCTGAGGATGGCTGCGACGGACTGAGCGCCGAGCTGCGCACCGCGCTGCTCCATCACCTCGCCGCGCACCGCAGCGCTGACAACGGATTCGCCGTGACCCGGCACGCGACCGGCGGTTCGGTCTACGCCTGCTTCCTCGCCCTCGGCGCGTACGAAGACCTCGGGGCCGACGTTAATGGTGGGGCGGGCGTCTCGCCCGCCATCGAACAACCTGATGCCATCGCCGCCAGCCTCGAATCGCTTCGCACGCCCGACGGCGGCTACGCCAACGACGGCGACATGCCGCTGGGCACCACGCCCACCACCGCCGCCGCCGCGACGCTGCTGGCCGCGCTCGGCCACGAGGTCGACGCAACCGTCGTCGACTGGCTGATGGCCCGCCGACATGAAGCGGGCGGCTTCTTCGCCCATCCCGCGGCCCCCGTGCCCGACCTGCTCTCGACCGCCACCGCCCTGCACGCCCTGTCCCTGGCCGGTGCCGATCTCGCCCCCATCCGCGAGACATGCACCGATTTCCTCGACGCCCTATGGTCCAGCCGCGGCAGCTTCCAGGGCAGCCTGGCCGACGAGCAGCTCGATGCCGAGTACTGCTGGTACGGCCTGCTCGCCGCAGGGCACCTGGCCGAGCGGTGATGGTGGGGCGGATCCGGTTCGGCCCCGCTGTGGTCGGTGAGGCCCGGACCGACACCGGATTAAAAGACCTTTTTACTCGCTTCAAGGTGGAGTTTTCACAACCAACTTGTGCCGTTCTGTTTGCAAACGCTGATCGGGGCGGCAGATTTCAGACAGCGGAAGCGGATGTTCTGTGTTGTGTCGTGTCGACTGCGGACAGAATCAATGAGAGGGGTGGAGTATGTTGAAGGTAAGGTACATCAGTCTGTGGATGGTGGTGATCATTGGCAGCGGAGCAGCGGCGCAGGGATCGTTGCTGTTCGAGGCTTCGCTGCGCGGCGGCGACTACGGCATGGGTCAGACGCAGGACACCATGGCAAGTAACCACGGCGGTTCGCCGCACGTGCTGGGCATTACCGATTCGGCGGACGGGGTGACGTTCGCCGCGACTGAATCGGACGGCCGGTCGAATGCCGTGATCTACTTCCAGCCGTCCGACCGCACTTCATATCGCACCCACGGCACGATCAGCCTGTGGCTCAAGGCCGACTCGGCCACGCTGCGAACGGGAGAACTGTTGGGAGAGAACTACGGCTGGAACGCGTTCCGCAACGGGCAGACGACCTTCGCCGCATCGCTCGGGACGGTGGCCGGCGACAGCTCGCAGTTCTACACGCACCTTTCGACCTGGCACAGCAACGTCTGGTATCGCGACATGCCGAAGGTGTACGCGCCGACCGATCAATGGGTGAATATCGGCTACACGTGGGGCGGGCCGAACCACATGTACGAGATCTGGGTCAATGGCGAACTTGAGTCGTGGTACGACATCCCCGGTCGATCGCTGCCATGGGGCATGTACAGTTCAGCGACCAACATCGGCCTGGGTGGCATGCACGAGCGGGGTTACGGCGCATATGGCAGCGTGGCTGGCGTGACAATGCGGGACATGCGCATCTGGGACGAATACCGCCCCCTGGGCGATACCGTCGTGCCGGAGTCGGCAGGGCTCGCGCTGTGCATGTTGCTTGGTGTATTGATGAGACGGAAACGTAGGTAAGCGGCGCGCCCACGGCTCGTCGTGTGGCTACTTCCCATTCCCCAGCACCGCGCGCATCGTCGGCAGTTCACGATCGAGAATCGTGCGCAGATACACGCACAGCAACCGGTTCGCGCGGCGAAGTGCGTCTTCGCTCGCCTCGCCCAGGGCATCCGTTTCGCCGGCCGCCAGGGCTCGCAGCAGCGCCACCGTCGGTTTGCTCACGCGCCATGGGCCCGGGCCGGCGACCGATCCGGCGTGCGCCCCGTTCGACACCGGGCGATCCGTCAGCCCACCGGCAATCCCGTCAAACGAATGCGGCCCCGTCCCCAGCGCCTCGCCCGTGTGCACATCCGCATCAAGCTGCGGCCGGTAGCCGCAGTCATTCAGGATCGTCCACTGGTAATCCAGCAGCGCCCGCTGCCGCGCGTCGGGCGTGGCGATCTCGATCAGGAACGCATGGAGCGCATCGAAGCACTGCGGATGCGGATCGAGCGTTTCCAGCATGCAGCCGGCGATGTCGGCCGCGTAGAGCCCGAGCATCTGGGCGTTGAGGTCGGTGCGGAAATGGTGGTTGGGCACCTGCAGGTCCCACTCGGTGATGGTGGCCAGTTCGGCGGTCGGCCGCGTGGTCGCCACGACCTGCCCGGCCGTGAGCATTTCCATGCCGCCGGAAAACCGCTGGATGCTCGACGGGCTCATCCGCTTGGCGCCCTTGGCCAGCCCGCGCACCTTGCCGTGGTCGCGCGTCAGCAGCGCCACGACCTGGCTGGTCTCCGACCAGTCGATCAGCCGGATGCAGATGGCCTGATCCTTGAACCGTGGCATGAGATGATTCTCGGCCGGGGGCGGGAGAATGTCGAATGGGTTGCCTGCGCTGGTGGGTTGGATGTTGATGGTGGGGTGGGCGTCCCGCCACTACTGTCCGGGATTCTGTTGTCTTGTGGTTTCG
>CAZHJL010000056.1:0-32180 GCA_964532795.1 uncultured Phycisphaeraceae bacterium | reverse complement strand
CGGCATAAGGAGCCCTGTCATGGCGCGCAAGACCGGCAAACGCTCAAGCAAATCCGCCTCAAAGCCCTCGAAACGCAGCCCGAAGGCCAGGTCCGTAACCGAGTCGTCCGGCGACACGGCCGATCTGCTCACGATGGAGCAGGCGATCAAGCGACTGAAGACCACCCGCCCCACTTTCTACCGCTGGTTGCGCAGTGGGAAGATCAAGGGGTCGAAGGTCGGCCGGCAGTGGCGGTTCAGGCCGGAAGACATCGACCGCTTCCTGTCCGGCGACAGCCCGCGCATCGACCTGGCCGCCAGTCCCGCCCCGCTGCTCGAGGCGCTGGACGAGAAACTCGCGTCGCTGAAGGTGAACGCGGACGGAGTGGACAGCGGGTTGGCCGGTGAGGACGAGATGTCCCGCGCGGTGCACCGCATCATCCTCTTCGCGATGCGGCTCGAGGCCAGCGACATCCACGTCATCCCGCGGGGCAGCGATGGCGGCGCCCGTCCGGCCGCGATGATCCGGTTCCGCGTTGCGGGCGTGCTGTGTCATCCGATCGAACTGGACGCGCGGCTGCTGCCGGCGCTGATCGCGAAGTGGAAGACGCTGGCGGCGTGCGATGTGAACGAGACGCGACGCCCGCAGGATGGCCGGATCATGGCCAACGTCGGCGGTGAGCATGTGGATCTGCGCGTGTGCTTCATCCCGGCGGTGGGCGGCGAGGCGGTGACGCTGCGGCTGCTGCGCAAGGGCAGCCTCGTGTTCGATCTTGAGCAGATCGGTTACAGCGAGGCCGACCTCAAGCGCATCCACGATGGGCTCAATCTTCCCAACGGGATCCTGCTCTTCGTCGGTCCGGCCGGCACGGGCAAAACGACGACGATGTACAGCGCGCTGTCCAGGCTCAACCGGCCCGAGCTGAAGCTGCTGACGTTCGAGGACCCGGTGGAGTACACCTTCCCGGGCATGGTGCAGATGCAGAAGGACGACGAGGCGGGCCTGAATTTCCACAACGCCCTGCGCAGCATCCTGCGGTCGGACCCGGACATCGTGATGGTCGGCGAGATCCGCGATCTTCAGACGTTGCAGATCCTCACGCAGACCGCGCTGACCGGTCACCTGGTGCTCTCGACGCTGCACACGGACGATGCGCCCAGCACGCCCATGCGCATGCTCGACATCGGGCTGAATCCGTTTCTCGTCGCCGATGCGCTGCGGTTGGTGGTGGCGCAACGGCTGATCCGCAAGCTGTGTCCGCACTGCAGCCGCGCGACGGAGCTGGGAAGCGAGGACCTGGCGCAGGCGATGTCGCTGACGCGGATCGGCGGCGTGGCGTGGGATTCATTGCCGCACGACTTCCGCGAGCCGGTCGGCTGCGACAAGTGCGGCCAGACGGGCTACCGCGGGCGAATGATCATCGCGGAGACGATGGTGGTCACGCCGGAACTCGGTTCGATCCTGCGGCGCGGCGGGTCGGTGCACGAGGTGCGCTCGCTGGCGATCGGCCAGGGGATGACCACGATGCACGCCGACGGCATCCGCCGCGCGGCCGAGGGCCGGACGACGATCGCGGAGGTGTTCCGGACGTTGCCGCCGAATCGGTGATGGACGGCGTCGCTGCGTGCCACGCGCGCGGTACCATGTGTCGTGGGTGGTCAGTGCTAAGGAGATGCGACATGCTGCGACGCCGACCGACTGCTCCGCTTCGATCAAGCCCAGCGTCCGCGGTCGCATGGGGACGCCGGGCTCTGCCGGTTGCCGCCGTCGTACTGCTGCTGACGGCGGCGACTCGAGCCGACTGGCCGGCGTGGCGCGGGGCGGATCAGACGTGGGCCAGCCACGATGTGCCGGCGACATTGCCAGCCAGGCCGAAGCTGCTCTGGAAACGCCAACTGCCGGGGCAGGCGTATGCCGGGATCGTGGTTTCCGGGCAGACCGTGATCACTGCCAACTACGACCGCGACGCTGCGCGCGATGTCATCCTCGCGTTCCATGCCGACACCGGCAAGCCCATCTGGACGCACAGCTACGCGAACCCGCACAACAAGATCAAGTACGGACCGGCGCCGAGGGCCACGCCGCTGATCCACGGCGATCACGTGTATACGGTCGGCGCGGCGGGCGAGGTCCGGTGCCTGCAACTGGCAACAGGCCGGCTCGTGTGGCGGACGAACTACCTCGATGATTTCCAAGCTGCGATCCCACAATGGGGCTTCAGTTCGACGCCGATCATCGTGGACGGCAAGCTCATCGTCAGCCCGGGCGGCAAGACGGCTTCGATCGCGGCACTCGACCCCAGGACAGGGAAGGTGCTGTGGCACGGCGCCGGCAAAGGCATCAACTACGCCAGCCTGATCGCGGGTACATTCGGCGGCGTGCCGCAGGTCATCGGCTACACGACAGACGAACTGCGCGGCTGGGCCGTCAAGGATGGCAAGACGCTGTGGTCGATCCCGGTAGACCGCGAATGGGTCGGGGCCAGTTGCTTCGCGCTGGGCGAGAAGCTGCTGGCGGCCGACGAATTCAGCGCGCGTGTCTTCGCTTTCGGCGAGGGCGGACGGATCATCCGCGAGCCGCTGGCCGAAAGCGATGAGTTCACGATGCTGGAAGCCAACGGGCCGGTGCTGGTCGATGGTGTGCTGATCGGTACAGCTGGCGGCATGGGACTGATGGCCGTCGACGTGGACCTGAAGCAAGTGTGGCTGAACGAAGACGAGGATGGGTTCTTCGGGTTCAGCACGGTGTTTGCAGGTGACGGCCGCATCCTGCTGTTCGACGAGATGGGCGTGCTGCACCTGGTCTCGGTCAACAGGAAAGCGTGCAAGGCCATCGGTTCGGCAAAGCTGTGCGGGAGGAAGGGCGAGGAGTTGCTGGCGGCGCCGGCGCTCTGTGCGGGCCGGTTCTACTGCCACGACGACACAACCCTCTACGCCTACGAGATCCCTCGCGGTTCGGGCGGACCTGACGCCGGAAAGTGAGCTGCTGACAACAGGTTCGTGATCGGTTCTTCGCGTTAAGTGGCAGATTACGATCGCGGAGGTGCTTCGGACGTTGCCGCCGAATCGGTGAGCGTTGTCGCGGACCTTCTGGAGCGAATTGTGCGAGCACGGGCGGCCGAGGTCCGCCCGGACATCACGCCAAGAGCGCCAAGAGGAACCGAGAACGCCAAGAACGCTTCTGCGAGAGGGTGCCTCCACCTTGGCGTTCTCCTCTTCTCTTGGCGCTCTTGGCGTCCCGCCCTGATCGGTGATCGTGGACCGAAACCGCCCGGGGCCCCGGGTGAATCACTTCCCTCCGTTCAGCACCGTCTGCTCCAACTGCCAGTGCTTGGTGAACAACCTGCGATACACGAACAGCAGCGTCAGGGTCGCGGCCAGGCAGTCGGTGAACAGGATGCCCAGCATGATGAGGATCTGGTACATCGCGGCCTGGATGGGTGGTGAGCCGCCGAGGATCTGGCCGGTCATCATGCCGGGGAGCTTGACGATGCCGACGACCATGAGGACGTTGAGCGTGGGCGTCATGGCCGCGCGGATGGCGGCGCGGATGGCCCGATCGGCCGCGCGACGGGGCGCGGCGCCCAGGGCCAGCCAGCTTTCGACTTCCAGCCGCGACTGCCTCACGTCCGAAACGAAGCGTTCGGTGCCCAGCGTGGCGGCGGTCATGGCGTTGCCCAGGAGCATACCGCCCAGTGGGATGAGGTAGCGGGCGTCCCACCCTTCGACGCCGACGATCGCTTCGCCGACGTAGATGAGCGTGATGCCGGTGCAGATGGCGAGAATACCCGTCAGCGCGGGGCCGAGGCCGGGGATCTTCACCTTGGCGTTGCGGGCGGCCGTGAGGCCGGCGACGGTGACCATCACCGCCAGGGCCAGCAGCACCCAGTACCACTGCGAACGGGCGAAGATCCAACTGATCACCAGCCCCACCGCGACAAGCTGGCCGATGCAGCGCAGCGTGCCGATGGAGACATCGCGGATCACGCCCAGCCGCAACCGCCACGACAGGCCGATCACGAGCACGGGCAGGATCAGCAGCAGCGCGATGTCCCACGCGTTGAGCGACTTGACCGGTTCGGCCGCGACGAGGATGAGCGGGTCAATCACTGCTGCCGCCCTCCCCTGCGCCGTGAAGGAAGTTGGCGACGTCGTCGCTGGGCGGCGTGTCGAAGATATCCGCCGTCGGGCCGAGCGCGGCGACCTTGCCGTCCATCAGCACGGCCGTCCGGCCGCCGACGCGTTTGGCCTCGCCGAGGCGGTGGGTGACATGCAGGATGGTCAGGCCGTTGGCCTGCTGGAGCCGGGCGATGTTGTCCAGCAGTTGCCCGGCCGCGCGCTCGTCGAGGCTGGCGGTGGGCTCGTCCATCAGGAGGATGCGCGGCTCGAGCACGATGGCGCGGGCCAGTACCACGCGCTGGCGCTGGCCGACGCTCAGTTGCGACTCCTCGCGATCGAGCAGGTCGCGCTCGAGGCCGACCAGTTCCAGCACCTGCTCGAAGCGGCCGGCCGCTTCGCCCTCCTCGTGCGACGCCAGTTCGTACGGCAGTCGGAGATTGTCTTCGACGGTCATGCCGAGCAGCGACGGCTCCTGAAAGACCATCGCCACGGCCTGGCGCAGGTCGCGGATGGTCCAGTCGTCGAGCGGTCTGCCGAGGATGTCGATCGTGCCGCCATCGGCGTCGTCGAGACGGTTGACCAGCCGCAACAGCGTGGTCTTGCCCGAGCCGCTGGGGCCGACGATATTGACCAGATCGCCTCGGTCGACCCGCAGATCGAGGCCCTTGAAGATGGTATGGTCCCGGCCGTTGCCGCGCACGATGCGGTCGACACCCGTGAGAGACAGGGCCGCGCTGTCGGCGGTGGGTGACGATGGATCGTCGGGCATGGGAGACATCGTACCGAAGGGTCGCGTGTTGGGGCTAACATGGGGTAGGATGAGGGCGTTCGTCTTGTCAAGGAGAAGCACATGTCGTCATTGATCACGCTCGGCGGCGTCGGGTTGCTGCTGGTGTTCACGGTGTCGGATGGCGCGTTGGGCGCCGCGGCGACGGCGCAGCAGCTTGAGGACATGCGGACGATTCTCCAGCGTCATCGGCGGGAACTGCTGCCGCGCGATGTGAAGGCGGCGCGGGATCGCGGCGACGGTCTGGCGCGGCGGTTGCAGGAGGACGGCACGTGGCCGGAGATCAACTACAAGGACGACGTGCGGACCGGCTGGTCGCCGGCGGGGCACCCGGGGCGCGTGCGGATGCTGGCCAAGGCCAGCGCGGTGACGGAAGGCGACGAGAAGTACTTCGCGGCCGCGAGCAAGGCGCTGGACTACTGGATCAAGCACGATCCGCAGTGTGCGAACTGGTGGTACAACGTGATCAACACGCCGCGCGAGCTGGTGGATATTCTCACGTTGATCGGGGACCGGCTGACCGATGAGCAGCGGGCGGCGCTGGACAGGATGGCGGCGCGGGCGACGCTGGGGCATTCAGGGGTGCACACGGGGCAGAACCTGATCTGGCAGGCGCGGACGGCGATGTTTCGCGGGTGTTTGAATCGCGATCCGGAACTGGTGACGGAGGCGGTGAAGCGGATTGCCGGTGAGATCGTGGTCACGATGAAGGAGGGCATCCAGCACGACTGGAGTTTCCATCAGCACGGGGCTCAGCTTTATTCGGGCGGGTACGGCGCGGCGTACATGAGCGATTGCTCGCAGTTGGCGTGGATGCTGCGGAACACGTGGTGGGGTTTGTCGGAGGAGAAGCGTGAGATCCTGGCGCGGTACGTTCTCGACGGCCAGCAGTGGATGTATTGCGGCGGGACGATGAACTATTCGTGCGATGGCCGGGGGATCTCGCGGAGGAAGTCGAGCCGACCGGCGACCCGGCCGGGCGGGCTGCTGAAGGCGGCGCGGTACCTGCTGGAGACGTGTCCGAAGCAACGGGACGAACTGCAACAGCTGCTCGATCGGCATGATCCCGAGAAGAAGGTAGAGCCACTGACGGGCACGAAGGTGTTCTGGCGCAGCGACTTCATGGTGCATCGCAGTGAGGACCTGTACTTCTCGGTGAAGTTCGCCTCGAAGCGCACGCTGCTGACCGAGGCCGGCAACGGGGAGAACCTGAAGGGCAAGCACCTGTGCGACGGCATGACGCTGATCATGCGGCGTGGAGATGAGTATCACAACATCTTTCCCGTGTGGGACTGGCGGAAGCTGCCGGGGGTGACCTGCCGGGACGAGGGCGACCTGCGGCCGAAGGACTGGCGGGCGGGGACGGGGGAAACGGACTTTGCGGGTGGGTGCGTGGCCAGCTTTCCCGTCGGCATGCTCGGCTCAGCCCCCAGCGGCGGCGTCGCGGCGTTCGACTACCGCAGCGATGCCACCGACAAGGCGCTGCGCGCGAAGAAGGCGTGGTTCGTATTCGGCGGCACGATGGTCGCCCTCGGTGCCGGCATCACCGATCCGACTGACGCAGGCGTGACCACGACGATCAATCAATGCCATCTGCGCGGCGACGTAACCATCCTGTCGAAGCCCGCAACGCGGACACTGCCCCGGGGCGTCCATGCTCTGAAGAACGTCGATGCGATTGAGCACGACGGCGTACAGTACATCTTCCCACAGCCGACGGATGTGACGGTGAGCATCAAGGAGCAAGTGGGCACATGGCACGCGATCAACAACCAGTACGACGAGAAGGCCGTGAAGCTGCCGGTGTTCTCAGCGTGGATTGACCACGGGAAGAAGCCTGTCGACGCAAGCTATGCGTACGTCGTGAAAGCAGCGCAACAGCCGTTGGCCCAAGCCGTGTCAAGTGCGCGCAAGCTGGTGCAGGTGGCGTCCAACACGGAAGGTCTGCAGGCCATCATCGTTGACGACATCGCTTACGCCGTGTTTCACCGCGCCGAGCAGATGGGAGTGCCCGAGCTCGGCTCGATCCGCCCGAGCGTGCCATGCATGCTGATCGTCGATCCAACCCATCACTGCCTTCCATTGTCATATGCTGAACCAACTCTGCAGGTCGGATCAATTGATGTGACCATCAAGCCGCGCAGCACAACGGAGCAACGCAAGCAGTCACTGCCGGTGACCGGAGGCCCGGGATCGAAGGGCGAGTCGCAATCAGGCTACCTGTACTGAAGCGAACTCGCCCCGCTCATCCCGCCTGTCGTGACACCGTCTCCCCCGCCGCCATCGCCCGGATGATCGCCTGCACCGCCGTGAGCAGGTTCTCTTCGATGCGATCCGGCTCGGCCGCGTAGAGGCGGTCGCTGCCGCCCCGGCCGGTCTGGACGAGGATGGTCCGCAGGCCTGCGCGGTGGCCGGTGAGGATGTCGCTGGTTTCGTCGCCGATCAGCCAGGACTGGGCCATGTTGATGCGCAACTTCTTCACCGCGCGGTGGATCATGCCCGTGCCGGGTTTGCGGCAGTCGCACAGGCCCGAGAACTCGGGATGGTGCGGGCACCAGGTGATGAAGTCGACGGCCGCGCCTTCGGCCGCCAGTTGGTCGCGCATGCGTTGATGCACGGCGTTGACGGCGGCTTCGTCGCACAGCCCCATCGCCACGGCCGGCTGGTTGCTGATGACGGTGACCACGTGGCCCAGTTCGCGGATGCGCCGGATGGCCTCGGCGGCGAAGGGGTAGATGCGCATGGCGTCCGGCGACGTGATCGTGCCGACCGGCTCGTTGATCACGCCGTCGCGATCGAGAAAGAGGCAGGGGCTGGTTGTGCCCGGCATGAAGGACCCCCATCAGGCGGGCGGACGCGATGCAGAGGCCGATCGCCCCGAGCAGGCCGGATCATGCCGGACCTGCCCGAGGGTGCGCACCTGGTTGAGTCATCCCGTCCGGTATTGCCGCTCGGGATCACACGCCTTCATCCATCCGCCCCAACAGCAAGGTCGGTGGCGCGTCGATGGCCTTCAGGTTGCTAACTCCGTGTGAAGCGCGCCGGGCGTTCCCACGGCGCCCGGAGACGCGTCACACTCCTGATCATCGGCGCAGACCGACAGCCGGTTCAGGACCGGGGGCGGGTTATACGATGCGTAGACGCTCCTGGCGTTCACGGGCGCCGGGCGCTCGGGCGCCACTGTCGCGGCGAAGCCGTCGGCAGTGTCTGGGAGAGATCACGTGCAGCCGCGGAAGCTTTAGAGCGCCCGCCGGCCGCGCAGATCGTGGGTCGTCGCGCGCACACGACCGCATTCGCACGGCCGGCGGACCAAAGCTTCGCGAGAACCGCGACCGTGGCACCCATCTACTGGGCGCTGTAGCGCATTATGCCGTCCGATACGGTGGCGGCGGCGGGCTTGCCGTTGAACTTGAGCATCGGGTTGCCCGTCACGCGCAACTTCATTGCACTGATGTCACCGGTGACCTCAACCACATCCCGGCTGATCCGCACGAAGCCGAAGCTCGTGAAGGTGAATGACTCGCCATCGCCCTCTAGCGTGATCGGCTTGTCGCTGACCGCGGGGCCGTAGTCGAGCAGGATGCGGTCGCTGAGCTTCCTGCCGGTGACCTTCACGCCGATGGCTTGCTTCGTCTGGGCGATGCGCGTGAACTGCGTGTTGGGCGCCTTGGCGCTGCCGCCCTGGAACGGCTCGTGCAGGACGGCGAAGACCGTCTCGGGCTTGTCGCGGGCGATGATGAGGCTGGCGCCGTCGCCCTGCGCCATGCCGGGGGGCGTCGAGCCGACCACGGTCGTGCCATCCTCGGCGAGGGCCGAGACCTTCACGCCCACGCCGCGTGCTTCTTCATCCTGCATGATGATGGCCGACCACGGGTCGTCGCTGCTCATCGTGTGCAGTGTGTGCAGGTGCAGCCAGCGCTCGCTCTTGCCTTCGAGGGGCGCCCACGCGTCGTTGTCGAGCCCGACGATGCCGCCGCGCGCGAGCACCTGCCAGTCGTAACGGCGCGGCTTGTCCGAAGCGAGCCAGAACAGGTCGAAGAGGTACTCGTCGGTCAGCACGAGCGCGCGTTCCTGGTTGACGTTCGGATACACGCCCTCGGCCTGTACGGCGACGAAGCGCGCCGGCCCGGCCAGGTGTTCGCGGATGCGCTGGTTCTCGCAGCCGTTGTTGCCGCGATCCACCGGTTGAGCCTGGAGGCCGTCGACGACTACACCGCAGTGGCCGCGCACGCTGTCGCGCCACTTGTCGCCGCCGGCGTAGCCCTTCTTGGTGCCCTTGCCCATGCGCTCGTAGATGGCGCGGTTATGCGAGACGTAGCGGAGGATCGAGAAGCAATCGTGCACATAGTGGACGTAGTACATGCCGAACTGCAGCGCGACGGCCGGCCTGGGGCCTTCCCAGTAGCTGGGCGTTTCATCGGCGCGCAACATGGCGAAGCCGCGCTCGCGCGTGACGTACGACGGCGCGGCCGGCGGGGTGACGCGCTTGGGATCGATCGGACCGACGCCCCAGTAAAGACTGGGCAGGTAGACCTTCTCGCCCGGCTTGCGGAGCTGGGCGAGGAAGTAGTCGAAGTGGGCATCGGGGAAGCGGCGGTGGCCGATTTCATACCACGCGGGCAGTTGCAGCTTGGGCAGCGGGCCGTTCATGTGGGCGGTGGAGTAGATCCGGTTGCCGCCCTTGCCCTTCGCGTTGTAGCCCCCAATCAATTCAAGCTCGCCGGCATCGCCCATCACCACGGTCGGATAGCGTGGCATGCCGCCTTCGGGGGCCTCGAGGCGCGGAAAGCCGATCCACATGGGCATCTCGAGATACTTGCGCATCGTGGCCCCGCCCTTGCCGGTGTAGCCGTAGCCGTACTGATCCAGGCCGAGGCGATGCAGGCCTTCACAGTACATGAGCATGGTGCCGATGTTGGAGTAGTACTTGCCGAACTCCTCGTTGTAGAAGCGTTCGTCGCTGATGTACTCGTCGAAGAACCACTTCCAGCCGCCGTCGGAGCGGAACATCGCGTCGATGGCTTTCTGGTCCTTGAGCGCGACGGCCATGAGGTGCGTGCCAATGGCGCGCGGCCAGTGCATGTTGGGCAGCCAGCTCATGCGGTCGTACCGGAAGGCGGGGTGCCACGGCTTGTGGCCGTCGAGGTGGAAGTCGATGTAGGCGCGCAAGGCTTTCTCGACACCGGCGCGCTGCTGGGGCGTCAGTTCGTGGTAAAGCACGTCGTAGCGCAGGGTGTTGAGCGTCTGCTCGTCGCGCATGTGGCGATCGCCGGACGAGGGCATGCCCTCGTTCCACTTGAGCGTCTTGGGATCGACATCCCACGTCATGGGCTCGGGCTTGCGGCCGATGAACTGGAGCAGCGCCTTCTTCTCCCGTTCGCCCGCGGCCTTATCGCCCATGACCATGTAGTTGAACAGGTTCCAGAGCGTGGGATGGCCCTTGCCGACCTGGGTGGTCGCCATCATGTCGTACTGGGCCTTGGACGCCGGGTCGGTTTCGATACGTTTGCGCAGGGCCGCGGCTTCCTCGGGCGTCCACAGGAGGAACGGGTGATCGATGTCCTTCATCTTCGTCTCGGCCGCGCCGGCCGGCACGGACAGCAGACCGAGAATGATGATCAGCACGAACGGGCTCGCCCATTTCAGCATGTCGATACTCCTTCACTTCGCGGGGCAGGTCGATGGCATGTCTGTTGTGCGGCTGAACGCCCGCGTGCGGGCGGTTGTTGCGAGGGCGCGGGGTCGGCGGCCGGGGTCAATTCGCTCGCGGGCGGCCGGGCGCGCCCGTATACTGGCGGTGGACTTGTCAGATCAGGGAAAATGCGATGCCACGTCGAATCCGCCTGGGTGTGCTGATCCTGTTGGTTGCCGCCGCGCTGGGTTGCGGGAGCACCCGTCCCGCCCCGATCCCGCCGGGTCAGCGGACGGAGGGCCTGACGCCGTTCGTGCTGCCGTGGGACGACAGCACGCCCGGGCCGACCAACATCAGTGACTGGTCGCATCGCCCGGCGGGCGAGTTCGGTCACCTGCACGTGGGCGAGGATGGGCACATCTACGCCCGGGACGAGCGCATCCGCTTCCTGGGCGTGAATGTCTGCTTCTCCGCATGCTTCCCCGAGAAACTGGACGCGGAGAAGATCGCGGCCCGGATGGCGAAGTTCGGCATCAACGTCGTGCGCTTCCATCACATGGACCACCACAGCTTCCCGGGCGGCATCTGGCATCGGGATGGTCGGCCCGGTGGTCGGTTCGACCCCGAATCGCTCGACCGGCTCGACTACTTCATCGCCAAGCTCAAGGAGCATGGGATCTATGTGAATCTGAATCTGCTCGTCTCTCGCCGGTTCACGCCGCGGGACGGCCTGCCCGAAGGCGTCAGCCAGATACAGGGCAAGCTGGCGCATCTCCTCGCCTGCTTCCACGAGCCGAGCCTCGAACTGCAGAAGCAATACGCGACGGATCTGCTCACCCACCGCAACCCGTATACCGGGATGAAGTACACGGACGACCCGGCGGTGGCGTTCGTTGAGATCAACAACGAGAACGGCCTGATCAACTACTGGTTCAGCCCTCAACGCAAGCCGCATCTGCACGCGATGCCCGAGCCGTTCAACGAAATCCTCTCGGAGAAATGGAACGCCTATCTGAAGCGCAAGTACCAGACGACCGAGGCGCTGGCGGTGGCGTGGCGGAAGACACCGGGACGGATCGAAGACGGTTCGATGCCGCTGTTTTCGTTCGCGCAGGTGAAGGCGGCCGACCCGCCCCTGCCGGTCGCCATGCGGACGGACTGGGTGACATTTCTGTGGCGCCTGGAGCAGGACTACTTCCGGGCGATGTCGGACCACATCAGGAAGAAACTCGGGGCGAAAGCGCTGGTCACCGGGACGACGTGCGCCTCGAGCACGGCGAACATCATGGCGTCCACCACCGATGTCATCGACAGTCACGTGTACTGGGACAATCCCCGATGGCGCGGCGGCACGTGGCATTACGCGGGGCGTGACTGGCACATCAGCAACACGTCGCACGTCTCGGGCGACATGCCGGGCGGCAAGGCGCGCTGGATCGCGATGTCGCGTGTGGCCGGGATGCCGTTCAGCGTGACGGAGTACAACCATTCGGCGCCGAACGTCTTCGCCGGCGAAGCGCCGATCTTCCTGGCGGCGTTCGCGTCGATCCAGGACTGGGATGCGATCTACCTGTTCGCTTACAGCCACAAGACGGACTGGGATCGTGAATCGCTGATGGGGCTCGACATTCACCAGCACCCGACGAAGATGGCGAACATGCCCATCGCGGCGGCGCTGTTCCGGCGCGGCGACATACCGTCGGCCGCGCGAACGCACGACGGGTTCCTGCCGCTTCGGGACGAGCCGCAACTGATCGCGACGAAGGGCACGAGTTGGAACCTGGCGACCGGCTACAAGCTCGGACTGGATGGTGACGAGATCATCCGTCGGCGGATACAGTTGCACACGGGGCATGAATCACAGATGCCCGAGCCGCCGAACCCGCTGGGGCCCGGCGCCGAAACACGCGAGCAGCCCGAGAAGTCGCCGCGCGTTTTCAACAGCGACGGCGGACGGGTGAAGTGGCACGTGCTGCCGGACGAACGGGCGTACATGGTGATCGACACGCCGCGCACGAAGGCGGTGCTCGGGTCGATCGATGATCGCCGCTATGACTTCGGGCCGGTGCAGTTTCGCACGGGCTGGACGATCTGGGGCGGCGGCACGCTGTCGCTGACCGTACTGGAGGGCGAGACGCTGGCGCAGCCGCGACGGGCGCTGCTGGTGGCCACCGCCAGCGTGGCCAACACCGACATGAAATGGAAGGCGGTCGAGCGGGAAGAGAATGGGAAGACGCAGACGGTGTGGGAACTCGACTCGTGGGGCAAAGAACCGACCGTCATCGAACCGCTGCCCGCGGAGGTCGCGGTTGCCTGCCCCGAGGGCGTCCTGACGGTCTATGCCCTGGACGAGAACGGCCAGCGCGGCGAAGCGTTGGCGGTCGACATGACGACGCGCAACGGTCGGACAACCGGGCGTTTCGAGATCGGCAAGCCGAACCGGACACTCTGGTACGAACTGGTGTGGCACGCCCCCCAGCCGGCGCCCTGACGATCAACCGCGACCCAAACGTAGAGGCGATGACCATGACCAACGACCCCAACTGCATCTTCTGCAAGATCGTGGCCGGCGATATACCGTGCCACAAGCTGTACGAGGACGACGACGTCCTGTCGTTTCTCGACATCGGCCCCCTTTCGCACGGACACGCGCTGATCATTCCCAAGGATCACTACGAGACGATCGATGAGATGCCGCCCGCGATGGCCGCGGCGTGCGCGCAACTGATCCCGCGTTTGTCCAGGGCGATCATGGAGGCGACGGGCTCGCGGGCGTGGAACGTGCTGCAGAACAACGGCAAGACCGCCGGGCAGGCGGTCAACCACGTGCACTTCCACATCATTCCGCGCGAGGAGAATGATCAGTTGGGTTACCGCTGGCCGGCGGGCAAGCTGGACTCGGACGACGCCGCCAAGCTGATCAGCGCCATCACGCAGCATCTGGGCTGATCAGCCGAACACCTGTTGCAGGTGAAAGACCAGCCGCCCTGCCGCTTGGCCGCGCCCGAAATCGGACGGCCGCCGGCACGACGGCTGGTCTGCCTTGAACTGGGCGTCGTCTTGTCTACTCGTCGCCGGCGCCTTCGGGCGCCTCGCGGGCCAGGAAATCGCTCAGCGCGTCGATCTGCTGCAGTGCTTCGGTGACGCGCTGCTTGACCAACCCGGCGTCTTCCCGTGCTTCCGTGACGAAGGGCTTGGCCTCCTTCACGCCGTTGATCGTCAGTTCGTTGGCCAGGAAAGTCTTGATATCTTCCAGGTCCGATCGCAGCGGCTCGAAGGCGCCGGCGAGGGCGTCGAACTCCGCGCTGATCCGGCGCAGGGCGGCTTCCAGCTTCGCCCTTCGCTGGGCGGCCCGCTCCTTCATCGCTTCGCTTTGCATCTTCTCCGCCTGCTCGGTCCATGCGGTCAGGTACTCGTTGCCGCGCTTCTGGAGATCGGTGCGGCGGGAACGCACACGGTCCGCACGCTGGTCGAGCCGATCCAGTTGCGACTCGAAGGACTTGAAGCGTTCCTGGAGGCTGCCCTCGCTGCCGGCGTCCACCACCGACGTGAGCGCCGCCATGGTGACATCCATCTGCTGTTGAGCGTCCAGGACATCCTGTTTGAGCGCGGCGGCGTTGTTCACCGTCCGGCCTGTACGCTCGATGGCCTGGCCCGTACTGCTGCAGCCCGCGACCAGCGACAACACTGCCATGACCACCACCACCGAGAGGACTCCGTGCAGTCGACCCATCGTCATGCTCCTTTTCGTTGTTCGCCCCAAGTGCGAAAGGTTTGGGCATACCCCATTTTTGAGGCCCGCTGATACCGAACCGTACGACGCGCCAGGCCAAACACCCAGACGGGAAACCGGACGCTTCACGCGTGAGAGTCTACCCTTGGTGCGCGCAACCGACAAGCCCCGATCGCCAGGTTGGGGAAACCTCAACGGGTATCGATCGTGAGCAGTTTGTTGAGCACGGTGGGCCCGGTCGTCTGGCGCAGGCCGACCCGGACGTGGTGCTGGTGCAGTTGATCGAGCGCATCGGGGAAGTGGAAGCGGCGGACAGCCGTCTCGCCCGGCATCAGGCGTGGGATCGGGTACTCCTTGCGGGGAAAGCCCTGGAGGTTCGCAAAGGCGTAGAGCGAAACCGGGTCGCCGCCCGTGTTGGTGATGATGGCGGTGACCACGCCCTTGGGCCGGCCGGTCTGGCTGTCGGGCTCGATGGTGAGCGTCGCGTCGTACTGGATGTCGCGCATGCCCAGTTCGAGCGGGGCGCTGAGGTAAGCCCGGTAACGTTTGTCGGCGGTGAAGTCGAACCGCGCGACCAGTTTCTTCTCCCCGGCGACCTCCGAGATCGGGAAGCGAAGCGTGATGGGGAAGCGCAGGGTCTGCCCCGCCTGAACCGAGAACGGTTGCATCAGCGGCGCGATGCGCCAGCCCTTCGGGTCGGTGAAAAGCATGGTGCCGCTGATGGTCCGGTTCCACGGGTTGCTCAGCGTGACGACAGAGGTGTGAGGGGTCAGGTCGGATTCGACGAAGTCAGGCGCGATCGCGAACGAGGCGCGGAACATCGCCAGGTGGGTGTTGATACCCTCGATGAAGATCGGCGTGGTCGTCAACTTCAACTCATGCTTGCCGTCGGACTTGGCCAGCGGCCGGCGATTGCCCCAGACATCCAGGGCCACCGGCCTGTCGCCGAGATACAGGCGGATGGAGCGTTCTGCGCCCTGCGCGGCATCGGTCCAGGCCACGAGCATGCCGCCGCGCGGACCGTCGAGGATCATGGCGGTATGCCCCTCGCCCAGCGGCAATCTGCCGATCACCCGCCGGCCGGACACGTAGTGTGCGACCTGCGTGAAGATGCCCAGCAACGGATCGGGCAGCAGGTCGACGTGGCGATTGGCCGACGACGTCCATGGATGGTCGATCACCATCGCATTCGCGCCGGCCTCCCAGGCGTGCATGATACGGGTCGCCAGGCCATCGATGCGGCGGGCGTGGTTCATGATGCTCGCGGGCTGCTCGCGCAGATGGACCACGGCCTCGGCCGGGCGGTTGTCACCTTCGAGGAACTCCTCCAGGTGATTGTCAAGGTGCGGCGGCCGCACCGAGGCGGGCACGCCCAGCGCGAGCAGCGCGTCCCGCGCCACGCTCGGACGCCACGACTGGTTGACCGACCAGGGCAGGATCACGCGCGGCCCGGGGGCGCGCTCCTGAATCATCTGGCGGATCGAGCCGTAGACCTCGGGCAGGCGGTTGATGAAGAATGCATCAGCCTGGTCGGGTGAACCCAGTTGCCACCGACTGACGCGCTGCCCATGGCGCATCAGCACGGGATCAACGTACGGCTGCAACAGGTCGGCCGGCTGCATGAAGAACTTCATGGTCTCGTAGGAACGCAGGTCGAGCGTGCGGGCGATCTCGCTGGGGATCGGATCGAAGTTGAGTGTCGGGACGCATTCGTGTTCGACCAGGTCGTTGAGCAGTTGGGCCAGTTCGATCTGCTGCGATTCCAGGTTCTCGCGGGTGGTGTCCTCGCTCCACGCGCTGAGCGTGATGGCGTGGAGCCGGGCGGTCTGCATCAGGTTGGACAGCAAAGGGCGGTGGTGCGGCTCGGCGCCGGTCGCGTCGATGCCGAAGCGCAGGCGGTCCTCCGGCGCAAGCATCGGTTCGTCCGGCAGGTAGAGGAACGCGCTGACCGACCGGCCCACGACCACGCCGCGCTCGCGCAGGACCATGTCCACCATGTACCAGCCAAAGCGGTCCAGTTCCGGCTGCCAACGCCATTGTTTGGGGGCGGTGCTGTCGATGAGCATCTGCTGCTGGGTGACGGGGCGATGCATGTGATCGAGGATGCGCACCGTGGCGCGAAGGGTCTGGCCGGTCAGGTCGCGGATGCTCAGCGTCAACACCGGGCGCTGCGGCCAGCGAATGATGTTGACATCGTTCTGCACGTTGATGTCCAGCCGCGGGATCTGCCAGATTTCGATGTCGTCGAACCATGCGCCGCCGTAGACCTCCTCGTAATCCAGGAAGTGCGGCCCCTCGCGATCGTGCGGCTGCTCGGAGGGCTGGATCAGTTCGACGTGCATGCCCATCCACGCGGCCTTCGGGTAGTCGCCGCGGGCCCGGGCTTCGCCCTGTTGCCATTGGCCGTCGGTCACCATCAACGGCGATCGGACGACGCTTTCGTCGATTCGCCGTCCCTCGGCATCGACGAAGTAGGTCACGAGCTGGGCTCGGGCGTAGCGCAGCTTGGAGGTGCGCACGCGGAAGGTGATCAGGTAATCGCTGTGGGCGGTGGCATTGATGGCGCCGACGGCCACGAAGGCCCCCGCGCTGCCGCCGTTGAGTCCGAGGTACAGGCTGTGATTGCCCTTCTCACGCTGCGGCTTGTTGAACCGCACGATGGTCTTGGTGGGAAAACCGTCTCGCCCGATCATGCGGCGGTGCCAGGGCAGGTCCTCGAAGTTGGCTTCAGGCGTCTGCGGCGGGGCGCCGATGCGGTACCAGTCTTCGGGCATGTCCTCGAAGTTGTCCCGCCGCGCATCGGGGTTGTTGGCACGCGTCTCCTCGAAGTTGAAGCGTCGGATGAGGCGCCGGCGCCCGCCGTAGAAGCCCATGCGCGCCACCTGCTCCGCGTCGTCCTTGACCGGGAAGGTGTCGACGCTGTCGGAACCGCCCCCGTCGAGGATGATCGCGTCGCCCGGCGGCGCATCGGCCGGATCGCCCTGGGCGTGCCCGCCGGCGATCGCGGCGATCGCGATCAGTCCCAGCCATGCGGTCGCCTTGCGCACACGATAGCCCATGGAAGGTGTTATCGGATCGGTGCGGGGAGCGACTCAAATGGTTCGTGTGCGGGCCGGTTGGTTAACTACAGCGCCGCCAGGCGTTTCGCGCGATCCTCGCTGATCAGCGCTTCGACCATCGGGTCCAGTTCGCCGGCCAGGAGTCCCTGCAGCGTGAAGGACTGGCCGAGGCGGTGGTCGACGGCCACGTTCTCCTTGTAGCGGTATGTGCGGATGCGCTCGCTGCGATCGCCGGAACCGATCATCTTCGAACGTGTCTCGGCCCGTTCGGCGTCCTTCTCGCGCTGGTAGCGGTCGTAAAGCCGGGCCCGCAGCAGGCGCCAGGCCTTCTGCCGGTTCTGGTGCTGGCTTTTGGACTCCTGCATGCGCACTTCGATGCCGGTCGGTTTATGGACCATGTGCACCGCGGTGGCCACCTTGTTGACATTCTGCCCGCCGGGTCCCTGGCTGGTGGTGATGTGGATCTCCACCTCATCTTCGGGAATGTCGATGTCCACCGTTTCCGGTTCGGGCAGCACGGCGACGGTGGCGGTGGAGGTATGAATGCGTCCCTGGCTTTCGGTGGCGGGCACGCGCTTGACGCAGTGGACGCCGCCTTCGTACCCGAGTCCCTGCCACGCGCCGGGACCGGAGACCTGCGCCACCGCGTGGCGGAGGCCCCCCTGCTCTCCGGGCGAGAGATCGAGCACTTCGAATCGCCACCCCTTGGACGCGGCGTATCGCTTGTACATTTCGAGCAGATCGCCGGCCCAGAGCGCCGCCTCGGCCCCGCCGGCGGCACTGCGGATCTCCAGCATGACCGATCCGATGGCCAGGTCGTCGGCCGTCACCAACTCGTTGGCGATCGCCTCGAGCAGCGATGTCGCCTCGGCCTCGAGGTCCGGCAACTCGGAACGGGCCAGTTCGGTCAGTTCCGCGTCCGCCCCCTCGGCGATGATCTGCCGGTGCTCATCGATCAGCTCGGCGAGGCGCTGCCATCGCCGGAACCGCTCGACCAGCCCGGAAAGGGCCGCCCGCTTTGTGCCGATGGCCTTGACCCGCGCCGGGTCGCCGAACACCGCCGGATCGGCAAGCTGCCGCTCCAGTTCGGCGTGCTGCTGCGCGAGTTGCTCCAGTTTGCCGATCAGTTGCTCGTGTTGCGCGGCCATCGCCTGCCGAATCCCTTACCGTGTGCGCATGAAAAACCGCAGCCCACGTGAGCTGCGGCATCGGGTCGAAGGAAGCTACTTGCCTTTGCCGGAAAAGTAATTGCCGCCGAACTTGCGCTGGAACTTCTCCACGCGCCCGGCCGAGTCAACGAACTTCTGCTTGCCGGTGAAGAACGGGTGGCAGGCGGAGCAGATGTCGACGTTCAGCTTCTCGACGGTGCTGCGTGTCTCGAAGGTATTGCCGCAGGCGCAGCTCACTTTGCAGTCAACGTACTTGGGGTGGATCTTGGCTTTCATGGCCGGACTCCGCATGGCGGGAACGGTGTGTGAGGCCCAGTTTTTGGCGAGCCGGGTATTATACAGAACGCGGTGCACGCGGCAAACGCCGGGTCGCCATCGGGACGAGGCACGAGAGGAGGCCGGCCTTGGACGTGTTTGTGAATGGAAAGATGGTGCCGTACGACCAGGCGGCCCTGAGGGTGGACGACGCGGGCCTGCAACATGCGGTCGGGCTCTTCGAGACCATGTCCGCCTGGCATGGGCGGGTGTTCAGGCTCGATCAGCACATGGAGCGGATCGCCCGCAGCGCTCGTGAATTGGGCTTGGCGCGAGAAATCGATGCCAAGGCCCTCGGGCATGCGGTACAGCGGACACTGGATCACAACGCCATGCGGCGTGCCCGCGTCCGCCTGACGCTGACGGCGGGGAAGGTGTCGATGTTGCCGCGCCGAGGCGGCGGGGCCGCGCCCGCCGAAGCTGAGCCTTCGCTGGTGATCGCCACCAGCCCGCCGACCGAGTACGACCCGGCCTATTTCGAGCGCGGCGTCACGGTGCTCATCGGCCCCCAGATCGCCAACCCGATGGATCCGCTATCCGGGCACAAGACGCTGTCCTACTGGTCGAGACTGATGCTGCTTCGGCAGGCGGCGCATGTGGGGGGCGGCGAGGTGATCATCCTGAATATCAGCAATCACGTGGCTTCGGGCTGCATCAGCAATCTGTTCGTGGTGAAGGATGGTCAGTTGCACACGCCGATCGCACGCGGCGAGGAGGGTGACGGGGCCCTGCGCGCCCCGGTGCTGCCCGGCATCACCCGGCAGGTAGTGATCGAACTGGCGACGGCCGAAGGGATGGAGGTCCACCGGCGGATGATGGGCGTAAGCGACCTGCTGGAAGCCGACGAAGCGTTTCTGACCAATGCGAGCTGGGGTGTGCTGCCGGTCAGCCACGTGGAGAAGACGCAACTTGGCGTCGGAGAGGCCGGCAAGACCACGCGCACGCTGCGTCAGCGGCTGCTTGAGGCGATCGAAACGGGGTGCAACGGAGGCGATTTCCGAACATAGCCCGTCCAGAATCCGGCCATGGCCACCCCCATCGGGGGGTCTCTAACAGAACTGTAGCGCATCTGAGATGGATTTTACCTGGAATAATGCGAGAGCCGTTGACAGAACTGGGCAGGCTACGTTAGCATGTGTCGTGAGGGCTGAGAAAGAGAGGGGCGAAATCGCGGAGCCGGTGGTTACAGTTCCACCATTCTGGGAAGTTCTTTCCCGACTCGCCTGACCCTGGAAGAGAGCTGAGAGGCGGTAAGCCAGCCGCGCAAGTGGCGGCGACGTTGCATTTCGTTCCGCACGCGTCACCAGCGCCGTTGGCATGTGTGCTCCGTCTTTCGGAGCGGGTGACGGTTCTCAGGATTTTCTCGGTTTCCGAGGAAAGGGGTAAATCAGGATGGCATTTCGAAAGCTGGCTCAAACCCTAGTTGTCTGCAGCGTGTTCGCGATGATCAGCGCGGCCAACGCGAACATCCTCACCTATTCGGGGTCCGCATTTGACGGGGCGACCGGCACGGCGCCGTTTGCCAACGGCGGCCTGGCCGGGGAAGTGAGGTACCTGGTGCTGACCGACGCAGATTTCGCATCGGCATTCGGTCCATCCTTGGCGCCGGGCGAACTGGTCTACATCTACCAGATCGCGAATACTGGTGTCGACATCTCCACGCTGGACGTGCGGCTTGAGAACACCGATCAGGCGGCCAACGCTGGCTATGTCGACGACGTCGATCCGCTGGCCGTTGCAGCCCCCATCGCCTCCTTCATCAGCGGCACGGTGGTCGAGTGGCAGTTCTCAGATTTCGCGAATGGCGAACTGAGCGAGGCGCTCGTGTTCACAAGTCCCTACCGTCCTGTGGATTCGGCCAGTCTCGTCTTGGATACCGGCGTGGCCGACATCGCCGCGCCAGTGGCTTCACCGGGCTCGGTGTTGATTCCTGAGCCTGCTTCGATGCTCCTGTTGGGCCTCGGTGCGGTGCTGCTTCGTCGGCGACGCTGAGGCAGGTACGAGTTGAGTGGTGGAAGCAGTGTAGCGCGCTGAGCGTGAGTACCAAGAGGTCCGGCAGCGCTTGGTAAGACCTTGGGGATTCATCCCACCGGCGTGGACCGGAGCAAAGCAAGGAAGGATGAGTGGTCATGGAGCGTGTTCTAGCATTGTGCCTGGCAGCGATTGTGGGGCTGACCATCGCAGCGCCCGGTGCGCGCGCCGGTTTGCTCAATGGTGCAAGTGGCGCGGAAACAAGCGGCACTGTGAATGTCAGCGAGGACCTCACGCCGTTCTTCCCGGACAAGGTGACGGCTGACATCGAGTACGCCGTTTTTGCCCCGGGCGGGTTCTCAACGTTCCTCAGCGACAACGGTATCGGTTTCGTCGATCCGAGCCCTGCCGGCAGCCGCGTCTATGCGTACCAGGTGTTCGTGACGGCGTTGGGCGACCTTGGGCAGGGCGCCAATCTCGTCAACCAACTGAACGTGGGGGTCGACGTGGTTGATAGCCAGGTTGGTCCCGGTGGCGGTCCAGCGTACATTCCCGAAGCACTTCTGCCCGGTATTCAGGAGGATCCGACCAGCGCAGCGTATCCGGGCAGTTCCGTACGATGGCAGTTTGACAACGGCGGCGGCACGATCGGTGTGGGTGAGTCGAGCACGATTGTTTTCTACTGGAGCCCGTTCACATACGAAGGGGGCAACGCAACGGTCAAGGCCGGCATCGCCGGGGCAACCGGTACCGTGCCTGTACCCGTACCCGAACCGGGATCCATTGGTCTGCTAGTCCTGGGTGGGGCATTGATGATCCGAAGTCGTCGCAGGGGCTGGTGAGTTTCTGAGGCTCTTGTTGAAACGATCCGCCCAATGAATGTCCTACGCTTGAAGGTTGGGGAACAGCACAAGCGGAGAGCCAAGACGAGAGTCTTGGCTTTCGTTCTAGGTATTGTTTGCTCAAGCGCGATCAGCTTCGCGTCGATCCACCCCTCTGACGTGCTTGTGCTCTACAGCACGGATTCGAGCGACGGGCAGGCCATCGCCAGCTACTACCAGCAGGTGTACCCGGAGGTGCGTCTTCTCGGCTTGACAGGGATGAGCGCTGACGAAGAGATCTCCGGCGACGACTACCTGAACATCATCCGTCCCCAAGTGCTGAGCGCCCTGACAGACGGTACACAAGTCATCGTAACGACGAAAGGCATGCCACTAAGGATCGATGCCGGGCCGAACGGTGTCGCCTTCTGGAAACGCTACTCGAGTCTGGAAAGTGAACTGACGCGGATTGACGCGATCGATAGCGTAGCCGGCATGGGCGACCAGTTCTGGCAACCTGCGGATTTCGGCATGCCGGCTGTTCCCGCCAATCCCTACTACCAGGCAACCCAAGCCTTTGACCGCAGCGACCCGGCTTGGGAGGGCCTTCGGCTGGCTGCGCGACTTGACGGCTTCAGCGTGGGGGATGTGACGGGCATGATCGACCGGGCGCAGGCCGCCTTTGTCCAGCCTGGTCAACAAGAGATCGTGGTCGACGACGACCCGTCGGCGGCAGCCAGCCCCGTCGACCTCATGCCGGAACTGGATGCAAATGTTCTGGACCCCCATCAGATCGCGCACATCTACGACAACACGGACGACGCAGTCACAACGGCGCCGCGCCCGGTGGTGGGCTACGTCAGCCACGGCGTCAATGACGGCCCCCAGGGCCTTCACGGGCGATACGTGACCGATCAACTGGCATTCACGCTAGCACCGGGCGCCGTGTTCCATTCGTATGAGAGCTTCAACGCTTTCTCGTTCGAAGACGGCGAGCACCGATCCGGCCAGGCGCTGGTTGGTGAATGGTTCGAAGTGGGTGGCACGGCAGCTGCGGGGCACGTGGAGGAGCCCAGTTCCGGGCCGAGCAACGTCATGAACGAGGACCATTTCTTCGAGATGATGTTGGAGGGCTTTACCTTCGCCGAAGCAGCCTGGTCGGCCACCCGGCAAGTATCGTATGTGAACACCTTCATCGGCGACCCACTGATGCGATGGCGCCAAGGTATCGCCGGCGACCTCAATCTGGACGGCACGGTCACGTTCGAGGAGGCGGCCCAGGTGGCCGCATCCATCGGCATGGGTGTCGACCCGGTTCCGCCCGCGGGCGACGGGACGGAGTATCTCGACGACGGATGGTGTCTAGGCGACTTCAACGACGACGGCATCGTCGACCAGGCCGACGCCACGATGGCCGTTTCGAATATCGGCGCGCCCATGGACGGCATCGCCGGCGACCTCGACAACGACGGCTCGGTAACGTTCGCAGAAGCGGCCGAGGTCGCGGCAGGCATCGGCGAGCAACACGCCGGCTGGTCACTGGGCGACTGGAACCACGATGGCGTCATCGATGCGAATGAGGCGGCGATGGCCGTGGCCAACATCGGTCTGAGCCCCGGCGCACTGCCGGGCGATCTTGATCATGACGGCGCGGTCAGTTTCGGCGAGGCGGCCGCGGTCGTGGCCAACCTCGACAGGACGGCGGCCGGCTGGGCCGACGGAGATTTCAACCACGACGGCATCGTCGACCTCCACGACGCCCGGCAGGCGGTTAACGCCCTTCCCCCGGCGCAGCAGTCGCTGTTCCTCTCCATGGTCCCCGAGCCCGGTTCCGCCGTGATGCTCGCCCTCGCGGGCCTATGCATGCTGCGACGTCGTTGCGCACCTCGGCGGATGAGATGAACGCCGGCCTGACGTTTCCCCGCGTCCTGCTATGATGGAACACGACGCGATTTCCCCAACGACATGCCGGAGGCTGCGCGATGTCGACGCACCTGCGATCACAGACAAACAACCGACGTGCCGACCAGGCCGCGGTCACCAAGCGATCCGACTGGACGGTCAAGCAGGCGACCGACCTGTACGGCGTCAAACGCTGGGGCGCCGGGTACTTCGGCATCGATGACTGCGGTCACCTGATCATTCACCCCACGCGCCGCCCGACGCGCAGCATCGACCTGCTCAAACTCGTCGAGGAACTGCGCCTGCGCGGCATCCAGCCGCCAATTCTGCTGCGGTTCACCGATATTCTCAAACACCGGCTGCGCCAACTGAACAGCGCCTTCAGCAAGGCCATCACGCAGTTCGAGTTCAAGGGCGATTACCGCTGCGTCTACCCGATCAAGGTCAACCAGCAGCGTCACGTCGTGGAGGAGATCCGCAACTTCGGTCGGTCCTTCGGCTTCGGGCTCGAGGCGGGTTCGAAGCCGGAACTGCTTGCTGTCATGGCGATGGTCGACGACAACAACACGCCGATCATCTGCAACGGTTTCAAGGACAGCGAGTTCATCGAGGCGGTCATCCTGTCGGCCAAGATCGGGGCCAAGATCATCCCCGTTGTCGAAAGCTTCTCCGAACTGAGACGAATCGTCTACCACGCGGAGCGGCACAGCGTGCGGCCGGATATCGGCATACGCGTCAAGCTTGCGTCGCGGGGGGCGGGACGTTGGGAGTCCAGCGGCGGCATCAAGTCGAAGTTCGGGCTGTCGATCAGTGACGTGATGAACGCGCTGGAGCACCTGAGAAAGGCGGGCATGGGCGACTGCCTGAAACTGCTGCACTTCCACCTGGGCAGCCAGATCAGCAAGATCAGCAACATCAAGAAGGGCATCACCGAAGCCGGCCGCGTGTACAGCGAACTGCGCAAGGCGGGGGCCGAACTCGAGTACATCGACGTCGGCGGCGGGCTCGGCGTCGACTACGTCGGGGCGAAGAACAGCGACAACTCGAGCGTGAATTACACCATGGAAGAGTACGCCAACGACGTGGTGTACTACATCAAGGAAGCCTGCGACCAGGCCGGGGTGGACCACCCGACGATCATCAGCGAGTCCGGCCGCGCGGTGGTCGCCTATCACAGTGTCCTCGTCTGCAACGTGCTCGACGTGCATAACGTCGAGTGCGGCAACGTACCGGAGTCGATGACGACTGAGCAATTGGAGCAGATGCCTCTGCCGGTGCGACTGCTGTGGGAAACCTACTGCGATCTCAACGCCCAGACACTGCGCGAGAACTGGCATGATGCCCAACTCGCCTGGGATCAGACGCTTCACCTTTTCAATCTCGGCTACTGCCCGCTGGCGTATCGCGTGCTCGCCGAGCGGCTTTTCTTCGCCATGTGCCGCAAGGCGATGCACATCAGCGAGCGGAGCGGCGAGTTCGTGGATGAATTGAGCCACCTTCAGTCGCTGCTGGCCGACACCTACTTCTGCAACATGTCCATCTTCCAGTCGGTGCCGGACCTCTGGGCGATCGACCAGCTCTTCCCGATCATGCCGATCCATCGCCTGGACGAGCGGCCCGCGCGCCGCGGCATTCTCGCGGACATCACCTGCGATTCAGACGGTAAGATCGATCGCTTCATCAACGGCCGCAAGCCCAAGTCCGTGCTCGAACTGCACGACTGCGATGGTGTGGCTGAGGAGGGCACGCCGGAGTACTACATCGGCATCTTCCTCGTCGGCGCCTACCAGGAGATTCTCGGCGACATGCACAATCTCTTCGGCGACACGAATGCCGTGCACATTTCGCTGGGGTCGGGCGGTGAGCCGCGCGTGGAGAAGGTCGTGGAAGGTGACACGGTGCGGGATGTGCTCAAGTACGTGCAGTATTCGGCGGACGAGCTGAAAAGCATGATGCGACAGCGGGTCGAGAAGGCGCTGCGGCGCGATGCCCTGTCGCTCGACGAATCCCGCTTCCTCTGGCAGTTCTACGAGCGCGGCCTGGAGGGCTACACGTACCTCGAGTAGCCGCCGCGCGCATCACCGGCGAGACACCGACCATGCCCGAGCCCACGACATTCGAGCAGTTCGCCAATCGCGAGCAGGTTCTCGCGCTGATCGAGCGCGCCTTCGCGGAGGACCTGGGCCTGCATCGCCGCGATGTGACTGGCGAAGCAATGATCGAAGCGGACGATACCGGCGAAACGGTCTTCACCGCGCGGGACGACGGCGTGCTGTGCGGCCTGGCGATCCTGCCGGACATCACCACCGCGCTGGACCCGGCGCTGGGGATCGAGCCGCTCGCCGCGGATGGCGCCGGCGTTTCGTCCGGCACGCCCATCGCCCGCATGGCCGGGCCGATGCGCAGCATACTCGCCGTGGAGCGCACCGCGCTGAACTTCCTGACGCACCTTTCGGGCATCGCAACGCTCACCGCCGCGTTCGTCGCCCGGGTCGAAGGCACGAAGGCGCGTATCTGCGATACCCGCAAGACGATCCCCGGCCTGCGCGGGCTGGCCAGGTACGCCGTCACGTGCGGCGGCGGCCTGCCGCATCGGATCGGCCTGTATGACGCGGTGCTGATCAAGGACAACCACATCGCACACCTTGACCTCGACGCGCTGAAGCACAAGCTAAGCACCATCGTCCCGCAGATTCGTCGCGACGAGACGCAGTTGTCGTTCATCGAGATCGAGGTCGACACGCTCGAGCAGCTTGATATCGTTTTCAGCCTGCCCGAAGAGGCGTGGCCGGACATCGTGCTGCTGGACAACATGTCGCCCGCACAGCTTGGTCAGGCGGTGGACCGGCGTGAAAGCACGGCCCCGCAGGTGCAACTCGAAGCCAGCGGCGGCGTGACGCTCGAAACGGTGCGTGGCATCGCCGAGACGGGCGTCGATCGCATCGCCGTCGGCGCGCTGACCCATTCGGCCCCGGCGCTTGATATCGGGTTGGATGCGCGGCGGGAAAGCGCACCATAGCCTGACCTGACGACGCGCCGCCGCGCTACTCGGCCAGCAGACGAAGCGCCTCGTCCAGATCCTTGTCACCCCGGCCGGACATGTTGATCACGATCACCTTGTCACCGGCCATGTCTCCCGCAATCTTCAGTGCGTGCGCCACGGCATGAGCCGACTCCAGCGCCGGGATGATGCCTTCCAGCTTCGCGACCACCGTGAACGCATCCAACGCCTCGCGATCGGTCACGGCGGTGTATTGCACGCGGCCGGTGTCGTGCCAGTAGCTGTGCTCGGGGCCCACGCCGGGGTAGTCCAGTCCCGCGGAGATCGAATGCACGGGCGCCGTCTGGCCGTCGTCGTCCTGGAGAACGTAGCTGAGCGAGCCGTGCAGCACCCCGGGTGTGCCGTACGTCAGCGGTGCGGCGTGGCCGCCAAGATCGTTGTTGCGCCCCCCTGCTTCCACGCCGATCATGCTGACCGACTCATCCTCGACGAACGGGTAGAAGATGCCGGCCGCGTTCGATCCGCCGCCGACGCACGCGATCAGGCAATCCGGCAGCCGGCCGATCTGCTCCAGGCACTGCTCCCGGCATTCCCTGCCGATCACCGATTGGAAGTCGCGCACGATCATCGGAAACGGGTGCGGCCCGACCACCGACCCGATGATGTAGTGCGTGTGCTCGCTGGTTTCCATCCAGTCACGCATCGCGGCGTTGGTGGCGTCCTTCAGTGTGCACGAACCGGACTCCACGCGTCGGACGTTCGCGCCGAGTAGTTCCATTCGCTTGACGTTGGGCGCCTGCCGCCGCACGTCCTCGGTGCCCATGAAGACATCGCAGGTCAGTCCCATCACCGCGGCGGCCGTCGCCGTCGCCACGCCGTGCTGTCCGGCCCCGGTCTCGGCAATCACGCGACACTTGCCCATGCGCCGTGTCAGCAGAACCTGACCGATGGCGTTGTTGATCTTGTGGGCCCCGGTATGCGTCAGGTCCTCGCGTTTCAGGTAGACCTGCGCGCCGCCGCAATGCTCGGTGAGTCGCTTGGCGAAGTACAGCGGCGTTTTGCGACCGGCGTAGTTGCGCAGCCAGGCGGTGAGTTCGGCCTGGAACGCCGGATCGCCCTTCGCCTCGTCATAGGCCTCGGCAAGCTGATGCACGGCGTGGCAGAGCGTTTCCGGAATGAAGACGCCGCCGAAAGAGCCGAAATAACCCCTTGCGTCGGGGAGATTTGCGCTGAATGTACTGCTGGTCATCATCACGTCCTGGCACTGCTGGATGCGCGGTTGGCTGGGTATTGTAACCGTGCGTCCGCGGCCGACCCAGCGGCCGGTCAAAAGACCAGTAAGCTTTTGCGGTGATTGGGCTTATCTCAACGGGGGGATCGGCGGCCGGTTAAGTGGGTCTGGTCTCGCGTCGATGGGAAAACGGGCGACCGATCCAGGCGGGCGTGGGATCGGCATCGTCTCGGGGTGCGTCCGCGAACGCACCTTCGCCAGGAACGGAATCGACCGGCATGACTGAACCCATCGATCAGAGCGCCGATGATGCGACCTTCGACGACTTGTCCGCCGAAGGCCTGCGCTTCGAGGTCGCCGCAAGCCTTGCGCAGGTCATCGCGGCTTGGGAGCTGGTCTACACCGCCTATCGCCGCGCCGGTCTGGTTGAGGCCAACCCCTACCATCTGCACACCTCGCCGCACATGATCAGCGAGCACACGGCCGTCATCATCGCGAGCATTCATCAACTGCCCATCTCGACGCTGACGACCACCATCGATTACGAGCGGCTGCCCGGCACGCTGCCGCTCGATCGTGTATTCGAGGCGGAACTGAACGACCTGCGCGCCGGCGGAGCACGACTGCTCGAGATCGGACTGTTCGCAGATCGACGCAAGCATCTGGCCCGTTCGGCCGAATCGCTGTTCGAATTGATGCGCTACGCATTCTTCTTCGGGATGCACCACGACGTCACCGACTTCCTCATCGGCGTGCACCCGCGCCATACGAAGTTCTACATCCGGGCCTTCGGCTTCGAGCCGGTTGGCGATGTCAAGGAGTACGCCGCGGTCAAGAACCATCCGGTGGTGCTGATGCGCGGCGAGGTGGCCAAGGGACTGGCCCGAACGAACCTCGCTCCCGCCGTGAAGTACGCCTTCGAGAATCCGGTGCCGGCCGAAACCTATGAGCACCGCTTCCGGCTCCGGCCCGAAGCCATCGCCGGCTCGCCCGTCATGGCCTTCCTCAACCACAAGCGCAGCGACAACCGCATGAGCAAGGCAGGCTAATCCATACCGCCCCGCACCCGGGAAATGCGCCGCAGTTTGATCGCACTCGCGTAGATCCTGCTCTCCTCGTCCGGGAACAGATCGATCACTTCCTCGAAGTTCTTCGCCGCGAGCCGGAAATTGTTCGCGTCGTACGCCCGGCGCCCGGTGCTGTAATAGTCGCTCACCTGCTTCACGAGATAGGCCCGGACATTGCGGTACCGGGTGTCCAGTTCAGCATCCTCGAACCGTGTCTGGTGCCTGAGGGCCAGCGCCTCGCGATAGCTCCTGTAAGCCCGGTAGTAGTTGATCCTGGGACGCGTGCGGTTCGTGTAGTACCTGTTCGCTTCGCGAACCAACTGGGCCGCCTTCTCCGGGTCGAGCGACTCCGCGGGCTCAACGAGGCTGTTGATCTCATTCTCGATCTGCGACTCGTTCAGCAGGTCCACCCCCTCGACGGAGACATTCTCCGCCTCCGTGGTGAAGAGTTGCCCGAACACCACGAACAGCACGACCATCGCCAGCAGGTAGATCCCCACACCGATGATGATCTTGGTCTTCTTGGTCATCCGCGCGGTCTGCGGTGCGCCGCTTTCCCCGGCGGCCGGCCTCGCCTGCTCGCCCGGTGGCGCCGCGCCGGGGGATTCCTCTCCCGCGGCAGGGATGCTGATGCGGAACAGCTCCATGTTCCCGACCGAGACCACGTCGCCCTCGCGCAGCGGCACGGGCTTGCCGCGCACCGTCTTCCGCCCCACCGCTGTACCATTGCTCGACTTGTTCTCGAGCCACCACTGCCGTCCGTCGAATTTCAGCACCCCCTGCTCGCGCGAAGCGCCGGGCGTATCCAGCACCAGAGTATTCTGGCCGGAGCGGCCGAAGGAAACGACGGGGTCCGAGTACACCAGCCGCCGGCCGGCGTTCTGTCCGCTTGTGATGTAAACGTGGATGGGTGTCATGGATTAGACAGTCTACCACTTTGGCGATCGCCGGGGATGCGCCGCTGGCACGGCGCTGGGCCGGGCACGGCCGGTTATACCGCCTGTACCGACTTTGCCGTCGGCGGCGTCACCGTGCTGCCGCAATCACTCACGGCTCGCCATTGTCCACGATTTCGAGTTCGACACCATCCGGCGCTTTTGTGTTCAACTGCTCGCCGTCCCATTCGACGTCGATGCCGCCGCGCGGCGTGGGCCATATGACCGAGTAGGCGAAATCAGCCCTGTAAGGCGACAACCGCACGCGACGGCAGCCCGGTTCGAGAATCTGGCCGCCCGTTAGACGCTGAATCAGGAACTGCGCGGGACAGGCGCTCCATGCGTGTGAAAGCGTGCGCATGAACCCCGTCCATTCGCCCCTACGCCACGAGCCGTTCGTGTACCACTCTTCGCTGCACGAGGTGTATCCACGATCGAGCATGCGACGCCCCCAGCGGTCGCGGATCAATTGCAGAGCCAGGTCCATGCGGCCCCGCCTGCGAAGCGCGTCAAGGACGACGACGGTGAAAAAAGGTTGCGTCTCGGTCGCCGAAATGCTTCTCGCCTCGAAGACCTCGCGAATGATGCGATCGGCGGTATCGGGCCTGACGCAGTCAAAGGCGATCGCCGCGGCGTTGGCATGCTCGCTGATCTGATCGGACCGCTCATCGTCTTCGACGCAGTCGACGATGACACCGCGCTCGGGGTCCAGGAACACTTGCTCGAAGCATGCCCGGACGCGCCGGGCCATCGCGGCGTAGTGGTCGGCGAGCGCCGCGTCAGTCTTCACCCGCGCCAGTGCTGCCGCGGCATCGCATGCGCCGGCGAACAGCGCGTTATAGGCCGCGACCGCCCCCCGGCGATCGGTGTCCGCCCAGTCGATGAAGACCCATCCCGGCATGTCGGCGATCAGGCCGCGCTCATCGAGCGCCGTCATGTGCAGCCGCATGATGCTCGTGACCGCGTCATGGCATTCGTGCAGGTATCGCCCGTCGCCGGTGAACTGGTAGTACTCGTGCAGGAAGCGGATCCACCAGAGCGAATAGTCGGGGATATCACCGCTCCATGAGGCGCTGACGACGTTGCTGATGTTGGCGATCAGTCCGGTCGGCTGCCGATTGGCCGCTGCCTGGCGGAGAAACTTGCCGGTGATGGCCGTGTCCCCGAAGGCGGCGAGAATAGCCGGCGCGGTGACGGCCGCGACATCGCCCAGCCACTGCGCCTGCTCGCGCTGCGGGGTGTCCATCAGCGCCTCGACACTGCACAGCTTCAGCGTGTTGCGGCAGATCGTGAATACACCGTTGAGCGTCTGGTCGTTGCTGGCGAAGCGGCCGCGCTCCTCGAAGGGGTACGTCAGCTCGATCGCGCGAACGGTGCGCAATCGCACCGGCGCCTGTGCTCGCTTGATGCGCAGTTTCAGATAGCGGAAACAGCGCCACCCGAGCGGCCGAAAGCGGCTGACACCTTCGGGAAACGTGCAGCAATCGGCGAACTGACATTCGATGGCGTTGTTGAAGTGACCGTCAATCAGCCGCTCCGCGTAGCCGACTTCGACCGTCGCGCCATTCGCGCCTGCTTCCAGTTCAAGGTCAGACCATCCCGTCAGCACGCGTCCGAAATCGAGTACGACCACCGGGTCATAGCGGCCGTCGGTCACGCGATCCTGGTGCCGCGTGCTGCACTGCACGATCGTCTCGCCCGCCTCGCCCAGCAGGTGTTCCGCGCCGTCCACGCGGGCCCAGTCGAGCGACCGCCCCGCCTGAGAGAGCGAGATCGACAGGTCCTCGCTGCGGTTGCGGTTCATCAGGTCGAGGCATTCTTCGACCGCTACGATCGACTTGGCGTACACCGGGCGCTCGGCCATCATCGGGATGTCACGCGGCGCCAGGCGCGCCCACGGCATGACCGCGGGCGGACGGCTGCGCCCACGCGTGACGATCACCTCCGCGCGGCCCCATTGGGTGTCATCGAACGAGGCATGCTGCCAATCCATCGGCAATCGGCGCAGATCAAGGTGCTCCTGGAACGGGAACGCCCGGTTCATCTTCGCGAGGTAGGTATCGCTGCGCCAGGCATCGCAGGCCAGTGCGCGCCATTGTCCGTCAGTCGCGACCAACGTGTGCCCGTTACCGTCCACCCCTTCGGCCAGCACCCCGCCGCGGGTGTGCGGCTGGATGCCCTGGTGATACCCGAGGATGGCGATGCAGTTGTCGCCGGCGATCAGGTGGTCGGTGACATCGTGCTCGTCGTAGTACTGGAAGTACGGCTGCGACTGCACCGATCCATCCGCGACGCGCCGTCCGTTGATCCACAAGCGATAGCGCGTGTCGGCCGTGATGAAGAGCCTGGTCGCCGTCGGCTGGTCGAGTTGAATCACACGTCGCAGCAACACGTACGCGTTGCGTGGGTAAGCGTTCCACGAACTGGTGAGTATTCAGTTGTTCGCGTTGTTCGCGGCC
>CAZHJL010000055.1:0-33788 GCA_964532795.1 uncultured Phycisphaeraceae bacterium | reverse complement strand
AAGTTGCGTGATCAACCATGTATGCGAAACTGGCTGACTGGAAACGGCACTAGCCACCTCCCGCTCCGGGAGTCATGTCCCACCGGACGAAGAACTGCTCGATCCCGGCAAGCACGTCGCGCAGCGTTTCCCGGTAGACGGCCATGTCCACCGCCAAGGCGCCGATGATCATGAAAAGCCCCACCAGGATGCGCAAGGGGAAACCGATGCTCAGAATGTTCATCTGCGGCACCGTGCGCGCAATGAAACCGAGCGCAAGCGTCTCCAGGAAGATGATGCAAAGCAGCGGCGCGGCCACGCGGACCGCCAACTCGAACATCGCACCGAGGATGCCCGTCACCAGGTACAGCAGCCGCCCGTCCACGACGAACCCGCCCAGCGGCACATGGTCGAAGCTCTTGACCATCGTCATCAGCAACGCCCGATGCCCGCCCAGCAGAATGAAGATCGCCAATCCCAGCATGAAGTAGAACTGACCCATCACGCCCGCCTGCTCGTTCAGTTCCGGGTTGTAGATGCCGGCCAGCCCCATGCCCAACTGCTGATCCACCACGCGGCCGGCCACCTGCAAACCCATCAGGGGCAGTGACGCGCCGTATCCGATCACGAATCCGATGAGCAGCTCCATGCCGATGATTGGCCCGAGTTGCCACATCGAGGGTCCTTGCTCGACCACCGGCAGCACGTATTGAAGCGACGCGCGGCCCGGATCCAACAGCATCGGGTACACGACAAACGACAGCCCCAAGGCAAAGAGGATGCGCACGCGCGCGGGAACCGTCGTCGAACCGAACATCGGCGCCAGTATGAAGAGGCCTGTGATGCGGAACAGCACCAGCAGCCAGGCGGGCAAGTGCGGAATCAAGGCCGTGTAATCCGACACGCCAGAACTCCTCGACATCCAGCAAACGGCTATTCCCCGGCGAACATCCGCGTGGAGAACTCCATCAGCATCTTGAACAGCCAAGGCGCTGCGACGAGCGTGATCACGATCATACCGATGATCTTGGGTACGAAGCTGAGCGTCTGCTCCTGGATCTGCGTGACGGCCTGCACGATGCTCACCGCCAGCCCGATGAGCAGTCCGGCAATGAGAATCGGCGCGCTGGCCATCAGCATGATTTGCAGGGCTTCACGAACGAGATCCACCGCACCGTCAATCGTCATCGTCCTCAACTCCAATCGGAATGTGTGATCGCAGCGCGGTGAGCGCGCACCACTGTTGCTACGTCGTCACACCAGGGATCGCGAAACTCGCCAGCAGGTTGCCCGCCACCAGTCGCCAGCCGTCGACGAGTACGAAAAGCAGCAGCTTGAACGGCAGCGAAATCAACACCGGTGGCAGCATCAGCATGCCCATGCTGATCAGAACACTCGAGATCACCATGTCGATGATAAGGAACGGGAGGTACAGCTTGAACCCGATCAGAAAGGCGATCTTCAGTTCGCTGAGGACAAACGCGGGAATGAGCGTGAGCATGTCCACGTCCCTCTCCCACGTCAGGGCGCCCAGGTCGGATGTGTCGACGCCGCGGTAGTTGAGAATCATCACCACGTCGTCTGTGTTGCCCGCATTCACGATCTGCGCGATCATGAACTCGCGCAATGGCTTCTTCGCCGCCTCCCAGGCCTCCATCTCGGTAATCTGCTCGTTGCTGAGCGGGACAATTGCCGTCTCGTTGATCCGCTCGAACGTGGGCGCCATGATCAGGAGCGTCAGAAAAACCGACAGACCGATGATCACCTGGCTCGGCGGGAGTTGCTGTGTCCCGATCGCCTGCCGCAGCAGCGCCAGCACCACCACGACACGCGTGAAACTCGTACAGAGAATCAGGATCGCCGGTGCGATGCTGAGCACCGTGAGAATCAGCATGATCGACAGCGGCGAACTCACGCCGTCGCGCAGCCCGTCGGGGTATTCGCTGGTGTCCGGCGGCGTCGCGGCGCCGGCGCTCACACCGGTAACGTCCGACCGCCCCGCATTGGGCAACGCCTGGCCCGCGCTGCGAATGATCGATATCGGGTTCATCACGTCCAGCGAATCCGCGCTGCTCTCGGCCGATTCCGATCGCGTCTGCCCGTCCGCAACCGAAGTAACGGTCGCGCTCGACGATGTCGTCTGTCCGGAAGCCGCGCTCGCCAGCACCATCACACACAGACTTGCTGCGACCGCGCCAGGCACGGATAGCAAATGGCGCTCGTTCGTCATGCAGCGGCTGATCATGCCACGCCCCGTTCGGTCATCATGCTGCGAATGCGCGTTCGTAAACCTGTCACCTCGTCACGCGCCCGGCTGGACCGCATCGCGCTGTCCTTGTCGCTGGCCGACGTGCCATCCGGCGCATCCTCGAGACCTTCCAGCATCTCGCTGAACTCGCGGGAGACGCTGCCCGGCTTCGTCGTCTGAATCGCCCGCAGCAGCGACGCGATCTCTTCCGGTTCCTCGATCTCGCTGAGGATGCTCAGGCCGCCGCCCGACTCACCCACCACCAGAATGCGGCCACCGATGCGCACCAGCAGGATGTTGCTCTTCGGGGCGATCGACACGCGGGAAAGGACTTCGAGCACCGGCGTCGTCTTGGTGCCGATCGGCCGGCCGGTGAATTTCGCCACAACCTTGCGAAGCGCGAGAATCAACACGATCACCACGCCCAGCGCGGCCAGAACATTCAGGATCGAGGAGTCACCCAGCCAAGCGACCCCGCCGGTGTCGCCCGAACCATCGTTCGGGAACAGTGGCGTTTGCAGGCCGGACTGCTCGCCGGCTTCTGAGACACTGTCCGCAAGCGTAGCGCCGGCGGCTGTCGCGGGTGAAGCTGACTTTTCTTCGTCTTCACCTAGATCAAGATCGATCGCCGTTGTCGCTTCCTGTTTGTCTGCCGTTGCGTCGCCTTCGCTCGAATCTGCTCCTTCGGCGACATCGACGCCCCCGATCCGTGAGACCAGATTGGTCAACCTGTCCGCCTCGTCGCCGCCATCCACGGCGACGGGGGCATTGCTCCCCAGCGTGGCCTCAGGCGATGTCGACGGTGCGTCTGACGCCGGTCTCGAGCCCACCGAACCCGTGCCGATCGGCGTGACGGCTTCCGCGTCCGCCGCTGTGCCATCCGGCGCGACAGGCTCGGGCGGCGCCGGCGCATCGACCCGCGGCTCGGGCGGCTGAACCGGACTCAACGGCGCGGGAATATCCAATTCGTCGACGTACTCGTGCGGTTGCGCGAGCAACCGCCCGGGCGCTGCGGCCAACACCACCACGGCGACCGCAGCCGCCGCGACGACGTGACGAGACATGCGATGATGTCGATCCGCGTCCATGGGCCATCCTGGCCTTGCCGCGCGACGGTCTGACCATCACGCGGGCGCTTCCAGCGCTGGTTGCGCCGTCGATCCTCCGACGGCTTCGCGGGACCTCAGGCCTCCGCCTGTTCGTGCTGCAATTCCGCAGCCGCGGCCGCCTGCTCCTGCAGGTCGTCCACGATTTCGCTGATCCGGATACAGAAGTTCTCGTTGAGCACGAGCACTTCGCCGCGCGCGACCAGGCGTCCGTTCACGTAGACGTCCACCGGGTCGCCCGCCAGTTTGTCCAGTTCCACCACGCTTCCCTCGGCCAGGCGCAACACATCCTCGACCAGCATTTCCGTGCGGCCGAGTTCGACCGTCACGTCAAGCTCAACATCGCCGAGCATGTCCAACCCCGGCCCCCCGGCCGCGCTGGGCGATTCCGCTTCGCCCAGGTCCGGCAGGTCCATCGCCCCAGGCGCGACCGCACCGGTATCCTCCGGCCCGGACGCGGCGTCGGTCTCCGACTTCATCTGCTCCACCGCGGCCTGCGCCTCGGCCAGCGCTTCCTGCACCATGGCCTGGCTGTCGAGTTCCTCTTCGCCGACCGCCTCGGCGTCGGTCGCGGAATCGTCTGGTTGTTCGATTTCTTCTTCAGCCATCGCTGCGTCAGTCCGATCCGGCGGTCGCCAACGCAAGCCCTACCAGCCGCGCGCGGACCGTCCGCTTGCCGTTATATCTATCGTGTGAATGGTTCTCCGGACTCCAACTCCTGTGACGGCAAAGTTCGCCTCGCCCGCGAACAGCGATCAAGCACCGGTGGCGGGTACAATCAGCGCCGTACCGAACCAAGGGAAACCAACGTGTTGCGCCGCTTTCTGATCATCTCAATGCTGCTCCTTCCGACGACGGCCTTCGCGGCCACAGAGAAGTCGGCCAAACCGTCGCCGCTCTACACCGAGGCCGAGCGGCAACTCGGGCTTGTCGACCCGGCCACGGTGAAGATGCCGGTGAAACCCGACGGGTTTCCTGACTACGTGGCGTGGTTCGACACGCTCCAACGCACCGGGGTGACGGCGGAGAACAACGCGTTCATCCACGAGCTTCGCGCGATGGGGCTTCCCGATGAGACGCCGAAGGAGAAGCGCATCCGCGAGATCCTGCTGCATCGCCTGAAAATGGACCTGCCGGCCGATGGCGTCTACTTCATCGAGATCAGCGATTACCAGAAGCAGTGGATCGGCAACGCGATCAGGCGCGGCGTGAGCGACGAGGAAATCGCCGCCTTTCGCAAGCTCGACGACTGGGCGCTCGCCGATCAGCGCGACGACGCGCTGACGCGCCCATGGACGGCCAGGGAACTCCCCCATGTCGCCGCGTGGCTCAAGCGCAATGACGAGCCGCTGGCCCACATGATCGCGGCCAGCAAGTGCAGCCGGTCGTACGTGCCGTTGGTGTGGGAACGCGATGTGGCGGCTCCGATGTACAACGAGGCGGAGCCGTCGCTTATCCCCTATCAATTGGCCGCGCGAGCGCTCCTGGTGCGCGCGATGCTGCGTGCGGAAAGCAATGACTTTGGGGCGATGCAACGAGACCTTGTCGCGGCCGCGCGGTTGGGCAGGCTCGTCAGCCAACGTGGCTACGATCTCTCCTGTCTCGCCTCCATCGCCGTCGGCACAATGGCGAGCAAGGCGGTCCAGTCGCTGGTGCGCCATCGCGTCCTGACGGCCGATCAGCTTCGGTTGCTCCAGCGTGATCTGCATCAACTGCCTCCGAGGGTCGGGCACTCAAGATCGGTCAACACGTACGAGCGGGCGCTGGCGATGGCGGTGTTGGATCTGTACGAACGAGGCTTCAATGAAGCGGGGAAATCGGTCCAGCCGCCGCCACCACCGATTCTCAACTTTGCGACCGCACGCCGAACGGTCAATCAGTTGCTCGATGAGCGCTCTTTGGCGGCAAGCGAACCTGACCATACCCGAATGCTTGAGCGATGCGCGGCAGTCGACAAGAAGTCCGAGACGATTGTTCGCAAGGGCCGTGAAGTCATTAAGCAGCACGCAACCGGTGGAGGCGCGCCCGAAGCGCTGTTACGTATCATCTTCGAGAATCATGGTCCAGGCCGGGCGGCGATGGTCAGTGATGTCGTCCTCTGCTATGCGGTGTTCTATGTGCGACAACCGCTGGCGCCGGCCGTCAACGCCATCTTCGAAGCGCGGGCCGTGGAGCGCCTGACGCAACTGGCCATGGCGCTCGAGCGGCACCGCCTGCGGCATAGGACGTACCCGCGGTCGCTTTCAGACATCATGAAGCTCGTGGAAGCTGAAGACATGGTGGATCCTTTCACTGGGGACGAAATGTTGTATCGCCGCAGTGGCGATGGCTATGTGCTGTACAGCGTCGGCAGAGACCTCGAAGACAACAAGGGGGTCTTCAGGGAAGAGCGGGAGGATTCTGAAGACAACTATGACGTTGGTATCCGAATCGGGAACTGACTCGGCTTCGTCGCTTCGTCGCTTCGTCGCTTCGTCGCTTCGTCGCTTCGTCGCTTGATGCTATCCGCTCCCTCACGGTCGCGGCTCGTTGCGTGCCCCCGCTATTCCGTGGGCGCTACATATCCGCCCGGAACCGTGTCCACGAACCGATCACCACTTCCTGCACGATGCTGTTGCCCTCCTCGTCCTTGCCCAGCCGTTCTTCCAACTGCTGTTGGATGTGGCGGATGATGGTGGACAGAGATTCCTCGGCCAACTGCGCCGGCTCGGCGCGGGCGATGACGGTGCGCACGTCGTTGGCGATCTGCGCCTGCATGTTCTTCACATCCGTGATCGTCTGCTCCTCGTGCTTGCGCTTGACCACGACGAAGACCTGGGCCTCGTACACGTACGTGCGGCCGGACTTCGAGTTGATGAACTTGCCCTCGACGACCAGCACCTCCACCGGCTCCTGGGCCTTAGCCTTCAGGTCCTCCTCGGCGCCCTGGGCCTTGGCCGGTTCCGGGCCGCCCGAGAGCATGAATACCGCGGCGATCACCACGGCCTCGATCAGGAACACCGCGACCAGCACGATGATCGTCTTGAGCGGGAACTTCTTCTTCTCTTCGCCGTTTGCGTTCTGTTGCTGCTCAGCCATTGCCGGCTCCTCACTGTCGCTTCCGCCCGATGACTACTTGCGCTTCTCCGGCTCAGTCAGTTCATCGACCGTTGCTTCGATGACATAAATCTCGACGCGGCGGTTGTTCATGTGCTGGTCGAGGCTGTACTCGCGCTTGACCAGCGGCTCGCGATCGGCGCTGGACTGCAGCCGGATGCGCGCCGTGTCAATCCCGCCGCCGGCTTCGGAGGCCAGGAAATCCTCGGCCGCGCGGGCCCGGTTGAAAGCCAGGTCGCGCAGGTCGCGGTAGTCCTCGAGCCCCGACGCCTCCAGGTTCGAGGCGTGGCCCTGGATGACGACCTTCAACCGCTCGCCCTTGATCAGGTTGCCGAGCTGGGCCAACTGCACCTTGCCCTCCTCGGTCAGCTCGGCCGACTGGTGTCCGAAGGTCACGCGGCCGCCGGTGACGAAAAACCACCCGTCGCGCACCTTGGTGACCAGCATCTCCTTGCCCTCGATGCCCGGATCATCCGAGTTGGAGATCTGCTTGCGCAGGTTGGATTTCAGCTCCAGCTTGTCCAGCCGCTCGCGCAGGGTGAGCGTCGGGTCGTTGTCGGCCCGCACCTTGCCGCCGCCGCCCCGCATGCCGAACGCCTTCTGCACGATCTCCACGATCACGCGGTACTCGTCTTCCTTCTTGATCTCCGACAGCGACACGAGCAGGATGAAGAAGGTCAGCAGCAGCGACATCATGTCGCCGAAGGTCATCACCCAGAGCGGGGCGCCTTCTTCACATTTGCACTTGGCTGCCATGCTGACGTCTCATCGCGCGGCACACGCGGCCGCGCCTTGCGGGTTACGCGGCTTCAGCGCCGTCTTCACTCTTGCGTTGGGCCGGCGGCAGGAAGGTGCGCAGCTTCTGCTCGACGATGCGCGGGTTGTCGCCGGATTGGATGGACATCACGCCCTTGATCACAATCGTCTTGAGCAGCACCTCCTCGGCCGACCGCTTGGCCAGCCGGTCGGAGATGGGCAGGCAGATGCCGTTGGCGATCAGCGCGCCGTACAGCGTGGTCAACAATGCCACGGCCATACCGGGGCCGATCATCGACGGGTCGTCCATGTTCTGCAGCATGATCACCAGGCCGATCAGCGTCCCGATCATGCCGAAGGCCGGGGCGTACTTGCCCATGGTGTCGAACAGCGCCTTGCCGTGCTCGTGCCGCTCGACCAGGTTCTCCAGTTCGGTGGTCATGATCTGTTCGATCAGTTCCGGATCGGTGCCGTCGACCGCCATCTGGATGCCGCTGACGATGAAATCGTCATCGATGTCCTTCGTCGCGTTCTCGAGGCTCAGGATGCCGTCGCGGCGGGCGATCTCGGCGAACGAGACCAGGTCCGTGATCAGCTTCTCGGGCGATTGCGGCTTGTGGAAGGCCGCCTTCTTGAGCACCTTGCCGAATCGTTTCACGTACTTCACCGGGGCGGCCAGGAAGACCACGGTGATCGAAGCGCCGACCACCAGGATCAGCGACGGGGCGTTGTAGAAGAACCACAACTCGCCGCCGGCCAGCAGCGCCCAGATGATCAGCACCCAGGTGCCCAACACGCCGAATAGCATGCCAATATCCATCACAACCTCCGCGCAGGTTCTGCGGCCGCGCAATGACTCACAAGGTTCATCGGAAGGCCCCGGGGGCGACTTAACCGGTTGTAGCGGTCGTAGGGATAACGCTCGGACGTGACCGAGGGCTCGCCCCGGTTCCCGGACCGCCGGGCCGGCCCCACCGCCGCGAATGGCCGCAGACCATCGCCGGACTCCCCGTGGCGCGTCGGCCGGGCGGGTGCGCGGCTCATAGGCTTAGCTCTCTGCGAGCCAAAACCGCTCTGAGACGCTCTGAGAGGGGTTCGCAGGCGATAACTGCACTCACACGTAAATATCAGCCCGAAAAATGTGTCAAAAGTGTACACTTTTTGGCCCCGTTTTCGTTCGTTTTGGGTCGTTCTGGGTCGGAATGGGCTTGGGAGCGCTGATGAACGCGGGTCAAGGAGGGGTGTCGGGGAAGATGGGGGCGACTGTTTGGGAAGTCTGGTGCGGGAGGGGGTCGCGATGTGCGCTCTGCCAGAATCGCCTGACTGGCCCGTGAATCCGTGCGAAGAGAATTATAGCAACTTGTTAGGTGGTCGTCAAGGGTGCCGGCCAAGTTTTCTCGCCAACGAGGGGAAGATGCGCCACACGGGGGCACTGGGTCACCAGCGCCAGACCGCGGCTTGGTTGCGCCAGGTGCGTTCACCTCGCACCATGCTTCCAGACGAGCCCGAAGTGCCTGAACGTTTGCGCGCCTCGGAGTAACGTGTTTCCGGAATCGGAACGGATTGATCCCCGCCCCCGGGGCCGGTAAGCCGCCGCTACGGATTTGCTGGCCCATCGGTCGAGGGATATAATCGGCGTTCCAGTGGATTTGGGGCTGTGGCGCAACTGGGAGCGCGCCTGCATGGCATGCAGGAGGTTAGGGGTTCGAGCCCCCTCAGCTCCATGGAAGACAGACGCCCCGCGAGGCATCAGGCCGCGCGGGGCTTTTTCATGCGCCGGAGTTGGCGGAACCGCGGATGAACGCGGATGGACGCGGATGTGAGAACCCGAGAATCGCGCGAGGCGGCAACACGACATGTCCTCAGGCCCTCTGCGATCCGCGGGACGCCCCTGCACTCCTCGCCAGCACCAGCGTTCATCCGCGGTTCCATCCATTGCTGCAGCCCGCCCGCGGAATCGCTATGATGAAGGGCTTACCCCACTTTCGACCGGAGTGAACGATGCCGCTTCAGGACGACCTTGTGAGACTTTTTCTTCTGGAGAAGCAGGTTCGCGGGCTGAGCAGCCGGCTGGACGGCGCCCTGCGGCGACAGAAGGCCCAGCAGACGCGCCTGGATCAACTGAGCCAGCAGCACCAGGAACTGACCAGCCAGCGCCGGCATGCCCAGGCCAAAGCCGGCGATCTCGAAGGGCAGGCGGCCGAGGTCGAATCGCGCATCGAGAAGCTGCGCCAGCAGATGAATACCGTCACCACGAACAGGGAATACTCGGCCATTCTCGTCGAGGTCAACACGCTGAAGATCGAGAAGGGCAAGTTCGAAGAGCAGGCGCTGGAGCAGATGTCGGAAGTCGAGCGGCTGGACGGGGAGATCAAGGCGCTGGACGAACAGATCGCCGACCGGCAGAAGCTGGCCGGCGCCGCGGTCGGAGATGTCGAGAAGGCCAAGGCCGATGTCGGGGAGGAACTCGACGCCTTCAAAGCCCAACGCGACGAGGCGGCGTCGAGGGTGCCGGATGACATCCGCAGAACCTTCTTCCGCCTCTGCGACGCCTACGATGGCGAAGGCATGGCCGCCATCGAGGAAGTGGATCGCCGCCGCATGGAATACCAGTGCGGCGGTTGTTTTATGCACATCCCGGTGGAGCGGGTCAACGCGCTGATGGGCGGGGGCGACGACCCGGTGGTGTGCACGAGTTGCGGGCGCTTCCTCTACGTGGAAGACCAGCTCCGCTCGTCCCTGCAGCCCAAGAGCAGCAACGCGAGCGGCTGATCACCCATGGACCTGGTGCTGCATGTCGACGGCGGATCGCGCGGCAACCCGGGACCGGCCGGCGCGGGTGTGGTTCTCGCCGATGCCGCGACGAACCGGCCGATTCACGAAGCCGGCTATTTCCTCGGCCGCATGACCAACAACGCGGCCGAATACGAGGGATTGATCCGGGGGTTGGAACTGGCGGCGGAACTCAAGCCGCGCACGCTGACGGTGCTGGCCGACTCGCAGTTGATGGTCTTCCAGATGACGGGGGTGTACAAGGTCAAGAACGCCCGCCTCAAGCCGCTGCATCAACGGGCGGGCGATTTGGCGGCCGCGATCGGCCACGTGCAATTCGAGCACATCTACCGCGAGAACAACGCCCGCGCCGATGACCTGGCCAACAAGGCGATGAACGCCAAGGCGGACGTCGTGTTGTTGTCGTGCGGTGCGGATGTGACGGCCGCGGATGCGGAACGGATCGAGCGGGATTCCGAGCCGCACTGGAAGGTGGAGATCACATCGACCCCCGGCCCGAAGTGCCCGGCGAGCATGAAGAAGGGGCAGCAGTTCATGATCGGGGTGGCGACGCCGCCGGGGCTGTGCATTCACGGCGCGGCGGCGGTGATCAACGAGTGCCTGGCCCAGACCGCGGCCGAGGGCGCAACCGGCGGGAAGGTGCAGTGCCCGCGGTGCAAGGCGACGATCCGGATCAAGCCGGCGTAGGACGCCACCGGCAGGCGCGTAGGTCCGTTCGGGACGCCCTTCCGCGCTCAGCCCGTCCGGCTCGGGAGCGCACTGATGAACAAGCAGGACATGCGGACGCTGGATGTCGTGCGGCGGATCAGCCAGGCGGGACTCGCCGACTGCCGGCGGGCGATCAGGGAGTCGAAGGGCGATATCTGCCTGGCACTGCGAACACTGATGTCCGACGAGCAGATCCGGATCGCGATCACCGATCGGCGCATCCGCGAGAATGACCCCAGGCAGTCCGTTAGCGGCCGGTTCGCACGGCAGGAGGGGAAGATCCTGGCGAGGCTCGACGCGATGCTCCGCGTGGAGAGCGGGGCCGCCCATGTTGTCTTCACGGCGCAATCGCGCCCCCGCCGGTGGTGGTGTTTCTGGAGGAAATGAACCGCATCTGTCACCGGTGCCGGCGAGTTGCCGCGCCCGCGCTATGGCAAACGTCCTCTGAGATTACACGCGTCGATTGCATCACCGGCTGCCGCCTGTTCATTACCGGGCCACGGCTTTACCGGAAATCAACGGAATGCCGCGAAAGTGGGGGCGGGTTCCCGGACGATACACACATGGCGGCCGGGATACGTGCATCCACGGGTCGCGGCCGCGAGGGAAGAGGCATCTCGAAAGAGGGACGCCATGGCCGGCATGACAATGACGCAACAGGTGACGTTGTCGCTCAACGACTACGAGGTGATCCTCGGCAACGGCTTGCTGCAGACGCGCGGACCGGACGCGGAGATCGCGCGGGACCTGGCCAAGCGTTTCGCGGAGCTGATACGCTCGCCGCGCGGGCAGCGCATTCCGCGGCAACTGCTGTCGGGTGATCACGAGCAGATCGAGGACGTGGAGATGCGGCTGGTCAACGTGCTGCAGGTGCCGCCGCCGAAGAAGCGTCGATCAACCCGCGCCGCGGCCAACCGGGCAAGAAGCAACGGCATGCCGACGGTGACCACCGTGTGCGAGCCGCCCGACCCGCCGACCGAGCAACAGCGCCAGCAGGCGATGGCCTACGGCCTGCCGGTGTCGTCGAGCATCAGTGCGCGGGTGATGGCGCGGCGGATCGCGCAGTTCGAGAAGACGCGCGCGTACGTGGACCGGGCCTGGTGGGCGCTGGTCGGATGCAGCACCAACGCATGCGGGATTCCGCAGGAAGAGGTGCACCGGATGGTGCGGCAGATCATGCGCAACGCGGTGATGATGCGGCGCATTGACGTGGCGCAGCGCTCGCCCGACAACGCGGCCGCGCCCGCGGAGAAGACATACGGCGACGATGCGATCGCGAGCGATCCGATCGTGCGCGACGTCGCCCTGCTGCTGCGACATCGCTGGGCCGGGCATTCACCGCGGCCGTGGTACCTGCGGTTGTGGCCCTTCCGCCATGCCCGCGCGGCTTAGGCCGGCGAGGAGCCGATCATGAAACGACTGATCACCATGGTCACACTCGGCGCGGGGCTGGCCCTGCTCACGTGGGTGGTGCTGGACGTGACGAACGTCCTGGCCGGCCCGCTGGACCGCGCCATCGCCGCGTGGAAGGAAGCCGGCGGGGCGGCGGACATCCCCTCGCTGATGCCGGCCGACCCCGGCGACGATCAGAACGCCGCGACGCTGTACATCCAGGCGACGCAGCAGATGCCGCCGTTTTCGCCGGCGCAGGCGGAGCTGCTCGAGGACCCGTGGCCGGCGCCGGTGCGCGACCTGGAGCGACTCGTGCTGCCATACCGATCGCAGATCAGGATGATGATCGAAGCGGGCAAGCGCGAGCGATGCGCCTGGCCGCAACCGTTCCAGGATCGGCTCACGCGCCGGTTCGCGCCGTGGGACGTGCGTCTGAAGCAACTGGGGCAACTGCTGATCGCGCACGCGCGGGTGCAGGCGCTGGAGGGCAACGTCGACGAGGCGGCCATCGCCATCGAGGCGACGCTGAACCTGGCCAGGCATATCGGGGCCGACCCGGGCTACGTGGCGCTGATGCGGCGGCTGGATCACGAGGAGAACGCGCTGCTGGCCGTCAAGCGGCTGATCATCACGCGCGAGGATGTCGGCCCGAACTGGTTGTCCGAGCTGCTGGCGGAGCGCGACTATCGCGGGATGGTGGTAAACGTCGCGCTGGCGGAAGGCACGGCGGCGGTCGAACTGGCGGTGACCGGGAAGCTGGGCGAGGCGAAGGGCCTGCTGGGGCAGGCGGAAGATTTCGCGTTTGAATACAAGTCGCCGCGCGCGATGCGCAATGATGTGATCGCAATGCTCGAGCAGTTGACGACCGACATCGAGCGATGGCGCAAGCCCTACCACGAACAGCGCACCGCCGAACGCCGCATCAAGGACAAGCACCCACTGACAAAGATGGTGGTCGGCAGCATGGACTTCGTGAATGACGAAGTCGCGGCGGTGGAAGCCCAGGCCGCGCTGGCCCTGGCGGCGCTGGAGATGATCGAGTATCGCACGGAGAAGAAGACAGCGCCGATGTCGCCGGACGCGGCCGGCGTCAGCGCGATCGACCCGCTGACCGGCAAGGCGTTCTACTACCAGTCGCAGGGCGACGGATTCGTGCTGTCGCGCGCGGGCGCCGACGGCGAGCCAATGGCCGGTACCGGCGATGAACTGTACCGCTGGGACGTGCCCTGAAGGCGGTCAGCCGCCGCATGTCCTGGCGGCGAATTCGCACACGAGTTGCACGAACACCTGTGTCGGCCCGGGCGGCTGCTTGTCGGCCGGGTGGGGATTGGGGCAGTTGAAGGTGTGCTGCGCGCCGGGAATGATGTGCAGCGTGGCGTTGTCGCCGGCGGCGTTGGCGAGCATGTTCGCGGCGGAGGCGGGGACGGTCGGGTCCTCCTGGCCGTGCAGGATGAGGATGGGACAGGTGATGGCCTGGATCTGGCGCACGGGGTCGAACGCGTCGGGATCGGCCTCGATCTCATCAAGCCACGCGCCGCCAACGCGCAGAACCTGCCCGGTGCGCGAAGAGGGCGACTCGAGCGCGCCCCTGCGCCGCAGCCTGGTCTTTTCATCGTCGCTGAGGTTGCACGCGGCGTCGGGCGAGGCGGCGACGATAATGCCGGCCGGCTGGGGTCTGGTGTTTTCCTTTTCGGCGCGCCCCGCGGTGAGGATCGTCGTCACGCCGCCGCGACTGTGACCAAACCATGCCTGCGGCAGGTTGGGCGGTCCGGGCAGCCCGTCGGCGGCCGCCTCGCTGACCGTGCGCAGGTCCTCGATCTGGCGTTCCCAAGTGTCCTGCTCGAAGAGGTCCGGCCGCTCGAAGGTTTCGATGCGGTTGGTCATCCCGCTGTGGCTGAAGTTAAAGCGGTGAGCGACCAGTCCATGCGCGGCCGCCTGTGTCGCGAGATAAGGGACGAAGCCATAGTCCTTGTAGCCCTTGAAACCGTGGGCGATCAGCAGCGCGCCGACCGGATCGTTTGGGGGCAGATGCGTTTCGCCGAGAATCGGTTGCCCGTTACTGCCCTCGATGGACCAGGATTCAATCTGCGACATGTGTGCCTTTCCGAAGGCGGTCAACCGTTGAGCCGGTCGATCACGGCCTTTGCGAAGTCATCGGTCCCCATCTCGCCGCCGAGGTCCCGCGTCCGGCAGCCGTCGGCGAGCGCGGCGTCGTACGCGTGGCGCATCCGCTCGGCCGCGCGGTGGCAGCGCTCGTCGCTGCGGTTATCGCCGAGGTAGTTGAGCAACATCACCGCCGACATCAACAGCGCCAGCGGATTGGCCAGCCCCTTGCCCGCGATATCGGGCGCCGAGCCGTGCACGGCCTCGAACACCGCGTGCACATCACCGACGTTCGCGCCCGGCACGACGCCCAGCCCGCCGACCAGTCCCGCGCACAGGTCGCTGACCACGTCGCCGTAGAGGTTCTCCAGCAGCAGCATGTCGAACTGGGTCGGATCCTGCACGAGCTTCATGCAGCCGGCGTCGATGATCAGCTCCTGGTAACCGATGTTGGGGTACTCGCGCTTGTGCTCCTCCGAGGCGCAGCGCAGGAACAGGCCATCGGTCACCTTCATGATGTTCGCCTTGTGGAAGACGGTGATCTTCTCGCGGCGGCGCTGGGTGGCGTAGCGGAAGGCCCAGTGCGCGATGCGGCGGCAGCCCTTCTCAGTGGCGACTTTCATGCTCATGACGACACCGGGCGTCACTTCGTTCTCGACGCCGCTGTAGAGGCCCTCGGTGTTCTCGCGGATGATGACGATATCCACACCGTCGTAGCGCGTCTTGACGCCGGGCAGCGATCGCACGGGGCGCACGGCGGCGTAGAGATCGAGCTTCTTGCGCAGTTGCACGTTGACGGAGGAAAAGCCCTTGCCGACAGGCGTGGTGCACGGGCCCTTGAGGGCCACGCCGTGCTGCCCGATGGCTTCGACGGTCGACTCGGGCAGGACCTCATCGCCGTCGGCGAGAGCGGCGATGCCGGCCTGGTGTTCGTGCCATTCGATGGGCGCCTCGGCGGCTTCGAGCACGCGATGGACGGCGCTGGTGACTTCGGGGCCGATCCCGTCGCCGGCGATGCGGACTACGTGGTGATTGGGCATGTCACAAGTATAGGGCGAGGACGTGTCGGGACAACGTGGCGCGTCGCGCGGCCGCGCTACGCGTTGGCCGTCCTGGCCGCGGGCTTCTTGGCCGCCTGCTCATCGGCGGCGCGGCTGCGCAGCACGTCGATGATGTCGCGCACCTCCTGGGCCATCCGCGTGTTGGGAAATTCGCGGATGATCTGCTCGCCGGCGCTGACGGCGGAGGTCCACTCGTGGTCATGCACGGCCAGCTTGAACTGCACGCCGAGGTTATCGCGCATCTTGGTGATCACGCCGCGCGCCGTTTCGCGCAGCGGCTCGGCTTCCTTCTCGGTGAGGAACTTGTCGAGTTCCTTGAGGAGACTGGTCGCCGCGTCGATGTCGTCGCGCTTGGCCGCCTCGAGGAACTCGCGCTCGAGCTGCTGCTTGTATTGCTCGAACGATTCTCTCACCTTGCCGGGCAGCTCGCCGGTGCGCGGGCTGTCGGGGTACATGCGGTTGATTGCGGCCGCCTCGCGGAACGCCTTCTCCCATTCCCGCGCCTCGACCAGTTTGTCGAGCTGCGCGATCAGTTCGCTGATTTTCTGGTTCATGTCCGCGGCCCGGGCGTCCTCGATCTCCTTGCGGAACTGCTCGGCCGACATGCGGTAGCCGTACGTGCTGGACATCTCCTCGACGAGGGCCAGCGCCGCCTCGTAGTCCCGTTTGCTGATCTCGTCCTCGATCGCGTGGCGCAGGGCCTCGCGATCCTGGGCGCGGAAGGCGATGCGCTTGGCCGACTCGGAGATCATCAGCCGGTCGCCGATGAGGCGAAGCAGTTCGTTGGCGTTCTCGGCGCCGACCGGTCCGCCCGACTGCCGGTCGAACAGGGCGACGGCGATGGGAAACATCGCGGCGGTGACGATCACCGACAGGACGCCCGCCCCGAGCAGGATGACATCCCCTTCGCGCGTGAAATACCGGACCACGCCCATCGCCAGCAGGGCCAGCGACGCGATCAGCAGCAGGCCGTAAAGCACCAGCAACCAGACGTCCTTCCTGCGCGGTTCAGCCATGACAGCACCTCGTTGTCAGAGTTTCCAGGGAATACAGCCGAGTATCGACTGACATGCTCACTTCACTCTACAAGTCAGCCGTTGACGCGTCAACGAAAAACGGACGTCAAACCACCAACGGGTGCGACTTGTCTTCCGTGGCGTCTTGGTGTCGCTCCGATGCCGATGCGGATGGCCTCGCCGGCCGGGCTTCCTCAAGCGCCGCAGGGGCTTGAAGGCACATGGTCTGGAGGGGGTATGTGTTTCGGGCTCGATGGCCCGCATCGAGATGTCGTTGCCGTGCCGCTCGCCCGACTCGGGGGAGGCTTCGCCGCCGGCCTCCCCCAAGACCCCCTCCGGCTCGCTTGGCTCCCCTCACGGGATGGTGTTCGTGGGTCTTGCCGGATGGTCGACGACATGCTCTTCTTTGCGCGATTCGCGGGGCGGCCCACCGATGCGATCCTCAACGGGAGGGGAGAACGGCGAGCCATGGGGGATTCCGGGGGCCAAAAGGGGTATGGCGGCGAACTCCCCCTTCGGTCGTGCTCGCGGACGGCGAACGCCTGCGATTGGGGAGTCATCGAGCACGAAACACCTGTACGCCACGCGCGCCGGTGCCTTCAAGCCTTTCCGGCGCTTGAGGAACGCCGCCCGCGCAGGGCATCTGCCTGCTCGTCCATCCCGTGTGAGACTTGCCATGCCGTATCAGTCACACCCACTCCTACGACCCGGGCGTCGCGTCGTTTTCGCCGGTGGCGCACACGAACTGGACGGGCACCATGCACAGAAACTGGAGCCGCTTGCCCGCTGAGGCCCGGAACTGGTGCAGATCGTTGGCCGGCACGTAGAGGGCATCGCCCTTCGCGACCGGCCGCGTGGTCTGCCCGTCCGGCAGCACGACCTCGCCTTCACCTTCGAGCACCAGCACTTCGTGTTCGTAGTTGTGCTGATGCAGTGGCGTACAGCCGCCGGGTTCCACATCGAAGATGCGCATCGCGAAGTTTGGCGCGCCGTCCTCGCGGCCGACCATCAGCCGCATGGTCACGCCCTCCGCGCCCGGCATGTCGACGCGCTGAGCTTTCGTGTCATCGATGGATGTATGCTTCATTGCCCTATTGTAGCCCGCCGTCGTCATCGACGGCGCATGGATTGCAGGCGGCGGGTACGATCACCCACATGGCTCGACTGGGCGGCAAGCAGATTGGGCGTCTCATCGGCTACGTGCTCGGCCTGGCGATGGTGGGCGCGGCGATTGCATTGGCGTTGCGCGAGATGGACTGGTCGACGCTGACGCGCGCAGCGTGGTGGCTGCCCGCGCTGCTGTGCGCGGCGGTCCTGATCAACCTCCTGCTGGCGGCCGCGATCTGGTGGGTGATCACGCTGAGCTTCGACGCCAAGCCGCGGGTGGGCTACGGCCTCATGCTGCGCCTGATCGCCGCGAGCGAGCTGCTCAACTACCTGCCGCTGCGGGCCGGGCTGGTGGGGCGAACAGCATTTCTCAAGGCGCGGCACGGGCTGCCGGTGCGCCAGTCGCTGGCGATCTTCTCGATCGTCATGGGCGTGTCGGTCGCGGTGTTGCTGCCCGTGGGGTTGGCGATGCTGCTTGTCACCCGGACGTGGGCGCTGATGGTTTCCGGCCTGGTGGTGGCCGTGTGGACGGTTGCGGCAGGTCCCCTCGCGCGGTCGTTACTGCGACGGGCGATGACGTGCACGTGGTCGTGGGCGCCTTTGCGGGCGGTGGATCTGCTGGTCAATGCGGCGCGGTTGTGGTTGGCTTTTGGGATTATCGGTCGGCCGATCGATCCGCTGGAGGCGGTTGTGCTCGCCTCGGCCGCGCTGCTCGTGCAAATGGCGCAACTGACGCCCAACGGCCTGGGGGTGCGCGAATGGGTGGTCGCGCTGCTGGCCGGGGCGATCAGCCCGATCGGCAGCGCCGACGCGCTGGCGGCGACGGTCGTGGATCGCGCGGCATCGGCGCTGGTCGCCATCCTCACCGGGCTGATCGCACTGCCCACGCTACGAACCACCCGATCGACCAATGATCAGAGCGGATCACCCTTGAGCGAGAACTGAGCGATCGGCCTTCGCCCGCGCGCGTAGCGCTCGCCCGCGCGCCGGATGCGGTGCACTTCGAGCCGGTCATCGTCGATCGTGACCGTCAGCGGATAGAAGGGGAAGCCGAATCCGCCGGTGTTGATCATCACGCGGCCGCGGTAGCGCCTGACCTGCGGCCGGTGCGAATGGCCGGTGAGGACGAATCTTGCCTGCGGCGCGAAGCGTTCGGCGAGGCGCCAGGCCATACGATGCTGCGTGGCCCAATAGTGGAACAGCCGCCACGGCAGCCAGGGCTGAAAGGCCATCTCGAGGACGGTCGTTTCGCGGCCCTCGCGCTGTTGGGTCCATTCGGCATGACCCGTATGCATGATGAAGTCGAGATAGCGGTCGAGATCATCCATTGGCGCTTGGCCATGGTCGGCGACGTGTTCTTCGTAGCTTCGCCGCAGAAAAGGCGACGCGACCGACCAGGGCGAGATCCATGGATGCAGCCCATCGCCGTGCATCAGGAACACGCGCCCGTCTTCGATGGACAGGTGGCGCAGGTCGGTCAGAAATGCATCGTGATTGCCGGTGATGATCGTGAGTTCGACACCATCCTCGCGACAGAGCGCCTGCAACTGCCTGACCGCGACGACGCCCGCCATCCATTCCGTGGGATGGTGGATCTCCGCGACGTCGCCATTGACGATCAATCGAGAAGCGTCCTGCCAGAGGGGGCGCACGGCCTGGACACTGACGGCGTTGCGCTTCGATGCGCCGAAGTGCGTATCGGAGATGATGACCGTCCGCTGCTTCATTCACGCGTTTCCCGGCTGCCGCCGGTGGGCGGCTTAAGCGTGCCCAGGTCGATCACCAGGCCGTCGCCCTGGTAGAAGTCGGCGTTGAGCGCCCTGGGCGACAGCAGCGTGAAGACGAGGAAGCCGGCGCGCTGGCTGCGGGCCTGGGCGAGGTCGCCGCGCCCGGGACCGGCGAAGCGCTCGGAGCTGTCCAGATCGCGGGCGTGGAAGTGGTAGTAAGCCACGGCGCTGTAGAGATCGATGATCATCGCCGGCGACGGGAGGTAGGCGGTGTTGGCGACCTTTTCGTGCGGGGGGTAGGCCACGGGAGTGATCGCAACGTCGCCATCGCGCCGCTCGGCGCGCAGCAGGCCGCCGTGTTCGCTTTCGGCATCGGCCAGATCGGCGTGTGCCTGCTGGAAGATTTGCCGACGAATCTCCGGCCGCGCGAGGGCATCGACGAGCACACGTAGCGTCAGAAGATCGGGCCAGGAGCACTGTGCGAGTTGGTGTTCGAGCGATGGCGGCTCGGCGCCGGCCGCGAGCGGACGGTGGACCTGCGAAGTGACATCGATGCGGGCGAGGATCTGGCGTGTCAACGTCGCACGGTTCGCCCGGCGCCACGACGGGTCGGCCGCGACGAGCACGGGCGGGTGTCGCAGTTCGAGTCCGCGCCGTTGCGACTCATCAAGCTCGGACACCAGCAATCGGGCGGCTTCGGCAAGCTGGGGCTCGAGGCCGGTCAGCAGGAACTTCATCCAGATCACTTCCTCGCGCGTCAGGGGCACGGCGGCGAAGGCCTCGTGGCATCGCCGCATGTCGCGGGCGAGCCGGTGACCGGGCGGGTGGTCCGTGGTGATATATCGCGCGATGACCCGCTCGCGGCCCCACTCGCGCCCGAGCACGTGGAGCGCGGCGCTGTGATGTTGGGAGTCGAACGAGCCGCGCTCGTCGGCGAACACCCCGGCCGCGACGTCGCCGACGGTCATGCCGGGATTCAGCGCTTCGAGAGCCGGCCGCTCGGGGCGCTCGGCATCAGCGATGCTCGCCGACTCACGGGCGTAGCTGCGCAGGATGTCGGCGGAGAGATCGCGCCAGTTGCGCCTGACGATCTCGTCAATGACGAGGCAAAGCGTGTAGCGATCGCGGATGGCGACGATATGCCCCTTGACGAACTGCAGAAATCGCGGCGGGTCCAGGCGGGCCATGGTGCTGACGGCGTAGCGCCGGCGCTGCGCCGGTTGATGCGGGTCGAGGATGACTTGGGCGAGGACGTCGAGGTGATCGGGCTCTGCACCGAACTGGCCGAGGGCGTGCTCGGCCGCGCGGTGCCAAGTGGGGCTGTCCGAAGTGCGATCGGCGAGGACGACCAGCGGATCGCCCGGCGTCACCTGCCGGCAGGCGGCCAAAAGCAACGCCCCCGCGACGGCGAGGGCGCCGGCAAGCGGGGGCGGCAGTCTGTTGGTGTTGGGCGCCATGCGTTCTGGTGGGTGTATCGGCCAGTCCGCATGATCTCGTTCAGCGGGGTTGTCCACGGGCGCCGAACCGGTGGTGCGCGGCGGCGCGTTCACTCTCCCGGCTGGCAGTATTGGAAGTCCTCGCAATCCTTCGAGGCCGTGATCTCCTGGCCGGCGGGACTCACTCGGCGGACCCACCTCGCATCGTCGGGCCGTCTGACGAGCAGGCTCTCCCACTCGCCTTCCTCGTCTTCGTAGGCGCCCTCCGCCCGCGATTTCTCGATCTGCTTCTTCCAGGCGTCGGGATAGCGCTGAAGGAAAAGGATTTCCGGATTATCGTCATCGCAGTCGCCGCAGGCATAGACGTGCGCTTCGACGAGTTGCCGGCCCTCGTACTCGATCGGCGCGACGCGGACACCAATCTCCTCCAGCGGCACGACGACAAGCTCCTTCGCCTTCTCATCGTAGTAGTAGCGTGCCGTCGAGCCGCCCGTGTCCGAACCCCCGAAGAGCTGGAAGCCGATCCACACGATCGCCAGAACCAGGAAGACCACGCAGCCGGCGACAACGACCATCGGGTTCTGATTCAGCCATTCTCTGAGTCTCAACATGGTTGGGTTCCTCGCTTTAGCCGCCCGAAATGGGGATGGTGTGGCAACAGAAATCCTGCCAATGTATAGATGATTGTTTCTTCTTGCACCATCCTAACCCGCTTGCGGGCGGCCCGCAATGGCGGGCGCTCACGGGTAGTAGCGGTACTCGAATCGCCGGGTCACGGCGTCCACCATCATCTCGCGGAGCAGTTCGGCATCGACCGAGGGCGGCTTCTGATCGTAGCCGGCGCCGATGAGCGAGTACATGAGGGGCTTGGGCGCAACGATGACGTCCACGTGCGGCTTGATCGATTTGTCGATCTGCGCCAACTCCGCGGCCTTGGCGATCGCGTCGTCGAGGTAGCCTTCCTCGTCCACGACGTTGAGCTTGAGTGCGTCGGCCAGGATGAGCGCCTCGCCGGCGAAGACCTCTTCGTACTGCTCGTCGGTCATCTTCTTGCCGCGCCCCTTACGGACGCGGTCCATGAACTGGGCGTGGAGATGGTCGAGCAGTTTCTGGTGGTGGGCCTGGTCTTCCTCGTTCCAGCGGAACGGGTTGTTGCCCAGGTCCTTCTTGTCGGATTTCGTCGCCGTCTCCACGTTCGGTTTGACCTTCAGGATTTCGGTGAACAGCCCTTCGGGATTGAAATTGATGCTGATGACACCGACGCTGCCGGTGATGCACGTGGGTTCGGCGACGATGTGGTCGGCCCCGACGGAGACGTAGTACCCGCCGCTCGCGGCCAGGCCGCCGTAGCTGGCGACCACGGGTACGTCCAGTTCTTCCTTGAGCTTGTCGATGACGTGCCAGATGCGATCGGAGGCGAACGCGCTGCCGCCGGGCGAATCCACGCGGAGGACAATCGCCTTGGGCTTGTTGCTCATTTCGCGGAGCACCCGCGCGGCGGCGGTGACGAACTGCTCCATCTCCGCATCGACCACGCCCTTCATCGGCAGGATGACAATGCGGTGGCTCGTATCACCACTCTTGTAGGGGAGAGGGTAAGGCACGCTGTTGTACGTCGCCAGGAGTTGAATGGTGTAGACATTCATGGCGATCGAGAAGATCAGCCCGGAGGCGAGTACGTATATGAGGATGCGCACCACCCACTTGCCCCGCTGCGACTGCGGCTGGGGCATGGGCGAGGCCATGTAGCCGCCGGCGGGCGGCGGCGGCGCGCTGAAGCCGGTGCCCTTCAGCGGCTGGCGGCCGCCGGCGGGCGTGGAATCGTGTGCGTCTGGATTCTGGTTCGGATCGGTGCCTTCGCTCATCTTCAACATCCCTGCATGAAGCTTCGTGGTTGTTCCTTCGGCCGCGACAGCCGTTACAGTCCCCCCAGGCGGTGGCTGGCGTGCTTAGTATACGCCTTGGCGCGCGGGGCCTCTGGCCATAGGCAGGCGGCGTGAGTAACATGCCTGATCGGCCGTCCGTCCGGAGGCCGCATCCCCCGATTCCCCCGCCTTGTTTCGACTCCTATCGGTCGAACACCCAAGGGACAGTTGGAGACACATGCATGAAAGTCAGCATCGTGGTCACAACGGTGGTCGCCGCGTTTACCATCCTCTTTCTGCTCGTTTTCCTGCGCGGCTGCCCGGATGACCCGAGTGGCGTCGTCACGAACGAACTGCTGAAGAAGCGTTCACTGCCGGCGGACCTGCCGAATATCGGCCGCGTGGCCAATCCGAACACCGCTTCCGGCCCGCTCTATGAAGACGCCTACGAGTACTACGCCAGTCACCAGAGGGCGATCGGCGAGTTCCTGAACGCGGGGAGTTACCGCGAGGAGGACGAGCACGTCAAGATGCTGGCCTCGAAGTTCATCGAAGCGATGGACGCCGCGGAGCCGAAGCCCGGTTTCGGCGACGAGATCATGCAAGCGAAGCCGAAGATGGGCGACCGTTACGACGGGGCGCAGTACATGACGGCCTACACGCTCCTTGAGTACGCGAACTACCTGCGGAAAGAGGATCGTCTCAGCCGCGCGGCGCTGATCAGCAAGGCGGTTCTCATCTACGGCCAGCGGCTGTATCGGCTCAACCAGCGTTTGCAGGTGCGTCAGACCGGCCTTCAATGCATCGCCGAGGGGGCGACATCGCTGTACAACAACACGCCGAAGGACGATCCCGAGGGCGAAGCCGCGCTGCGATGGCTCGATGCGGCCGAAGACCTGCTCAAGCAGTGGCAGCCGAAGCTCGCGGTGATCGAATCCATGGAGCCGCAGGTGGCTGACCTGCTGCTGATCGCGAAGCATGACGAGGACGTGAGCTTCCGCGCCGCGGCTATCCGGGTGCTGGGCATGGTGAAGTTCAATCCGCGCGGCAGGGGCAACCGGCGCGTGGTGGCCAACATGATCGAGGAAGCGCTCGAAAGCGAGGACCCGGCGATCCGCGAGGCCGCCGAGGCCGCCGCCAGCGTGACCCGCGAAGATATCCGCAAGATGTAGCCGGCATCCGGACGATCCACGCCCGATAGCCGATCATTGGACCCGATTCACCGTACGGGACGTGTCATCGCTCCGGACGCACGGCGATGCGTTGACATGCGGCAGACCCGGGCGGACGATAACAACAGCATGCAGATCTTTGTTCTTGTGCTGGTGATGGGGTTGTTCGCGGCCGGCGCCTTTCAGATCGACGCCGATCCGCGCATCGGCGGCGTGGGCCTGCTGCTGGCGCTTGTCGTGCCGAATGTCCTGCTGGGCATGACCTATTGGGCCGTCTGCATCGCCGCCCGAAAGCAACTCGGGCGGGCCGGCGGCATGATGGCCATGCGATGGACCGACAGGCTCACGAGCTTCTATCGCTGGTCGGTCCTCACACTCTATCTCTTCGGCCTCTTCCACTGGAACACGCTCGGCTACCTGCGACAGCACTGCGGGCTGGACCGCATCGTGCTCGTTGACGAGCTGCTGGTGATGCTGCCGCCGCTGATCATGCTGGGTTGGGGTTGGTGGGCGTACTACCCGATTGACCGGCGTCTGCGCGAATCGGTGCTCATCCGGCGGCTGGACGAAGGCGCGGCGGTGCACCCGGTGTGGACGCGCGGCCAGTACATCCTCGCCCAGTTCCGCCATCACGTCGCGATGATGCTCGTGCCCATGTTGCTGCTCGTGGCGTGGCAAGAGCTGATGCAACTGACCATCCCCGGGGACAGGATGTTCTTCGCCTTCAACGTGCAGGTGACGCTGACGCTAATGGGCGTTGGTGGAGTATTCCTCTTCGCGCCGGTGATCATTCTCGCCATGTGGGACACGATTCCCCTGCCGCGCGGGCCGCTGCGCGACCGGCTGCTGGCCATGTGTCGCCAGCATCGCGTGGGCGTGCGGGAGCTGGTGCTGTGGCGCACCTTCGGGGGAATGATCAACGGGGCGGTGATGGGCCTGATCGCGCCGCTGCGCTACATTCTGCTGACCGACGCATTGCTGGACAACATGCCCCAGAGACAGGTCGAAGCGGTGATGGCGCACGAACTGGCGCACGTGCGTCGGCATCACCTGCCCTGGCTGATGCTCGCCGCGCTGGTTGCGCTCTACGCGTTCAGCGCCGTGGCCGCGCTGCTGGTCGAACAGTTGCCGTTCGCGTCGTGGGTCGGGTTGTACGATCCCGGCCTGGGGCACGTGCTGGCGGCGCCGGACGCGGGGTACGCGCTGGCCTTCCTGCTGGCGATGGTCGGCTGGGTGCCGTTGTTCGGCTGGCTGTCGCGCCGGTTCGAGCGGCAGGCGGACACCTTCGCCGCGCAGCACCTGTCGCAGGACGAGCAACGCGATGCGGACATCCCGACGCCGCCGGTGATCACCGCCGAGGCGGCCAACACCATGTCCGATGCGCTGCGCAACGTGGCGGTGCTCAACAACATCCCGATCGATCGCCGAAGTTGGCGTCACGGCTCGATCGCGTGGCGCATCGCCTACCTGGAGAGCATCATCGGTCGGCGACTGGATCAGGCGCCCATCGACGTGTTGGTGCTGCGGATCAAGATAGTGTCCCTGTGCGCCCTGCTGGTGCTGCTGGGGATCGAACTGGTCAGCGGCGGCTTGCTCCCGCCACTCTTCTAACGGCATCTCCTACAATACCGCCTCCCTGGAGGCACCCATGCAGTTCATCAAGATGCACGGCATCGGCAATGACTACGTCTACGTCAACGGCTTCGCCGAGTCGGTGGCGGACCCGGCGGGACTGGCGAAGATCGTCGCCGACCGCCATTTCGGCATCGGCGGCGACGGGCTGATCCTGGTGCTGCCGCCGGATGAAGCCGCCGCGGCCGCAGGCGCGCACGTGCGGATGCGCATGTTCAACGCCGACGGTTCAGAAGCGGAGATGTGCGGCAACGGTGTGCGTTGCGTGTGCAAGCTCGCTTACGACCATGACGTCACGCCGGGCATCCGCGACGCCAACCCCATGCGCGTCCAGACCGGCAACGGCGTACTCGAACTGGCGTATGCGCTCGGTCACGACGGCAAGGTCGCCGCGGTGACGGTCGACATGGGTGAGCCCATCCTGGCGGCGAACCGCATTCCCGTGCGCATTCCGGATCATCCGGAAGACAAGCCGGTGGTTGATTTCACGTTCGATGGCTGGCCCGGGACGGTGCTGCAGGCGTTCGCCCTGGCCGAGTCGGACTGCGGCATGACTTGCGTGAGCATGGGCAACCCCCACGCGGTGTTCTTCTGCGACAATGCGGCCGCGGTGCCCTTGTCGGAAGTCGGGCCGATCCTCGAGCATTTCCCGCTGTTTCCCAGTCGCATCAACGTCCATTTCGTGCAGGTGCACGGGCCGGACGAAGTGACCATGCGCACGTGGGAGCGTGGCAGCGGCATCACGCTCGCCTGCGGTACGGGCGCCTCGGCGGTCTGCGTGGCCGGCGTCCTCACGCAGCGGACGGATGAAGAGATCACCGCGCACCTGCCCGGCGGGGATCTTGATCTCGAATGGCGCGAGTCGAGCAAGCGCGTCTACATGACGGGCGCGGCGACGGAAGTTTTCACCGGCGATTTCCCGCTGTCTGAAAAGCTCTGACCGGTTGTGCCGCCAGCCGCGCGGCAGGGCCGTCAATCATCCATGCGCCCGAGCTGGCCGCGCAGCATCCACAGGAAGATCGGCCCGCCGAAGAGCGCGGTGAACACGCCCAGCGGCATCCAGCCCTGGCCGAAGTTCAGCAGCCGCGTGCCACTGTCGGCCAGGATCATCAGCGCGCCGCCCAGCAGCGCCGAGCCCACGAGCAGCGGTCGATGGCGCGGCCCGAGCATCAGCCGCGCTAAGTGCGGACAGACAAGCCCCACGAACGCGATCGGACCGGCGAGCATGACCGATGCCCCGGCAAGCACGCTGGCCACGAGGAAAAGCACAAGCCGCAGAAGCTTCAGGTTCACCCCGAGACTCATCGCCTCGCTGTCCGAGAAGGAAGCCACGTCCATCGCGCGGCCCAGGAGGTAGACAAGCACCAGACCGATCAGCGTCACAACGCCCACGGCGATGAGAGGCAGCCATGGCAGAAGCTCGTTGATGTACCCCATCATCCACCGCGAGATTTCGTCGCGCAGATTCAGCGGAAGGAAATGGCGCAGCAGCATGACGAGTGCGCCGTTGATCATGGCCAGGACAACGCCGGTCAGGAGGAGCCCGAGCGGGTCGATCATACCCCGACGGCGGCTGGCGAAGAAAACGACGACCATGGTGGCGGCTGCCCCCGCCACCGCCGCCACGTGAATGTGTCCCGGGACCAGCCCCAGGTGATGCGCGGCGAACTGCTGCCCGACGACACCGAGGGCGGCGCCGCTGGAAAGTCCGAGGATGAACGGCTCGGCCAGGGGATTGCGCAGCAGCGCCTGCAGGGCCACGCCGCTGCCGCCCAGCGCCATCCCGACGAAGCAGGCCATGAACGCGATCTTCAGTCGCAGTTCGAAGAGGAACGGACTGGGCCAACTCAGCTTGCCGGACCATTCCGGGGAGTCGCCGACGAGCAACCGCCCGACAAAGGCGAGCACGAGCAGTGCGGCCAGGCCGAGAAGCCACCAGAGGCCGCGCACGGAACGCCGGCCGGCGATCTGGCCGTGGCTACTCATTGCCCTGGTCCGAACCACCGGTGCCGGACTGCGCGGGTCCGGGCGCATCGTCCTGTTCATCCGCGTCAATGCGCGCGACGGCGCGATCGATCTCGTCGGCCAGATCCGGATGGATCGCCTTGCCCAGCTCGGCCGCAACGATCCAGATGGAACTGCTCGGCAACAGCACGAGGTCGTGGTTAACGATGGCCACGCGCCTGTTGGTGACGGCCTTGATCGGCACGCCGCGCAGCGGCTGCAGGCGGGCGTCGGTATCGAATGATGTCATCGCCGGCTCACCGGGGCGCATGAGGATGATCACGTCCGGATCGAGGTTGATGAGCATCTCCGTTGACACGGTGACGGCGCCGGTGGTTGCGTCCTCCAGCACGTTGGTGCTGCGCAGGAAGTCCCTCAACAGTTGGTCGTGCACGGTGCGCGGGCCGCATGCTTCGAGCGGCCCCATGCCGCCGTAGGAGAGCAGCACACGCGGCGTGGGTTTGCCGGCGGCGGCGATCACGCCCTCGATCGCCCGCAGCTTGCGCGACACGGTGACGTACAGGGCGCGGGCTCTTCCTTCACACTTGAGTAGTTGACCGATCGATCCGCCCCCGTCGGGCCCTTCGCCGTAGTACCGGGTTTCGATCATCTTGTAGATATCTTCGACGCTCTGTGCATCGGGATAGCGCACCAGGAGGATCTCGTTCCGCCGCGCAAAATCAACGAGCCCCGGCGGGAAGCGACTGCCCTGCACGAGGATGTGCGATGGATTGGCGTTCTCCAGCGGCTGCAGCTTGATATCCCCGCTTGAGACGACGGGCACGCTTTGCGGCAGCGCCGGATCCTGCATAATGCGGCCGACGACTTTGTCCGCCATGCCAAGATCGACGATCACCTGCGACACCGCCGGCGACAACGAGACCACGCGCAGTTCCTTCTCCTCGGGCGGCGGCGGGTTGCTCGCATCACCGCACCCGGACGCCACCACGCTGAAGATCAGACCGGCCAGCAGCAACGCCGGCAGAAGCATGTATCGGCTCTTGGACTTCATTTACAAGGTTCCCCATCAACCGCGGCATGCAAAGCAGACCCCACCCCACGTTGCCCGGCGGCGCTAGTTCTCCTGTTCATCCGATCCCGGCTCGGACGCCGGCTCCACCTTATCCGGCGTGGGCGAGTTGTCCCATTCCTCTTCGTCGGCCTCGACGTACACGTCGTCGTACTCGGTGCCGTCGGCACTGCGCCGCAGCAGCAGGTACACCCAGGTATTGGTGGTCAGGAACAGGGAGATGAAAAAGGCCGGGATGAACATCCGCACCACGAACACCCACGCCCGGACGATCGAGGCGGCCACGTCGCCGATGTCGTTGAGATTCTCCCACTGCACGTCCGACCGACCGGCAATTGCGGTGAAACGCGACATGTCGCCGCCGTCGCTGTTCCAGACCCACATGCCCGCGAAGTACGCCGTCCCCTCGAGTGTCAGCGATACGACGATCACCACGAACCCGAGCACAATCGCACTGTATATGACGGCGACGAGACTGTAGAACAACCAACGCCACGGGCGTCCGAGGACGTAGTTGAAAGCGCGGCTGATCGCATCGAACGACTCGGTGCCTTCCACCGCCACGGCCGGGAACAACAACCCGCCCCCCGCCGCGAGGCCAATCACGAGCACCGCGATGATGAACCCGCCGATCAGGGCGACGAAATACAGCAGCGCCGCAAACACATCCGCGACCGGCCAGTTGTAAAGCAGCCCGCCGATCGAGATCAGCAGGCCGATGAAGAGGATCAGCACCACGGGGATCAGCGGGGAGAGAAAGAACCAGATGAAGCGCGACCGGGCGAAGTTCATGGCCTCGATGGTGGAGACCTGCTCTTCGCGCGTCGCCTGCAGCGCGATCATGCGCGAAATCGCTCCGCCCAGCAGCGAGAACAGGCCCAGGAAAACCAGCAGGTAGACCACCGCGAAGAACCAGTGGTCGGCGAACAGCCATCCGGGCACGTGATAGAACGTGGTCTTGAAGACTTCGACCATCGCCTGCCCCGCGGCCAGCACGTCCAGTTCCCTGATCGCGGCCGGGATCAGGGCGAACGACTGTCGCTCCGCCTGCACGATCGTCGCGAAAATGCCCGTGAAATGACTGTCGGCCCACGCCAGCCGCTCGTCGCGCCGGCGCTCGAGCAACCGGGCTTTCGCCTCGTCCTTTTCTTCCTCGATCTTCTTCGCCGCTTCGGTCCTCACCGCGTCACGGTAGCGATCCAATGCCTCTCGAATGCGGGATTCAGTCGGTTCCTCCCGGAGCGCTTCCTTCTTGTCATCACTGAGTTCGAGGGACGCCGAAGCCAGTTGGTTGCCCAGTGCGTCCATCTGCGCATCGACGAACTCGCGCAGCGCCGCCCGTCCGCCGCGATCGGTCTGCAGGCCCGCCACATAGGCGTCGTACTCGGTCTGCATCACCTGCCCGGTGACGGGGTCGACCCGCGTGACCACGCGCTCGCCCCAGATCTGGTCCATCCCAAGGCCGACAAGGTACAGCCCCATCACCAGCACCAGCGCGATCAGCAGTTTGGGCGGATGCACCGCGATGCGGAAAGACCGGAAGATCCGCGAGAACGGGAAGACTGATACCCAATCCACTTCCTCGATCCGGGTTCGGTTCTGCTCTGACATCAGGATTCCCTCGATGCAAGACGTCGACCGGCCGGCCGCCCGAGCACGCCGCCCGCGGGGGTTCAGGGGGTCGAGACTGCCGGTCGCGATCAAACCATGATACGACCGCGTCCGACAACCGCAAAGCCGCAGAAGTGTCCCCGGCATCCGCCGCCCGGCGACCGCGCGCGGGGGCGGCGACCGTCCCTAGCAGCTTTCCTGTCCGATGACGGCCGGATCATCAGCCGTCAGCGGATTCCCGCCCTGTTCAATCAGATCGATCTTCTTCACACGCCGCGCGTGGCGCCCACCGTCGAACTCCGTAAGCAACCACATCCTCACGATGTGATCGATGATGCGCAGTCCCAGAAGATCGGCGGGGATGCAAAGCACATTCGTATCGTTGTGTCGGCGGCTCATCTCCGCGCCGACCTCATCGTGAACCAGCGCCGCGCGCACGCCCGGGATCTTGTTCGCCGCGATGCTCATGCCGACGCCGGAGCCACAGAAGAGAATCCCGCGGTCGGCCTTGCCCTCGCGCACCGCCGTGCCGATCATGAAAGCGATGTCGGGATAGTCGCATGTCTCGGCGTTGCCCGCGCCCATGACCTCAATCGTGTGCTCGCCGGTGTCCAGTGAATCTCGAACACGCGCCAGCACTTCTCGTCCGCGATGGTCGGCGCCGATGGCGATTCTCATAGCTGCTGCTCCTTCAGCCTGCGCTCAAGCTGCGCCCGTATGATATCGGCCGTCTGCTGATATGCCGAAAGGTCAGCTCCGAAGGGATCGTCGATGTCGGCGGTTTCGTCCAGCAGATAGACCTTGCCCGCAACATCGGGAGCCATGGCCAGGACGGCCATGCGATGGCTTTCGCTCATGCAGTAGATCACGTCGGCCTCGCGCGCCAGTTCCGGCGTCAGCGCCCGCGACCGATGGTCCGACAGGTCCAGGCCGATAAGCCGCATGGCCTCGACCGCCTGTTCGCTGGCCGGCGCCCCGACCGCGCCGGCGACTCCCGCCGACACCACGCGTGAACCGGCTTCCCCCAACTGCGCCGGATCCACGCCGCGCCGCTCGGCGAGCATCCGCCGCGCCATCGCCTCGGCCATGGGCGAACGACAGGTGTTGCCGGTGCAGACGAACAGCAATGTCCATCGCATCAGTTTCTGGAGGAACCGCTGGTCATAGACGCCTTCCCGTTGAATCGTGTAGTCGTAGCCGCCGTCGCGCAGCGAGACCCGCACGATCGTCGATGGCTTGGCATAGCGCGTCTGGCCAGCATCGATCATCAGGTCGGCCGCGTCGCCGATGGCGGCGATCGCTTCCCGGCCGTCGCGCGGCGGCGCATGGTTGCGCCGGTTGGCGCTGGAAGCGGCGATCGGCTCGTCGGTCGATCCGAGCACCAGCCGCGCCACGTCATCGTCGGGACAACGGATGCCGATCGTGTTGCCGTGATACAGGCGGGCGCGGTGCTCGGATGACAGGCCCAGCACACGCAGTTTCTGTTCGATCACGTCCTCGGGCACATCCACGATCAACGTGACCGGCCCCGGAAGCATCTTGCCGACCAGCCGCGCGATCAAGGGGTTACCCATGTCCACATACCGCCCCACCGCATCCGCCTCGGGCACATGCAGCGTGAATGGCTGACCGTCTTCGCGTTCTTTCACACGACGCAGCGCGGCATAGCCCGCGTCATTGGCCACCGAAGCGCCGATGCCGTAGACCGTCTCGGTCGGGAAGACCACCAGTCCGCCGGCCGCAAACACCTCGCCGGCGCGCTCTCCGGCCAGCGTCGCATCGCGCGGCTGCTCAATTCTCAGAACGGTCTGCTCCATCACGTTTCCTGAAACCACCTGACCGAAACGGCTTTCAGAACTCCAACCAGCCCGCGACCAGCGACAACCTACCCGTATCCCGGCGACGAGGCGAAACCATCGCCGCCGCATCGGACCCGATGCACACCACCACCACTCAATCGACTCGCGGCTCAACCTGCGTCGCGGCCGCGCGGAGGAAACCATCCAGCTTCTGATCGACGAACAGTTCCAGCGCGCGACGCGTCTGTTCGTGGTCCACGCCCCACACGCACACGCGCAGGTCGACAAATTCCGGATCGAGCTGCACCACGATCTGATCGTCCTCAATCATCGAGGCGTCGAGCTTCTGAGCGTAGTACGCCGCCAGGGCGTTCACGCCCGGTCCGCCGATGCTGATCGTGGGTCGGCTCTGCAGTTCCTTCTTGTTCACGTACCACACGTCCGAACACACCACAGGCTCCATGGGATCATGCAGATCGTCGCCATGGGCCGCCACCCATTGGCGAATCCTCTCGCAAAGCTCGTATCCCAAGGGTCGATCGGCCGCCTCGGCGCGCAGGTGAGCGCCGACAACCACCAGAATCAGATGGGAAACATCCACTTCGATACCGGGTACTGCGTCGTTATCTGCCATACTGACTCAATCATAGCAGACCGGCGCGTTGTGGTCCGGACCGGTGACGCCCTTCACGTGAGACCGGCGACAGGGCATTCAATTGTTGGATGGATCGATGGGCACGATCTTGGGATTCAGCGCGAGCAACCGCAGCGCCGGAGGCAGATGCCGCATCAACTGCTTCCACAAGTCCTGATCAACAGCGAAGATCTGGTCGCTCGCCGCTTCACTGGTCAGCCACGCGCCGGCAGCCATCTCAGCGTCCAGTTGCCCGGGGCCCCAGCCGGCATAGCCGACGAAGAACAGGATCCGATCACCGTTGTGCTCCATCAGCCACGAGACCTTGTCCTCCTCGGTGGCAAAATGGATCCCTTTCCCTACCTCAACTTGCGACGCCTCCTCGTACGTGTGCACCACCATGAGCGGACCGGGACACGGGCCGCCTTCGTGCAGCACCCCTTCCTGCGTGCAGGGGCGACCCGTGGCGTCCTCCCATGCCTCCTTGATGGTCGCTTCGAGCGGCCGGTTCAGCACCAACCCCAGTGCCCCTTCCTCGTTGTGCTCCACCATTAGAACCACCGTCCGAGCGAAATTCGGATCGGCCATCGTCGGTGACGCCAACAGCAATTTCCCCTTGAGCGACTCCATGGCGAAACTCAACGACCTCCTCGACCGGTTCGACGCACGAGAATCATGGTAGCAACACTGATGGGCAAATCACACCACCAGAAACAGGAATCCAACGAGGGCCGGTCAGAACAGGCACCCCTGCCCGGACAGCCTCGATGCGTCGAAATGATGACTGCTCAACGCATGCTTCTCACCGGCCAGTCCCAGGCGCTGACGGAATACCTCAAAGGTGCGGCGGATCTGTTCGGCCATCGGTCCGCTGCCGCGCATCCGCTGGAACGGCGTGGATTCGCTCAATGCGCCGCCGCGCATCTGCCGGACCAGCGACAGCACGTGCCCTGCCCGATCCGGATAGTGCTCCGACAGCCAGTGGGCGAACAGCGTTTTGACTTCGCGCGGCAGGCGGAGCACGACATACCCCGCGCCGCTCGCCCCCGCCGCCGCGGCCGCCTCCAGAATCGCCGGCATCTCGCGGTCCGTCAGGCCGGGGATGATCGGCGCGGCCATCACCGACACGGGCACGCCGGCCTGCGCCAACGCCGCCATCGCCGCCAGCCGCCGCTGGGGCGAGGCGGCTCGTGGCTCAAGCTTCGCCGCAAGCGAGGCATCGAGCGTCGTGATGCTGATCGTGACATGGGCCGCGTCGAATGTGGCGAGTTCCTTGAGCAGATCGGCATCGCGCTGGACGAGGGCGCTCTTGGTCACGATGCTCACCGGTTGACGGCAGCGCGCCATGGTTTCCAGACACGCGCGCGTCAGCCGCAGTTGCCGCTCGGCCGGCTGGTAGGCGTCGGTGACCCCGCACATGGCGATCGGCTCGCCGCGCCATCGTGGGTGCGACAGTTCATCGTGACCTGCCCCCATTTCATGTACCAGTCCCAATGAGAGTCATGGGTGATGG
>CAZHJL010000054.1:0-33806 GCA_964532795.1 uncultured Phycisphaeraceae bacterium | reverse complement strand
CAGGTGCTATACGACCTGATCCATTGATTGGGTGTCCCAATGTTGAAGTCAGGAGAGGTACGTAGGCACGAAGCGGATGTCATCGCCCGGTCTCCTACTCTCGTGTCTCCTGTTCTCCTCTCTCGCCCGAAGGGCGCGGCACGAAGCGGTGAGATCACGGACGCCCAGGCATGACGATCGCTGGGCCCCGAACGTCGCTGATCGCTCTACGTCTACTGGCGTGGTGCGCTCAGGGCTTTGACAAGTCCCCGCACGACTTCGCCCGGCTGGGCGGCGCTGCACACCGCACTGCTCACGGCCACGCCCCTGGCCCCCGCTTCGACGAGTTCACTGATGTTGCCGGCGCCGATGCCGGCGATGGCCAGGTGCGGCATCCCCGGGAACCTCTGAATGAACTTCCGAAGGTATGCCGGGCCGACGATATGGTCCTTCTGCTTGGTGGTCGTGGCGAACATGGGGCCGACGCCGCAGTAGTCTGCGCCGGCTTCGACGGCCGCGCGGGCCTGCTCGATGTCGGCGGTGCTGACGCCGACGAGCAACTGCCGCCCCACCACCTTGCGCACCGCGCGAAGGGGCAGATCGGTCTGGCCGACGTGTACGCCGTCGGCGCCGGCCGCGAGGGCGACGTCGGGCCGGTCGTTGACGATCACCGCAGCGCGGCCCGTGCAGATCGCCATCACCTCGCGCACGCGCTCGAGCAGCGGACCCGCGTCCATTTCCTTCTCGCGCACCTGGATGCAGTCCGCGCCACCTTCCAGCGCCTGCTCCAGCACCTGCCGCCACGGGTGTCGCGTGCACAGCGATTCGGTCAACAGCACGCACAACTTCCACTGCACCGCGCGGCCGGCGCCGAGCGCCAGCGTGAGCCGCTGCTCAAGGTCGTACCCGCGGTAGCGCAACTGCTCGATGCCGGATGCGAAGCCCGCCGGCGCGGCTTCGCCCAGCGTCTTGCCGTATTCCTCGATCGCCCTGAGTGCTTCGCTCAGACGTTTGCCCGCGGCAATGGCGACGTCCGCCACGGATGCGCGCGATGCTTCGCCGGCCGTGCTGATCCGCGTCCCCACATCGCCCGGCGTGTCGCGATTCTCAGTAAGCCCATGCACCCCTGCGAGCGCGGCGGCGAGATCGTGCCGCAACTGCTTGCAGGCTTCGCTCAAGTCCGAGCGATCAAGCACGAACCGCGCGGCCTCCTCCATCACGCGCATTGCCTCGCGCGCGCGGTTGGCATTCGCGTCGATGATGCGAAGTACATCCGGCATATGCAGAACAGCAGAACAGCAGAACAGCAAATCAGCAAATCAGCAGATCAGCAGATCAGTAGATCAGTAAATGAGGAGACCCAGGGATCGTAATCCCTGGGCTTCCGTCTTCTCTAATCCGCTTCGTGCCTTCGTGCCTACGTGCCTACGTGCCTTCGTGCCTCTCTTCTTCCCCTCCGTCGCTTCGTCGCTACGTCGCTTCGTCGCTCTCTTCCTCAACAACTACTTCTCCCACCGTCTTCTGCCGCTTGCCGTTCGGTCCCAGGTAAATCATCCACAGGTTCCGCAGGTAGATGAACCAGCCAGTGAACTGGCCGAGCACGCCCACCACGTCACGACGCCAGATGAAGTACGTCAGCAGCATGCTCGCGCCGCCGAGGCTCATCCACCAGAAGGCCGTGGGGATCGTCGAGCGCTTGTGCTTCTCGCTGACCAGCCACTGCACCAGCATGCGCCCGGTGAACAGCACCTGCCCCACCAGACCCAGCGCCACCCAGAACAGGTTGAACCACGAACTGATGTTCAGCCAGTACATGGCCGTGGCTTCCCAGCTTCCCTCCTGGTAGGCCTTCTCCTGCGCCAGCAGGTCGGCGAACTGCTCCGGCGACATCTCGACGTCACCGGACTCGGTCGGCACGGTCAGGCGCGTACCGTCGTCCGTCTGTTTGGTCTGCACGGAGGCGATGTCCTTGCGCAGCTTGATGCGGACATCCGGCGGGCGGGGCTCGTCGGGCATCGCAGCCGCGCCGGCAAAGGCGACCGCGGCGCTGATCAGCACCCACAGCGCGATCCACATGACGGTCTGCGATCTGGGACGCTTCACGCCTGGTCACCTGCCTCCGCCGCGCGGCCGAAGCGGACTTCCTCCACCGCCGGATCGCGGTAGCGTTTGAGCATCCATCGCACGCTCATCACATCCCACAGGCCCACCAACGCGCGATCGAACATGCCGTACTTGGCCACCCCGGCCGTGCGCTGCCGGAAGTTGACCGGCCGCTCCACGATCTTCGCCCCCAGCATCCGCGCGTAGACCGGCAGGTAGCGATGCATGCCCTTCAGGAACAGCGGGTACCGCCTGGCATACTCGGCCCGCACCACGCGCAAGGTGCAGCCGGTGTCGCGCACCGTGTCTTCCAGCAGCGTCTTGCGGAACCACCGGCCGACGCCGGTCGCCAGCTTGCGCTTGTTGCCCTCGTTGCGCTTCGCGCTGCGATCGCCCTGTGCGAGATCCGCCTGGCCCGACTCGACCAGTTCGTAGAGCGCCGGGATGTCGGCCGGATCGTTCTGCAGGTCCGCGTCGAGCATGGCGATGACCGGACCCCGCGCGGCCTGGATGCCGGCGTACATCGCGGCGGACTGGCCCTGCGGCTGGTCGCGATGCAACACGCGCAACCACGCATGCTGTTGCGCCAGCTTGCCCAGCAGCGGCAGCGTCTGGTCGGTCGACCCGTCGTCCACCACGATGAACTCGGCTTCGATGCCGGCATCGATCACCGCCGCCTTCACTTGCTCGACGAGCGCTTCGACATTGCCTTCCTCGTTGAGCGCCGGGGCGACGATCGACAATTGCGGCGTATGGGGTTGGTCTTCGCTTTCGGCCATGGCCGGATATGGTAGCCAAAGGCGCGGGGCGCACCCAACCGCCGGCGCGGGGTCGTGCGCGGCAATCAGCCGTACGGACCCATCATCAACGGGTAGACCATCAGCGTCAGCAGCACGATCATCCACACCGACCAGCCGATCAGCGCCCGGGCCGGGTAGTGACGCCACGTCCAGCGCACCGTCAGACCGCTCAGACCCAGCAGCGCGGCGATGACGAGAACCGTCATCCACCAGTTCGTCTTGCCCACGACCGGTCCGTTGAGGTAGCCGCCCGCCACCAGCCGGTCCTGGAAGAGCATCGCCAGGGGCAGCCCGATGGAAACCGCGGCCATCACCGCCAGCATGACCAGGCGGCTCCACCGCCAGCTCCGCGGGAACTTGCCCATGCCGGCCAGCTCCTTGTAGAGGTCGAACAGTGCGCCGATGAGCACGGCCGCGGCAGGCGTTAACAGCAGCAGGTCGTCGTAGCCGCGCGCCTGCGGGATCAGCGCCACCGCCGCCAGCGTCGCCACGGCAAGCACCCAGGCAAGGATCATCGCGGCCCGCGTACCCCGCGAGGAGGAGGAAACCGGTTGCGTCGCCGCGCTGACCAGCCAGATCGACCAGGGCAACAGCGCGATGATCAGCCATCCCACGGCACGTGACAGATCGAGCACGAATCCGGGCAACCCCACGCCCTGGTCCCACGTGAACGCCTCTCGCCAGCGCGGCCAGGGGTTCTCCACCGCTTCGTACACCTGGATCGCCCACGGCAGCACCATCAGGATGCCAATCACCGCCGCGGCCAGCAGGCCCAGCGCGTGACTGATCCGGCCCGGACAGGCGATCAGCACCGCCAGCACCGGCAGCATCACCAGCACCGCCCCCGGCAAGCCGCCGACGAGCATCGCCAGCCCGAGCCCCACGCCGCATGTCAGCCAACCAATGAACTGCCGTTCCACCGAAGGCGCGGGCTTAAGCGGACGGATGGCCCACAGCCCGCCGGCCACGCTCAAGGTGGTTAACGCGACGAAGGGCATGGTGTCGGTCGCCAGCCGGCCGAAGAAGACGAACAGCGGATTGGCGATGAACACCAACCCGGCATAGAAGGCCGTGCGCGGCCCGCCCAGCGAGTGGCCCACCCAGAAGACCGACGCCACCGCCAGCAAGGCGAAGAACACCGACAACGCCCGGCACCAGAGCGTCGCTTCGCCGCCGGTCATCTCGTCCACACCGATCTGACGCAACAACAGCATCTGCGACCAGGTCAGACCAGGCATGCGATCCATTGCCGAACGACCGTTGTAGTGCGGAATCAGGTAGCTGCTTGCCCCGCGCTCGTAACGCTGGGCGCTCTCCAGACCGGTGGCGATCGATCGCGCCTCGTCGGCGCTCTGAATCTGCGGGCGGCCCAGCCAGACGATCAGCATCGGCAGGGCCAACAGCATGCAGGCGAGCAGCGTGAACCACTCGCCGATCTTGCTGTGTTTGACCGGCGGTCCGGAGAGCGTCCGGACCGTCCGTGGGTCGCCGTTCACGTGCATGATGTCCGCACCTAACCCGATTCATGCCCCGCCTGACGATGGGGCATACCCGTTGGACACCAGTTTAGCTCCGATCCGCCCGATCAGGTAATCGTGGAAGGCCGACTGCAGGTTTTGCCGCCCGCGCTCACGTGCCGGGTTAGCGCGGCCGACAGTTGCTAAAGTGGAAGGCCGACAGATGCAAGACCTGACGCCCAACCTGCTCGCCATGGCCGTGCCCGATGACTCGGGCCATGCCTGGTTCATGCTCATCGTCTACCTGCTGCTGGCGATCGGGTTCTCGTTTCTGTGCTCGCTGTTGGAGGCGGCCCTGCTCTCCGTGCCGCGCCCGCACGTGAAACTGATGGAGGAAAAGGGCCATCGCGCCGGGCTGATCCTGCAGCGCTTCAAGGAGAACATCGACCAGCCCCTGGCCGCGATCCTGACGGTCAACACCATCGCGCACACGGCCGGGGCGGCCGGGGTGGGCGCGGAGGTGATGGTCATCTTCGGCGAGGCCTGGGTCGCGGTGGCCAGCGCCGTCGTGACGCTGCTGATCCTCGTGCTGTCGGAGATCATCCCCAAATCGCTGGGCGCGAAGTACGCGCGGCGGCTGTCGCCCTTCACCGCCTACGCCGTGCAGAGCCTGATCTACATCACCTGGCCGCTCGTGTGGATGCTCGGGCACATCTCCGGCGGACTGATGAAGAAGAGCCAGTACTCGCTGTCGCGCGACGAGGTGCGCGCGGTGGCGGACATGGCCGAACTGTCCGGGACGTTGACGGCCGAGGAATCGACGATCGTCCGCAACGTGCTGGCCATTCGTGAGGTGGTGGTCGAACGCGTCATGACGCCGCGCCCGGTGGTGTTCATGCTGCAGCAGGACGCCACGGTGCGGGAGGTGACAGCGGCGCACAACCCGCTGAACTTCAGCCGCATGCCGGTGTATCACGAGAGTGCGGACGACGTGGTCGGCCTGGTGACGCGCCAGGACATCCTCTACGCCGAACAGCATGACGAGCATGGCAAGACGATGTCGCAGTTGATGAAACCGATCGGCACGATTCCAGAACTGGCGACCGTCGCCAAGGCGATGGAACAGATGCTCAAGTCAGGCGATCACCTGCTGCACGTGGTCGACGAGTACGGCGGCACGGCCGGGATCGTCACGCTTGAAGACACGATCGAAACGTTGCTGGGCGTGGAGATCACGGACGAAACGGACCCGACCATCGACATGCGCGACCTGGTGAAGCCGCCGGGCGAGCAGTCCCCTGAAGTGGCTCACTGACCGGTGGGCTTGTCCAGGTACTTCATCATCTCGTCGACCTCGCTCGACCCCGGCCGGCGGAGGGCCCCGGGACGCCCGGGCGCCATGATGATGAGAATCCGCTGGTTTGAGCCGGGCCACTGCGGCTCGCCCCAGACGTCGCCGTATCCGCGGGCGCGGGCGAAGATGCCCAGGTCGTACTGCAGAAAGCCGGCCCCGAAGACTGTCGGATCGATCGAGAATTCGCCGTCGGGCAGCGTCGGCGGGGACTCGAATCGCTCCGGCCGGATGTCCTTGGGGTTGACCACGACCTCGACCAGCGCATCCTCGACGGGGTAGCGCTTGAGCCGCGGATCGTCGGCACTGACGAGATAGACCCCGGGCGAGCGGCCCTCGACCACCACGCCGCGCAGCGAACTGGATGTCGTGGTGCAGGCGGAAAGCATCACCGAGGTGAGTGCGAGAGCGATCGCTGGAAGCAGTTGGCGCACCATGGGGTTTTTCCTGAGTCGTGATGGCGGTAAGCCGGCACACGCAGTTAACGCAGCAAACGCAATAAACGCAGAGGCCCAGGGATGGTAATCCCTGGGCTTCGGTCAGTCTCGGTCAGTATCCGCATCGGGCGCCGCGCCCGCGCTTTCTCCCGCTTCGTCGCCTTCTTCCTCCGCTTCGTGCCTTCGTGCCTCCGTGCCTTCGTGCCTCTCTTCTTCTCCGTCGCTCCGTCGCTCCGTCGCTATCTTCAGCTCCTCCACCTTCGGCAGATCCTTCAGGTTCGCCAGGCCGAAGGTTTCCAGGAAGAACTTGGTCGTGCCGTAGAGCATCGGCCGGCCGAGGGTCTCGGCCCGGCCGACGATCTTCACCAGGTGCATGTCCATCAGCGTGCGGATGACTTCGCCGCACGCCACGCCGCGGATGGCTTCGACGTCCACGCGAAGGATGGGCTGCTTGTAGGCGATGATGGCCAGCGTCTCGAGCGACGCGGCCGTGAGGCGCGTCTGGGCGCGCGTCTTCTGCAGGGCGTCGAGCACGCCGGAGTATTCCGGCAGCGTCAGCATCTGGTACCCGCCGGCCACCTCTTCGATGCGAAACGACCGCTTCGACGCGTTGTACGTCTTGTTCAGCTCCTCGATCGCGTCGGTGACCACCTTCACCGTCACCCCCTCGAACAGCCCGGCCAGCTTCGCCGCGGACATGGCCCGATCGGTGGTCAGCAGCGCCGCCTCGACACGCTGGGGCAGGTCGGCCGGCAGTTCCGCATGCTTCGCGGCGGACTTCGTTTCACGCTTCGGCTCGGTGGCCTGTTCGGTCTGACTCATAGGGGTATTGTAGTTGATCGGGTGAGCGCGCGTTGATGCTTGAGCCATTGGCGGATGCCCTCGCCCCAGTGGACCTGCACCTGAACATCTGAAGGGATGACCCCGCGGCCGCCCTACCCCACCTTCACCCGGCAAAGCTTGCGTTTGCCCACCTTCAGCACCGGCTCGCCGTCGATGGTCACCTCGGCCTTGGGGTCGGTCACCTTTTCGCCGTCGAGGCTGACGCCGCCCTGCTCGATCAGTCGCCGCGCTTCGCTGTTGGACTGGGCGAAGCCGACATCGCGGACGAGGTTGATGATGCCGACCGTCGCCGCGGCGATCGACTTGACCTCGATGTCATCCGGTACTTGCCCCTGCGTGAACTGCTGTTTGAACCGTTCGCTCGCCGCGGCCGCGGCGTTTCGGTCGTGGTAGTCCTCCACGATAATGCGGCCCAGCACGTCCTTCGCATCGCGCGGGTGGGTCGTCTCGGCATTCATCAGGCTGTTGACCCGGTCCATGGGAACGTCCGTACAGAGCTGGTAGTACTCGGCCATCAACGCGTCGGGAATGCTCATCACCTTGCCGAACATGTCGAACGGTTCGTCGGTCAGGCCGACGTAGTTGCCCTTGCTCTTGCTCATCTTCTCGTGCCCGTCGAGGCCGCGCAGGATGGGCATGACCATGACCACCTGCTTGTTCATGCCCAGCCGCTCCATGAGCTGCCGGCCCATCAGGCAGTTGAAGGTCTGGTCCGTGCCGCCCAGCTCGACGTCCGCCTCGATGGCCACCGAGTCGTAGGCCTGCATCAGCGGATACATGAACTCGCTGACCATGATCTCGGTGCCCTTCTGCATGCGGTTCTTGAAGTTCTCGCGATGCAGCATCTGCTGGACGGTGATCAGCCCCGTGTACTTGAGCACGTCCGCGAATGACAGCTTGCTCAGCCACTCGCTGTTGCGCACCAATTCGAGCTTTTCCGGCGAGGTATCCAGTATCTTGCCGGCCTGGTCGAGATAGGTCTGCGCGTTGGCGTCGATGGTGGCGTCGTCGAGCACGGGACGCGTGGTATCCCGGCCGGTGGGGTCGCCGATCTTCGCGGTGTAGTCGCCGATGAGCAGCACCGCCTTGTGGCCCAGTTCCTGGAACTGGCGCATCTTCCGCAGCACGACGCTGTGGCCGAGGTGGATGTCCGGAGCCGTCGGATCCAACCCGAGCTTGATGCGCAGCGGCCGGCCTTCCTTGAGCTTGGCCTGCAGGTCGGCTTCGGAGTAGACACCCTCGACGCCGCGGAATAGATCATCGGTGGTCACGGTCTTCGTATGTGGCATAGCGGGGACATGATAGCGGGGCCGGGCGGGGGCTGCCGTGGTCGGCGGCCCGTGCGGCATGGCGGCGGGCCGGCCCTCTTCCTGGTTGACTGGTTGACGAGTTGACTAGCTCACTGGTTGACTGATTGACTGGTCAGATGCCGGCAGGTGTCGTCGGCGGCCGGGCCATTGCCGTCAGCCCGCTTCCCGGTAGACTGGTCGCTCGATCAGGTTCACATCGAACGAGAAGGAGCAGTCATGGCGAAGAAGAAGACGATCAACGTTGCGCTGGTGGGCACCAAGTTCATGGGCCGGGCGCATTCGAATGCATACATGAAAGTGGCCAAGTTCTTCGATCTTCCGGTCGAACCGGTGATGCACACCGTGGTCGCCCGCCATCCCAACGAGACGAAGGCCTTCGCCAGGCGCTGGGGCTGGCAGAACGCCTCGACCGACTACGATGCGGTGCTGAAGGATCCCGAGATCGACCTGGTCGACATCGGTGTGCCGAACAATGTGCACCGCGAACTGGCCGTCGCCGCGCTGAAGGCGGGCAAACACGTCGCCTGCGAGAAGCCGCTGGCCAACACGCTGGCCAACGCCAAGGTGATGCTCGACGAAGCGAAGGCACATCGCAAGCAGAAGACGTTCGTCTGGTACAACTACCGGCGCTGCCCGGCGGTGGCGTTTGCGCATCAACTGGCCAGGGCCGGCAAGCTCGGGCGCATCTACCACGTGCGCGGCTTCTACCTGCAGGACTGGGCCGGGCCCGACACGCCGATGCTGTGGCGCTTCCAGGGCGACGTGGCCGGCTCCGGCTCGCTGGGCGACCTGTGCGCCCACAGCATCGACACGGCGCGCTTCATCACCGGCGAGGAGATCTCCCTCGTGCAGGGCGCGATGCTCGAAACGTTCGTCAAGCAGCGCACGGTGCTGGCCGGTTCGAGCGGCGGTGAGATCTCCGGCCGCGGGGCCAGGACCGCCGCGACGAAGAAGGCGCGCTCCACCGTCGACGATGTGGCGATGTTCATCGCGAAGTTCTCCGGTGGCGCGGTGGCCAGCTTCGAGGCCACGCGGCTGTCCACCGGCGACAAGAACGGCAACAAGATCGAAATCCACGGCGACAAGGGCGCCATCAAGTTCGATTTCGAGCGCATGTGCGAACTCGAGTGGTACGACGCCACGCTGCCCGAGGCCCAGCAGGGCTGGTCCACCATCAACGTCTCCAACGGCGATGCCGGCCACCCCTACGCCGACGTCTGGTGGCCCACCGCCCACGCCATCGGCTACGAGCACGGCTTCATCAACCAGGTGGCCGACATGATGCGCGTGCTGGGTGGCAAGAAGCCGGAGGTGCCGCTGCCCGACTTCGCCGACGCGTACAAGACCCAGAAGGTGCTCGAAGCGGTCACGCGCTGCGCGAAGACGAACAAGCCGGTGAAGTTGAACACGATCAAGTGAGCCACGCATCGGCCGGCACGACGTGGTAATGCGGGTCCTCACACATTTCTAACGTTCCGGCCGGTTGCGGCACCCGCCACCGCACCGTGATTCACTGCTGAATTGCGGCCGGTTGATGTGCTGCGCGGTGGTTGCGGGCAAGGGCGATTCTGTAACAATACGATTCTTGGCCGGTACCGCGTCGGCCCTCCATGACCAACCACGTGACTCCATCCCCAACGAGGCGCAAAATGACGATCAGCAGAATGCTCGGAAGCCTGGTAACCCTCAGTCTCGCCGTGCTCGCCACCGGATGCGGCGAGGACCTCAGCGGCGCCGGCGCGACTTTCCCCGCCCCGCTCTACAAGAAGTGGATTGGTGAATATGTCAAGACCCACCCGGACATCAAGATTGACTACTCGGCCATCGGGTCCGGCGGCGGGATCAAGAGCATCACGGACAAGACCGTCCACTTCGCCGGCTCCGATGCGCCGCTGAAGGACGAGGACTTCGAGAAGCTCGGCGGCGCGGATGCGGTGGTCGAGTTCCCATCGGTGGCCGGGGCGGTGGTGATCACCTACAACCTGCCGGAGGTCGATGTCGACCTCAAGCTGACCGGCGAACTGGTGGCCGACATCTACCTCGGCGAGGTGACGCGCTGGAACGACCAGCGCATCAAGGACCTGAACCCCGATGTGAACCTGCCCGACACGGCGATCACCCCCGTGTACCGGACCGACGGCAGCGGCACGAACTACGTGTTCACGAAGTACCTGTCGACGCAGAGCGAGAAGTTCAAGTCGTCCGTGGGCTCCGGCAAGCAGGTACAGTGGAAGGTGGGCCAGGGCGGCAAGGGCAACCAGGGCGTCACGGCCGCGGTCACGCAGACGAAGGGCGCGATGGGTTATGTCGAGCACGGGTACGCCCAGCAGAACAGCCTGCCGGCCGCGGCGATCCGGAATCGCGACGGCGCATTCGTCCTCAGTTCGCCCGAAACCGTCGCGGCGGCGGGCGCCGGGGCAAGCGACACGATGGAAGGCAACCTCCTGACGGCCGACATCTGGAACCAGCCCGGCGCAGACAGCTACCCCATCGCCGCTTTCACGTACCTGATCGTCTATGCCGACCTGCACAACCTGCCCGACAAGGAGGCGGCCCAGCACCTCGTGGACTTCCTCTGGTGGGTGACGCATGACGGGCAGAAGTTCGCGGCTGACATGGACTACGCGCCGCTGGCCGAGCCGGTGCAGAAGAAGGTCGAAGCAGCCCTGAAAACGCTCACCTACAAGGGCGAGGCGCTGAAGATCGGTGAATGACCCGGCCGCCGAGCGATCTGACGGGCCGATGCCCCACTGTCGCGCCCTCCACCATCGCTTGCGTTCGCTTGCTTTGCGAGAGGTGGCGTTAAGACGCAGCGACGCGGCCGCAACAGATCAGGGAACGGGCAATGAGTGAATCGGCAACCGGCAGCAGGCAAGCAGCGCCGTCCGAGCGCCGCGCCCGACGCCCGCTGGCCGGTGAGCGGCGTCGGTTCACCGCGGACAACACCTTTGCCGGCATCGCGCGGCTGTCGGGACTGTGCATCATCGGCATGCTCATCGCCCTGCTGATCGTGCTCACCTGGGCCGCCTGGCCCTCCATCAGCGAATTCGGATTCGGCTTCCTCGTCAATTCCGAGTGGCGTCCCAATGAGCTGCCTGTCTACGAGCGCGACGAAGCGGGCGAAATCGTCTACGACGCGGACGGGGACGCGAAGATCGCCGAGGTCATCCCCCCGGCTTTCGGCGCCCTGCCGGTCATCTACGGTACGGCCGTCAGCTCCATGATCGCGCTGATCATCGCCGTGCCGCTCAGCCTGGGCACCGCCCTGTTCCTCGTGCGCCTTTGCCCCAAGGTGCTGTCCGGACCGATCTCATTCCTGGTCGAGTTCCTCGCGGCGATCCCGTCGATCGCCTACGGCATCTGGGGCCTGTTCGTCCTCGCGCCCTTCCTGCAGGACCACCTCGAACCGGGCATCAAGGACGCCGTCGGATGGATGCCCTTTGCCCGCGAGTGGCTGTTCTACAGCGAGGGCCGCGAGATTCCGCTGACCGGGCGCGACATGCTTTGCGGCGGGCTGGTGCTGGCCATCATGATTCTGCCGATCATCACCGCCGTCAGCCGCGATGTGCTCAAGGCCGTACCCCGCGCACAGATCGAGGGCACGCTCGCCCTCGGCGCGACGTGGTGGCAAAGCTCCAAGGAAATGCTGCGTTACAGCCGCTCGGCCATCTTCGGGGCGATCATGCTGGGGCTGGGACGCGCGGCGGGCGAAACCATGGCCGTCACCATGGTGATCGGCAACGCCATGCGCATCGACGCGTCGCCCTTCGCACCCGCGCAGACCATGAGTTCGCTGCTGGCCAACGAGTTCGCGGAGGCCAACAGCGAACTGCACCTGGCGGCGCTGACGGAAGTGGCCCTGATCCTGCTGGTGATGTCGCTGTCCTTCAGCCTCGTCGCGCGATGGCTGGTGGTCGGCGGCAACTCGCGTTCGTCGGAGGCATTCTGAGCAGCCATACGCCATGAGCCAGTTCGACGCGCCAACCTCACGCCGGGCCCATGCACGCCCGCTTTACAAGAAATGGCAGCGGCTTCTGAGCCTGCTCATGAAGGGCGTCTGCCTCCTGCTGACGCTGTGCATTCTCGGCGTGCTGGCGATCGTCACCGGCTTCCTCGTCGCCGAAGGCGCGCGGCACCTTTCGGGCGATTTCTTCCTGGAGAGTTACAAGTCGCCGAATATGGGCGACGACGACCGGCAAGCGATGGTCGAGCCGGCGCCGGCCGACGCGTCGAGCAACGCGGCGGACCGGACGGGCGGCGAGGGCAACGACGAGCCGATGGATTTCGACCCCGGCGGCATGAAGCATGCGGTCGTCGGTACACTCATCCTCGTCGCCCTGGCCAGCCTTGTCGGCATCCCGTTGGGGGTGCTGGCCGGCGTGTACATGTCCGAGTACAGCGCCGGCTCGTGGTTCGCCGGACCGGTGCGCTTCATCTCGGACGTGATCAACGGCGTGCCCAGTATCGTCGTGGGCATTCTCGGCTACGAGCTGCTGGTCGTCCCACTGGGCGGCTACAACGGCTATGCCGGCGCGATGGCCCTGGCGTTCATCATGATCCCCATCGTCGCCCGCACCACCGAGGAGATGCTGCGGCTGGTGCCGCAAAGCTACCGCGAAGCTTCGATCGCCCTGGGCGCGACCAAGGCACGCACGATCGTGAAAGTCGTCATTCCCACCGCCACCGGCAGCATCATCACCGGCATCATGCTCGCGGTGGCGCGCGTCGCCGGTGAAACGGCCCCGCTGCTTTTCACCGCCGCGGGCAGCCAGTGGCTCAGGTGGAATCCGGGCCGGCAGTTCCCGTCGCTCAGCCTGCAGATCTTCGAGTACGCCACCGGCTCGTTCAAGCCGCAACACGAACTGGCCTGGGCCGGTATGCTCGTGCTCATCGCCCTGATCTTCGTGGTCAACGTGATCGTCCGTTTCACCGTGTACCGAATGCAGATCAAGAAGATGGCGAGAACCTGAACGCCGTCGGGAGTCGTGTGTTGATGTCCAATGCCCCCAACGTCGCCGATCACGCCGCCCCGTCGCAGCGCAGCCGCCTCGATGCGATCGCCATGGGCGAGCGCGTCGACACCGCCACGCACCCGGCCGTGGCCGGCGAGCAAGCGATCATCCGCATCCAGAACTTCGATCTGCATTACGGCAAGAAACAGGCCCTGTTCGATGTCAACATGGACATCCCCAAGGGCCTCGTCACCGGGCTCATCGGCCCGTCGGGATGCGGAAAGAGCACGTTGCTGCGATCGGTCAACCGGCTCAACGACCTGATCGACAGCGTGCGCACCAGCGGGTCGATCATCTACGGCGATCACAACGTCTATTCGCGCGGCATCGATGTCATCGAACTGCGTAAACGCATGGGCATGGTCTTCCAGAAGCCCAATCCCTTCCCGATGTCCATCTACGAGAATGTCGTGTACTCGCTGCGCATCGACGGCATCCGTCGGAGAAGCCTGCTGGACGACGTGGTCGAGCGCAGCCTGCGCGGCGCCGCGCTGTGGGGCGAAGTCAAGGACCGCCTGCACGAAAACGCCATGGGCATGTCCGGCGGCCAGCAACAGCGCCTGTGCATCGCCCGGGCCATCGCCGCCGAGCCGGAAGTGCTGCTCATGGACGAGCCGTGCTCCGCACTCGACCCGATCGCCACCGGCAAGATCGAGGACCTCATCCAGGAACTCAAGGGCGAGTACACCATCCTCATCGTCACCCACAACATGCAGCAGGCCTCCCGCGCCAGCGACTACTGCGCCTTCATGTACCTCGGGCGACTGATCGAGTACGGCCCGACGCTCGACATCTTCACCAAGCCGCAGCTCAAGGAAACGGAAGACTACGTCACCGGGCGTTTCGGCTGATCGCCGTCGCGACCGCTACGGCCCCGGCCGCGCGCCTTCCAGGCCCGCCACCCACGCCACGGCTTCCGCGAGCGAATCAACCACGAACACATCGCGCGCGGCCTGCGCCGACTCGCTTCCGCCAATCAGCAACACGCGGAACCGCCGCGATGGACGGCCGTTCGAGAATGTACCGCTGACCGCGTCACGCGCCAGTAACGGATCGCGCGTGATCAGCACCGCCGCCGCGCGGTGGCCGGCGCTGACCATGTTCGCCGCCCGCTGCAACTGCTCCACGCGCGTCTCGCGATAGGACGGCAGCGTCACCATCAGCGGCTCACCCCCAAGCCGCGCGGCCAGCGCCGCCCGACGCGCCTCCAGCGGCTTCGCAATGTCAACACACAAGACCGCCGCCACGCCGCCCGATGACAGCTTCGACCACGGTTCGGCTGGCGCTGCCCCTGACTCGAGCACCCGCGCATCGACGAGAACCACCTGCGTCTGCTTCTCGATCACCTGCATGACCGGTCGGCTTACCTGCCGGCTGTACGGGCCGTACGGGTGCCCGACCACGCGCAGCGGCGTTGCACCGATCGGCAGCAGGTCGCGATCCGGAATCGGCAGGTAACGCCCGTGATACTTGACCGCCCGCTCGATCGGCTCGTCGCCGCGCCAGGTGAAGAAGAACACGTGCTCGTGGCACTCGCCCTCAACGCAGCCGTACGCGGCGATCCACCGGCCCTTCACCGCCACGTTGTCATAGAAGTCCACGCGCGGCGGCGCCAGCGCGCCGGGCCGCAGCAACACGCCCGCCTGAATTGTGAAGAACGCCGTCGCCGCGGTGATCGCCAGGCCCACGCCCCACGCCCGCGCGATGTCATCATCCTCGTAGCGGCGATGGGCCCGCCGCACCATCGAACGCACCAGCCACGCGAAGCAGCACAGCGCCATCGCCACCATCCCCCCCAGCAGGTGCGCCTGCCAGTCCGCCCCCTCGAACTTGCGCGACGATAGCCACAGTTGCGCCCACTCGGCCGCGTAACCCGCGCCCGCACCGCAGACGGTCGCAATCAGCCCCAGCCACCACCAGCGCGCCCCGAACAGCCAGCCGAGGGCCAACGTCACCAGGAAACCGACGATCGCGTGCTCCCACTTGTCACCCAGGCCGTGGCTGAACGCGGCGATCTCCACCATCGTGCCCGTGCGGCCGATGGCCAGCATCATCGCCACGACGAGGAAGGGCGCCAGCACCCAGACGCCGTGCCACTGCCGCGCGGGCTTCGCGTCGTTGCTCGCCAGCGTCCCGAGCACGAGCGCGGCAAAGAGGGTAGGCCCCGGCAACGCGCTGCCCCCCGGCGCCATCCACGCCGCGAGCGCGAGCAGCGCCGCGACAGCGTGCAGCGCCCGGCCGCGCCGGCCGCATCGAGACTGCCCGACCGCCCAGACCAGCCATCCGGCGACCATCGCGGCGCTGAGGATGATCGCCGGGATGCCGGCAGCCCGCAGCCAGACCGCGGCCCCGGCATCGCGCCCGGACAACTGCCGGAAGGCATCCTCGCCCGCGCCAAGCAACGCAACGCCAACGTCGTCCGCCGACGCATGAACCACCCATCCATACCACGCCGCGATCAGCGCAGCGAGGATCGACGCGCCCACCGCCAGGAGCGGGCGGCTGCGCATACCGCCGTGCCGCCCCGCCTTCGCCTCGCCAACCGGCGACGCCGCGTCGCGACGAGCATCGATGAGCCTGCCGGCGCCCAACGCCGCGCCACTCAGGCCCAGCAGGACAAACGAGTGGCTCGCGCCTTGCCCCCATCCGATCGCCGCGCCCGCCAGCGCTGCCAGCGACACCGCGAATCCCATGCCGCCCAGCAGCGGGCCGACCCCGCGCGTCCGCCGTCCGAACAGGTCCTGTGACAGCATCAGCATCAGGCTGAACAGCCACAGGTGGATCACCATCGACGCGTCGAGCGTGCCGTCGATCGCCCGCGGGCTGTCCACCGGCGTCAGTCGCTTGACGAGGAAATGGCCAGTCAGCAGCGCGGCCGGCAGCGCCGCGGCCAGTTGCACCGGATGAATCGGCGCGCGTCCCTGGCCATGCAGCATGCCCGCCAGCATCCACGCCGCCCATAGCAGCGCCACGCCCACCAGCGCGAAAGTCCAGACCCCTGTCCCCCCCTGCCACATGGCGGCGCTGCCCGCGACGATCAGAACCAGCAGCCCGCGCGCCGTCCAGGGCATCGCCGCCAGTCGCGGGCCGGATTCACTCCACATGCGCAACTCCTTGCCAATCAAGCCCCAATCGGTCCTTCGCGGGGCTTGTCCGCCCATGGCGGGGCCTTTACAATACGGACAGACGGGCGGCGGCTGCAATTGCCCGCGGCCTGCGACCCTGCCTCCGGCCACCGGGCTCGTGTCGACAAACCAGCGCTCCCCGCGCTGTCGGGCGACAGATGTCCTCCCCATCGGCAGAAAGGATCGCCGCTGTGAAACCGCGACATGCTTCGGCCTTCACCCTTATCGAACTGCTGGTGGTCATCGGCATTCTGGCATTGCTGGTCGGCCTGGCCGTGCCCGCGCTGTTCGGCATCCGCCACGGCGTACGCATGGGCGCCTGCCAGTCCAACACCGGGCAACTGGCCATGGCGGTCAACGAGTACGCGAAGGACCACAACGACCTGTATCCACCGTGGAACCCGCAGAAGGACCCCATCAAGTCGCTGGCGCTGGCCGGCGAACCGGGTTCGAGCAGTGTCGAGGGCGGGAACACCCCCACGGACGACCGCCCCATCAACTCGTACATCGGCACCGACTTCTCCATCCTCGAATGCCCGCTCGATCGCGGCTGCAGCGACAAGGGCATCGACGAGCCGCTTTTCGAGGCCACCGGCAGCTCCTACTGGTACTACACGCACACCAAGGGATTCAGGAACCAGCCGGACGCATACTTCGGCATGGAGCGGACGTTCATCCTGGCCGGCCAGCCGATGCACCGCGTGATCTCACCCACCACGAAGATGGTCGTCGCCGACGCCGTCATCACCCGCAAGCTCTACTCGGACATCGACGGCGACCCGCGCGATTCGTGGCACAGCGACGACGACCCGGCCCAGGTCAGCGTGGGCTTCGCCGACGGCTCGGCCGGGCAGCGCGAGCGGAAGAAGGCCGGCTCCACCTCGCCCCAAAGCGTCAGCGAATCCGAGATCAAGAACTACATGGGTGACGACGAGGGGTACTACTGATCCGCCGCTTCCGGCCGCGGGCCTGCAGCCCGGCCGGCGATCAACAGGCGCCCGGGTCGCCATATCGATATCTGCTCGACCCGCGCCGGGGTTTTCGCTATTCTCTCTGCCCCTGTTGCCGCTCCGCGCGGCCATTGACCTACCACCCTCACCCCGCAGGAGCAGACCGACATGGCCGAGCAGAAAGCGACCAACATCACCTGGCATGACGGCGAAGTGACGCGCGCCGAACGCGAGAAGAACCTCGGTCAGAAGGGATGTACGCTCTGGATGACCGGCCTGTCCGGCTCGGGCAAGAGCACCGTGGCCGTCGCCCTCGAGCAGGTGCTGCTCCAGCGCGGCAAGCACGCCTACCGCCTCGACGGTGACAACATCCGTCACGGCCTGAACAAGAATCTCGGCTTCTCGGCCGAGGACCGCGCCGAGAACATCCGCCGCATCGGTGAAGTCACCAAGCTGTTCGCCGACGCGGGCATGATCTCCATCACCAGCTTCATCAGCCCTTACAAGGCCGACCGCGACGCCGTCCGCGCCCTGCATGACGAAGCCGGCATCCCCTTCTTCGAGTGCTACGTCAACTGCACACTCGAAGAAGCTGAGAAACGCGACCCCAAGGGCCTGTACAAGAAAGCCCGCGCCGGCGAAATCAAGGGCTTCACCGGCATCGACGACCCCTTCGAGGAACCGACCAGCGCTGAACTGCTCCTGCCCACACACGAACTGAGCGTGGAAGAATCAGTGAAGAAGTGCCTGGATATGCTGGAAAGCAATGGGATTATCTGAGGAAGCGACGGAGCGATTGAGCGACGAAGGGAGAAAGGAAGAAAGGCACGAAGCAGATTGTAGAAGACAGAAGCCCAGGGATTACCATCCCTGGGCCTCTTCATTTCATCTGCTGTTCTGCTGCTTTGCTGATCTGCTGCTCTACTGCTTCGCCCACTTGATCAGCACATCCGCCACCTCCGGGCGGCTGAACTCGGCCGGTGGGCGCTCGCCCTTGCTCAGCATTTCGCGGACCTTCGTGCCCGACAGGAACACCTGGTCGCCCTGGATCTTCGGGAACGTCTTGCCGCTGACCATCCCCTGGGCCTTGTGTGACCACGCCGCGTGCTCGAACTTCAGGATCTCGACCTCGATCTCGCCCCTATCGAACTCGTCGAAGATGAGCTGCGCATCGTACGTGCCGTAGTAATCACCCACGCCCGCGTGGTCGCGTCCGACGATGAAGTGGCTGATCCCGTAGTTCTGGCGCGTCAGCGCGTGCTGGATGGCCTCGCGCGGGCCGGCGTAACGCATGGCCGCGGGCATCACCGTCAGCATCGTACGATCCGGGTGGAAGTACTCGCGGATGATCGTCTGGTAGCACTCCATCCGCACTTCGGCCGGGATGTCGCCGGGCTTGGTCTCACCGACCAGCGGATGAATCAGCAGGCCGTCGGTGATCTCCTGGGCGCATTTGCACAGGTACTCGTGCGCGCGGTGAATGGGATTGCGCGTCTGGAACGCGGAGACCGTCGCCCACCCGCGGCTCTGGAAGGCGCCGCGCGTCTTCGCCGGCGGCAGACGGAATTCCGTGAACTGCTCGCCCGGTTCGTTGGCCGGCGTGACGGTGATGACATCGATCGGTCCGCCCACGCACCAGTCGCCCTCATCGACGACCGCCTTCACGCCCGGGTGCCCCTCGTCTTCGGTGCGAAAGACGTGCGGAATCTCGAGCTTCTTGTCGTGCGGGTAGATCTCATCCACCGTCATCACCGCCAGCAGCGTGCCGTCCGGATGCTTCAGCCCCGCGCGGCCGCCTTCGGTCAGCTTCGCCTTCACATCGTCATCGACCGACAGCGTGATCGGAATCGGCCACACCTTGCCGCCGGCCAGATGCATCGTCTTGCAGATGCTCTCGAAGTCGGCCTTGCCGACGAAACCGGTCAAAGGCGAGAACGCGCCGATGGCGATCATCTCCAGGTCGCACGCCTGCTTGGCGGACAACGTGATCTGCGGCAACGACGCGGCTTCCTCCTTCAGCGCCTTGCCCTGGTCCGGGCTCACAATCCGGTTGACGAGCGTGCCACCATGCGGGGCGATCAACGGTCGAGTCATCTTGGATTACCTCCTCATCTGGAAATCGGGGCCGACAGCATAGCGGAAAGCCTCCGGCCATGTATGAGCCCCGCCAACAGCCTGCTCCGTCCGATTTACTGCTTTGCTGCTTTGCTGTCCTGCTGTCCCGCCGCCCTATCGCACCGGCCAGATCACCGGCGCCAGCCCCACCGTCACCGCCATCGTGATGGCATTGAGCGGCAGGCCGAAACGCACGTAATCGCTGAATCGATACCCCCCGGCGCCGTAGACCATGATGTGCGTCGGGTAGCTCGTCGGCGAGGCGAAGTCCGCCGACGCGGCCACCATGATGCTGATGATGAACGGCATCGCGTTCAGGTCCATCCGGGCCGCCGCGGCCAGGGCGATGGGAAAGACCAGCACCGCCGCGCCTACGTGCCCGATCATCATGTTGAACAGCAGCGTCACCAGGTACACCCCCGCCAGCAGCCCGACCGGCCCAAGCGGCTCGGTCAGCTCGATGATTCCGCCGGCCACCGCGCCAGCCGCCCCGCTGCTTTCCAGCGCCCGCCCGATCCCGATCGCCGCGCCGATCGCCAGCAGCACCCGAAGGTCCACCGCGCCGCGCGCTTCGTGCGACTGGCAACAACCGGTCAGCACCATCGCCCCCGCCGCGAGCAGCGCGCCGTTGAGCAGCGACATCGGCGTCAGCGTGATGAGCGCCACCATGCCGATGAGAATCGCCAGCGCCATCCACGCCTTCTCATGGCGCGGCGGGCGCGAGCCATCCACCTTCGAGACGAGATAGAAATCGCGACGATGGCGCTGTCGATCCACGAACGCCGGATGCGACTCGATCAGCAGCGTATCGCCCGGACGCAGCACGATGTCGCCGATGCGCTGGTGCAGATGCCGCCCGCCGCGATGCACCGCGATTACCACCGCGTCATACACCGTGCGGAAACGCCCCTCCCGGATGCTCTTGCCCACCAGCGGATTGGCGTTGCTCACCACCGCCTCGACCAGCACGCGGTTCGGGCGCGGCTGATCGAGCTTGAACACCTGGTCGGCCGCCGGCACCAGCCCGCGCACTTTCTGAAGGTCCGCGATGGAGTCCACCCGCCCGACGAAGATCAGCCGATCCCCCGAATGCAACACCGTCTCCGGCCCCGGCGCGGGCAGCAGTTCGCCCTCGCGCTCGATCGACGCCAGGTACACGCCCGGCAGATGCCGCAGCCCCGCGTCCTCGATGCTCTTTCCCGCGACGGCGCTGCCCTTCTCGATGAGCATCTCCACGCTGTATCGCCGCGCATCGTCCATCGACGCGTCCGGCGCCTTGCGATCCGGCAGCAGTCGCGGCGAGGCGATCAGCACATACGCCATCCCCGCCAGCGCCACCGGCACGCCCACCGCCGCGATGGTGAACATGTGCAACTCAACGCCCGCCAGGTGGTTCGCATCCTGTGCATCGAGCACCAGCCCGTGCACCACGAGATTCGTGCTCGTGCCGATCAGCGTGCACACGCCGCCGAGGATGGCCGCGTAACTGAGCGGCATGAACAGCTTCGACGCGGCCAGGCCCGTCTTCTTCGTCCAGTCGTGCACCACCGGCATGAACATCGCCACGATCGGCGTGTTGTTCATGAAGCCCGAGAGCACCGCTACCGGCGGCATCAGCCGCACCTGCGCGCTCGTGACCGAGCGCGGCCGGCCCAGCAGCGGGCGCGTCACCATGCTCATCGCCCCGGTCTGAAACAGCCCCTGCGCCACGACGAACAGCACCCCGATCGCGATCAATCCCTCGTTGCCGAATCCCGCGACAATCTCCGCCGGTTCCGGCATGCGATCGGTAAACACCCCCACCGACATGAGCAGCGCCAGCCCCGCAAGCAGCACCGTGTCCGGCCCGGCCATCCCCCGCACCAGGGCGAAGGCCATTAGCCCGATCGTCCCCAGCGTCAACCAGCCTTCCCATGGCATGCCGTTCGTCCTTGATACCGCGGTTGCCACCCGGCCCGCCTCGGTGCCACTGGCGGCTTGTCCGCCAGTGTCTGACACGTCGCCACCAAAGCGCTGGCGGGCACGCCGCCAGTGGCACCCGACGCCTAGAACGCCGCCCTGATCGCTTCGATCACCGCGTTGTGCACCGCGCCGTTGGTCGCCACCACCCCGCGGTTTTCCGCGAAGGTCCGACCGTGCGAGAAATCCAGCGGCTTACCATCGATATCGGTCACCTGCCCCCCGGCCTCAACCACGCAGATCAGCCCCGCCGCGTGGTCCCATATCTTCTCCCGGTAATCCGCCCGCGTCGGCAGCCGCAGATAGATCGAAGCATCCCCCCGCGCCACCGCCGCGTACTTGCACTGGCTGTCCATCCGCACCGGCGGCGTGGTGATCCCCAGCCGCCGCGCGATCTTCACCGACGCATCCTGATCGCTGTGCCCGGACTCGACCGACTCGCAGAACCGCGCCTCAGCCGGCGAGGCAATCGCACTGACCGACACCGCCCGGCCGTCCATGTCGTCCGACCACAGCGGGAGCACGCGCGTACCCCTGCCGCGCTCGGCCACGAGCAGCGTCCCCGCCTCGCCGCCGTCGCTGAGCGGCAGGTTCGGGCACCCCAGCGCGCCGAGCACCACCTGGTTGTCCTCGATCAGGCCCAGCGCCACGGCGTACTGCTCCTTGCGCAGGAAGCCCTTCGTGCCGTCGATGGGATCGAGCGTCCAGTAGCTGCCGCCGGACGTCGCCGATGCGCCGCCGAGGTCGATCCAATCGAGCGCCTGCTCGACGCCTACTTCGCGGCCCATCGCGCTGCTGACGTGAGACGCCACGTTCGCGGCTAGCGTCGCGTTCTCCCCGCCGCGCAGATCCGCCGCGTCTTCCTCCGCGACAACCGGCTCGCCCGGCAATGCCTCGGACAGCGTCGCGCAAACCACCGCCTGCGAGGCGAAGTCCGCCACCGTCACCGGGCTGCGGTCCTTCTTCGTCAGTGTGTCTTCGGTCACCAGCGCCGCCTGCACCGCGCGGCAGACCGCCGACGCACGCCGCACCGCCTGTACCGCTACCGATAGTCGATCATTGCTGCCCATGGGTTCTCCAGTGGGGCGGGCGTCTCGCCCGCCAATCAGGCCGAAGGCCTGAGCGATCCGCAATAGCCAGAACACCTGCTCGTGACCACGCCACGATGGCGGGCGAGACGCCCGCCCCACCCCCGGCGCACGCCCCTGCCCGGATCGGCTCTCAGGATCACTCCCGTTCCTGCAACCACTCCCACTGCCTTGCGATCCCCTCCTTCAGCCGCGTCGTCACTTCGTAGCCCAGTTCATCGCGACTGCGCGTCACATCGGCATACGTGCGATTCACATCGCCCGGCTGCATCGGCTTCTGATCGATCTTCAACTGCTTGCCCGTCACCTCCCCGATGGTGTCGATCATCTCCCGCAGGCTGACCGGGTCGCTGCCGCCCAGGTTGTACACGCGGTAGCGCGGCAGGTCATCGTCGCCACAACGCGCCAGCGCCTTCATCACCCCGTCCACGATGTCCGCGATGTACGTGTAGTCCCGGCTGCTCGAGCCGTCGCCGAACATCGGGATCGGCTTGTCCGCCGCCGCCAGCTTCAGGAACTTGCTGATCGCCAGGTCCGGACGCTGACGCGGACCGAACACCGTGAAGAACCGCAGGCAGAAGATCGGCAACTCATACAGGTGGCTGTACGTGTGGCACAGCAGTTCGCCGGCCTTTTTCGTCGCGGCATACGGGCTGATCGGATGGTCCACCCGGTCCTCCTCCGCGAACGGCACCTTCTCGTTGTTGCCGTAGACGCTTGAACTCGAGGCGAACAACACCTTCTTCGCGCCGCACATCACCGCCGCGTCGAGGATGTTCGTCGTACCGTCGAGGTTGACCGCCGTGTACAGCGCGGGATCCTCAATGCTCGGCCGCACGCCCGCCATCGCCGCCAGGTGGATCACGTTCGTCGGCTTGTGTTCCTCGAACGTCCGCATGATCGTGTCGCGATCGCGGATGTCCTCCTCCAGCAGGTGCAGCCCGTTCTGGAAGGCCGCCTCCACGTGGCGTTCCTTCTGCTCACGCGAATAGAAGTCGGCGAAGTTGTCGATACCGATCACGCTGTGCCCCTCGGCCAGCAGCCGGTCGGTCAGGCTGGATCCGATGAACCCCGCCGCGCCCGTGACCAACGTTACCTTTTCGCTGTTTTCGCTCATGGGACGGGCATTGTACCGGCAATCAGGGCGGCCGGGCGGTCCGCTTGCGTTCTCCCTGCAGGCCCGGTCCACACCATGCCGATTCACATTGGTCGGGGTCGCGGTTGTGACGCGCGCCGGTCGTCCGGTAACGTGTCGCCGCCCCCTTTGCTGTGAAAGGCAACGACCTCCGTGAGCCAGGCCGCACCCGCCAGCCAACCCGAGCCTCTGCCCGACCCGCAGCCGATCTGGATCCGCCTGCTCAACCGGTGGGCGCGTCCGCTGCTGCTGATCTACTGGCCGGCGCTGTCCATCGCCGTCCACTGGCCACGCCTGCAGATCGCCGGCGACGCCGTGTGGAAGTCGGACAAGTTCCTGCACTTCGCCTGCTACGCCTGGCTGGCGATCCTCATGATCTACGCGCGGCTGCTGGGGCGCAAGGCATCCTGGCAGGCCAACATCGTCGCCGGCGCCGTGCTCGCGGCGTCGTGGTCGCTCATCGATGAGTTCACGCAGGACCTGGTCGGACGCAACTCATCCACCTCCGACTTGCTGGCCAACTTCATCGGCATCGGCGCGGCGTTCGTCGCCGCCTCACTCACCCCCCCGCGCCCCAGACTCTCAAACACCATCGCCTGGACCTGCCGCCTGGTCGCGCTGGGCCTCGGCCCCCTGGTCGTCTTCCAACTCTTCACCGAACACCCGCTGTCCGCCTTCTCCGGCAGCTACGCCTACGAGGCGTTCGGCGTCGCCATCCGGAAAGACTATGTCGGTCACCTGTTGCTGGGTTTCGGTGGGTTCTGGGTTCTCTACGGCGCGCGCGTCTTCGGCCGCGTGCCGCGTCTGGTCAACCTGCTGGCGATCGGCATGCCACTGGCCATGGCGGCCTGGGTCATCGAGTACTTCCAGGCCTCCACGGGGCGCGAAGTCGACCGCATGGACCTGCTCTCGCACCTGGCCGGCGTGGGCAGCGCCGCGGCCATCTGCCTGTTGTGGATCATCGTCACCGCCATCCACCGACGTCAACGCCGGCCAATGCCCGATGACGCTGCGCCCGCGCCCGCGGCCGGCCAGGAAGACCACGCCCCAGCCCCGGGCGGCGAGGCCTTCGTCGGCCACGCCATGCTCGTCAGCGGATTGACACTCGTCTCACGCTTCACCGGGCTCATCCGCGACGCGGTGATCATCGCCTGCTTCGGTCTCGGCGGCATCAGCGACGCGTTCTATCTCGGCTTCAAGATCCCCAACCTCTTCCGACGTCTGTTCGGCGAAGGCGCGCTGTCCGCCGCGTTCATCCCGCTCTATACCGAGAAACTGCGCCAGGACCCGCGCCTGGCCCGACGACTCGCCTCCGCCTGCCTCGCACTCCAGTTGATCGTCCTCGGCGGCCTGACCGTCGCCGCCGAGTTCGCCCTGCGGTGGATGCTCGATCACTACACCTGGACCGACGACTCGTCACTGGCCATCCGCCTGACGATGCTCATGCTGCCCTACATGCCGATGGTCTGCGCCGTGGCGATCATGGGCGGCGTGCTGCAGGTGCATCGGCGCTTCGGCGCCCCGGCCGCCACGCCCATCATCCTCAACCTCACGCTGATCTTCTTCACCCTCTTCGCCACCGAGAAACTGCGCGATGTCGAGGCGCTGCGGCTGATGGTGCTGTTCGTCGCACTGGCCGTCGTGCTGGCCGGTGTGTTCCAACTGCTCTGGATCACCGCGGCGATGCTGCGGGTCGAGGGGATCTCGCTCAACTTCCGAGGCGTGGGCCGACCGCTCAAACAGATGCTCTGGATGATGCTGCCCATGCTCGTCGGGCTGGCCGTCTTCCAGGTCAACGCCTTCGCCGACAGCCTGATCGCCTGGGTGCTCTCGCCCAAGAACGGTCTGACCCAGATCACGCTCCTCGGCTATACCTTCGATCCGCCGATCCCCTCGCAGGGCGCCGTCGCCGCGCTCGAACTGGCGCAACGCCTTTACCAGTTCCCGCTGGGCGTCTTCGGCATCGCCATCGCCACCGCGATCTTTCCCGCCTTCGCACGCGCGGCGGCCGACGAGACCGACACCGACCGCGACGCCTTCCGACGTATCCTTCACCAGGGCCTGCGCCTCACCGTCTTCATCGGCCTGCCCGCGTCGATCGGACTCATCCTCGTGCGCCTGCCGCTCGTGCGGCTGCTGTTCGAGTACCAGCGCTTCAGCCTCGAAGATTCACAGCGCGTGGCGATCATCCTCACCGGCTACGCCGCGGGCGTGTGGGCCTACTCGCTCACGCACGTGCTCACCCGCGCGTTCTACGCCGTGAAGGATGTGCGCACGCCGCTGGTGGTCAGCCTCGTCATGGTCACCATCAATCTGGCCCTCAACATGACGCTGGTCTGGTTCCTCGGCGCGGCCGGGCTCGCCTGGTCCACCGCCATCAGCGCCGCGATGCAGGCCGTCCTGCTGCTTGTGCTCATTCGGGGCCACGTCTCGCAGCCGGTCAGCGGCCGGGTCGTCGCGGCGTGGCGAAGGATGATCGCCATCACGCTGGCCATGGCCGCGGCGATCGCGCCGATCGGCTGGTTCTGCGATGTCGCGGCCATGAGCGCTCGCCAGTCCGCGCTGGTGCTGCTGGTGCAACTGCTGCTCGGCGCGGGCGTTTACCTCGCCCTGGCCAAACTGATGGGCATGCAGGAATTGCGGTGGCTGCGATCCCGCGGACGCGCTGATGCGTAGAGTAAGGTGCGCACTCCGGGCGCCCACGCCTGCCGTCCGGCAGAAACGAACACTCCTGAAAGGCCATGCATGCGACTGCGCCTGACTGCCATACACCGCTTGTTGTTGGTCACACTGATCCTGGCCGCCTCTTCGCTGGCTTCGCCCGTCGCCCGCGGCGACGCGCCAGCCGCGCGCCCGTCACCCGAGCACTGGAAGCAGCTGCGCGAAGCGCTCCAACTGGCCGAAACGAATCAACCCGAACGCGCCGTCAAGCTTCTCAACGACGCCCTCCCGAAGATGCCCATGCACGCGGCCCGCCATGGCGGCGAACTGCTGCGGTCCAGCCTCAACGGTTCCTACCGCGTGCGGCAGGCGTACTGGCGTCAACGGCGCATCGTCGACACCGTCGTGCTCGTGCCCGACAAGGCGAGCTTCATCGACGCGGTCAAACAGTGGCCGCTCGATCGCTACTGGCCCGTCCTCATCGAAGACGCCTGGTTCACGCCGATGTTCGTCGAGTCGTTCAAGCCGGCGCAGATCGTACGATGGCAGCGCGAAGACAAACTCAGCGCGGCTGCGCTGGCCAAACACATCGAAGACGCGGCCGGCAAACAGAACGACCTGCTCGGCCATATCAAGCGTCCATTCCCCGACCCCGGCCTGGTCGTCATCGACGCGGACGCCCCGCAGGCTCCCGCCGGCATCGCCCTCGCCGCCGGTCGCGGCCAGCCGGTGCTGCTCATCGAAGCCCCGCCGAAGGCGACCGGAGAATCGGTCGAAGCGCTCCGCCAGACCATCGAACAGGAACTGGTTCGCCGGCGCATCGCCAGCGACCAGCAATGGGCCGGCCTGACCCTCGCCGCGGAGGTGCCGTTCGCCTATCCGCACGGCAAGCCGGGCAGCCAGAAGCCGTTCGCCACCGCCGACCTGCTCGGGCGCACCGGCAGCGGCGTGCGCATCGCCGTGGCCGGGCACCTCATGCCCGATGCGGTTCAGTCCGTCTACCAGGCGATGTGCGGCCTCTTCCTGCAGCCGAAGAACGTCGGAATGATCAACAGCTACAGCACCGTCGGCCGGCCTTGGGGCCGGTACAACATGTCCGACGCCGAGCGCGCCCTCAAGCAGCGCTACCAGACCACACTGCTGCAGGGACGCACGGCCACGCAGCCCGAATTGGCCAAGCTCGTCGAGCGCGGCAACCCGTTCGACATGGTGTGGATCAACTCGGCCGGCGGCAGCACGCGATGGAAGCTTACGCCCGGCAACGCGACCTCGGCGCAGATGCCCGTCGGCCGCGCGGCCGCGATCCACATGGTCCACAGCTTCAGCGCCCAACGCCCACTGTCCGACTGGACCATCGCCGGCATGGCCCTCGACGGCGGCGCTTACTGGTTCTACGGCTCGGTCCACGAGCCCTACCTGCACGCCTTCGTCACGCCTACCGGCATGGCCAACAAGGTGATGGCCGGCACGCCACTGGCCTTCGCCGCGCGGCGACTGCCCGGCGAAGTGATGTACGCCCCGTGGAAGTTAACGGTCATCGGCGACCCGCTCTTCGCGCTGCACGAAGAGAGACCCGAGCGTCTCGAAGCGGACGCCATGCCGGGCGCGCCGGTGAAGCTCAATGAGCAAGACCCCCTACCGCGCCGCTATCTCGACGCCCTGCTCACCGGCAGCGACCAGGCGCCAGCGCTGGCCGGAGCGCTGCTGGCCGACGGCGTCAACCCGCAGCGTGATGTGCTGACCCGCGTGGCGTTCGAACTGATCCGTGCCGAGCAGCAAGCCCCGCTTGCCGCCGCCGCGCCCATGCGCAGCCCCGGCGTCGCCCGCGCCCTGCAGGTCCGCGCCTTGCGCCACAGCCTCGACCAGGCCCTCGCCGACGGCGACCACGCGCACGCCACCGACCTGGTCGACAAGCTCATCGCCCAGGAAGTCTTCGCCACCGGACTCTCCGCCCGTCTGGATCGCTGGATCGCCGCGATGCAAGGGCACGGCCAGCAGAAGGTCGCCGTCGCTTACCTGCGCGCCAAGCTGGAGGAGAAGCTCTCCAGTTCGGTCCAACGCGAGATCGAAGCGGCCCTGGCCCGGTACGAGCAGGCAAATCACTGAGCCGCGCGCGGCTGATTCCGCGTCCGGCAAGGTCATTCGCGCTTGTCCTCATCTTCGGCGCTCACCCACCAAGTCCCCGGGCCATGTGCCCTCGCCACCACATTCGCCTACAATCGCCGCTTCGCCAGGCGGGCGAGTCGTGACGCCCGCGGCCGGGTTACACGCGCAAATACCCACTCCCATGCAGGCAGGACCATGAGCAGCGACCAGGATATGAATGCCATCGTCAAGCGATGGCGGGCCGGTGTGAAATCCAAGTTTCGCGGCATCGCTTCCTTCGAGGAACGCGCCCAACTCCGCTTCGACGCCATCAAGGCGGCCGTCTTCCCGCAACACGAAACGCTCAACGCATGGCGCTTCCGCCAGGGTCGCTACCTCGGCCTCGGCCAGTACGACTACGCTTCCGACTGGACCACCATCAACATCGGCGACACCTGGGGCGGCGACGATGTCACCGCCTTCTTCGAGAAGACCATGACCGTCCCCGACGCCTTCGCCGGCAAGAAGATCGCCCTGCTCATCTACCTCGGCGGCGACTCGCTGCTCTCGGTCAACGGCAAGCCCTACCACGGGCTCGATGTCTTCCGCAACGAAGTGCCGCTCAGCGACAGCGCCGCCGCCGGCGAGACGTTCGAGATCAGTATCGAATCCTACATGCAGTTCCAGCACGTCGAACCGCGCACCAACGCGTTCATGGACGCCCAGCTCGTCACCATCGACCAGGAGTTGCGCGACGCCTACTGGGACCTGTGGGTCGTCTCGAAGATGCTGGCCATCCCGGATGTCGATGTCAGCCTCAGCGACTTCATCGAGACCAACCTGTGGGACGCGATGAAGGGCATCCCGCTGCAGGAGGCCGACGCCGCGCATTTCCGCCAGTGCGTGCTCGACGCCGCCAAGCAGGTGCGCGACACCGTCTACGCCACCGATCGCTTCAAGGGCGAGGGCCTGATGTCACTGGTCGGCCACTCGCACCTGGACGTCGTCTACATGTGGCCGCACAGGGAGTACCTGCGCAAGGTCGGCCGCACGCACGCGACCATGTTGCGGCTGATGGAAGCGCACCCGCAGTTCATCTTCGCCCAGAGTCAGGCCAAGATCTACGCGGATATGAAGGAGCACTTCCCGCACCTGTTCGAGCAGGTCAAGCAGCGCATCACCGAGGGACGCTGGGAACCGATCGGCGCGTTCTGGATCGAGCCGGACTGCAACCTCGTCTCCGGCGAATCTTTCGTCCGCCACATCCTGCATGGCCAGCGTTTCTTCAAGGAAGAATTCGGCATCACCAGCCGCACGTGCTGGCAGCCGGATGTCTTCGGTTTGAGCTGGGCCATGCCGCAGATCCTCGCCCGCAGCGGCGTGAAGTACTTCCTCACCAACAAGATGGTGCCGTGGAACGACACGAACCCGTGGAACCTGAACAACTTCTGGTGGGAGGGCATGGACGGCTCGCGCGTGCTGGGCATCGTGCCGCCCGGGCACTTCATCGGCACCGTGGATCCCGATGTCGTCGCCACCCAATGGCGCAACTTCGCCGACAAGTCCACCATCGGCCAGACGCTGCACATCTACGGCTGGGGCGACGGCGGCGGCGGCGTGGACCTCGAAATGCTCGAATCCGCCAAGCGCTACCAGGACTTCCCCGGCCTGCCGCGCATGGCCTTCTCCAAGGCCGAAGACGCCTTCGACAAGATCGCCGAGAAAGCGGACGCCCTGCCCGAAGGCAAGTTGCCCGTCCTGCGTGACGAGATCTACCTCGAGGCCCACCGCGGCACGTACACCACGAAGGGCCGCCTGAAAAAGCTCAACCGCCGGAGCGAACTGCTCTATCGTGATGCCGAACTGCTGGCCGCGTTCGCCTGGGCCGGCGGCGCCGACTGGCCGGCCGAACAACTTGATACCGGCTGGAAGATGCTGCTCAACGCCCAGTTCCACGACGCCGTGCCCGGCACCCACGTGCCGCCGGTCTACGACGATCTCAAGGCAGATTACGAGAAGATCCGCGAGGTCGGACAGGCCGTGTGCGATGTCGCCTTCGCCCATCTCGTCGGTGTGCGGCCGGGCAATGACATCGTCGTCTTCAACAGCCTGCCGCACGAACGCGAGGACCTCGTGGCCGTCCCCGCCGCGATGATCGAAGGCAAGACGCTGGCCGACGCCAACGGCAAGGCCCTCCCGCAGCAGGAGATCACCGACCTCGACGGCACGCAGCGCCGACTGGTCGCCATCGACGAGATCGCCCCCGTCAGCTTCCATCGCCTCGTCCCCCTGCCGCGCGAGCGCACCGGCGGCGGGTCGTTCGTGTCCGTCACCGACCTGACGCTCGAAAACGCCCTGCTCCGCGCCACCTTCAACGAGCGCGGCCAACTCGTCTCCCTCCTCGACAAACCCCACGGCCGCGAATCGCTCATCGAGGGCCAAGCCGGCAACGTCTTCCAACTCTTCGAGGATACCCCCGGCAAGTACGACGCCTGGGACATCGTCGAAACCTACCAGGACCACCCGATCGACATCGGCGGCGACGTCACCGTCACCCTCGACGAGTCCGGCCCGCTCCGCGCGTCCCTGCGCATCGAGCGCACGCTCGGCCAGTCCAAGCTGACTCAGCGCGTCAGTCTTGAAGCAGGCCGACCGCATCTTGTGTTTGAGACGCAGATCGACTGGGTCGAGCGCCAGCGACTGCTGAAGGTGGCCTTCCCCGTTGAGATCAACGCCAACTCCGCGACGTACGACATCGCCTATGGCAACATCGCCCGCGCCACCCAGCCGCGCAATCCGTACGAGCAGGCCCGATTCGAGGTCAGCGCGCACCAGTGGATGGACCTTTCGCAGGCCGACTACGGCCTGAGCATCCTCAACGACGGCAAGTACGGCTGCGACGTGCGCGGCAAGGTGATGCGCCTCACCCTCCTCAAGGGCTCGATCCATCCGGACCCGCAGTCGGACATGGAAACCCACCACTTCCGCTACGCCCTCTACCCGCATACCGGCGACTGGCGACAGGCCAAGACCATCCAGCACGCCGCCGCGTTCAACGTCCCCTGCCACGTGTGGCCGATGCCACCCGAAAGCAGCATCGAACTCGACACGCCGCTGCTCAGGCTCGATGCGCAGGACCGTCTCACGCTCGAGGCGGTCAAGGTCAGCGAAGACGGCCAGGACCTGATCATCCGCGTCGTCGACCGCCACAACGCCCTGACCCATGCGAAACTGTCACTGAGCGTACCCGTGGCCGAAGCCTGGTCCTGCGACCTGATGGAAAACAAGGAATCCCCGCTCGAAATCAAGCGCGGCGAGATCGAGTTCACCGTCAAGCCATACGAGATCGTGACGATCCGCGTGGCGGTTGAAAGATAGCATCCGTGGTGGGGTGGGCGTCCCGCCCGCCATCGGGCCGCAGGCCCGGGGAGATGACCGGTACTCTGGGAAGCAACTCAGGCCGATGGCCTGACCGGCAGGCGAGACGCCCGCCCCACCAGACTTGCTGTGTTCACTGCGGCTACTGCTCTACGACGGTTACTGCGGTTACTGCTTCACTGCGATTACTGAATGCCCCGCACCACCAACAACCTCTGGTTCGCCCACGCCCTGGCTTTCGGCGCTGTCGTCATCTGGGGCGCAAACTTCCCCATGATCCGCATCCTGCGGCAGCAGGCGGACGCCGTCTTTCTCGTCGCCCTTCGCCTGGACATCGCGCTGATCGCCATGGCCCTGTGCTGGCTGATCAAGCCGCCGCGCTTGCGCTCGCTCACGCGTCGTCACTGGGTCGCGCTGATCGCCATGGGCCTTCTGTGCGGCACGGGCTACCAGTCGCTGGTCATCGCCGGTTCCAAGGGCACCACGTCCGGCCTGATCGCCATGCTCGTGGCCACGCAGACGCTGCACGTCGGCTGGCTGGGCTGGCTGCTGCTGGGCGAGCGCCTGCGCGCGGGCAACATCCTCGCGATCGGCATCGCGGCCGCGGGCGTCGGCCTGCCCATCGCCCTGGCCGGGCAGGAGCATGTGGACGGCGTGGTCTATCCGCTGCTCATCGCCCTGGCCGGCGCGTTCGCTTCGCTCTACATCATCATCCCCCGGCGCGTCGGCGCGAAGTTGCGGCCGTGGGACATGATGAGCGTCTTCCTGCTCGTCGCCGCGCTCACCAGCCAGCCGCTGCTGTTCTTCACCGACTTCACGACGCAGATCCAGAACCTTCGCTGGCAGGACTGGGTCTGGTTGCTCTTCATCGCGACGATCGGCCAGACCGCCGCATCACTGATGTGGTGGTGGGCTCTGCGCTCGCTGCGCGCGGTGACGGTGGCGTTCTACACCCTCGTGCTCATCCTGGCCGCGACGTTCTGGGGCTGGCTGATGCTGGATGACATGCTGACGTGGATCGACTGGCTGGGCGCGCTGCTGGTGACGATCGCCCTGGTCATCAACATCCGCGCCCAGGCGGATGCCGCCCCGCCGCCAAAAGACGCTGAAGAAGGCGTGGAACCGGAGCCGGCAGGATGACGATCGATCACCGACGCTTCACTGCAGCTCATCCTCACCAATCCCCGCAATCCGCATCAGCGCACGAAGCAATCAGTCTTGCGCGGTTTGTTCCGTGGACAGGCACCGAAATACGTTCCGCACGCCCTGCTTCCGTGTGAATGTGGTGGCTCCCTCGGACACGGACCAACACCCAGCCCTTCCACTCGAGCAGGCGGCACAAATCGCTACCGGAGACCTGCTTCACACCGCGACCTCTATCACCTGGGCGTCCCGGTCATTCAGGTCGCCATCGAACTCGACCGAAAGACATCCTTCGATCGCCTCAAGAATGCTCTCCCTGATCTCCTCCATGGTTTCGCCCTGCGAGACGCAACCGGGAATCGTTGGCCAACGCAATCACCAGTACGACGACGCAGCCGCATACGGCGGTCATCGCTCCCAACCCAAACAGGAAGTACTTCACTATTCACCTCGTACGGCGTATACCAAGGGTACGCGCGAGATACAGCGCCCAACTCGACCTCGATGGTCTAGGGCGTGCTCAGGTAGTGTGCCAACGCAACAAAGGCCAACGCGAACAGGCCAGCAACAACGAAGCACGGCCCAACCAACGCAAGCCCGACAGCGAGAATCGGCTCTGCGGCCGAATCGCTCTTCGTTTGACGCGATCGGCGGAGTAGTCTGTAGGCCACGAACAGCATTCCGCCCCCAACGTCAAGCAGAACACCACCCATTGCAAGCAGTATGGCGGTCACCATTCTGTTCCGTCCTCCATCGCGCCTGGTGCCACTGGCGGCTTGTCCGCCAGTGCGTCCTCCAGGGACTCGCAGACACTGGCGGACGAGCCCACAACTGTCCGGTTAGAAGTCGAATAATGACAACTGGTTAGGCGCATG
>CAZHJL010000053.1:0-34499 GCA_964532795.1 uncultured Phycisphaeraceae bacterium | reverse complement strand
CGCGGGAGGCGGAAAACACCCCCCTCCACCTATGGAGAAAGGGCCGCCCTGGCGCGCGCCGGATGGCCTGTTTTGCATCAATCTCTGCACATAACCAGAGATTTAGAAGGTATTTATGAAATTCTGCCCCCGCTGGAGAATCCCCGGATTTTGCATGCCACGTTTTGCGCACAACGTGGCCATCTTCGCTATGCTCAGTGTCACCGGGATCGCCCATCAGCGCCAGTCAATCAACACGGGAACTCGATCACCGGCAGGAGTCACAGAACCATGACCGGTGAGCGTCGATCGATCGTTCCCCTGGCCGCCGCAAGACGATGATTAGCAGGACACATTACCGAAGGAGACGCCGATGGCTGATACTCGGTTCTGCCAGTTGACACTCTCGCCGATTGCTGGCGTCGTAGCTGTGGGTCGTTTGGGAGCGGTGATCATGCGGGCCTTCAGGGGTTCAGAGAACCTGTTCATAGTACTTTGGGCAATCTGCATGTTGTGTAGTTGCAGTGATGCGATATCACAGGGGAGGAATGATGCTCAGGGGTACCTCGATTTGGGCCGCTTCTATGAGCCGGACCAATCACGGGAACAGACACATCATCACCAGTTGGTGGTGCGGCTAGTCAGGTCAGGCGTGACGTGTGCGGAGATTGAACTCAGGCTTCAGCAGGAGGCCAGCGCTTCGGTGGACCGAGAGGGCGTTCCCGTCTGGCGGCTTGCTTGGAAGACCGTGGCCGGTAAGGAAAAGGTGGAAAAGATTGCGCCGGAGGGAACGGAACACAGTCCCGACAGAATGCGCCTGGAGGACTGGCGTATCTCAGAGCCGGTAGCAGGCGAGTTGATTTTGAGAATCGCAGTGTCCCTCCATGACGATGGGAGCTTCGCCGCTCTGGCCGGGTGCCATCGCGAGGGGGATAGCCGAAACGCCGTCGGAGCAGCGGTTGAGGACTTTCCATCTGGCGGGAGATCACGTCGCGAAGTACTTGAGATCGATATCAGTCCCTTTACGACAGACTGAATCTGGCGCTGTCCACAAGCTTGTCAGCCGCTTGTCTGCTCCCCCCAACCCGAGTGTATTGTTGCTGGTAGATTCCGAACCAAGCCAGCGTGGCCATCGCGCCCGGGAGCGCCGCGGCCGAGGGCAAGCCGACGCGCGTGCTGACGCGCGATGCGATGGCCCAACTGGTGACCCAGCTCGGCGCGGACAAGCACGCCGAGCGCCAGGCGGCCGCCACGGCGATCGAGGACGGTCTCAGGGGGGTACTCTCGGCAGATTTCCGCGGCGGCATCGCGTGGGAGCGGCCGTGGTAACGGCGATCGGCAGTCCCGGCACTTCATGCCCTTCATGTCCTTCATGCCCTCCATGGTTGGTTTTCTTACCACGAATGACAGGAAGACCATAAAGCAGGCGCCCCTATCGCTTCCCCCGTCGGTGGCGTGTTGAGGTGCGGCTTTTCTTCTTGCGTTTGCTGCCCTTCTTGCCCTTGCCGCGCGGCTTGTCCTTGGCCTTGGCCTTCCCCTTCAGCTTCATCGTCTCCTGGTGAGCCTTCTTCGCCCCTTTGCCCTGTTTGCGTTTGGGCGGCTTGCCCTTCGTGCCCGCCTGGTCGGCGCGTGGGCCGCCTCTCAGTTGCATGATCACCAGGTCCATCTGCCTTCGCCACGGCTGGACGTTGGCGATGCGCACCAGCGTGCGATCGCCGATCTGGATGGTCAGGCCCGAGCGCTGGGCGACCAGTGCGCCGGTCTGGCGGTTGAGCTTCCAGCGGTCGCCGCGCGACGTGCCCGCCAGGTTGATCTCCGCCGCGCGCACGAAGCCGTCCACGAGGTACTTGTCGAGCTGGATGAAAACGCCCTCGCTGGTGACGCCGGTGACCGTACCCTCGAAGTCGTCGCCGATCATCTCCTCCATCAGGCGCAGCACGAGGAAACTGCGCAGGTCGCGTTCGGCGGATTCGGCCTTGCGCTCGGTGCCGGAGCAGTGCTTGCCGATCTCGACCAGTTCGCCCTCGGCCGGGAGTCGCCGGTCATCCTCGAGCGCCCGCCGCACGTTCTTGCGGCGCTTGCCGCCCTTGCCGCGTGCGTCGAGATACGCATCCAGCGCGCGGTGGACGACGAGGTCCGGGTAGCGGCGGATGGGGCTGGTGAAGTGCGTGTAGTGCTCGCTGGCCAGTGCGAAGTGGCCGATCAGCAGCGGCGCGTACTCGGCCTTGGCCAGCGTCTGCAGCACGGCGAAGTGCACGGCCTGCTGCGCCGGCTTGCCGCGCACGGCGTCCAGCAGCGACTGCAACTCCCCGCGCGTCGGGTTGGCCGGGATGTTGAACCCCGCGACGCGCGCGAACGCCCGCAGGTCCTGCATGTCCGATTGGGGCGGGTCGGGGTGGATGCGGCGGATCATCGGCACGTTCAGCGAATCGAACAGCCGCGCCACCGCCTCGTTGGCCTCCACCATGAACATCTCGATGATGCGGTGGGTGAAGGCGTCGTCTTCCGGCACGGCGTCGACAACGTGGCCGGATTCGTCGAAGACCAACTCCACCTCCGGCAGGTCGAGCACGATCATCCCCCGGCCGAAGCGTCGCTTGCGGATCACCTTGGCCAGTTCGTCCATGAGTTGAAGGGTCTCGACGAGCGGGCCGCCGTACTTCGGCTCGGTCTTGGCGTGCCGCCGCGCTTCGCGGATGTCGCCGTCGATCAGCGCCTGCGCCTCGAGGTAGGTCAGGCGCTTGTTCGACCGGATCACGCTGCGACTGACGCGCTGGTCGACGACCTTGCCGTCGGCGTCGTACTTGATGAACGCGGACTTGGTGTAGCGCGGCACGCCTTCCTGCAGCGAGCAGACGCCGTTGGACAGCAGTTCCGGGATCATCGGAATCACCTTGCGCGGCAGGTAGACGCTGTTGCCCCGCTGCTTCGCTTCGGCGTCGATCGCCCCGTCGAGCTGGACGAAGGCGGCGACGTCGGCGATGTGCACGCCCAGCTCGTAGCGCGCCTCGGGATGCTCATCCGGCTCGATGCGGCGGATGGAGATGGCGTCGTCGAAGTCGCGCGCATCGGGCGGATCGATGGTGAGGATGTACTGGTCGGTCAGGTCCTCGCGGCCCTTGCGCTCCTTGCCGTCGAAGCCGCTTGCCGCGGCCCGGGCTTCTTCATCGACCTCCGGCGGGAACTTTTCCTCCAGGCCGTACGCCCGCATCACCGCGACCGTTTCGACATCCGGCTCGCCCTGCTCGCCGAGCACTTCGAGGATCACGCCCTCGGCCGCCTCTTGTTCGGTCGGGAACTGGATCAACTCGATGACGACCTTGGACCCGGCCCCCGCGCCCTTCGCGCCGGGATCGTGGATGATGACCGGATCGGGCAGTGACTTGCCGTCGACCAGCACCAGCCACTGCGAGCCGCGCTTGACCAGGTTGCCCACGTAGCGATGCTCGGCGCGCTGGAGGATCTCGACGATGCGTCCGATGTAGGGCGAGCGCTCGTCGTCGGCGCTGCGCACGCGGCGTTCGCGGTGCAGCACCTTCGCCCGCACGCGATCGCCGGTCATGGCGTCACCCGTGTTCGGCGCGGGCACGAACAGGTCGCCGTGGGCCACCGGTTCGTCGGGGACGATGAAGCCGAAGCCGCGCGGGTGTTTGCGGAACATGCCGATCATCACCCGCCCGGGCGGCGGCAGGGCCACCGTCTGGTTGCTGGAGAGCACGACGTTGCCCTCGCGCACGAGCTGCTCAACCGACTGCTGGAACTCGGCCAGGTCGTCCTCGTCGATCCCCAGTTCGTTGGCAAGCTGGTTGACGCTGCGCACCCCCCGGCGACGGTCGGCCAACTGCATCAGAATCCTTCTCGTAAACCGCTCGGACATCGTCCCTGACCTTTCAAACAAACGCGTCGGCGCGTGGGCAGGCCATATCATACGGGCCATTGATGCCGCCCGCGCGAGGGAGCGCGGGGACGGGCCGGTCGGTTACAATCCACCCGTGCAACTGATCGCCCTTTCCTGCAACCACTGCGGCTCGCCGATCGAAGCGCCGGACGACGCGCGCTTCGTCACGTGCGGCTACTGCGGCAGTCGCCTGGCGGTCAAGCACAGCGGCAATGCGCATTACACGGAAGTGCTTGAGGCGATCGGCCGGCAGACCGAGCAGATTGCGGGGGACGTGCAGGTCATCCGGTTGCAGAATGAACTGGAGCAGTTGGATCGTGATTGGGAGAAACGTAGCGAGCGACTGGCCGGCCCGCACGGCGACGTCCGCGCCAGCAAGGGATCCAAGGTATTCCTCGTCGTGTTCGGCATCATCGTTGCCGTGATATCAGGCGTTGTCGGCATCGGCTTCATTGTCATTCCCGGCATTGGCCTCTCCGATGCACCGGATGGTGTTGACGTGTTCTTGCGGGGCTTCCAGTTGGTCGGGCTGGTTGTCGTTCTAAGCGGCATCGCATTCGCCATCGGCATCCCGTATTACGGGATCAAGCGGGCGGACGCCTATAGCCGGGCCCTGCGTAAGTACCAGCATCGCCGTCGCACGCTCCTTCGCAAGATCGAAGGTCGCGCGCCTGGGTCGCGGCCGGACGACTTCCAACTCCCGCCGCTTCAGGGGTAGATCGGGGCTCACACCGCCCACCGCTGCACGAGCCGGGCCCGCCTGCTATGCTTCGGTAGTCAATCCACTGCACGCCAACCGAAGGAGCGACCATGGCCACCACGCAGGAAGTGCTCGACGCGGCGACCAAACTGGGCAACCTCATCGCCGATCACGACGCGGCCAAGAAGTTCGCCGACACGGTCGGAAAGATCCAGGCCGACACCGAGGCCCAGCGACTGCTCAACGACTTCAACCGGCAGGCCAACGCCATCGCCGAAAAGGAAGCCAACCACCAGCCGATCGAGCCGGAGGACAAGCAGAAGCTCGAAAAGCTTCAGCAGGATGTCTTCACCAACCCGCTGCTGCGCGATTTCCAGGTGGCGCAGATGGACTACATGGACCTGATGCGGAAGGTCGACCAGCAGATCAGCGGCCAGGACCAGCAGCAGGCCGCGCCGGCCGACCAGGCGGCGCAGGACCCCAATGCCGGGGCGGGGCCGATCATCACCGGCTGAGCCCGGCCGACCACCGGCTCCGGCAATGATGTCTTCTTGAGTGGGGCGGGCGTTTCGCCCACCTTCGTCTGCTGTTGAAATGAACGTTCAGGTCTTCGGCCTGATGGCGGAGGGCCGCCGCCTCACCGGGTATCGCGCGGCTTCAGGCCGCCTGTTCCTCGGATTCCTTGTCGTCCTGCTCCTTCTTCTCTTCCGCTTCCTCTCGCGTCCCCTTGTGCGCGGCTTTCTGCAGTTGCTCCTTGCGATGCTTGCGCGCCAGGCGCACGCGATGGCGCAGCCGCGCACGGGCGCGGCGGTAGCGGCGCACGCCCCAGAGCACCGCCGGGTACGTCCCTACCGCGGCAACCGCGCCCACGATGATCCCGCCGACCATCATCGGCATGAACAGCTTGAACCCGATGGTCTCCAGCGCGGTGGAGAAGGCTTTCCACACCTCCCACCATTCGCCCTGGGCCGGCGAGCTGACCAGCTTCACGATGACGTCGTAGACGTCCATCATCGACTGCCGGTCCTCGGCCGGCCAGAACCACGCCCCCACCCAGTAGCAGAAGGCGTAGATCGGCGCGACGGTGAAGAAGTTTGTCACCCAGACCATGACCAGCGCCGCCGGGCGGCTGGCGCGGAGGAACGAGGTGAGGATCAGCGCGATGATCATCTGGATGCCCCACGTCGGCGTGAACGCCAACCACATCCCGATGGCCGCCCCCAGCGCGACTTCGCGCGGCGAGCCGTGCAGCGACACCACGTTGCGCCACATCCGCGCAAACACATTCGGTTTGCGGCGCACACGCTGTGGGTCGCTGACCAGCGGCTCGTTCATACCGGTACGCATACCTCTCTTTATCGGTTGGAAACCAGTCCCACTCCGCCGCCGACGCCTTCGGTCGACAGACGCCGCAGCGCGGCCGCAAACCACACCGAGCCTCTACTACCGCTCACTATAGCCTCAGGTTCCGGTTACCGGAGCAGGCTCACGACCATTGCTCCAGAAGGCGGGTGAGCAATCTTACCCCAAACCCGGTCGGCCCGACAGCGTAAAGGCCGGTGGCCTTCTCGGCCGCATCCATGCCCGCCATGTCCACGTGGGCCCACGGCAGCGTCGGCATCTGCCGCTCGGCCCCCTTGCCGACGAAGTGCGACAGGAACGCCGCGCCCTGGATCGGGTGGGCCTTGCGTCCGCCGGAATTCACGAGATCCGCATGTTCACTTGACATCAGCTTGCGATGCTCGGGCCACAGGGGGAGTTGCCACAGTCGCTCCCCGCTGGTTTGGCCGGCCTCGAGCATGCGGTCACGCAGACCATCGTCCACGCTGAAGAACCCCGCACAATGCTCACCCAGCGCCACGATCACCCCGCCGGTCAGCGTCGCCATGTCCACCACGGCCTTGGGCTTGTACGTGCGGCAACCGTAGGCCAGGGCGTCAGCCAGGATCAGCCGACCTTCGGCGTCGGTATTGGTCACCTCGACGGTCACGCCGTTGCACATGGTCAGGATGTCGTCGACGCGCATGGCCTTCTCGTCCACCATGTTCTCGGCCACGGCGATGACCCCCACCACCGGTTGCCTGATCTTGAGCGTCGCCGCGGCGTGCATCGCGCCGATCACCGCCATGCCCCCGCACTTGTCGTACTTCATGCCCACCATGCCGTCTCGCGTCTTGAGCGAGTAGCCACCGGTGTCGAAGGTCACGGCCTTGCCGACCAGCATGATCGGGTCCTTCACGGGCTTCGCTCCCGACTTGCCACCGCCGGACTTGCCGCCGCCTTTGCCCCCCGGCCGGTAGGTGAGGCAGACCATGGCCGGCGGCTGGGAGCCGGCGGCGCCCACCGCCAGCAGCCCGCCCATGCCCAGCTTCTTCGCCTGCTTGGTGTCGATCACGTTGCACGCAAGGCCGACCTTCTCCGCCATCTTGCGGCAGTAGTTGACGATGTACCGCGGGTGGGCGACGTTGGGCGGCGTGGCGGCGAGCCGGCGGGCGATGTTCACCGATTCACCAAGCTTCAGCCCGCGCGTGATGCCCTTGGCGAGCGGCCCGTCCGATTCCAATGTAAGCGAGACGGGCATCTTCCCGTCGTCGCCGGTGGCGCTGCCCTTGTGGGCGTCGAACGCGAGATTGCCGATCGCCGCGCCTTCGCCGAACGCCCTTCCGGCCTCGGTTTCATCCATCGCCTCGCCGAGCGCGGGCAGGATGTCCACCGCCAGGCGTTTGACCTTCGCCGCCTCCGCCGCGCGGGTGATGACGCCCGCCGCCTCGCGCAGTCGGTCGCTGCGGAACGCCTCGCGATCGCCCAGCCCGGCGACGAACAGCCGCGCGGGGCCCGTGTCAGGATAGAGGCAGAGCAGACTGCCGGATTTCGCGTCGAACTCGGGCCGGACGATGGCCGCGCTCAGCGCGCCGCCGGTCTGTTCGTCGAGCCCGGCCAGAGCTTCGGGCAGCTTCCTATCGTCCTGGAAGAGCACGACGGCGGTCGCGTCCTGCTTACCTTCGCGCATCTTGCTCGCTCGAATGCGTCGGTACACGTCAAGCTCCTTCCTGATGGCCGGTCGGTGGGATGTCGCGCGCCGTGGGCGCGCCGGCAACAGAATAGGGGCTGATCGCCCCGCCGCAACTGGTTCGTAAGTGACGGATTCATCGCAGTTTCAGCGCTCGATGCGGGAGCAATTAGTGTTTGACATGACCGGCGTTTATTGCTAATTTTCGGTTGACCGGCGGTTCGGAGCGCGTTGCTGGCCCTGCCGCACCCCCCGTAGTGGCCCAGTTCGGAGTATATGCCAATGCGATTGAGCCGAAGCCCCCTCGGCGCTGTGGCGGTGGTTCTGCCTCTCACGGCCACGTGCTTGCTGGCCACCTTCGCCCACGCCGCTCCGCCGGCGGCAAGCATTCGCGGCATCCTCACCAAGACGAGTCTTACCCAGGCGGATATCGCCGATATCCGCGACTATGTCGATGCCAACATCACGCTGCTCATCGCCGCCGCCAAGGCCGACAATCGCGACGATCTGAAAACCGCCCGCGACCAACTGGCCGGCCCGCTCGGGTCGCGCAGCGCCAGCCAGGAATTCCGCACGGCCTACATCGATGCCCTCACGTCCCAGTTCCGGCGCACGCAGCTCGACAACGAAGGCAAGCCGCACGAGGAACTGGTGCGCGTCAACGGCATGATCGTGGCGGCCGAGATGCGCGCGCCGCAAAGCGTGACCGTTGCCGCGCAGGTCATGAACGACCCCAGCCCGGCGGTGCGTCTGTGGGCGGTGCGGGGAGTCAGGCAGTATGTCACGGACGATCAGGTCCGCATTCCCCAGCGGGTGCAGCGAGAGGTTCAGCAGTTGCTCGAACCGCGCGTCGCCACCGAGGCCGATGACCTGGTGGCGGTGGAGTTGGTGGTGGCGCTGTCGAATCTCGACGGCCCGGCCACGGGCATGATTGAAGGGATGAACAAGCGGATCGCGCTGTACGCGGCGGATCCGAATCGCGACATGATGCCGATCATCCGAGGGGTGACGCTCGAGTCGCTCGAACTGGTCGCCGCGATCGGCGCGGCGGCGGACGGGCAGGCGCCCGAGGCCGTCCGGCAGCGCGCCAAGAAGCTGATGGCGATCACCATGCGGGCGATGAAGGTCGCCACGAAGCACGCCAACCTGCCGGCCGGCGCGATCGACGATGTGCAGCGCGACCTCTGGGTCGATCAGGCCAAGACGTGCAGTTACATCCTGGGGCAATGGGCCGACGCCCTGGGCGTGAAGGAGAAGCCCGCGGCCCTGCCGCCGAACCCGACCGGGCCCCAGTTGCAGGTCAACGAGTGGAACTGGCAGAAGCAACTGACCAAGTCGCCCATCAGCATCCCGGAAGCGGACCTGGCCGTGGTCTTCCCGCCGCCCAAGCCGAATCCGCAGAATGCGGCGAACGGGGATGGGGATGGGGACGGCGACGGGGATGCCAAGGACGGCGACGCGGAGGGTGAGGGTGGCGGGAACGGTTCGTAGCGGGGCGCTGATCGGTCGGCCCTGCGGGCCGAAGGCGGGCGGGACGCCCGCGCCACCTCAAAAGCCCCCACCTTGATCGTCTACAGCCGGCAATACAGCATTCTCACCAGCTCGAAATTGCACAGGGTGCAGGCGATGCGGCCGGCGCGATCGCGCAGCAGCGAACCGTCCGGGTTGACCGTCAGCAGCAGGTGATGGCCCTTCAGGTTCAGCGGCTCGAAGCCGGCCAACTCCATGCGCTGCGCCTGGCGCTCGATCAACTGACGGTAATCGTCCTGGCTGAGCACCTCGGCCTCGTAGGCGCTGAGGGCGTTGACCGAGAGCGTCACCTCGTACTCGCCGCTGGCATCCTTGCGGAAGTCCTTGCGATCGGCGGTGAATTTCAGCAGAAGCGACGAACTGTCCAGCACGTGCTGGGCGAAACCCAACTCTTGCATGCGCCGCATGGTCAGGTCCACCAGCCGCCTGTGCTGTGCGGGCGTGAGCAGTTCCTGCTCGAGCGCCTGCTCGGCATCGATGAATCCCCAATGGCGGGTGTTGCTGTAGTCGTCCATCGGGTCCAGCCCGCGCCACAGGCCCCAGATCGTGTAGTAGTCGTGGATGGGGCTGAGGATCGGCTGCGGCTCGAGCTGGCCGGGGATATCGGGGGTGAGGGTGGAGCGATACCACTCCACGCGCCGGTTGTCGGCCATGTAGGGCGCCTTGATCGACTGGTGGCCGGTCCGGTAGATGGCGCGGGGGTAGATCGTGCTGATGCCCGCAGCGCTGAGCGACCGGGCAATAGCGATCTCCTCGAACGGGCTGTTGTAGCCGGCCGCGCGGATGCGTCGACCCGCCTCGTACAGCGGATCGACATGCGGCTTCTCGTTCACGCGCGAGCGGCGGTAGATCACGTAGATGTTGTCGCGGGTGCGCGTGCGGTAGACATCGTTGATCGCCGAAAGCTTGACGCGCGGCGTGCGACGCCAGCGGTCGGGCAGGAAATAGTCGAAAAGGTCCGGATCGCGCCCGACGACCCACATCAGCGCGCCGTTCGGGGCCGCGCCGAACACGTAGTCGACCCCGAAGATGCGCACGGGGCGCAGGTGCGGCGGGAAGTCGGCCGAGGCCGGCGGCTCGTAGCGCGCCTGGTCCTCGTGCAGGATCCGCCAGTAGCGCGATCGCTGCTTCTCGCGGAAGAGCTGAATGCCCTGTTGCGTGCGCTGGAGCAGTTCGAAGTCCACCAGCGCGTAGGCCGGCTTGCCGCGCCGCTTGAGCAGCTCATCGCGTCCGGTGCGCCGGCGCATGATGTAGTGCTTGGGTTTGTTGTCGAGCACCATGAAGCCGGCCGCGCCCAGTTCGTCGATGACGCGCGGGGTGATGGCCTCGAACTGCTCATCGGTCAGCTTGCCCCCGGTGTGCATGTCCTCGGCGTTCTCGCCTTCCACCCAACTGTAGATCAGCACGTACTCGCGCCGGATGTCCAGCTCCATGGCCTGCTGTTCATCGTCGAACGCCTTCTGGTCCCGCGCGAGGTTCACCTCGTGCGGGGTGAAGCGGCTGCGCGAGCGTCCGAGCTTCCAAAGCGTGTACTCCCGGTCGGGCGCGTAAATCGCCAGCGGGCGCTGGGCGAGGATGCGCCCCGCCCCCGGCAGTTCGCGCGCCTCGCGCATCTCGGTGACGAGGCCGAACTCCTCGAACGGGCTGTTGAACCGGGCCTCGAGCGCCGCCGCGGCGGTCAGGCGGTCGGGGAAGGTCGTCGCGATCTCGAGCGGCACCTCCTGCCCGACGCGCGAGAACTTGATCACGACCTCGACGCTGCGGCCGCCAACCGGCTTCGTGCCCAGGCGGAAAACCGCTCCCGTGCCGCCGGGCAGCTTCTGCCCGTGCTTGAGGTAATACCGGTCCTCAAACCAGTTCGCAGGCATCAGGCACTCGGCGAAAGGTCGGCCGTGCTCGGTCAGCCACAGGTCGCCGCGATCCGCCACGCGAATGTGTTCGTAGTCCACGCCGAAGCAGTGGACGCGCCCGCCGCGGGGATGGGCGGCGGCGTCGCCGTCGGCGGTGGGAATGGGATCACTTGTCGTCGGCACGCGGCTACTCATCGAACAACCCTTCGCGTTGTCGGCCAGAACGGCGGCGGAACTGAAGCGAACGAAAACAGACCAGCCGTGGAGATTCTAACATGCGACGCCACAACGGCATCAAGCGCCTCGACCGGTAAGCATCAGCGCCGTTCAACTTCCAGCCCTTTGCCCGCGCCTTGACGAGAAACGTCTTGACAGTGCGTGCCGATTGCATTCAGCTACTCGCAGCCGGCGTCCCTTCATTTTCGCGGCGATGTGCCGTTTGCGCCGTTCAGCGTTAGAGGCGATCCGATGCCCCCACTCGCGCCGATGCAGACGGAACCGAACATTCGCAGACGCTACCGCCTGCGCGGGTCGGTGCAGGGCGTGGGTCTGCGTCCATTCGTGTTCCGGCTGGCGGGCGAGACGCAGGTCGGCGGGCTGGTGCGCAACCAGACGACCGGTGTGGTCATCGAGGTGGAAGGTCGCCCTGACCAGGTCGCGCGGTTCGCGGCAACGCTGAAATCCCGCGCGCCGCGGCTGGTGCGGATCCAGCGCATCGAGGAGGAGTCGCTCGAGCCGACCCATGCCGCGCTCGAGTTCGTGATCGACACCAGCGCCGACGACCCGATCGCCCAGCCGGATGTGACCGCCGACGCGGCGATGTGCGAGGACTGCCTGCGCGAGATGCTCGATCCGACCGATCACCGGGCCGGCTACGCGCTGATCAACTGCACGAACTGCGGGCCGCGCTATTCGATCATCCGCGCCGCGCCGTACGACCGGCCGAACACGACGATGGCCGGCTTCGAGATGTGCCCCGTGTGCCGGGCGCAGTACGCCTCGCCCGAGGATCGGCGCTTCCACGCCCAACCGATCGCCTGCCACGCGTGCGGGCCGCGGCTGGCGATGGTGGACCCATCGGGGCAACCGATCGAGGGCGACCCGTTGCGGCAGGCGATCACCATGCTGCTCGACGGCCAGGTGCTGGCGATCAAGGGACTGGGCGGTTTTCACCTGGCCGTGCGGGCCGATCGCGAGCAGGCCGTGCAGCGCCTGCGCGGGATGAAGCGACGCGACGCCAAGCCGTTCGCCATCATGTGTCGCGATCTGCGGCAAGTGCGCGAACTGGTGGCGCTCAGCAGCGCGGCCGAGGCGCTGATGCAGTCGGCCACGTGCCCGATCGTCCTCGCGCGCAGGCGGCCGGGAACCGAGGAGCGCGTCGCGGCATCCGTCGCCCCGCACTGCTGCCGGCTGGGCGTGATGCTGCCCTACACCCCGCTTCAGCACCTGCTGTTCCACGGCGATCCGCGATGGGCTTCTCCTCATCGCATCGATGTGCCGCTCGTGATGACCAGCGCCAATGTCACGGACGAACCGCTGGTGATCGGCAACGAGGAAGCGATCGAGCGACTGGGTACGCCGCGGGGTGAAGGATCTTCGGGTGCCACGGGCGGCTTGTCCGCCAGTGTCTTCGGCAAAGGCAAGAGCACTGGCGGACAAGCCGCCAGTGGCACCAGGGAACCGCCACCGGAGCGCGGCCCGCTTTGCGACGCGATTCTCTTCCACGACCGTCCGATCGAGCGCTGCGTCGATGATTCGGTCTACCTCGACGTGCCCGGCGGACCGCCGTTGCCGATCCGTCGTTCGCGCGGCGATGCGCCGGTGACGCTCATCCTGCCGGTCGCGACCGACACGCCGGGCCTGTGCGTGGGCGGGGAACTCAAGAACGTCGTCGCCCTGGTGCGGCAGGACGAGGCCATCCTCAGCCAGCACCTGGGCGATCTCACCGACGCCCTCGCATACACCTACTTCCAGCGCACCATCGACGACATCTGCCGCCTCTTCCACGGACGGCCTCAATGGATCGCCCACGACCTGCATCCGCTCTACCTGAGCACGAAGTGGGCGCAGACGCTGGCCCGGCGCTGGGAGGCGCCGCTCATCGGCGTGCAGCATCACCATGCCCACGCCGCGTCGGTGATGGCCGAGCACGGCGTGACGGAGCCGGTTCTCGCGGTGGTCTGCGACGGCGTCGGTTACGGCACGGACGGGGCGAGTTGGGGCGGCGAGGTGCTCCTGTCATCGCTGACCGACTTCACGCGGCTGGCGCACCTGCGACCCCTGCGGCTTCCGGGCGGCGATGCGGCCGCCAAGGACATTCGCCGCTGCGGACTCGCCCTGCTGCACCAGGCGCTTGGTGACGACTTCGCCGCGCATCCCTTCACCCGTCGCATGCTGCCGGAAGACGGTGAACGAAACATGCTGTGCGCGATGATTCAGCGTGATCTGCGGTGCTCGACCAGCACGGCCGCGGGACGGGTGTTCGACGGCGTCGCGGCGCTGCTGGGCCTGTGCGAGCGCAATCGCTTTGAGGCCGAAGCGCCGATGCGGATGGAGGCGGCCGGGCTCGAACAGCCGGTGCGCGAGGCCAGCGTGCTGTTTCGCCTCCGCCAGACCCGGGGCGGCGGACCGATGGCGATCGACCTGTCGCCGCTCGTATTGGAACTGATCGATCGCTTGAGCGAAGGTGAATCAGCGGCGGCGCTGGCGGCGTTGTTCCATGACGAGTTGGCCCTGGCCTTCGACGCCGCAGTGGCCCGCGCGGCGAAGATGACCGGCATCCGCACCGTCGCGCTGTCGGGCGGTGTATTCTGCAATCAGCGGCTGACCGCCCGACTGACGGCGCTGCTGCGCAGCCGCGGCTATGATGTGCTGCGGCATGAACTGGTTCCGCCCGGTGACGGCGGGTTGGCCCTGGGCCAGGCGGCCATCGCCGCGGCGAAGGTCCAAGCAGGGATGATCGATCGGGCGAACGTATAGAGGAAGCCACGCGAAAGGTAGGTGCCCGCATGTGCCTGGCCGTCCCCGCGCAAGTCGTCGAATGTGAAGGAAGTGAAGCCACGGTTGACCTGCACGGCAATCGCGTGCAGATCAGCACCGTGATGACCCCGGAGGCCGGCATCGGCGACTGGGTGCTCGTCCACGCCGGCTTCTCCATCCAGCAGCTTGATGAGGAACAGGCCCAGGCGACATGGGCGGTACTGGAGGATCTGGCGAAGGCGGAAGAGAGGCACGAAGGTACGGAGGCACGAAGGCACGAAGCAGATTCCGTCTGAGGCATCCCCGCGGTTCCTGCGATTCCTGCGATTACTGGTTCACGCATGACCACTCGACTCGATGACATACAGGAGGCGCTTGATCGGTTGCGCAGCGCAGCGGCGCGGCTGGATCACACGGCCTCGTTCATGGAAGTGTGCGGCACGCACACGATGAGCGCATTCCGTTGCGGACTGCACAGCCTGATGCCCGACAACGCCCGGCTGCTGTCCGGGCCCGGCTGCCCGGTCTGCGTCACCGCCCAGGGCGACATCGACCTGTTCGTCGACCTGGCGATGCGCGCCATCGAGGGTGAATCGATCACCATCTGCACGTACGGCGACATGCTTCGCGTACCGGGCACGCGCGGGAACCTGGAGCAGGCCCGCAGTCGCGGGGCGGACGTGCGCGTCGTCTACTCGGCGATGGACGCGATCAGGCTGGCGCGGCAGGACCCGACGCGGCAGGTGGTCTTCACCGGCGTGGGCTTCGAGACGACTGCCCCCGCCACGGCCGCGGCGGTCGTCGCCGCGCAGCAGCAAGGGCTGGGCAACTTCACCGTGCTGGTCAGCCACAAACTGATCATGCCGGCCATGCGGGCGCTGCTCGACGGGCAAGCGATCAGGCTTGACGGCTTCCTGTGCCCGGGGCATGTGTCGGTGATCATCGGCTTCGAGGCGTTCGCCGAGATCGTGCGCGATTACCGCCTGCCGTGCGTCGTCGCCGGCTTCGAGCCGCTGCAGATCGCCGCGGCGCTGGCGCGGCTGGTGGAGCAGGTCGCCGCCGGCGAGGCGAAGTTGGAGAACATGTATCCCCAGGCCGTCACGCCGGAGGGCAATATCATCGCGCAGAAACTGCTGGGCCAGGTCTTCGAACCGGCCGACATGGCGTGGCGCGGCTTGACCCGCATCCCGAAGAGCGGGCTCGCCCTGCGCGACGACTTCCGGCAGTTCGACGCGATGGCGCGATTCGGCCTCGTCGCCGAGGATGTGCCCGAACCGGCCGGCTGCCTCTGCGGGCAAGTCATCACCGCGCAGGCCACCCCGCTGGACTGCAAGCTGTTCGGCACCGTGTGCACGCCGATCCACCCGGTCGGCCCGTGCATGGTCAGTTCCGAGGGCACGTGCCAGGCGTACTTCAAGTATCATCGCCACGGTGACCAGGAATCACCGGAACGGCCGGCCGCCACAACGCCGGTCTGACGCGTCGCGCTGATACGGATGTCGCCATGCCCGCCCAAAACCCAACGCAAGCGAAGACCGACCGGCAGATTCTCCTCGCCCACGGCGGCGGCGGACAACTCACCGATCAACTGCTCGAACAATCCGTCTTCCCGCGGCTGACCAATCCCGGGCTCGATGAACTGCTCGACTCCGGGCTTGTCGATACACCGGGCGGGCAGGTGGCCATCACCATCGACAGCTATGTGGTGCAGCCGCTGATCTTCCCCGGCGGGGACATCGGCCGACTGGCGGTCAGCGGTACGATCAATGACCTGTCGGTGTGCGGCGCCGAACCGAAAGGCCTGGCGCTGAGCCTGATTCTCGCCGAAGGCTTCAGCCGCGATGTGCTGGAACAGGTGCTGGATTCGATCGCCCGCACCGCGGCGGAAGCGGGCGTCGCGGTGATCACCGGTGATACAAAGGTCGTCGGCCGCAACCAGGCGGACGGGATGTACATCACGACGGCGGGTGTGGGCGTCGTCGCCCCGGGGCGCGTGCTCAGTCCGTCGCGCGTGCGGGAAGGTGATGCCATCTTGATCAACGGCGCCGTGGCCGACCACGGCCTGGCGGTGATGCTCGCGCGTGAGATGCCGGAGGTACAGAGCGTGTTGCGCAGCGACGCGGCCCCGCTCAACGACCTGATCGCGAAGCTGCTTGACGAAGTGCCCGAGATCCACTTCATGCGCGATGCGACGCGCGCCGGACTCGCCGGCGTCGCCTCCGATCTGGCCCATCGCACGGATCGGCGCGTGCTGCTGGACGAGCCGAGCATTCCCGTATCGCCCGCGACGCAGCACGCGGCGGAGATGCTCGGACTTGATCCACTGGAGGTGGCCAACGAGGGAAAGGTGGTGGTGGTGCTGCCTGAGGACCACGCCGGGCGCGCCCTGGAAGTCATGCGCGGCCACCGACTTGGCGGGGCGGCGGCACGGATCGGCGAGGTGGGCGCCCAGACGGGGGGCATCTGCGAGTTGCGGACGGACATCGGGGGTCGCCGCGTGCTGCAAAAGCCTTACGGCGAGCAACTTCCGAGAATCTGTTGATATGTGGATCAGGAGAACCAGAATTACCTCATGGGGCATGATGCACGAAGCCGATGCTTTGTGTACACTCTTTAAACGGACATGGGGATCATTTTGTGTTCGTTAAGTTCGTCCCGTTCGGGTAGCCCCACGTAGGAGTCTCGACATGACGGCATATACGTCCTCAGCCCCCGCCACGGCGCCGCAAAGCAGAGAAATCGACCAGATTGTCTCGACTCATCGCGGCGAGCCGGGCGACCTGCTGACCACGCTGGAAATCCTCCAGCAGCAGCATCGCAACAACTATCTGCCGCGCGAGACGCTGGTCGACGTCGCCAGGCACATGAAGTTGCCCCTGTCGCAGGTCTTCTCGGTCGCGACGTTCTATGCCTTTTTCAATCTTGAGCCGCAAGGCGATCACACCGTCTGTGTTTGCCGCGGCACCGCCTGCCACACGCGCGGGTCGCGCGTGCTCCTCGAGTACCTCAAGCAGACGATGGGCATCGAATCGGACCCGGACGAAGAGGAAAGGGCGGACAAGAACAGCTTCACCACGCGCGATCGCAAATTCACCATCCGCACCGTGGCCTGCTTCGGCCAGTGCGCGATGGCGCCTGTTGTTGAAATGGATCATCGCATCCACGGGAACATGAACCGTCAATCGCTCGGGACGGCGCTGGAATCCATCGAGCGGGAAGGTGACGAAAAATGAGGTTGTCCGTTCTTGAGGCCCTCAATGGGGTCAGAGAGCGCGGCCTGCGCAAGCTCCTGCCTGACCGACCACGCATCGGCGTGGGGCTGGGCACATGCGGCGTGGGCAACGGCGCACGCGAAGTGTTTCAGGCCATTGTCGACGCCCTGGAGAATCGTGGCGTCGACGCCCAGGTGACCACCCTCGGCTGCTTCGGCTTCTGCGCCGGCGAGCCGCTGGTCACCGTCCATCTGCCCGGCCAGCCCATGGTTGTTCTCAGCAAGGTGCAGCCGGGCGACGCCGACGAGATCGCCGACGAGTTGGCCGTGGCCAAGGCCCCCCTGCGCAAGGCCCTGTGCCGCATCGACCACTGGGATCACCTGACCGGCGCGATCGAGTACGGCAGCGGGCTGGGCAACGTGCCGCTGTGGAACGAGGTGCCTTTCTACGCCGGGCAGAAGAAGATCGTCCTGCGCAATTGCGGGCTGATCAATCCCGAGGACATCGAGGAATATGTCGGCGTCGGCGGCTACTTCGCCCTGCACAAGGCGCTGACCCAGATGGCGCCGGAACAGATCATCGAGGAGATGAAGACCTCGAAGCTGCGCGGTCGCGGCGGCGCGGGCTTCCCGGCCGGGGCCAAGTGGAGCTTCCTGGCCAAGGCCCCCGGCGACGAGAAGTACATCATCTGCAACGCCGACGAGGGCGACCCCGGCGCTTACATGAACCGCAACGAGATGGAAAGCGACCCGCATGCCCTGGTCGAGGGCATGATCATCGGCGGGTACGCGATGGGCGCGAATACCGGGATCATCTACATCCGCGCCGAATATCCGCTGGCGGTGATGCGCCTCCGCCGCGCAATCGAGCAGGCGCGCGACATGGGCCTCTTGGGCAAGAGTATTCTCGGCACGGGCTTCGACTTCGATCTGAAGATCGTCGAGGGCGCCGGGGCGTTCGTCTGCGGCGAAGAGACGGCGCTGATCGCTTCGCTGGAAGGCAAGGCGGGTCGTCCGCGGCCCAGGCCGCCCTTCCCCGCCCAGAAGGGCTACAAGGGCAAACCGACCAATATCAACAACGTCGAGACGTGGTACAACGTCGCGCCGATCATCCTGAAAGGCGGCGACTGGTTCACGCAGACCGGCACCGCCAACAGCACCGGGACCAAGGTCTTCTCGCTGGTGGGCAAGATCAAGAACACCGGCCTGGTGGAGATGCCCCTCGGCTCGCCGCTCAAGCACATCATCTACTCGATCGGCGAGGGCACCGGCGACGTGAAGAAGGTCAAGGCCGTGCAGACCGGCGGGCCGTCCGGCGGCTGCATCCCGGCCGAGCATTTCGACGCGGCGGTGGACTACGAGTCGCTGGCCGAACTCGGCGCGATCATGGGCTCGGGCGGCATGGTCGTAATGGATGAAGACAACTGCATGGTGGACGTGGCGCGCTACTTCGTCGAGTTCACCCGCAGCGAATCGTGCGGCAAGTGCATCCCCTGCCGCGTGGGACTCGACCAGGCGCACCGCATCCTCACCGACATCGCCGAGGGACGGGCGGCGCTGGAAGATCTGGACCGCCTGGAAGAACTCGCGGTGATGATCCGCGACACGTCGCTGTGCGGCCTCGGGCAGACCGGCCCCAACCCGGTGCTGACCACGCTGAAGTACTTCCAGGAGGAGTACCTGGATCACGTGCTGGCCAAGCGGTGTCCGGCCACGGCCTGCGAGGAGTTGTTCGTCTCGCCGTGCGAGAACAGTTGCCCGCTGCACATGAACATCCCCGGCTACATGACCTTGCTCAAGGAAGGCCGGATGGACGACGCGTTCGAGTCGGTGTTCCTGGACAACCCGCTGCCGGCGTCGACCGGCCGCGTGTGCCAGCACCCGTGCGAGTTGCGCTGCCGGCGCATGGAGATCGACGAAGCGGTGTCGATCCGCAACGTCCATCGCTACCTGGCGGATCAGCTTTTCAGCAACGGGGCGGAGAAGAAACTGTTCAAGCGGCTCAAGAAACGGCAACTGCCGGAGACGGGCTTCAAGGTGGCCATCGCCGGCGCGGGCCCGGCCGGGCTCAGCGCCGGGTTCTACCTGCGGATGATGGGTCACGCCGTCACCATCTACGACGCGCTGCCCAAGCCCGGCGGACTGCTGCGATACGGGCTGCCCGAGTACCGCGAGCCCAAGAGCATGCTCGATCGTGAGATCGGCCTGATCGAAAAGCTCGGCGTCCAGTTCGAGTGCGGCAAGACCATCGGGGTGGACGTGCCCACCGAGAAACTCGAGGAGGAATTCGACGCGGTGTTCCTGGCCATCGGCACGTGGCAGGAAAACGCGCTGGGCATCCCCGGCGCGGACCTGCCCAACGTCTTCAACGCCGTCGAATTCCTGAAGGCGGTGGGCGAGGGCAAGCGACCGGGTATCGGCCAGAAGGTGGTGGTCATCGGCGGGGGCAACTCCGCGATCGACTCGGCCCGCACGGCCATCCGGCTCGGGGCCGACGTCACCGTTGTCTACCGGCGCGAACGCGTGGACATGCCCGCGATCCCCGAGGAGACGGAGGCGGCCGAGGCCGAAGGGGTCAAGCTCGAATTCATGGCGATCCCCAAGCAGGTGCACGGCCAGGACGGCGTGGGCCCCAAGAGCCTGGAGGTGATCCGGGCCGAGATGGGCGAGTACGACGCATGGGGCCGGCGCGTGCCCAAGCCGACGGGCGACGCCTTCAGCATCGAGTGCGACTCGATCATTGTCGCCATCGGAGAAAAGGTGGACGGCAACCTGATCCGGCGCATCGGCGTGAAAACCGGCAAGCAGGACCGCGTGCAGGTCAACCCCTACTCGCTGCAGACCGACCGGGCCAAGGTGTACGCGGGCGGCGACCTGGTCAGCGGGCCGGCCAACGTGTCCACCGCCATGGGCTACGGCAAGCAGTTCGCCGGGGTGATCGACAAGGCCCTGACCGGCGAGAATCACCTGCACCTGATGCGCGGCGTCAGGGATTACGGGCAGGAGGTGCCCGCGTCGCCGGAAGGCGGACCCCGCAACGACGAACACGAACTGCCCCCGCGCGAGCGGGCGGAAACATGGGATGAAGCGCTGCTCGGGCTCGATGAGCACGCCGCGCTGTGCGAAGCGCAGCGATGCCTGCGCTGTGATGTCAAAGTCGTGACCGAAATGCAGCCCGCGCAGGTCACCGTGTCCACCTGACACGTCCCTGCAGCAGATACACAAGGAGTCGACCGCTGTGAGCGAAAAAACCGTGCTCATGATGAATGGTCGGTACGTGGATGGCCGCAAGGGCGAGACCATCCTGCAGGCGGCCAGGCGACACGGGGTATTCATCCCGACGCTTTGCCACCTGGAGGGACTGTCCTCGGTCGGCGCCTGCCGGCTGTGCGTGGTGGAAGTCAAGGGCATCGCGCGGCTGTTGCCGGCGTGTACCACGCCCGCCACCGACGGGATGGAAGTCACCACCGACTCGCCCCGCCTCCAGAAGTACCGACGCATGATCGTCGAACTGCTCTTCTCCGAGCGCAACCACGTGTGCTCGGTCTGCGTCTCCAACGGCCACTGCGACCTGCAGTCGCTGGCCCAGACGCTGGGCATCAACCACATCGGCATGCCCTACCGCTACCCGCAACTGCCCTTCGACTCGTCGCACGACCGCTTCCGCATGGACAACCATCGCTGCATCCTCTGCACGCGATGCGTGCGGGTGTGTGCCCAGGTCGAAGGCGCCCACACCAAGGGCGTGATGGGCCGCGGCATCGAGTCGATGATCATCCATGACCTGCACATCCCCTGGGGTGAAAGCGAAACCTGCACAAGCTGCGGCAAGTGCGTGCACGTGTGCCCGACCGGCGCGCTGGTCGAAAAGGGCACCTCCGCCTCCGAGATGGAGAAGCGACGTTCGTTCCTGCCGTACCTGACCACCATGCGAGAGGGCAACAACGGCCATGAGTAATCCCAAACCCCGTATCGCCACCGCCTGGCTTGACGGCTGCTCCGGCTGCCACATGTCGGTGCTCGACATCGACGAGCGCATCATCGAACTGTCGGAGATGGTCGACTTCGTCTACAGCCCCATCGCGGACGTCAAGGACTTCCCCGACGACGTGACGGTGGCCATCGTCGAAGGCGCCGTGAGCAGCGAGGAAGACCTGCACAAGATCAAGATCATCCGGGAGAAGAGCAAGATCCTCGTCTCGCTGGGCGACTGCGCCGTGAACTCGAACGTGCCCGGCATGCGCAACATGTTCCGCCGCCGCGACCTGTTCCAGCGGGCGTACTTCGAGAATGCCGAAACCAACTGCATGGTGCCGACGGTCGGCATCCCCGCGCTGCTGCCCAAGGCGCGGCCGATCCACGAGATCGTCAAGGTCGACGTCTTCATTCCCGGCTGCCCGCCGCCGGCCGACGCGATCTTCTACGCCATCGGCGAACTGCTGGCCGGGCGCATTCCCAATCCCAGCCACCTGACGCGTTTCGGTCGTTAGCCGGCGCTTGGCAAGTGTTGTTGTCCGTGTCCCGACACCCGATCAACCTCGGATGAAACCATGAGTCGCGAAATCACCATTGATCCGATCACCCGCATCGAAGGCCACGCCCGCATCACGCTGACGGTGGACGACGGTGGCAAGGTCGAAGACGCCCGGTTCCACGTTACGCAGTTCCGCGGCTTCGAGAAGTTCGTCGAAGGCCGCCCGATGACGGAGATGCCCGCCATCACCGCCCGCATCTGCGGCATCTGCCCGGTCAGCCACCTGATGGCCTCGGCCAAGGCCTGCGACGACCTGCTGGCGGTCGAGATTCCCCCCACCGCCGAGAAGCTGCGACGCATGATGCACCTGGCCCAGCTTGTCCAGAGCCACGCGCTGCACTTCTTCCACCTGGCCTCGCCCGACCTGCTGCTGGGCTGGGATGCCGACCCGGCCATCCGCAACGTCTTCGGTCTCATCAAGGAGCACCCGGACAAGGCGACCGACGGTGTCGTCCTGCGCAAATGGGGGCAGGAGATCATCGGCATCCTCGGCGGCAAGAAGATCCACCCGGCGTGGACGGTCGCCGGCGGCGTCAACCAGCCGCTGGCCCGCGAGGATCGGGACTACATCCTCACCTCGCTGCCCAACGCCATGGAGATCACCAAGCGCACCATGGACTTCTTCAAGAGCATCATGGACCGCTTCCACGAGGAGACCGAACACTTCGGCAACTTCGACAGCCTGTTCCTCTCGCTGGTCACCCCCGAGGGCAACCTCGAACAGTACGACGGGCCGATCCGCGTGAAGGACAAGGACGGCAACATCGTGGCCGACGGCATCAAGCCGCGCGAATACCACGACTACATCAATGAGGCGGTCGAAGAGTACTCCTACCTGAAATTCCCCTACTATGCCCCGATGGGCTATCCGGACGGCTTCTACCGCGTCGGCCCGCTGGCCCGGGTGAACAACGCGGACGGCTGCGACACGCCGCTGGCCGATGCGGAATTGAAAGAATTCAAACAACGCGTGGGCGGCATAGGACTCAGTTCGTTCCACTTCCACTACGCGCGGCTGGTGGAGATCTTCCACGGCATCGAAACCATCGAACGCCTGCTGCACGCGCCGGACATTCTGGACACGTTTGTCCGGGCCCGGGCCAGGCCCAACCGACCCGAGGGCGTGGGCATCGCCGAAGCCCCGCGCGGGACGCTCATCCACCATTACCGCATCGACGAGGACGGCCGCATGATCTGGGCCAACCTCATCGTCGCCACCGGCCACAACAACCTGGCCATGAACCGCGGGATCAAGCAGGTCGCCCAGCACTGGGTGGATGGAAACAATCTGCAGGAAGGCATGTTGAACCGTGTCGAAGCGCTGATTCGCTGTTACGATCCATGCCTGAGTTGTTCGACGCACGCCCTGGGACAGATGCCGTTGCATATCGAGTTAGTCGATCCGCAAGGAAACGTCCTCGATGAGGTCAAGCGCGAATGACAGGACGATCCTGATCGTCGCTTGGGGTAACACCCTGCGCGGCGATGACGGCCTTGGCCCCGCCGTCGCTGAAGCCATTCAGCGGCAGACGAGCGATCCCCGCATCACCTTCCAGATCAGCCACCAACCGGTGCCGGAGATGGCCGAGGACATCAGCCGCGCCGACTTGGTCTTCTTCATCGACGCCCGCGTGCCGCAGCAAGGCGCGCAAACGGGACAGATCCACATCGAACCGGGCAAGCCCGCCGCGCCGGACGACGCGTCGCAACAGGCGATGACGCATCAATGGGGACCGGCGACGCTTCTCCTGCTTGCCCAGCAGTTGTTCCACCGTGTGCCCAACGCATGGGTGTGCTCCGTGACGGCCGGCTCCTTCGAGCCGGGCGAAACCCTTTCCCCACCCGTGCAAGCTGCTGTACCGCGTTTGGTCAGTCACATCATGGACGTTGTGGACACCTACCTGAAAGGGGGTAACGATGGCTTCCAGCAAGCCTGCGATGGGCGAGCAGCTCTTCCTGCCTCGCTCGCAACTGGGGAGGATGATCAACGTCCTCCATGAACAGGGCTACCAGGTGATCGGTCCCACCCGCAGGGGCGAGATCGTCGACCTGGCGCCCATCGAGTCGGCCGACGACCTGCCGCAAGGGTGGCGCGATGAGCAGGATGCCGGCCGGTACCGATTGACCCGAGGCGACCCGGAGCTCAGCTTCGAGTACGTGGTGGGACCCTCCGGGGCCAAACGCCAGTTCTTTCCGCCCGTGCAGCGTCTGTTCCAGATGCACATCGAGGGCGAGCAGTTCATCTCGGACGCCGGAACCAACCAGCCGCCGCGCCTGGCGCTGATCGGCGTGCGCCCGTGCGACCTGGCCGCCATCCGTGTGCAGGACCGGGTCTTCGGCGCCGGCGATCCCACGCCCTTCCGCTGCGAGTCCGAGGTCTACTACGTCGAGACACGACGCAATGCCCTGCTCATCGCCATCAACTGCACGCGCCCCGGCGGAACGTGCTTCTGCGATTCCATGGGCACCGGGCCCGAGGCGCGCGACGGATTCGACCTGGCCATGACCGAACTCCGCGCCGGCTTCCTCGTCCGCGCCGGCAGTCAGCGCGGCCGGGAACTGCTCGACCTGCTCGAAACCCGCGAACCGACGTCCGCCGAGGTCGAACTGGCCGAACTCAAGCTCGACCAGGCCCGCCGCCGCATGGGTCGCGAGATGGACTACGACGGCGTGCCGCAACTGCTCGAGCAGGCCGTCGAGCACCCGCACTGGGATGAGATCGCCAAACGCTGCCTCAGTTGCGGCAACTGCACCATGGTCTGCCCCACCTGCTTCTGCTCGACCGTCGTCGACTCGACCGACATCGCCGACGGCTCGATCACCCGCACGCGGCTGTGGGAATCGTGCTACACCCACGAATTCAGCTACACCACCGCGGGACCCGTGCGCAACACCATCCGCGGACGCTACCGCCACTGGCTGCGCCACAAGCTGTCCACCTGGTACGGCCAGTTCGGCACCAGCGGCTGCGTCGGCTGCGGGCGCTGCATCACCTGGTGCCCCGTCGGCATCGACCTGACCGAAGAAATCCCCGTCTTCCGCGGCCAGACCGCCCAGGATGCGGTCCAGTCCGGACAGGAGGTGGTTGCATCATGATCACCCAAGCTGCCCTACGCCCCGAACCCATCTGCGGCATGGACACCTGGATGCCTGTGCCCGTCCGCATCGTCGGGGCCAAGAACGAGAACTTCAACACCAGCACCATTCGCTTCCGCATCGCGGATGACTACCTGCGCGACCAGTACCGATTCGTGCCCGGGCAGTTCAACATGGTCTACGTGCCCGGCGTCGGCGAGGCCGCCATTTCCATCAGCTCCGATTGCGAGGACACCGCCGAACTGTCGCACACCGTGCGCGTGGTCGGTTCGGTCACCCGCGCCGCCACCGCCATGCGCGAAGGCGACGTCGTCGGCCTGCGCGGACCGTTCGGGCGCGGCTGGCCGATGGAGCAAATCGACGGCCACGACCTGGTCATCGTCACCGGCGGCATCGGCATCGCGCCGCTGCGACCGGTCATCTACTGGATCCGCAAACACCGCGACCAGTGCGGGCGCGTGGTCATCCTCTACGGCTGCCGCACGCCCGAGGACCGGCTGTTCGTCGATGAACTCGACGAGTGGATGCACGACCCCTCGCTCGACCTGCTGGTCACCGTGGACAACGCCACCCCCGGATGGTTCGGACCGGTCGGCGTCGTCACCAAGCTGCTCGGACGCGTGCGCGTCAACGCCGACAACACCATCGTCATGGTGTGCGGCCCGCGGATGCTCAACCGAGTCGCCGCGTGGAACTTCCTGCAGCTTCACGTCCCCTCCGAGCAGGTCTACGTCAGCCTCGAACGCAACATGAACTGCGGTTTCGGACGCTGCGGGCACTGCCAGTACGGCGACAAGTTCGTCTGCCGCGACGGGCCGGTCTTCCGCTTCGCCGATGTCGCGCACATCTTCGCGAAGGAGGAGATCTGACCATGAACGATCAACCCAAACCCAAACCGAAGCTGGCCGTCTACAAGTTCTCGAGCTGCGACGGCTGCCAGCTTTCCCTGCTGAATCTCGAAGACCACCTGCTGGACCTGGTCGGCGCGGTGGAGATCGCCTACTTCCTCGAAGCGCGGCGGGACACCCAGCCGCCGCCCTATGACGTCGGCCTCGTCGAGGGCAGCGTCTCCACCCCCGAAGAGGAAGAACGCATCCGCCGCATCCGCAAGGAGTGCAACTTCCTCGTGGCCATCGGCGCCTGCGCCACCTCCGGCGGCATCCAGGCCCTGCGCAACTGGGCGGACGTCGATGAGTACACCCGCACCGTCTACGCCACGCCCGAGTACATCAGCGCCCTGGAAACCGCCACCCCCATCGCCAGCCACGTGTTCGTCGACTTCGAACTGCGCGGCTGCCCGGTCAACCACTACCAACTGCTCGAGCTGGTCAGCGCCCTGCTGGTCGGTCGCCGGCCCAACATCCCCACGCACAGCCTGTGCATCGAGTGCAAGCGCCTGGGCTACCCGTGCGTGCTGGTCTCGTCCAGCGAGCCCTGCCTCGGACCGGTCACCCAGGCCGGCTGCGGCGCCCTGTGCCCCGGCTGCAATCGTCCCTGTTACGGCTGCTTCGGACCGATGGAGCAACCCAACATCCGTTCGCTGGGCGACTGGTTCATGGACGACGGCCAGACGGCCGGCGACGTGAAGCGGCGGCTGCGATCGTTCAACGGCTATCTCGAGCCCTTCAAACAAGCGAGTGAACACTATGAGCACCTTGAGCAAGAATCCCACTGAGGCGCGCACCCTTCGCGTCGATGCGCTTGCTCGTGTCGAAGGCGAAGGCGCGCTCAACATCACCATGCAGGACGGCCGCGTGGACCAGGTCCAACTGATCATCTACGAACCGCCCCGCTTCTACGAGGCCTTCCTCAAGGGCCGTTCCTATGAGGAAGTGCCGGATATCACCGCCCGCATCTGCGGCATCTGCCCGGTCGCGTACCAGATGAGTTCCTGCCACGCGCTGGAAAAGGCCTTCGGCGTGTTCGAGCAGGTCGATCCCGGCATCCGCGCCATGCGCGACCTCCTCTACTGCGGCGAGTGGATCGAAAGCCACATCCTACACATGTTCATGCTCCACCTGCCGGATTTCCTCGGCTACGAGAGCGTGATCACCATGGCCACCGACTACGGCGACGTGGTCAAGCAGGCGCTGCGCATCAAGAAACTGGGCAACGAACTGGTCGCCCTGCTGGGCGGCCGCGCGGTCCATCCGGTCGGCGTGTGTGTCGGCGGCTTCTACCGCGCGCCGGAGGTGGCCGAAGCGCGGGCGATGGTCGCCGAGGTCGATGCCTGCCTCGGCAGCATGTGCGAACTGACCCTCATGCTCGCCGAGAAGGTCCAGTACCCGGACCTCGAGCGCGACTATGAGTTTCTGTCACTCAAGCCCGACGACGAGTACCCGATGAACCTCGGCCGCATCGCATCCAACAAGGGCGTGGATGTCGACCAGCAGGACTACCTGAAGGTCGTCGACGAGATCCACGTCGAACACTCGACCGCCCTGCAGGCGATCATTCGCGGACGCGGTGCCTTCCTGGTCGGGCCGCTCGCGCGGCTGAACCTCAATCCCGACAAACTCCATCCCCGGGCAGGCGAGCTGCTGCCAAAGATCTGCAAGCTCGTCGGCAAGGACCTGCCGTGGAAGAACAACTTCCTCAGTCTGCCGGCCCGGGGGCTGGAGACCATACACGCCCTCGCCCTGGCCCGCGACATCCTCGCCGGTTACCGCAAGCCCCAGCGCAGCCGCGTGCCTATCACCCCGCGACAGGGCATCGGCGGGCACGGCACCGAGGCGCCGCGCGGCCTCTGCTGGCATCGCTATCGCACGAACAGCGACGGCTCGATCGCCGAGGCACGCATCATTCCGCCCACCAGCCAGAACCAGATGACCATCGAGGAGGACCTGCGCCAACTGGCCGCGCGGCTGACCGATGTGCCCGACGAGGATGCCAAGCTCCAGTGCGAGCACCTGATCCGCAACTACGACCCGTGCATCAGTTGTTCCGTGCACTTTCTCAAGTTCAACCGCCAGTGGAGGTAAACGGCGCGATGGACAAACCGGTGCTGGTCGCGTGCTTCGGTAACGCCGATGCCGGGGATGATGCATTTGGTCCGCTCGTCGCCGCGCGGCTGGGCGAGATCGAACTGCCCCCGGCGCGGGTGGTTAACATCGCCATGCGCCCGGCCGCGCTGCTCGATCATCTTGCCGGTTGCGACAGCCTCATCGTCGTCGATGCCGTCCACTGGCCCGGCGCGCCGCCGGGATTGCCGATCGACATGGCGTGGTCGAAGTGCCGGCGCGATCTGCAACTGGCCTCATCCGCCACGAGCACGCACGGCATCTGCGTCGCCGACCAGTTGGCGCTCGCGGCCGAACTGGGCATCCATCCCCGGTGCGTCTGGCTGATCGGCGTGATCGCCGCGGAGGCCGCGCACGCGGACCCGGCCGCGCCCGGTCGATCGCAATGGCTCGAATGCGCGGTCGAACAAGCCGCGTCGCGCATCGTCGCACGCTTACGCACTTGGTACGATGCGCCGCTGGAGGCGCAAGGTGCACGAGCTTTCGATTGCGACGGTGCTGCTGGAACTGGTCAATGAGCACACGCCCGAAGGGGCGACGGTGAAGAAGGTGCATGTCCGCGCCGGCCCGCTGCGCGCCATCGAGCCCGACGCGATGGAACTGGCCTGGACCGCCGCCACCGACAGCACCCCATGCGCCGCGAGCACGCTCGAACTCGAAGTCATTCCCTGGGACCTGCACTGCCCCGACTGCGATCGCCGATGGCAGAGCGACGACCCCTACGAGCCGTGCACCTGCGGCTGCGCCTACTGCCGCCCATCCGGCAACAACGACCTGCTGCTGATGAGCATCGACGTTGACGAGCCGTGATCCGTGGTGGGGCGGGCGTCCCGCCCGCCATCGGACCGGAGGCCCGAGCGTGCCACGGTCGCGGCTGTCGGGTGCCACGGTCGCGGCGAAGCCGTCGGCCGTGTCCGTCGATCAACTCCCATCGCCCCTCAACTCTCACCGGCCGCGCGATTGCCGCGGCCGCCCCACCGCTTCCCGCCTTCCGCTACAATCCCCACCGCAAGGAGGCTGCCCATGAAAGTCCCCATCGTCGAGAACGTCCTGAAGCTCAACGACGAAGTCGCTGCGCTCAATCGCCAGACGCTGGCGGCCGCCGGTGTCTTCACCGTCGATCTCATCGGCGCACCCGGTTGCGGCAAGACCGCCCTGCTCGAAGCCACGCTCGAGAAGCTCAAGGGCGACAAACGCCTCGGCGTGCTCGTCGGCGATCTGACCACCGCCCGCGACGCCGAACGCATGGCCAGGCATTGCGACCAGGTCGTCCAGATCAACACCGGCAAGGGCTGCCACCTCGACGCGAACCAGGTCCGACAGGGCATGGCCCAGCTTGATCTCGATGGCCTCGACATCCTCATCATCGAGAACGTGGGCAACCTCATCTGTCCGGTGGGCTTCGACCTCGGCCAGAACCTGAAAGTCGGCATGTTCTCCGTCACCGAGGGCGACGACAAGGCCGCCAAGCACCCCTATCTCGTGCAGGCCGCGTCGCTCATCCTGCTGAACAAAATGGACCTGATCGATCACGTGCCCTACCACATGGACGTGTTCGAAGCGGACGTGCGGCAACTGAACGCCGACGCACCGATCATCAAGCTCTCGGTCGCCCGCAATGACATCACCGCGTGGACCGACTGGCTGCTCGCGGCCGCCGGTAACTGAACCAACAAAGCCTCCCCGAACCCATCTGGAATCATGACCATGCGAACCGTCTCACTGCTCAGTTGTCTCGTCCTTGCACTGTTCATCACGATGTCGGGCTGCAGCGCCACACCCCATGCGGCCAACGGCGATTGTTGCGGTCAATGCGCGGCCACCAAGCCGACGCCCTGCTCCGGCCGGAAGACGCTCATCATCAACCTCACCGAGGGCAAAGACGATCTGCACGAAGTCCAGATGGCTCTCAACCTCGCGGGCCACGGTCTGGATGACGATCGCAACGTGATCATCTTCCTCAACGTCAAGGGCGCCGCCCTCGCGGCCGCGGACCTGCCCAAGACCGTCGCCTTCCGCGACCATCCGCCGATCAGTGAGCAACTCAAGACGCTCATCGGCCGCGGCGCCAAGGTGCTTGTCTGCCCGTACTGCGCCAAGGTGATGGGCGTGGACCAGGACAAGCTCCTGCCCGGCATCGAGCCGGCCGACCGTGAAAAACTGCTCGGCCCGCTGGGCAACGCCGTGTTCACCTACTGAGCCGCGCATCACGCGACCTGAAATACGGCCGCGCACCGCCCGTTGATCTCTGCAGTCGATCCGCCCCCGCGGACAACCGCTCTGTGAGGAGATCTCATGCCGCGTGCCGCCTGTATCCGCATCCTGACCGTATCGCTCATGCTGATCGCCGCGCTTGCCTGCGGCCGCGCTGTCGCCCGAGGCGACACCAAGCCCGTCCACGGCTACCTCGGCCCGCGCGGCGACGCCAACGCTCCGGAAAGCAACCCGCCCACCGCGTGGGACGCGACCACCGGCAAGAACATCGCGTGGAAGACATTGCTGCCCCACTGGGGCCACGGCGCCCCGCTCATCGTCGACGGCCGCGCGTTCGTCATGTCCGAACTCGGATGGGACAGCGACTTTCCCATCCTTACCTGCATCGACACCCGTGACGGCCGCGTGCTTTGGCAGCGCGAGATCAACACCTTGCCCGTGATGATGCCGCCCGGCCTGCGGCGCGACAGCATCGCCGACGCATGGCGCAAGTTCCACGAACTCGACCGCCAGTTCTTCCGCGCCCGCCACATCTATGACAGCGCCGAGGACAAGGACGCGGCGCTCGAGAAGGTCGGCGCCATGGGCTTCGAACGCAGCCGCAAGGGGCGCGGCGGGCTCGCCTTCAAGGATGCGCGCCAGCCCTTCCAGATCGCCAGGGCCTTCAACAAGGCCGACCTTTACTTCGAAGTCTGGCACTGGGGACGCCCGCACTGCGTCGGCTACGCCTACCCCACGCCCGTCAGTGACGGCCAGTTCGTCTACGTCGCCACCGGCCTGCACGGCTTCGCCTGCTACGACCTCGACGGCAACCTGCGCTGGCTCAAGTTCATCCCCGGGCAGGGCTCGTCCAACGCCGGCTACGGCGGCAACGACTTCTGCAAGAACGCCCGCTCGCCCCTGCTCTACGGCGACCTGCTGATCAGCGACGTCGGCAATCGCGTGCGCGGCATCGACAAGCAATCCGGGGCTCTGCGATGGTCGCACGAAAACTACGTCGGTCACGCGCCCATCGTCTCGCCCGTCGTCATCACCACGGGCGGGAAGGATCTCCTGCTCAGTTGCGGGCCGCGCGCCTACAGCCTGCCGGATGGCGGGGAAATCCCCGTCGAAGGCTGGAAGAACCGCGGCGCGACGATGCTCGTCAACGCCGATCAGCGCGATGTCGTCTTCTTCACCGGCGGCGGCGAGCACGGCGGGTGGGAAGGCAAGGGCAACACGGAACACCCGCCGCCCGCGGCCGTGCGTTTCTCGCTCGATGACGGCACGCTCAAAGCCACCGTCCTGTGGAGCGGCATCAACGGCAAGCCCATCCGCCAGCACGCCGGCATGGTCTACCGCGACGGCAAGCTCCACCACTCGACCGGCTGCATCCTCGATGCGAGGACCGGCGCGATCCTGAAGGGCGAAACGCGGCGTCGCCACGGGCAGAACCGCGCCACGCCGCGCACGCGCCACATGCTGTGGGCCACCCGCGACCACGTTTACGGCATCACCGAGGCCCGCCCCCGCGACGGCCGGCCCTACGGCGAATGCGACGTCTACACCCTCGACGGCAAGCACGTGGCCACCAACAAGCTCCTGCCCGCGCCCGTCACCGATGACCGCCGCGACCAACTCATCGCCACGACCGGCCACCCCGGCTGGGGATTCAGCTACGGCTGCCCGTTCACCATCGACGGGGACCGCATCTTCATGCGCTGCCACGATTACCTGTACTGCATCCGGAACAAGGAATGACAGGGCGGTATGCCGGGCGCGACGCGGTGTGCGTCGCCGATCAAGTGCGCCGGCTTGGCGCTCCTGTTGCGGCCATCGCTCCCCCGACCGCTACGCCCCGCCCCGTTCGTAGCGCCCCAGGAACTGATCCGCCCCGTCCTTCGACATGTACCGGTTCAGCACGCCGCGATCGACCTCCGTCAGGTCCACCAGCAGCAGGCCGTCCAGCACATCGCCGAAGTCGGGATCGACGTTGAAGCCCAGCAGCTTGCCGTTGAGCTTCAGGTACTGGCGCAGCAGCACCGGCATCGGCTTGCCGTCGCTCTCCAACTCCGCGATCAGGTCGTTGATGCTGCCCTCGTCGAAGTGGCGCACCACCTTGCCCTTCACCCGCGAATCCCAGCGCCGGTCCTTCTTGAAGCGCGGCGGGTTCTTCGGGCGAATCAGCTTCGCCAGGTCATCCATCTGCCGGTGCACCCGCAGGAAGCCGAACAGCAGGTACTTCGAGATCGACTTGTACGTGTTGCTGATGCTCACCGGCCCCAGCAGGTAGCGGTACCGCGGGTTCGCCACCACGTAGTGGCCGATGCCCTTCCACAGAATCATCAGCGGCGCGTACTCGCGCTGATACTCCGACCGGACGAACGAGCGGCCCATCTCCAGCGCCGGGCTGATCTGCTCCAGCAGGCCGCGCTTGTAGTTGAAGAGCGTGTACGTGTACAGCCCATCCTTGCCCTCGCGCGGCAGGATGACATCGGTCTGCCCCATCCGGTACGCGCCCACCACCTCGTTGCGCTGCGTGTGCCAGATGAACAGGTGCAGGTAGGTCTCGTCGAAGCGGTCCAGGTCGATGCCGCGCCCCGTCCCCTCGCCCACCGGCCGGAACGTCGCCTCGCGCAGCCGGCCGATCTCGCGCAGCACGTTGGGCAACTGCCCGGCCGACCCGTAGATCACCTGCATATGCCCGCTCTTGACCAGCTTCTGCGCTTCGGGGATCGCGTCGACATCCGCCTGCAGCAGTTCCGTCGGCACCGGCGGGATGATCGGTTCTTCGTGCCGCTGGGTGTGCGCGTGGCGGCGGTGGCCGTTCTGGCCGCGCTCGCGCGACGAGCGATGCGTCCGGTTGCGCAGGATGTACGTGCGCATCCGCAGGTAGGCGGTCATCTCCTGCGGGTCCTCGAAGCTGCGCAGCTTCGCTGCCGGGATCACCTTGCCCACGTGCAGGCGGATGTTGCGCCCCTGCCGCGCCAGGAACTCGCGCGGCAGCAGGGCCGTGCGCAGGCGCGGATGCAGCAGGCCCGCCGCCTGGAACAGGTCGCTGTTGCGCCCGTCAAAAAAGATCGGCAGCACCGACGCGTCGGTCCGCTTGATGATCCGCGCGACGGTGTCGCTCCAGGTCGGGTCGGACACCACACGCTTCGTCCACGTCAGGTGCGAGACTTCCCCGGCCGGGAAGATGCCCAGCACATGCCCCTCGCGCACCCAGCGAACGCTGCCCTTCATCGACGCCAGGTTCCGCTTGGCCGAGCCCGGCTTGTCGAACGGGTCCACGAAGAAGAACAGGTCGTGCAGTTCGGGAATCGAGTGCAGCAGGTAGTTGGCCATCAGCTTGGCGTCCGGCCGCACGCGCAGCAGAAGCTGCGCCAGCACGATGCCCTCGATGCCGCCGAAGGGATGATTGGCCACCACGACCAGCGGCCCGGTTTCCGGGATTTTCGCCAGGTCCTGGTCGCGCACCCGGATGTGCACGTTCATCTTCTCGAGCGTCTTGTCGAGAAAGCGCTTGGGATCATCACACGGATGCACCCGCTGGTAGAGTTGGTTGAGCGCCGGAAACGCCAGCAGCCGCTCGACGCCCGGACGCATCACCCGCAACAGGGCGCGCTTCACCGGCCGGCGATGCGGCGGCTGAAGCCGAAACGGCGCGGGCAACCCCGCCCGACCGGGCCTCACCAACGCGCGGTCCCGATCTTCCGGGGGAACATCTTGTGTCAGTCGCACCATCGGTTGCAGACCTCATCGAGCAGATCGGCCAGGCCCTTAAGCGGCCTGACACGCTGCCCGGACCAGCGTAGATGCACGCTTTGACATCGTACGAGCAACGCCGCGAACACAACGATCGCTTACCGCCCAACGCGCGCGGTTCTTGCCATCACACATCATACCCGACCCGGACACCACCGTTCCGACCGAATGCCCCCCAATTGTGCGAATCGCATGAGCACACACCCCGTTTCCGGCATCACACGCCCGCAACGCCCGATAAGCCTACCCGCACCCAGCAATTGCGGGCAGCGCCAAGGGCGGCCCCGACAGGCCCCATCAAACCACCCTCGCCGCGCGGCCGGCCTTGCCGCGAGGTCCATGTACATGACCTTCCTCAATCCTGGCGGGCGCCACCTGCAAACTGTAACCCCCTCCCCGTCAACTGGGCGCTCATCCCGCCGGAAGGCGGCGACCCGGTCACGCCGCAGGACGTGTACGAGCACGGGCAGCCCGCCGCGATCCCCAAGTGGCAGAAGTGGGCCGTCCAAGCCAAGGAGCAGTTGGATCAGATGATGCACCAGGACGCAGCGTAGCGTCCGCCGACTCTCTCAAAAAGCCCGATGCGGCGATTCCAGTTGAAAGGCGAGGCAAGACATTCAGCCTCATCGGATCGGCCCGCCTCCACGGCGTCGAACCCCTGGCCTACCTGCACGCTCTAATCGTAAGCGTTCCATGAACCGCGTCTTCCGCTGGTCGGTTGGGGTTGTCATGCT
>CAZHJL010000052.1:0-34592 GCA_964532795.1 uncultured Phycisphaeraceae bacterium | reverse complement strand
CAACGCGAACAACGCGAACAACTGAATACTCACCAGTTCGTGGAACGCTTACCCATGCCCAGCCATCAGTTTGTCCGCGACCTACTGGTACTTGTTCCGACCGCATTTGCGGTGTTGGTCATCGGTGTCTGGGGTGGGGGGATGGTGCAGCGTGAACGCGACCGTCTGCGAGAGGCAACAGCCAGAGCGGGCGTAGGACTTGAGAGCACGGTCTATGCACAAAGGGACGGGCAACCCAAGACTACTGACCAATGAATAGTTCGTTCGATCAGGCCTTGTCCGCCGATACCCGAAGGTATGCCATACGCCGGCTCTCGCAAGGATGCGGAGCGGCAGCAGTTTCGGGCCTTGACGCAACTGGACCAAGGGCTGGGTTGGGCAGTACCTGCATCTTCTTCGCCTGCATTGCCGTTCTGTATGCCTTTGGTGACGGTGTTCGCCAAGAGACGGAGGTAATGCCTTGCAGACAGTCAGCGGACTTGAGCCTGCGGAAGCGCCCGCGTCTGCTGGTGAGTCCCAACCGATTGTCCTATCTGCAGCGGCGTGCTGGAACTGCAAGCGGACAGAAGCTGCTGCAACAGATCCGCGATCGGCTTGGCAAAGACCAGAAGCACACCGCCAGCGACGACGCCGTTGCACACGGGTTCCTGTACGCACGGACTCGAGCCAGAGAACACGCCGATGCCGCGAGGCAGGTGATCGAGCAGTGGATCGACCATCCGGATGCCGGTGCGCAGACAGGCGACAAGGCGGCCGTCGCGGTGTTGGCGTGGGATCTGATCTACAATGCCTGCGACCCGGCCTTCAACAAACGAATGGGACCGCTCCCTCACGGTCGCGGCTCGTCAGGGGCGCCACCTTGTGGTCACTGGCGCGCCGGACATATTGAGCGCCGTGATCGCATAAGGAAAGACCCCGCCGCGAATGCGACGGGGTCGATCGTGTCCGATCTCACGTTCTGTTCCAGTTCAGCCGCGACGACGACGCGTGGCCACACTGCCGATCGCACCCAGCGCCATGAGGCCCAGCGCGGCGGTCATCGGCTCGGGCACACCGTTGTCGTTGGGCGGGAAGGTGTCCACGCGCCCTTCCATCACGTCGTTGCCGCAACCCCACACGAGGTGGAAATCCAGGAAGCTCCAGCCGCCGAGGTCGGCCTCGTTGAAGGCGTACTGGTAGATCCAGGTGCCGTTTTCCTTCCCGCCGTAGTTCCACATGGCGGTCTCGATGGCGGCCTGGCTGAGCATCGAGCCGGAGGCCACGGCCCACGGGCCGATCTCGCTCTCCTTGTAGTGGCCGCGGTAGGAACCGGGCTTGTTCTGCAGCCGCGCCAGCGTGTCCACGTCGTAGAGCCCGCCCGCGGTCAGGCCGGTGTTCGAAGACTGGGTGACCACGCCGAAGTCGTAGGCGCCGTCGGCGTTGGTGTCGATGAGCAGGTCGCCGAGATTGAACGTGCGGCCGGCCGAAGCCTGGTAGTGCGAGCTGGCCACGACCAGCAGTTCCACCTTGCCGGCGTTGCGGCGCACGTGCATTTCTTCGAGGTCGAAGCGCTCGCCGGTGTTGCCGCCCGGGCTGGGCACGTAGCCGACGTGCGGGTAGTTGATCGGCGCGGTGTCGTTGCCGTCAAACGAGATGACGCCGGTGACCGGGCTGCCGCTGAAGGGCGTGACGCCCCAGCCGTCCACGGTGCCGCCGGTGATGGTCAGTGCATGGCTGGACGCGGCAAAGAGACCGACAGCCAACAGAGCGATAGCAGTAGTTCCACGAATCCGCATTGAATCCCCTCTCACGAAGTACAACTTTTCCCGCGGCCGCCCGGATGGAGAGTACGGCGGCCGCCCTTCCTCTTGAATCGCGCCGTCCCCTGTGGCCGGCTTGGTTGGCAACTATGCACCCGGATCGGGGGGCGGGCCAGTGTTAAAGGCACTTCCAGGGCCAAATGCAAGGGCGATTTGCTGACGGTTGTAACGATTGGGCAAGAAGACCAAGGCGACCGGGTCCGCACGGTGAAGATAGGCGGCGGGTGAGGGTTGTGTGCCTACCCGATCACTCGGCCGCCTGCATCAGTTCGCGGGCCTGCTTGCGGGTGGTGGCGGTGGCCTTCGTTCCCGCCAGCATCTCGGCCAGTTCATCGACGCGCTGCTTGCCGGTGATCAGGTCGACGCTCGTGCGTGTGACGGCTTTCGCGCCCGTGCCTTCCACGCGCTTGCGGATGCGCAGGTGGCAGTCGCCGAAGGCGGCGATCTGCGGCAGGTGCGTGATGCAGAGCACCTGGTGCCGGCCGGCCTTGCCCGCGTTGCCGCCGTTGGCCAGGTGGCGCAGCTTCTGGCCGATCACCGTGCCCAGCCGGCCGCCGATGTTGGCGTCGATCTCGTCGAACACCAGCACGCTGGTGCGATCGCTGCCGGCGAGGATGCTCTTGATCGCGAGCATGATGCGCGACAGTTCGCCGCCGCTGGCGATCTTGCGCAGCGGCCGCGCGGGCTGGCCGGGGTTGGTCCGCACCAGCATCTCCACCGCGTCGCGCCCGGCCGCGGCGCCGGCCTCGTCCTCGCCCACTTCGTCGAACGCGACGCGCAGCTTCGCGTCGGCCATGCCCAGATCTCTGAACTGCGCCTCAACCTGCGGCGTCAGCTTCTTCGCCGCGGCCTGGCGCTTGGCGCGCAGTTCGTTCGCCAGACGGTCCAGTTCCTCCTGCATCACCGCGATCTGCTGGTCGATGCCGGCCAGGTCCTCATCGTCGCCGCGCAGCTTCTCGATCTCACCGGCGATCTGCTCGCGGTAGGCCAGCACGGGGGCGAGCGGGTCGTCGTCGGCCAGCGCATCGTGCGCGGCGTACTTGCTGATCAGCCGGTTCAGCACGTTCAGCCGCTCCTCGACTTCCGACATCTCCGCCGGATCGAGATCGAGCGTATCGGCATAGCGCGACAGTTCGAACGCCGCCTCCTGCAGCGACAGCGTGGCGCTGCGCACCTGTTCGGCGCAATCGCTGAGCGATTCGTCGACTTCCGCGATGTCCAGCAGCAGGTGGGCCACGACCTGCAGTCGCTCGACGATCGAACCATCCATCTCGTGCAGCGCGGCGTAGGCCTTGCCGGCATCCTGCCGCAGGCGTTGCAGATTGGCGAGCAACTGGTGCCGCGCCTTCAGTTCCGCGAACTCACCGCGGGTGGGCTGCACCTGGTCGATCTCGTCGGCCTGGAATTCGTAGAGTTCGAGCTGCTGTCGCCGCAGCGTACCGGAGGCGCGCAACTCTTCGCGGCGCTGTTGCAACGAGCGCACCTGTCCGTGCACGCGGCTGAAGCGCCGGCGCAGGTCGATCGCGCCGGCCATGCGATCGAGGATGAGCAACTGGTTCGACGGCTTGAGCAGGAACTGGTGATCGTGCTGGCCGTGCACATCGACGAGCAGTTCGCCCAGGCCCCGCACCATCGCCGCGGTGGCCGGTCCGCCGTTGACGGAAAAGCTCGAGCGTCCGGAGGCAAAGAGTTTCCGCGTGATGAGCACCTGCTCGCCGGGCGCGATCGCCTGGTCGATGCGCCCGCCGATCTGCCCGGCGACTTCTTGATCGTGCACCTCGAACAGGCCGCTGACGCGTGCTTCGTCGGCGCCCGGGCGGATGACATCGGCGGGCTTGACCTGCCGCAATCCGAGCAGCATCTCGAATGCGCCGAGCACAAGGCTCTTGCCGGCGCCGGTCTGGCCGGTGAAGCAGTTCAGGCCCGGGCTCAGTTCGATGGTGATGTCCTCGATGACCGCGAGGTTGGCAATGTGAAGTTCGCGCAGCATCCGTGCATTCCATGTGGTGGCGGCGGGAGTTGAGCGGCATTTTACCGGCAAGCAATGCCGACGGAGGCGCTGGCGTTCTGGTCTAGTCTCGACCAGCGGAGATCAGGTCGATAGAATCAGAAAGCTGATATTGACTTTGCGTCTTGTCAGAGAACCGGAGCGTCCACTATGACCGCCGGCCGCATGGTCGGAGGCGGACATTGGGGCTTCATCGACCTGCATCATTTCTCCCACACGCCATACAAGAAAGATGGCTCGCCCGGTGGCGGGCGGGCGATCAAACCGAACGACGAGCGGCACAACGGGCTGACCACGGTCAACTTCTTCGACGGCCACGCCGAGAAACGCGATCTGACCGACCCGGACGAGTGGCCCTACCAGATGTGGCAACTCAAGGACGGCGAGTAGAACCGGCGCACGATCCCCCCGTTCCCCTGTCTCGCTGTTGGTGAGGCATGTGAATGCGCCCGAGAGGATTCGAACCTCCAAGGGATTTTACTCCCACTGCGACCTCAACGCAGCGCGTCTGCCAATTTCGCCACGGGCGCCTCGCGGCCGGGGTCGGCCGCCTAAGTTGTCAAGCCCTCAGAGTATACGAATCGGCCGGGACTTGTCGAGCGCTTAGGGGCGCCCGTGGATTACCCGCCGCCTTCCCCGTACACTGTCGCTCCCCTTGATCCCGAGCGAGGAGTGAAACCGGCGATGGCTGTCAAAGCATGCAAGTTCGGCGGCTCGTCCCTGGCGGACGCGGACCAGCAGAAGAAGGTCAAATCGATCATCGAGTCGGACCGCGATCGGCGCTACATCGTGCCCTCCGCGCCGGGCAAGCGGCACAAGGACGATCAGAAGATCACCGACCTGCTCTACCTGTGCCACGCCCACGCCCAGCAGGGCCTTTCGTTCGACGAAGTGTACGCCCTGATCGTCGATCGCTACTGGCGGATCGTCGCCGACCTGGGCATCGAGATCGACCTGGCGCCGCACCTGGAGCGGATCAAGCAGGACATCACCGCGGGCGAATCGGCCGACTACGCCGCCAGCCGCGGAGAGTTCCTCAACGCGCAGATCATCGCGAAGCTGATCGATTTCCCATTCGTCGACGCGGGCGAGATCATCTTCTTCGACAAGCGCGGCACGCTCGACGTCCAACGCACGCAGGAGGCCATCGCCGACCGGTTGGGAACAACGGAATGCGCCGTCATCCCGGGCTTCTACGGCACCGACGTCAACGGCAAGGTCAAGACATTCTCGCGCGGCGGGTCGGACATCACCGGCGCCCTGGTCGCGCGCGGCGTGCATGCGAGCGCCTACGAGAACTGGACCGATGTCAGCGGCCTGCTCATGGGCGACCCGCGCATCATCGACAACCCGCGGCCCATCGCCGAGCTGACCTATCGCGAACTGCGCGAACTGGCCTACATGGGCGCGACCGTGCTGCACGATGAAGCGATCTTTCCGGTGCGCGCGGCGGGCATCCCCGTCAACGTGCGCAATACAAACGCGCCCGACGAGCCGGGCACGATGATTCTGCCCAACGACGCCCTCCCCTCGCGTACGGATGACATCAGCATCACGGGCATCGCGGGCCGCAAGGACTTCACGGTGATCGCGCTGGAAAAGTCGCTGATGAACAGCGAACTGGGCTTCGGCCGGCGTCTGCTGGGCGTGCTGGAGACGAACAGCATCAGCTACGAGCATTGCCCCAGCGGCATCGACACGATGAGCGTGGTGGTCTCCGACGATTCGCTCGAGGACAAGCTGGACCGGGTGACCGAGGAGATTCAGCGGGTCTGCCAGCCGGACACGATCGACGTGTACCCGCACATGGCGCTGATCGCCACGGTCGGACGGGGCATGGCGCACACACCGGGCACGGCCGCGCGGCTGTTCACCGGACTGGCCAGGGCCGGGGTCAACATCCGCATGATCGACCAGGGCTCGAGCGAGATCAACATCATCGTCGGCGTCGAGACGGCCGACTTCGAGAAGGCGATCCGCGCGATCTACGAGGCGTTCGTGCACGCGTGATCGCCGGGCATCCGCCCCCGGCGGGGTGCACCGATCAGCAGGCGGAAGCCGGGGCCGGTGCCGCTGGCGGCTTGTCCGCCAGTGTCTGCGGAAGCCTCGATGGACGCACTGGCGGACAAGCCGCCAGTGGCACCGGATGGATGCTGGTTCGGCGTCTGCCGCACTTCGCTGAGGCGCCCGCCCCACTTCGAGCCCGCCGCGCCGGCCGCATGCACGCTAGAATGCCTCGCATGCCCACGGACGTCACCCCCATGATGGAGGAGGCCAGCCAGGCGCTGGCGCGGATGGACTACATCGCGTGCGAGCGGCTGTGCCAGCAGGCGCTCGACGCGGCCCGACGCGATGGCGACTGGTGGACCTATTCGCGCATCCTCCTTCCCCTGCAGGAAGCGCGGCGCCAGCGCCGCATCAACGCGTCCGAGGGCGTACTGCGCCTGGGCAGCACCTCGCTTCCCGTCGACATCGGCGAGTGGGCGGATCAGTTGACCTGCGGCAGCATCGTGCTGACCCGGCCGCACAAGGTCGAGCACGCCCGCGCCTTGCTCGAACGCGCGCGGGAGGAAGGCCGTTACGTGGAGGTGCTGCTCGCGGAATGCTCGGCGGACAGTCCGACATGGCGCGTGGTCTCGTTCATGACGCCGGATCCATCGGTCACCACCGCCCCCGCCCCCCCTGCCGAATGGCGCGACAAGTGGTTGACGCCGGCCGGCATGGCCGCGGTCGCCTGCGAGAACCAGCATCCGTCGGATTACTTCCTCGACCTGACCGAAGCCCTGGGCGACCAGGTGATCGCCGCGGCCATGGCCGAGGACGATCCGATGAAGCAGTTCGAGCGTCTCGAGCGCGGCCTGGAGGTGCTGACCGATCACGAGAAGCTGCACCAGCGGCTGACCGAGGCCGCGCGACGGCTCGCCCACCAGCAGGTGTAACCATCGCACAACCCACACCACCCGCGGGGTCGCATGATTGAGAAAGTGAAACAGCAATCCAAGCGCGGCTGGCTGACACTCAAACGTCTGCTGCTCGGCCTGCTCGCCATCATCTGCATCTTCGGCGTCAGCGTCGTGTACCGCTGGAACCAGGTGCCCGACGCCTACGTGGCCGCGGGCGAGGCGCTTGAGGCCATCCCTCAGGCCGAGCGCCGGCGGATGGGCCAGCACATCCAAAGCGCCGTCGTCGTGGCGTCCGAAGGGTTCGCGCTCGATCCGGAGACACGCGAGCCGCTGCGCCGAGGCGGGCCGGACGGTGACATCGTTCCCGTCGAGCCGGGCACGCGGCAGGTGCTGCGCATCTACGTCAATGAAGCGAACGCGTGGCTGAGCGAGTTGTTCCCCGCGTGGGCGGCCAACCAGCAGTGGGCCCTGCCGCCGACACTGAAAGACCTGCGCATCGCCATCGTGGACGGTAAGCTCCACCTGATGATGCATCACGTGTCCGAGGAGTTGGACCAGGTGTTCACCTTCGTCACCGAACTGCGTATCGATGACCAGGGCAACGCGATCATCGAGCGCGACCGGGTGATGGGCGGGCGACAGTCGCTGCCGTGGGCGGCCGTCCGGTCAGCCTTCGAGCAGGCCGGCGCGAGCAACCCGACGGCCGCCAATGCCTTCATCGATCACCTCGAAGGCAGGCCGCTGCCCCTGAACTGGACCACCCGCGACGGGCGACCGATCCAACCGCTCGAGGTCAACCTCGGTGAGGACTACATCGAACTGGCCTACACCATCAACGCGGCCCCAGGCGAGTGATGCAGGTGCAGAAGAACGCCACGGCCCGAAAGCGGGCGCCACGAGTGGCGCCCTGCTGCTCAACCGGCTCCCTATAATCGTTCATCATGGCTGACCCCCGGCGCATCCTGATCGGCATCACCGGCGCCAGCGGCGCGGCGTATGCGCAGCGCACCATCGAACTGCTGGTGAAGGCCGGCGTCGAGGTGCATCTTGTCGTCTCACCGCTCGGACAGCGGCTGCTGCATGATGAGTTGGGCATGGAAGGCGTGAACCTGCCCGTGCTGGCCGGTTGCGCGGAGGATGAGTCGCCGCCCCGCATCACGCTGCATAACTACCGCGACGTGGGCGCGTCGATCGCCAGCGGTTCCTTTCAGCATGACGGCATGATCATCGTGCCCTGCTCGGCCAACTCGCTGTCGGCCGTCGCCACGGGCGGCGCGCAGAACCTGCTGCACCGCGCGGCCTACGTGACGCTCAAAGAGCGCCGGCCGCTCGTGCTGGTTCATCGCGAGATGCCGCTGACGCTGATCGACATCCGCAACATGGAGCAGGCCACGCTGGCCGGGGCCATCATCTGCCCGGCCAATCCCGGCTTCTACCTGCTGCCGCAGCGGATCGACGAACTGGTCGATTTCGTCGTGGCGCGCATTCTCGACCTGGTGCGCGTGCCGCACGATCTGAACGTGCGATGGAAGACGGACGACGCGCCCGCGCCGCCCCGCTAAACTTCCCGCATGCCGCCCGACGCGCCGACCATTCGCATGAAGCTCAGAGCCGTGGCCGCGGATATCAAGCTGAGCCACTCGGTGTTCGCGCTGCCCTTCGCGCTGTTGGCGACGTTTCTCGCCGCGGCCGGACCGGACGTCGCTTCGCCGCGGTGGCCGGCGCTGTCGGTGGTGCTGTTGATCATCGCGTGCATGGTCCTGGCACGAACGATGGCGATGGCGATGAACCGCTGGGCGGACCGCGTGATCGACGCGGACAATCCGCGCACCGCCGGGCGCGCCATTCCTTCCGGGCGGTTGTCGCCGCGTTTCATGCTCGCGACGGCGATCGCCTGTGCCGGGCTGTTCACGGTCGCGGCCGCGGGGTTCTGGTTCGTCGATGGCAACCGGTGGCCGGTGATCCTGGCGCCGCTGGTCCTCGCATGGCTGGCAGGTTACGGCTACGTGAAGCGTTTCACGGCGCTGTGTCACCTCTATCTTGGCAGCGCGCTGGCCATCAGCCCGGTGGCCGCGTCGATCGCGGTCGAGCCGGGGCATCTCGGTCAGGCCGCGCCGTGGCTGCTCGCCGCGATGGTGATCTGCTGGGTGGCCGGCTTCGACATCATCTACGCGCTGCAGGATGTCGAGGTGGATCGCGCGCAGGGATTGCATTCGATCCCCGCGAAGCTGGGTGTGGAGCCGGCGTTGTGGGTCAGTCGCGCGCTGCACGCGGCGGCGGCCGCAGCGCTGGTGGCGCTCGGGTGGGTGACGCCGCAACTGGGATGGCTGTTCGCGATCGGCGTGTGGCTGACGGTCGCGCTCCTGGTGCTTGAGCATGCACTGGTATGGCGAAGCGATGAGCGCCGCATCGACATGGCGTTCTTCACCGTCAACGGCGTGATCAGCCTGCTGCTGGGCGCGCTGGGGATCGTGGATGTGTTTGTGTGACAGGTTCCCTTGTCTGGTGGGGTGGGCGTCGCGCGCGTCTCGCCCGCCGATCGGGCCTGAGGCCCGAGCAGGACAAGGGCGAGGATCACACAACTTCACATGGCATCACTTCAGGTCTTCGACCTGATGGCGGGCGGGACGCCCACCCCACCAGTGAGGACCGCTTCCTCACGGGCGCAGCTCGTTGCGGATCTCCCTTGCGAGTTTCCTGCGGACGCGCAGGTAGTGTTCGAGATTGGCGATGGGGATCGTGTGCGTGATCTGGCCGCCGACGTTGACCACGAACCGCCGCGCTCTGGCGCCGGCGCGCATGCAGCGGCTGACCTCGGCTTCGATCTGCCCTTCCGTGCCGTTGGCCAGCACCGCCGAAGAGATGTTGCCGATGAGGATGCGGTCCGGCCAGTCGCTCGTGAGGCGGTCGATATCGACCATGTACTCGAAGTTCAGCCCGTCGGCCCCGGCCTCGAAGATGTCATCCACAAGCATGCTGCAGTCGCCGTCGCTGGTGAAGATCACCGGCACGCCCGCGTCCCTCAACGGCTTGAACAGTCGCGGGTAGAAGCACGTGATGTGGCGTCGGTACCAGTCCGGCGGGAAAATCAGGCCGCTGGTCATCGCCAGGTCGTCGTGGCAGATGAAGCCGCGCAGGCCCTCCACCTGCGACCACGCGGTGGTGATGCGCTCGGTGATCACCACGAACTTCTCCATCAGCGTGTGGAAGGCATCTTCCTCCATCCCCGCCATGCAGAGCATTTCAAAGCCGAAGCACGCGAGCGGCCAATGAAAGGCGGTGGTGTAGTGATGCGGCAGGCCGTACAGCAGCTCGCCGTCGCGCTCGAGCATCTTGTCATGCGCCGCCTGGAATCGCTGGCGGTACTGCTCGACCGCGTCGGGAAAATGCTCGAGCGGCTCGAAGGCCAGCGCCTCCTCGACCGACTCCGGCTTGGGCACATGCAGGAAATGCCGGCCGTCCTCCTGCGAGCACGCGGCGAAGATGCCCCAGCGCGCCATCGGGTGCCCGTCCTTGCTGGTCACGCCGTCGAGGCCGGACTCCCAGTCGTAGACGGTGCGATCGTTACCCGGCAGGCCGCCGCCCCAGAGCAGGTCGATCTCGAAGACTTCGGCCAGGCGGTCGAACGCCTCGGCGATGCGGCCGCGCTCGGCCACCGGGTCGATGCCGGTGAAGTGCACGATTGCGTCACGCCCGATGCCGAAGATGTGCTCCATCACCGGTACGCGCGGCTGATCGTACCCCGCATCCAGCACCGCCAACCCCAGGGTCTTCGACATCAGGCCGGCTCCAGCTCGAAGTCAACGTTCAGCGCGCCGCAGAGTTCTTCCAGCTTGCCGCGCAGATCGCTTACCTGCACCGACGCCGGAACGACCATGCGCAGTTCCATGGTGAAGACGGGCGTGCTGGTGTAGGTTTTCTGCTGGAGTTGCGTCTGCAGTTCCTCGATATTCGCGCCGAACCCGTGCAGCAGATGGGTGATGCGGTGCACGATGCCCGGCCGGTCCATGGCGAAGGTGCGCAGGCGGAAGGCCAGCCCCTCGCGTGGCGCCGCGGGCTGCCCGGGGCGCATCTCGACCATGACGTGCAGGCCAATCTTCCTGCCCGCCTCGGTCACGCCGCGCTCGACCGCTTCGCCCTGCCCGTCCGGCGCCTGGGCCAGCAGCAGCAGCGCGAACTGCCCGCTGAGATTGACCATCCGCGAGTCGGCCACGTTCGCCCCGGCTTCGAGCAGGTAACCGGTCAGTTCATCGACGAGGCCCGCGCGATCCGGGCCGACGGCTGTGATCACGAGTTCGTCCATGGGCGACAGTGTAGCGGATTGGCGAGGCAGGCGGCAGGCGATCCACAGGAGAGCCGCAGGCACGCTCGTCTGCTGGTTGACTGGTTAACTGGGAAGAGACCGGGCGTCGTCGTCCGACTTCCTCTGCTTCGTACCTTCATGCCTTTCTGCCTTGGTGCCTTCCGCTACACCGGCTCGCCCACCGGCACTTCGCGGTCCACCGCGTCGGCCACGCGACGGAGCACGGGGATCAGTTCACCGAGCAACCCGGGTGTGATCGACTGCGCCCCGTCGGTCAGGGCGTGCTGCGGATCGGGGTGCACCTCAACCATCAGTCCGTCGGCCCCGGCGGCGACGGCGGCCTTGCACATGTCCGGCACCAGCCGCGCGTGGCCCGTGCCGTGCGACGGGTCGATCATGATCGGCAGGTGGCTTCGCTGGTGGATCTCGGGCACGGCCGAGAGGACGAGCGTGTTGCGCGTGTGGTCTTCGAAGGTGCGAATGCCGCGCTCGCAGAGGATGACGTTCGGATTACCCTCCGAGAGGATGTACTCGGCCGCCTGCAGCCACTCCTCGATGGTCATGCTCATCCCGCGCTTCAGCAGCACGGGCTTGGGCTGCTTGCCGCACGCTTCGAGCAGCTTGAAGTTCTGGCAGTTGCGCGTGCCGATCTGCAGGCAGTCGGCGTACCTGCTGACCAGTTCCACATCGCCCACGGTGACCACCTCGGTAACAACCGCCAGGCCCGTCTCGTCGCGTGCCGCGGCCAGCATCTTCAGGCCCTCTTCGCCGTAGCCCTGGAAGGAATAGGGATTGGTGCGCGGCTTGAACGCCCCGCCGCGCAGGGCATGGGCCCCGGCGGCCCGCAGGGCGCGGGCGACTTCGAGGATCGCCTCCGGCCCCTCAACACTGCACGGCCCGGCGATGATCGGCACCTGCCTCCCGCCGATCACGCATTCCGGGCTGATCGCGATGACCGAAGTCTGCTGCTTCGTCTCGCGCGCGGCCATCTTGTAGGGGGCAAGAATCGGCACGACGCGATCCACGCCGCCCGCCTGCTCCAAGGCGCCCTTGTCCTTCTTCCGGTCGTCGCCGATCACCGCGACGACGGTCAGATCCGTTCCGACAATCACATGATCTTTCAGTCCCATGTCTCGCACCTGCTGGCAGACTTCTTCGACCTGGTGCGGCGTGGCGTCGGGCTTCATCACGACGATCATGGTTCTTCTCCTGGCAAAGGCGGCCCACAAAGAAAAACCCCGACGCCGGGCCGCGTCGGGGTCTGGTGTGTCACGTTTCGTTCACGCTCTACAGCGAACCCGTCGCAGCCTCTCGCGGGGCATACCAAAAATAGAAAAACGCGAAGCTGAAGGAATTCGCCTGCATGAAGGCAATATCGCCCGGAATGGGTGGAAAGTCAAGCAGAATCCCGGTCCGATTGCGCCTTTCTGATGGGGAGGCCATACCGGGGGTGGGTCCGGGGACTTCGGGCCTGTGGAGAATACTCAGGACAGGACGTCGGTGGCCTCTGCTCTGCGTCTTCGTACCCCCCCGATTCCCACGCTAACCTGTCATAGTCGGATGTCCCGCTCGTCTACGCCGGGGACGCCGAAAAAGGAGCATGCAATGGCGGAAATCTGGCAATCCATGACCAACATGGGAGTCATCGGCTGGGTGTTTCTCTTCCTCACCGTGGCCGTGATCAGCAGCGCGCTGGTCAAGATCGCCAAGATCTGGGTGAAGCACTCGGAGCGCATGGCCATGATCGAGCGCGGGATGGACCCGGGCTCGGCCAAGCATGCGTATGACGATGAATAGGAACCCCCGCCACCGCGGGTGGCCCCGAGTTACGGCCGTCGCGGTTCGGTCGGCTCTTCCTTAAGGTCCCGCCGGACGAATTCGAACACCGCGTTCCTGCCTCGGGCGGAGGCTTTGATCTTCAGTCTGTCACCTACGACAGTCCATGTGCCATCGAGCATCCTGCGGCCGCCAATCTCACAGACCAACCGATTGGGTGCTTCGGCCGTCCACCGCCCATCCGGCTTCCTGCCGCGCTTGACGACCTTCATCGAACCGTCGGGCCGGATGATCCAGTACGCCCCGGCCTCGCCGCCATCTTCCCGGCCCTCAACGATAATGCGCTCGACTTCCCATATCCCATGGAGCGTCTCAGCATTCGCGCTCGGGGCCGACGCGTGTTCTCCTTCCGGGCTATGGTTGGACGGCGGCGTTGCTGACGCGTCGGCATCGGCGACGGCCCCCGTCGGCGCCGAAGATTCCGAGCAACCAACAGCCCCGACCCCAAGCAGGCAAAGCAGAACCGTCAAAGCAAAGCGTACAGACATGTCCATTGCCCCATTGTCGCGAGAGTAGACCGACCGTAATCATCCCGCATGATACCGGTTCCGCCGGTCGAACGTATTCATCACGCCGCCTCCGCGCCGTCGGAGCGGGCGCCGTCAGGGATGCGCACCTGAAACAGCGCCCCGCCCAACGGGCTTTCGGATACCGACACCGATCCGCCGCATGAACGGGCGAACGCCTTGACCACCAGTAGGCCGATGCCCGTGCCCTCGTCCTTGGTGGTGTAGGAAGGCACGAAGATTTCCGTCATCAACTCCGACGGCACACCCGGGCCGCTGTCGTGCACCTGCAGGACCAGTTCGTTCGCGTGACGCGTCAGCCGCACCTCCACCTGCCCGCTCGGACCGGCCGCCTGCCCGGCGTTGATCAGCAGGTTCAGCACGCACTGCTCGAACAGGGTTCGATCGAGTTCGACGGTCTCGCCGGCCAGCTCGGCCGGGACGATGCGCACCCGCCGCAGGTCCGGATGGGCGCGGACCGCGTCGATCAGTTGACGCACGGCCACGTCCAGTTGCACCGGTTCGTGATCCTCTTCCACGGCCTGCGTCGCCGCGGCGGCAAGGCGACCGGTCATCGCGCCCAGGTTGCCGATGGCGCTCTCGAGCTGCCCGCGCAACGTGCTGAGCGAATCATCTTCCACCTCGCGATCTTTCAGTTGCTCCATCAGACCATTCAGCGCCAACAGCAGATTGTTCAGATCGTGTGCGATCGCCCCGGCGGACATCGCGGCCGTGGAGCGCATCTCGCTCTGGACGAGCGAACGTTCATGCGCGATGATCGTTTCTTCCTGCCGCTGAATCCGTCGCCATTGCAGATAGGAAATCGCGAACAACAACCCGCCCGTCACCACGATGAACGCCACGCCCTTGACCCGCTCGATCGCCTCGAGTTCTTCCGTTGTCCCGGCCATGGCGGCGGCGATCTGACCCGAGAAGACGATGTACGCCGTGCAGACCACCACGTAGCCGATCGCAAGCACCACGGCCGACCTGAACGGGCGACTCACGGCCGGGCGGGACGCGTTGATGAGTTTATGCCTTGGGGTCATGCCGTTGACTCCGGAGTGCGGGTTCCTCTGACGCAGCTCGATCGCGACCGGCTCTACGCCGACGGCCTGGTGGTGCGCGCGGCGTCACGACCGGACGCATGGGCCTGCCTTGTCATCAGATCTCCCCGGTACGCGCTCCACCGTATCCCGTGATCGGTTCGCCGCAACTCAGTATAAGCGACCAAGGCGGGTAACCCGAAGCGGCGTCGGTGCAAAACTCCTACCAGTTGAACGCTATAGTCCAGTATCCGATCCACCAACCAGAGATCACCGCAGCGCTTTATCCAACGAGACACCAGCATGAGCCAACAAAGCAATTACCGAAGCAAGCGATGGGCCGCGCGGGGCATTCTCGCGGGCCTGTTCCTCCTCACCTGCGCCTTGATGCACGCGATCGGCACGCAAACCGAGGCGTCGCCCGCGGACAGGCAGGCCCCGGCCGCGCCCGGTATCGTGATGGCGCGCAGCGCCCCGACCGCCGATGCCGCCACCCCCGCCGACGAATCGACCGCACCCGGGCCGCGGTATGTGATCGTGCTCATCGGTGACGGCATGGGCTTCGAGCACCTCAAGGCCGCGAGTTGCTACGCCTACGGCAGGGACGGCCAGCTCTTCATCCAGCAGTTCCCGTTCGCCGGTTCATCGGTGACGACGCCGGCCAACAAGGGGGCCATTCCGGATTCAGCCTCAGGCAACACGGCCATCGCCACGGGCGTGAAGGTCAATACCGGTGTCGTTTCCATGCGGATTCCCGGCGACGGCAAGCCGATCAAGACCATTCTCGAGCGCTATGCGGATGCCGGGCGCAGGACCGGGCTGGTCACCACCTGCGGCGTGGGCGACGCCACGCCCGCCGCGTTCGGCGCCCATGCGAAGCACCGCAAGAGCTACGAGGACATCTACCCCGACTACTTCACCCAGTCGCGCCCCGACATCATCCTCGGCGGCAGTTGGAAGCTGCCCGAAGGCGCGGCCGAGAAGGCCGGCTACCGCATGGTGCGCATGCGCGATGAACTGCTGGCAATCAAGCCCGGCCAAGTCTCGCACGTATTCGGCGACTTCGCCCCCGGCAACTTCGCGTACGAGTTCGAGTACATGCATCGCATCGACACGCGTTACGACCGCGCGCCGCACCTGTCGGAGATGGCGCGCTGGGCCGTGCATCACCTGGCCGCGGGCGACAAGGGGTTCTTCCTGATGATCGAAGGGGCGCGCATCGACCACGCCGCGCACCGCAACCACCTGCCGAACACGGTGTTCGAGGTGCTGGAATTCGACAACGCAGTGCGCGAAGTGATGCGCTGGGCGGTGCATCGCGATGACGTGCTGGTGGTGGTGACTTCCGATCACGAAACAGGCGGACTGGAAGTGGTGGAAAGCAAGGGCGTGGGGCAGTTCCCCGAGGTGACGTGGTCCACCGGCGGGCACACGAAGGCGGATGTGCCCGTCTACGCGTGGGGTAGCGGCGCGGCGGCGTTCCAGGGGAAGATGGAGAACACCGACATCCACGACAAGATGCTCGCCGCGCCGACCAGCGAGAAGCGCGATCGCAGCGGGATGCAGCGGATGGAAGCGTTGCTGGTGACGCGATACTGATCCGGGCCGCCGGTGATCCGTGAGTCATTGGCGCGCACGCCGATGCCATCGCTCGAACCGCATCGCCGCGTGCCGCGCGGTGCGCCACTGGCAACCGAACAGCGCGGCCGAGGTGCAGAACACCGCGACCATCACCGTGCCGCCCCGCGCCAACGCGATCAGCGCGACCACCAGCGCGGCCGCGAAGAAGAGGAATGACACCCACCGGAACAGCGGCCACAACCACGCGTGGTGCGATCGGGGCGGAAAACGCATCAAAAACGCTCCTACGCGGCCCCCTGGGCCTGCAATGACCCTATCCAAACAATTCCCAATAATGACACTTGACACTCCCTCGGCGATCCGTATGATAGCCTTCTGGTGTCGGCAGGACGCCTCCCGGTCTGCGGAAAGGACTTAGTCCACCTCCCCCTCCGGTCGACATACAGAAACCTTCTTTTCTGTCCGATCCCGCAGGCCCCCGGACGCGTTTCGAAAGGAAGGTCTGTCATGTTCGAAAGTCTCTTTCAGTCTTGTGCTTGGATGCGACGGAATGTCGGTGTGTCGTTTGGGGCCCTTTCCGTGCTGACGGGATGCTTGATGTTCGGGTGCGCTTCCACCACGGGGCCGCAGTCGTCGGTCGCGGCGGGAAGTGCGGCGGCCGAGACGAAAGGCGAGGAGCAACCCGAGTCGGTCACGTTCACCGGCCGCTGCCTGTGCGGGGCCGTGACCTATCGCGTCGAAGGCGTGATCAGGGACATGAACTACTGCGACTGCCGCGGCTGCCAGGTCGCCAGTGGCGCGTTCAAGGCGCCGTGGGTCGTCGTGCATCGCGACGCCATGGCCATCTCCGGCGAAACCGCACGTGTGCGCGGCGACCGGAAGCGCTACCCCAAGTGCGATCGCCACGGCGAGCGCGTGTTCTGCCCTAGGTGCGGTACGCAATTGTGCTGGTATCCCGACCGCGGGAGCACCGTCGATATCACCGCCGGCACCATGGACGACACGTCGATCTTCAAGGTGTCCGCCGACTGACACAGCGTGGGCGGGGCACTGGCTATTCTCCGCTCCGTGCGGCTATGTGAATCAGTAGGCCAGCAGTACAACAAAGCGGTAGACCAGCCGCGCCCTGCCGCGAGGAAGAAGCGCAGGAGCGCGCCGAGCCCCAACCTCTCGGCGCCTGCCCGACTGCTTCTTCCCCTTCGTCGCTCCGTCGCTTCGTCGCTTTCTTCTCTCTGCTTCGTGCCTCCGTGCCTTCGTGCCTTCGGCACACACCCCATTCCACGATCAACCAAGGAACACCCCATGGTACGCATACTCCCCATCGAACCGAATCTTGATCATCTGAAGAATGAGGCCAAGTCGCTGCACAAGGCCCACGCGGCCGGCGATGCTCAAGCCTGCACCGTTCTGCGCCATCTCAACCGTTTCGCCCGGGCGACCGATGAACAGATTCTCGCCGCGCCGGTCAAACTCACCGAGGCCCAGTTCGCCCTCGCGCGTGAATACGGCTTTCCCAGTTGGGCGAAGCTGCGCGAGCGCGTGCCTCGCAAGTTGCCGAAAGATTTCGCCATCGACGCAAAGGACGATGCGGTCATCCTGCCCGACCCGCCGGTCGGTGGAACGGGCCCGGACCGCATCAGCGCGGCCTTGGCGATGCTGCTGGGCTATCTCGGCGCGCCGGTGGACCACATCACCGTGGCCGGCGACCTGGGGATGGCTTTCATCCTGCAGGCGGACAGTCAGCACCGGCCGTACGGCGCGGATGTGCCGAACCTCGACATCGGCTGGTGGCCGCTCGACGGCTGGGGCGTCTTCGTGCGGCTCGGCTTCCTCGCGCAGACGAGCGGCATTCCGCTGCAAGTGACGACCGCCGCCGCGGATGACTGGCGGGCCGACCAGACAGCGGTCTATCGCCGCATGTTCGAAACGCCCTTCAAGACCAGCATTGACACCGGACGCCCAGTGATCTCGTTCTCCCGCGACATCACGCTGGTCGTCGGCTACGACAGCGGCGATCCCCCGCTGCTCGGACAACTCTCGTGCTCGCATGAGAACCAGATCGCCCGACCGGCCGAGCATCCCTGGCAGGCGATCATCGCCGGTGAGCCGGGCGCACCAATGGATCGCGCGGCGGCGGACGTCGCGGCCATCGACTACGCGGTGAAACTCGGGCGCGACGAGGTGGATTTGTCCCATCTGCCCGGCAAGTCGTCGGGCCGGCAGTCGTGGGAGTTGTGGGCCGCGCAACTGGAAAGTGAGCAGCTCTGCGGGCCGCACTACTACCACAACAACGTGCGCGGCCACCTGGTGCGGCATCGCGAGGCCGCATCCGCATACCTGCGCGAGATGGGCACGCGATGGAACGAGCCGGTGCGCGACGCACTTGAGGGGGCCGCTGCGCAATATGACACGGTCCACACCCGGATGACGGACGTCGATCTGAGTGAGGGCGTCATGGGCACCGAGCGCGGCCGGCGCGACCTGATCCGTGCGATCCGTGCCTGCATGGACACCGAGGCGTCGGCCCAGGCCGCGCTGTCGAACGCGCTGGAGGCGATGCGCTCGCGCTGAGACGACTGAAAGGTGGCCAGGGCAGCAAGATCGCGCGGCTTCCGCGCGTTGTGCCAAGCGCACGTTCAACATCAAGGGAGGCCGCCGATGTCCATCGCTCGATCATTCTGCCCGCTGGTTCTGCTGCTCGCATGCTTCACCTGCATCGACCATGCCATCGCCGATGACGCCGCGCCGGATATGCGCGTGCGCATGACGCTTCGTCACGCGATGATGCGCGGCGATGCGTACGCGCCCGGCGAGCCGTCGATCATCGTCAACCTGCGCCGTACAGACGGCGTGTGGGAGCGCATCTGGGGCACGGCCGGGAACTATAACCGCAAGGAGCACTTCGGCCGCGTGGTCGATGAGCGCATCAGCGACGAGGACATGCGCTTCGAGTTGAGCCTGACCATCCAGGGCGACCCCTGGGTTCCCGGCGGGCGGCTGACGTGCGTGGCCGAACTGGAGAAACAGAAGGACGGCACGTTCGCGGGCACGTACGAAGGTAAGATCCGCGACATCCCGATCAAGGGCGAGGTCACCGCCATCGTGCCCGACCTCGGCCCGCTGCATCACGAGCCGGCCAAGCCGGGCGAGCATCCGCGGCTGCTCTTTCGCGCGTCGGACCTTCCCGCCCTGCGTGAGAAAGCCAAGACACCCTTCGGCAAGCTGGCCGTCGCGCAGATGAACGACAGCGCCGCCAACTTCGCCATGCGCTACGCCCTGACCGGCGAGAAGCAGTACGCACGCGAAGCGGCCGAACGCGTCAAGGCGATCATTCCCGACCGTGACGACGGCGACAAACGCGTGCGCAGCCGCTGGTGGTCGTGGCGCATTGAACAGGCGGCCATCGCCTACGACCTGTGCTACCACGTGTGGGACGAGGATTTCCGCAAGGAAGTGGCCGACTACCTCAACGAGGCGGCCAACACCATCCTCTACAACCGCGGCGTGCTGGATAACCACATTAGTTGGAACTACGGCGGTTCTCACGCGCCGACGATGCTGTGGTCGCCGGGCGTCGCGGCCCTGGCCATCGCCGGTGAGAAAGGCCCCGAGCCGCAGCGCCCCGCCCCGCCGCACCTGATCTCCGAGGCGAAAGGCAAGATCGCGCCGATCAGCGATCTCAAGCCCGGAAAAGGCGTGAAGGCGGTCGCCTTCAAGAACGATGCCATGCCGGGCTCGTGGATCTACGCGGGTCCCTTCCCCGTCGATGCCGAGCCGCTGGCCACCGACGCCCAGCGCGGCAGCGCCCGCCCGGCCGCGGGCGACAAGCTCACCAATGGCAAGCTCACGCGTGAGTGGCGCCCCATCGCCATGGGCAAAGGGCTCTACAAGGGCTCCTACACCGGTAACCGCCTGGGCCTCGAACTGACCGGACCGGCCGGCGTGCAGACGCACACCAACAGCTACTACTACACCGTGCTCAAGAACGATCGCGCCCGCTGGGCGCGCGTGCACACCGGCCACGGCGCCGTCGAGATGTACCTCGCCGGCGTGCGGCTGACCGCCGGTGATGTCGTGCACCTGGAGCCGGGCATGTACCCGTGGCTGGTGACCGGCCCGATCGGCGAAATGAACCCGTGGGGCAAGAGCTTCGCCATGCCCAAGCTCATCGAACTGGACGAGAAGCAGGTGAAGGAGGCCGTGGAAGAAGCGCAGGCCGCGTATGCGGACACGCTCGCCTACTACGAACTCGATCACGATCAGTGGAAGCGCACCGGCGGCGCGAACGTGGCGTACCTCAAGACCGCCGAAGCGGCGCACCACGTGATGGACATCGTGCTGATGGAACTGCTGGGCGAAGGCGGCTTCATGTCCGGCGCCGACATGATGCAGGCGATGGACGGCGTGACGAAGTACGCCCTGATGCACCGCAACGTGACCGGTCGCGACGCCGGCGCGTATGACGAGGTGACCGACTACCTGCCGCGCAAGCTGTTCGTGCAGCCGCTGCGTCCGGATCGCAAGCCGATCGGCCAGGAGATCAACGGCCCGCCGGACTTCGTGTGTTCGCAGTATCCCGAGAGTGGTCGCGACGCCGCGGGCGAGACCTTCGCCCCGCTCTTCCCGCTGATCCGCGACGAATGGAAGCCGGCCGCGCTGTGGGCGTGGAACTACCACACCGGCGGATCGGCGAAGAACGAAGAGGGCCTGAAGCAGATCCTCGCGGTCCGGCGCGGCGGCTACGCGTACGGACGCAGCTACGGCACGTTCAACACGCACCCGATCTACGCGTTCATCAACTACCCGCTGGACATGAAGCCGCGCTCGCCCGAGGGCATCATGCCGCGCCATTGGCAGGCGCCGGCCTTCGGCTTCTACGGCTTCCGCAACAACTGGTCGGGCGGGGACGATCAGTTCATCACGCAGTTCTTCAGCTCGACCTACGGCGGGGGCGCCGGGACCCTGCGCATCGCCGGGCTGGGCCACGTCTGGTCGCACGGCCTGGGAACCCCGGCCACGCGCCGCTTCGGCGAGAACGTCGTCCAGATGTTCGACACCGACACCAACACCCGCGCACGCGGCAAGGTCACTTACCTGCGCACGGAAAACGATGGCTCGGGCGCGGTCTCGATCGACCTGTCGCGCGTGTATTCCGCCCCGGTCATCGATGAGCGCGGCCGCCCGCGCTCCCTTTACGAGCGCTACGGCCACATCCCCATCGAACTGGCCTTCGGCGACAGCGGAATGACCGGCATGCGCGCCATGGCCGTGGACTACAGCGGCGCCAGCGGCGCGCCGTGCATGATCGTGATGGTCGATCGCATCCGCGGCAACAAGCGCCCCGCGCACTGGGCCTGGCAACTGGAAGCCACCTACGGCTCGGCGGGCAAAAGCGCGAAACACCCGAAGAAGGAGGGATGGATCACCTTCAAGGGCCGCGAGTTCGACAGTCCGCGCAACGGCCAGCTTCTCTTCACCGAATCGCGGCCGATCGAGGGCGACGAGCGCATCGAACTGCACGAGGACGGCTTCACGTTCAGGCAGGACGGCGCCTCGATGCGGGCCACGTTCGTCACGCCGCAACGCCCGCGCATGGAGTTTGCGGAGAAAGCCCAGTACCGCGACGGCGCCAAGGGCAATGTCAGCCGCGAGGCCAGCAAGGCCATCTTCGCGGAAGGAAGGGATGCGTTCTTCGTGATCCTGACCATCCAGAACGGCGAGCCGCCGAAGGTGACCTGGAAGGGCAAGGGCCTGGAAGCGGTGGCGACGGTCGGCGGTCAGACGGTGCGGTTCGACGGGAAGAAGATCGTATTGGAGAGATAGCGCCGAGCGAGATCGTATGACGTTGCTTGCCTGTGCGCCGCGCCTGCCAGACACAACGCACATGGTCGCCGCCAGACTTGACCGACTGACATCACCCACCAGCGCTTTGTCGCAACACGCACGAACATGCAAGGCAAAGGCATCGCATGACCTTCACACGGAACGGTATTCTGTCGAGCACCCTCTTCGCGCTGGTCATCCTGACGATCACCGGCGCGAGTCACGCCAGCACGCGGTCTTACGGCGGCGTGGTGGAGACAGTCGGGCCGATCAATGAACAGGGCGTCGCCAACGCGCTGCCCGATGAGCCGGCCGCCATCCGGTCGTTCTTCATCCGCAGCACGTTCATGGAGTACATCAGCCAAACCCATGAGCAGACGTCCGGAGGCGGACAAAACCATCGCATCGGGCTGGTCTGGCGACAGCATGTGCGCAGCCGCGACAATGCCTGCATGCTCAACGGCGAACTGATGGATCCGTTCGTCTTCGCCAAGGCGCTGCGGCCGGGCCTGTGGGGCCACATCTACGAAGATCAGTGGTTCGCGCTGTCGACACTACCTCGCTCGCGATGGGGCGCGGTCGCCGGTGCGGTCGAAGATGGCCGCTTCCGGCTGCGCATGCATCACACCCATAACGCCTATCACCTGGCGAAGAATCCGCCGGTCGACGAGCTCATCGCGTTCGACGCGGACACCTCGTTCCAGCTTGAGGGGGAACCCGCCAAGCCCGCCGAAGCGCTGGCCGTCGGCAACTGGGTGCAGGTGCATCCGGCGCGCAAGCAATATGTCACCGTGAGGACCGACCAAGCCGCGTTTTATGCCGACACGCTTACTCACTACTGGCAGGGACGGCGGGGCGCGGTGAACGACCTGACGGCGCCCGCACGCCTGCGCGGCTATCGCATGGACGATCCTGATGACGCCCACGCACCTTCCGTCCAGCTCGAGGTCACCCGCCTGCGTCGCGGCGAGGTGGAGCAGACCACCTTCCGGGGCTCCTTCGCCCTGCTTCTGGACGGCCGGATGGCGCCCCCAGCCATCGCCCTGCGCCCCGGGCGGGCCGCGACGCTGGTCACCTATCGAAGCGATCGCCAGCCGCATTACGTGTTCCTGTGGTCTGACAGCGATGTCATCCGCGGGCGCATTCGCGCCGTTGATGAAGATGCGGTCACGATCGACCTGACCGGTCGCCTTACGGGTGAGAAGACCGGCCGACAGCGCCTTGTGAAACTCAACACCGACGCGATCTACCAGTCGAACGGCCGGAACACGACACGCGAGGAAGCGCTCAAGATCGGCCTCAAGATCGCGCTCTACCCCGCGCGCGGCCGGACCATCTGCGCCTTCGCACCGCAGCATGACGACCGGCCCGACTTCACCGCCGGCGACGCCGTGACGGGCACGGCCGTGGGGCATCTCTCGCGCACGATCAAGGAACGACTCTCGGGTGGCGGAAGCGGGCCGCATCACCGCATGCTTCGCTTCGACCTCGATCTCGGCATGCCGCTGCAGGGCCCCACCCGCACAACACACCGCCAGCTCTACCTGACTGCCGTCACCCGCGACGGAAAGCTGCATGACCTGGTCATCAACAACTACGCATGGCATGCCTTCGCCCCCGCATGGACGGCCAGGATCGCCGAGCGCAACATCCAGTACGACGATGGCAAACTGTCCGGCAAGCTGGTAATCGACGTCACCCCGGGGCCGAAAGGACGCGAATCGCCCGTGCAGGGCGGCCGGTACACCTTCACGTTTGGTGCGCCCGTGCGAGCGAACTGCATCGCTGACCAGGTCGACATGACATTGGACGGCAGGGACCTCGGCAAGCGCGATCTGACCGGCCGCGCCACGGTGCTGCCGGCGTTGATCAGCGCGGGACCCGGCGACGCGGTCTACACGCTGACCCTCGACGACCCGCAGAATCGCGTGCGGCCGCTCACCCTCCACCTGGAAGCGCTTGCCGGGCAGTTTGTCGATGGCGTGGCGACTTCGGGCGGATCGAGCCTCTACCCCGTGGCCACATCACGACTCCAGATCGCCGGCAGCCGCATCCACGGCCCCGTCCGCCTGACCATCCCCGCCCAACATGCGGGACTGCACGGCATCAAGCCGCTCGAAGTACAGATCGAACTCGACATCCGCCGGACCTCCGGCGGCCTGACAGGAAGCTTCCGCGGCCGCTGGGGCATCGCCGCAGACAAGGAACACACCACGGACGGCCCCGAGAGGTAGTTACGGCGCTGCTCGTACCGTCGTCGCGCAGCGCGGCGGCGATCGCATCGACCAGTCCGTCGAAAGTGGTGGCGGCGACGCGGCCGAGCCAGACCTTGACCTTGCGCCACAACTGCTCGCCTGGTTGATCCAAGGCGGGAGGGCGTGGGCGCCCATGTCCGCACGCCCGATCGGCCATGCGATTTGCGTATGGCATTCGACAGGTAAAATAGGCGAACACTCACGTGCTGGCTTGCCTGCATTCTCGGAGTTCTTCACCGTGACATCAGTACCTCGAGATGCCCCCAGGCGTTGGTCCACCTCGCTGGGACTGACACAGGGCCCGTCACTCATCCTCACCCTCTGCTTGTGTGCATTTGCCTGTGCATCATCAGGCGAGCTCGCGCTTACGCCTCGACCGGTGGAGAACGACGAGCAGTCAATCCTCGACGCGGCGAAGCATTCGAAGGCCAAGGAACTGGATCGCGAATACCGGCAATTCGACCTGGTCATTGCCCGTGTCGCGACATGGGAAGGGGCACGCGACCTGGGCATGCGGCTGTGGTTGCCGCTTGGCGAAATGGACCAGCCGCGGCCCGTTGTGGCGTACGTGCATGGGGGCGCCTTCATCAGCGGGGACCATGCCATCGATATGCAATCCGAGCGGGATGCCTTTGCCCGTATGCTGCGGGCGGCGCTTGATGCGGGCTTCGCGGTTGCTTCGCTGGACTACCGGCTGTGCCGCGAGGCAGGCTGGCCCGCACCGGTTCGGGACACGCTCTGCGGCCTGCGCTTCCTGGCCGCACACGGCAGGCACTGGGGCATCGATGGTGAACGCATCGGTGTGTGTGGGCACAGTGCCGGGGCACGCATCGCTTCTTTGCTGTCGATGGTCAGGCACGATCCGTACCACACCGGTGAACTGCCATGGCGGAAAGCGCAGCCAACGATCAGCGCCACGTGGCTTTGGGCCGGGTCGGCATGGCAGACCGTGAACGTCGAACAGTGGACTGCGTTCGGGAAGCCCAAGGCATACAGCGTCGAACGGATGCTATTTGGGGAGCATCCGGCGGTGGATCAGATGACCCGCCATCGACTTCGGCTCAGAAGCAATCTGCCGCATCTGTCGATGGCAATGTCGCCTGTCTACCTGCTCCGCGGGCGTGATGACTATGGCGGCGATCACGATGACGCCGAACGGGTCGTCCGCATCTGGCAGGGCCTTGGCATCGAAGCAGAGATGCGGATCGTGTCCGGCGGACATTCAGCTACCGGACCGGCTGAGACGTTCGTGGCTTACTTCCGCAAGCACCTCGGCAAGGGAAGTCTCGAAGCCGCAGAGGCCAATCCCATCGAGACGGCACGGCGACTGCTTCAACTGGGTGAACCGGTCGCGGCGATCGAAGTGTTGACCTCATCGAGCGGGCCGCACGACCCCAAGAAGACCGCGGGAGGATGGATCACGCTGAGCAACGGGCAGGTACTATGGGTGGCCGACGATGTCACCTACCCGAAGGTCAGCAGGCAGTTGCTTGTCCAGGCGCAACAGCGCCTCGCTGAGGGGGAATCAAGCATCGCCCGCCAGCGACTGTCAGTCGGCGACTGGTCAGGCGCGAGGACCGCCGCTGCGGCTGCGGTGCTCCTTGTTGGCAATCAGGACATGGTTGAACTGAGGCAACAGATCGCAACCGCAATCGATCGGGAATCACGGGTGTTCAAGGCCCTGGCACTTGCGAATCACAAGCTACACGCGGGCGAACGCGAAGCTGCGATCGCTGTTCTGGCCGGCGACGACCAACGATTGGTGGCCGCAAGGCGCCGACTGGGCGAGCAGTCGAATGTGGCCAGGCCCTCGTGGGCATCGAAGGCAGGCACCGATGTCTATGGCAAGTGGGCCGACTTGGCCCTGGCGCCGGGAACGCACATCCGTATGCGATGGGTCGATCCGGGAACCTGGGTTCTGCCCCCGTCGCTGCGCTATCGCAACCGACGTGATGATCCTTGGACAGGCAGTGTCAAAGTCGCACACGGCTACTGGTTGTCGGAGTCCGAGGTCACCACCGGCCAGTGGCATCCCGGCAAGGGCCAAAGTGCCGATGACCGGAGCCCGGCACTGCATTTGCCCATCACCGGTATCGACTATCTCCAAATCGTGGCATGGCTCGAGCGACTGCAGTCGAAGCACCAGGGCGTCGTGTTCCGACTCCCGTCCGAGCAACACTGGCTTCACGCAGCAACGCAGGGCGGGCGAACCGATGTGCGTGGTGACTTGGGCGAACATGCCGTGCATGCATTGTTGGCCGGCGAGAAGCCAGGACTACGGCCGGTCAATTCAACCGTCCCCGACCTTGGTGGCTTTTATGGATTCATCGGTGGCGTTCAGGAGTGGACGAGCAGTCCTGGCCGCAACCCGGCACGGTTCCAAGGCGCTGATGGCAAGTTCCACGTTTGGGGCTATCCCATCGCACGGGGCGGCTCCTGGGCAAGCATGCCCTCCTGCCTGGGGCCGGCGATTCGACAGCAGCAGCGTCACACCAATCGCCAGGGCGACTTGGGATTCCGCCTCATGATTTCGGACAAGCAAGACACCAGTTGGTTGCGCGAACTGGAGATCGCCCGATGAAAACGGATCCCCATGCGCAATCCGCGGATCGGCCGGCATCGGAACTGAATGCGGAAATCGAGCACACTGGCGAAGGACTGGTCATTCGGCCGACCTGCCCGGCGCAGACTTCCGGCAATCATTGGTTCGCTTGCACCGCAGCGCTCGATGCAACTGAACATCCCATCGTGGTCCGTATCGCTTGGCCACCGGTGACCGGGGGCATGGACGGCGAATACGCCGGCAACCATCCGTTCGCCGATGTTCTCGACCGGGTGATCTTCATTGACCAGGGCGATGGGTACTGGCGACGCGTGCAGAGCACCGAACGCACCGATGATGGGGTGCGGCTCACCCTGGCCAAAGGGGCGAGCGGCCGACGGCTGGCCGTCGGCATGCCTGTCGGTCCGGGCGACCTCGACACGATGGTCACCAACGCCAAGTCGGATGCGAACGCACAGGTCGAGTCGATCGGCACGTCGCCTCGCGGCAATCCTGTCCATGGGATCACGATCGGAAACCCGGACACATGCGAGGGTGCCTTCGCCATCACCGCATACCAGCACTACAGCGAATGGGCCGGCGTACGAGTGGCCGGTTCGATGGCCGAATATCTGCTCAGCGATGACGCCAGCGAACTTCGTCAGCGATGGTGTTGGCTGATCTATCCATGCCTGAACATTGACGCCTTGCTACACGGCTGGGAGGCCGACCGGTTCCAGACCGAAGGCGTCAATATGAACCGCGACTGGTCCGCCTTCAGCATGGCGGAGACGAGGGCCGTACGCGATCACCTCGGTGCCATTGCCGGCTCAGGCGTCACGGTACGGCACGGTCTGGACCTGCACATGGGCTGGCACAGCCGCGATACCTGCGGTGCGGGGCTCACGGTGTTCAACGACGAAGCCACACCGTCATCACTCGTGCGGCGGCAGCAGCAGTTCGCCGAACGGCTCATGGCCAACGCGGACTACACGGATTTCATCTGGCACGCCGGCGGGATCGAACGCCCCAACTTCGCGGGATGGTTCACGCGAACGTATGGTGTGCCGGGCCAGACGTTGGAGATCTCACGGCATCGCTGGCGGCAACGCAAGGACGGCCAGTGGGTTGCTCCGTCCATCGAACGGGAGCAAGCGCTTGGCGTGGCGATCGCCGGTGCGCTGGATGTCTTCAATTCACGGTAGAAAGGACGGCCGTATTTGCAGCACCGATCTTCTTTCGCAGCCCCGCACCTGCTTCCGGCCGCGTTCGCCATCCGCGATCGGGCGTTGCAGGTGGCATGCGACAGCGTCCACAAGAACGGCGGCGATGTATCGGTCCTGGTTTGTGGCGACTGGGCTGCCGTCCGTGAGTTCAGCAACGTCCATCAGTGGCCTCCGAGCGATCTGTACGGCGACCTCCTGCCGGTCATCCGGGGCGTGGATCTGGCCTTGGTCAACCTCGAATGCCCGCTTGGAGGTGAAGAGCCATTGATCAAGGATGGCCCGGCTTTCCGTGTCGATCCCGCGTCGGCCGCCGCGTTGCGGGACACCGGTTTCCAGATCGCCACGCTTGCCAACAACCACGTCTACGATCAACGGCAGGAGGGCCTGGACGCCACATTGACGGCCTGCCGGCAGGCTGGCATCCGGACCGTTGGCGCCGGGCGTGATCTGGCTCAGGCCATGGCCCCGGTGTTCTTCGACATCGGCGACTTCAAACTGGGCGTGCTTGCGCTGGCTGATTGTGAGGAGGGCATGGCGGGGCGGGCAGTTGGTGGGGCCGCGCCGATCAATGACATGCACGTGCTCGACCGTTGCCGGGCGGCTCGTGAGCAGTGCGATGTCCTGCTGGTGATCGCACACGGGGGACGCGAGTACACGCCGTACCCACCACCCTATTGGTACGAGCGACTACTTGCGATTGCGGATGCCGGCGTTGATGCAGTCATTGCCCATCACCCCCATGTGCCGCAGGGGATGGCCTTTGTCGCCCGTGAACGTACACGGGCGCCCGTGCCGATCATCTTCAGCACCGGCAATTTCGTGTTCCCACCGCGACCGGCGACGAACATCGCGTCGGTATTCATGAGCTTGGGATACATGGTCGAACTGAGCATCGCGTCCTCGGGCGTCGTCTCCGTCCGGTTGCATCCCTACCGCATCGACCTGGAACACGGACTGCGTCTGCTTCCGGTGGATCGGATGCCCGACTTCCGCACGTTCATGGAATCGCTCAGCGAGCCTCTGGCCGACGCCGACCAGGTCGACGACTGGTTCAACGTCGCGGCCGACTATTTCTGGGATGCCCACTGGTGCGAGCGTGTGCGAGGGTTGACCGCGAAGCTGTGCGCCGATGACTTCGACGGTCTGCGGCATGGCCGCAGCCATTTCCGCAGCGCCGCCCATGCAACGTTCATCGACTGCACCATCTCGCGGAAGCTCCACGGCGCCTTCGGTAGCGGCGACGCCGACAAGGCCGCACAACTCCGTCAATGGTTCGCAGGCGCATGGCCCATCAGATGGATCTGACAGGAGGCGCGTAACCCATGCCGCAAACCGAACGCCGTCGGCCGCACGTCATCTGGCTCCACTCCGACCAGCATAATGCCCGCATGATGGGCAGCATTGAGGGGGCGTGGGTGCGTACGCCGAACCTCGACCGCCTCGCGGCGTCGGGTACGTCATTCACCGCTGCATACTGTCCCTCGCCGCTTTGCGCGCCGAGCCGCATGTCGACGCTGACCGGGCGCCTGCCGGCCCGTATCAACGTCGAGACCAATGCGCACGCGCTGGCCTCGCACATCCCCACCATTGCTCACAGCATGGGCGCGTCGGACTACCACCCCGTGCTCTGCGGTCGAATGCACTTCGTCGGGCCCGATCAGCGGCATGGCTTCATCGAGCGGCTCGTTGGCGACCACGGGCCCACCGATGTGGCCCAACGTGAGCAGCCCATGGGCATCTTCGACGGCTGCACCGGGCAGGACGGGCACAACCTCACCATGAGCGGCCCCGGCGTGTCGACGGTCATGCTCTATGACGAAGCCGTCACGAACGCCGCCTGCGAGTACCTCGCGGGCTACGGCGCGGACTCGCCGCTGTTCCTGAGCGTCGGCTGGTACGGCCCGCACAACCCCTTCGTATGTCCGCGGGATCTCTACGACCACTATGCCCGCGTCACGCCGCGGATTACTGAGACCGAACGTTCCGAGCGCCTCGCGTCGGCCCATCCCGCGGTTCGCAAGTGGCTGGACGATCGCGGCCTTCTTGATTTAGACGACGCCGTCGCCCACCGCGCCCGTGTCGCCTACAGCGGCCTGGTCGAGTTCATCGACCGGCAGATCGGCCAGGTCCTAACGGCCGCCTGGTCTCGCTTCGATCCGAGCGATGTGCTGGTCGTATACAGCTCCGACCACGGTGAGATGGCCGGCGAGCGCGGCATGTTCTGGAAGTCGAACTTCTACGAAGGGGCGGTCCGTGTGCCCTGGATCTGGTCGTACCCCGGCGTCATCCGGCCACAGGTCTGCGATGAGCCGGTGTCGCTGCTTGATTTCGCCCCCACCCTCGCTGCGCTGCTGGACGCACCTTCACTGCCCGAGCCCGATGGGATGCAGCTGGCGAATGTCCTGACCGAGGCGTCCGGAGCGCCCCTGCGGCCAATCGTTGCAACGCTGGCCGACCGGCGGTGCGGCCCTTCGGCCATGGTGCGGCTGGGCCCGCTCAAGCTGATCCGTTACCACGACTTTGCCCGGCCCGAGCTCTACAATCTCGATGGCGACCCTGATGAGCAACTCGACCTCGCCGCCGACGAAACTCGCCCGCCTGATTGCGAGGAGCTGGAACGTCAGCTTGCCAACCACTGGGATCCGCGTTCGGGCATCGAGGCGATCAGCCAAGCGCATGAGAGCTTGCCGATCCTGAGACAGTGGACCCGGAAGCAGTCGCCCCGTCCCTGCGAACACTGGCGGGCGGATCTCGAGCTTCTGCGCGCCCCAACCGGCGATTCGATGAGCCTGTAGCGATCGTGTGACGAACGGCAGGAAGCGGGCGGGCAGGGGGTTGCCAACCGGGCGGCTGTTCACCTATAAGTCTACTCAACCCGCGTAACGCGACTGGAGATGACACGATGACCCAAAGCAAGTGCCCCGTGACGCACGGCTCCCACATCCGCACGGCGACCCCGGCGCGGACCAACCGTGATTGGTGGCCGAATCAACTGAATCTGAAGGTGCTCCACCAGGACCCGCCCGCGGCAAACCCGATGGGCGAGCAGTTCGATTATGCCGAGGCGTTCAAGAGCCTCGACCTGCAGGCCGTCAAGAAGGACCTCTACAACCTGATGACCGACTCGCAGGACTGGTGGCCGGCCGACTGGGGACACTACGGCGGACTGTTCATTCGCATGGCATGGCACAGCGCCGGTACGTATCGGATCCACGATGGTCGCGGCGGCGCTTCCTCCGGTTCGCAACGCTTTGCCCCCCTCAACAGTTGGCCCGACAACGCCAACCTCGACAAGGCCCGGCGACTGCTCTGGCCCATCAAGCAGAAGTACGGCCGGAAGATCTCATGGGCCGACCTGATGATCCTTGCCGGCAACTGCGCCCTGGAGTCGATGGGATGCAGAACCTTCGGATTCGCCGGTGGACGCGAGGATATTTGGGAGCCGGAAGAGGATGTCGACTGGGGCACCGAGACCGAATGGCTTGGCGACAACCGTTACAGCGGCGATCGCGTTCTGGAGAATCCCTACGGCGCGGTGCAGATGGGCCTGATTTACGTCAATCCGGAAGGGCCGAACGGCAATCCGGATCCCGTCGCTGCCGGTCGCGACATTCGCGAGACCTTCGCCCGCATGGCCATGAACGATGAGGAAACGGTGGCGCTCACCGCCGGCGGGCACACCTTCGGCAAATGCCACGGCGCCGCGCCGGACGCCGAGTACCTCGATCGCGAGCCCGAGGGCGCCGCGATGGCGGAGCAGGGGCTCGGGTGGAAGAACCGGTTCGGTACCGGCAAGGCGGGGGACACGATCACCAGCGGCATCGAGGGGGCCTGGACCCCCAATCCCACAAGGTGGGACATGGGTTACTTCGACATGCTCTTTACCTACGAGTGGGAACTGGTGAAGAGCCCGGCCGGACACTGGCAGTGGCAGGCGAAGGATGTCACCGACGAGCACATGGTGCCCGATGCACACGACCCGACGAAGAAGCATCCGCCCATCATGACGACGGCGGACATGGCGATGCGCATGGACCCGATCTATGAGAAGATCTCGCGCCGCTACCATGCGAACCCCGACGAATTCGCCGACGCTTTCGCACGTGCCTGGTTCAAGCTGACCCACCGTGACATGGGGCCGCGCTCGCGCTACCTCGGCCCGGAAGTACCCGACGAGGAGTTGATCTGGCAGGACCCGGTTCCCGCTGTCGATCATGAACTGATCGGAGCGGAGGATATCGACAGGCTCAAGGCGACGATCCTTGACTCGGGCCTCTCGATCGCGCAACTGGTCGCCACGGCGTGGAAGGCGGCCGCGTCATTCCGCAACAGTGACAAGCGAGGCGGCGCCAATGGCGCACGAATCCGGCTCGCGCCGCAGAAAGACTGGCCGGTGAACGAGCCGACCGAACTGGCGAAGGTGCTGCGGGCGCTAGAAAAGATCCAGCGGGACTTCAACAGCGCGCAGACCAACGGAAAGAGCGTCTCCGTGGCTGATCTGATCATTCTGGGCGGTTGCGCCGCCGTCGAGAAGGCGGCCGGCAAAGCCGGCCACAGCATCGAGGTGCCTTTCCGGCCGGGCCGCACTGATGCAAGCCAGGATCAGACTGACGCTCATTCATTCGAAGCGCTTGAACTCAAGGCCGATGGCTTTCGCAACTACCTCGCGGAGGGCGAGTTCACCCGTCCCGCGGAGCACCTTCTCGTGGATCGGGCGCAGCTCCTCACGCTCACCGCGCCAGAGATGACAGTGCTCGTCGGCGGTCTACGGGCCCTGAATGCAAACTTCGGGCAGGCCCAGCACGGCGTCTTCACCAACCGGCCGGAAACGCTTACCAATGACTTCTTCGTCAACCTGCTCGACATGGGCACGGCCTGGGAGGCAACCGACGAATCCGAGTCGATGTTTGAGGGGCGCGACCGGGCCACCGGCGAAATGAAGTGGACGGGCACGCGCGTCGATCTTGCCTTCGGCTCGCACTCCCAACTCCGCGCCATCGCCGAGGTATACGCGAGCGATGATGGACAGGAAGCTTTCGTGCGCGATTTCGTGGCAGCCTGGGACAAGGTCATGAACCTGGACCGTTTTGATCTCGACTGAAGGAAGGCCTCCCGGCTTTCCTACTGCTCGCCTGTCACCTGCTCTCCTGCTCTATCGAAAAGGCCCGCGCGGGGCGGGCCTCTTTCAGTGGAATGGAGCCGGGGGGAATTGAACCCCCGTCCCGTGACAGTCAGTTTGATGCCTCTACGTGTGTAGTCGCTGCTTTGATTTCGGTATCACGGCGGCCGGCGACAGCCTACGTGATGCCTAGCTTCAGTGAGGTTTAGCCCGCGGGCGCTGAGGCGCCGCCGTTGGGCGAGTCTGCTGAGTAGTTGCCCCGCGCCCGCCGCAGACGAGCAGACGCGAGACACGGCCGCATCTTAGGCGGCCAGACGGGCCGGCGCGAAGCCGACTCGACCGATGACGTTGTTGTCATTGGCATTTGTGATGGTGCGCGCTGTTTTACGAGGCCAACGCGCAACCTCGACACGCCACACCAAACCTTCCCTGTCCGGTCGATACCGATCGGCCCCAATTGTCAAAGAGCACCACCATTCTATCGGCCCGATGCCCGCGCGGCTACCGTGACCGGCCGCGAATTGTCGGCAGCGAGCTCAATGCCTGCGACCGGAAACCCCGATCCATTGACAGTAGCCGATGGCCTCGCCGGCCGGGCTTGCTCAAGCGCCGCAAAGGCTTAAAGGCACATGCGGGCGGGCGCTGTGTCTTCCGTGCTCAGTGTTCCAGCCGCCGTTGCCCAAGGCGGGTGTCAGATAGCCGGCCGCGTGCTCCTTGGCGAATGCCAGCATCTCGCGGGCCTTCTCCTGGTCGGCCGCGGGCTCGTTGAGCACGGCCAGCGCCATCAGCCCCAAGGCCGGGCGCCATCGCGCGTTGAAGTTGCTGGCCATGGAGCGATTGGGTCTGACGCCTTCGATGTCAGCCACGCGCTGGTAGTTGGCCTCGATGGCCTGAACCATTCGTTTGTTGAATGCGAGGCCGCAGGCATCGTGGATCAGGTCCCATGCCAGTACTGCGATGGCCGCCTTCTCCCCGGTCTGAGCACCGGCATCCGGATGCTTGATCCACTGCTCGATCACCTGCCTTGCGGCATCGGCGTGTTCTCTGTCCCGAGTCAGCAGGTGTAGGAACCCGTGTGCGATGGCGTCGTCGCTGGCGGTGTGTTTCTGGTCTTCGCCAAGTCGATCCCGGATCAGATTTAGCAGTTGTCGCCCTTCTGCTGTCTCGGCGCGGATCTGCAGACCGGGCAACTGGTTCGCGCTCACGAGCAAGCAGGGCTGCTCCCGTCGGCTCGTCTCTGCTGCCTCTGTGTGGGGTGACGCTTCCACCCTTGCGGAAGCATCGCCGCCAAAAGCATGAACCACGACAGTGCATGCGAGCACGACACCTGCACAGGCCCGCGCTATTCGGTTCGATCTTGGCGCGCGACTGCCGTTGCCAGCCAGTGACGTCCCAGTGTACGATCCCGATCGGCGCACCATTTCGTTGACCCCACGAACCAATCGAAGCCATACGAACCGCCATAACTCGGGGCTCACTTCCATGACTCGACGGGCAAACCTTGGATGAGGTCGGACCAACCATACTCTCCGCAATTCTCTTCTGATCCCTTCGTTGCACGCCCACCGTGACTTGAATCCCCTCAGGACCATTGGTCTGCCCCCCGGAACTTGCTCCAGTCTGAATGAGAGTCTCTACTGCCCGT
>CAZHJL010000051.1:0-35105 GCA_964532795.1 uncultured Phycisphaeraceae bacterium | reverse complement strand
AACAACGCGAACAACGCGAACAACTGAATACTCACCAGTTCGTGGAACGCTTACCGCCGGCCGGCCGGCTCAAGCGCCGCAGCGGCTTGAAGACACCGGAAAGCACAGCCCTCCCCGTGACACTGGCGGCTCGTTCGCCAGTGCCGACGACAAGGTGGATTCACACTGGCGGACAAGCCGCCAGTGGCACGAGCAGAAGCCGTGTACGATGCGTATCACACTGGGACATACTCCTCCCATATCACCTCGCCCTTCGTGTTGATCACGGCGTGCTTGCCATCGAACCATACTTCGGCGTGTCCCTGCTCAAACCATGTAGCCCTGTCAAAGCGTGGTGGGAAGAGAAGGCTTCCATCCCTTCGGATGTAGCCGATCTTACCATCTAGCCACACACGAGCGAATCCCTCTCGGTCGAACGGTCCCACGCTTTCGAACTCGGTCGCGAACGCCGGCTCACCGTTCAGATCGATGAAGAACCCCTTGCCGCCGACCCTCACCGGAGCAAGGCCCGTCACGTACTGCCCCGCCCAGTCAAAGCGCGGTCGAATCACCCATCGACCCGACGAATCGATGTATCCCCACTTCCCGTCGAGCTTGACCGCAGTGCGCCCCTGGTTGAAGTAGTCTGCCGCTTCATACTTCAACGGGATCGCCAGGCTTCCGGTACGGTCGACAAATCCGCACCTGCCGTTGCTTTCCACGAGCGCCAGCCCCTCGCTGAATGAGCCAACGCCGTCGTAGATTGGCTCGACGACGACATTGCCCTCCCTGTCTATGAAGCCAAACCGCGTTTCGTCCGTCTCGGCGTCCCTGACGCAGATTTCCGCAAGCCCCTCGCTGAAGCCCAGACTCATTAACGCTCGATGCTCGATAACCAGTTTGCCTGAGCAGTCGATGTAGCCGATGCCGCGCCCAACCCCTACTTTCGCAAGCCCCTCGCTGAACGAACCGGCGCGGGTGTAGACCGGTGGCAATACCCACTGCCCCTCCGGATCGATGTACCCATGCAGTCTTCCGACGGTCACGCGGGCGAGCCCCTCTCGGAAGTGAATGGCACCATCAAACTTCGACTCGATCGCCCACTGCCCCTTCTCGTCGAGATAGCCATACAGCCCGTTGTGCTTCATCGGAATGCGTACCGGCATTTCGGCAGCGGCATCGCTCGACGGGGGGCCTTCAGTCGCCCCCGCATCGTCGCCATGCCTTGCGCCTCCGCCTGAGCAACCGATCAGCAGCAGCAGTGGCAGTGCCAGAATCGCCGTCACGTGGAGCGGAGCCTTCCAGGTCTCGTGATTCATCGCGCCCCTTTCGGTGCCACTGGCGGCTTGTCCGCCAGTGCCGACGACAAGGTGAATCCACACTGGCGGACAAGCCGCCAGTGCCACCAGGTCCGTCCCGTCGCCGCCGCCGCCGCTCCCGACCAATCCACCCAATCAATCACACCACCGGCGCCAATCCTCATTTACTGTTCTGCTGCTTTGTCGCGCTTACCCCTACTCCTCCACCTCCGCCGCCACCTCTTCTTCCTCTCCCGCGCCCTCCGCCGCGCTCAGCACCCCCTTCGCCTCGAGCACCTTCTTCCGGATCTCCTCGAACAACTCCGTGTTCTCGCGCAGGAAGGTCTTTGAGTTTTCGCGGCCCTGACCCAGCCGCAGTTCGCCGTAGCTGAACCAGGCGCCGCTCTTGTCCACCACCTTGCAGTCGACGGCCAGGTCCAGCAGGTCGCCGCTGGCGCTGATGCCTTCGTTGAACATAATGTCGAACTCCGCCATCCGGAACGGCGGGGCAATCTTGTTCTTCACCACCTTCGCTCGCACGCGATTGCCCACGGCCGTGTCGCCTTCCTTCAGGCTGCCCGTGCGGCGAATGTCGATGCGCACCGACGAGTAGAACTTCAGCGCCCGGCCGCCCGGGGTCGTCTCCGGGTTGCCGAACATCACGCCGATCTTCTCGCGGATCTGGTTGATGAAGATGACCGTGCAGCGCGAGCGGTTGATCGCGCCGGTGAGTTTACGCAGCGCCTGGCTCATCAGCCGCGCCTGCAGGCCCACGTGGCTGTCGCCCATCTCGCCCTCGATCTCCGCACGCGGGATCAGGGCGGCCACGGAGTCGACCACGATCACATCCACCGCGTTAGAGCGCACCAGCATCTCGCAGATCTCCAGCGCCTGCTCACCCGTGTCCGGCTGGGAAACCAGCAACTCGTCGATGTTCACCCCGAGCCGGCGCGACCACGAGGGATCGAGCGCGTGCTCGGCGTCGATGAAGGCCGCCACGCCCCCCTCCTTCTGGGCGTTGGCCACCACGTGCAGGGCGAGGGTGGTCTTGCCGGACGATTCGGGGCCGAAGATCTCGATCACCCGCCCGCGCGGCATGCCTCGCCCGCCCAGGGCCATGTCCAGGCTGATCGACCCGGTGCCGATGCCCGGCGGGATGTTGGTCGGATCGTCATCCAGCCGCATGATCGAGCCCTTGCCATACGCCTTCTCGATCTGCCCCACCGCCCGATCAAGGGCCTGGGCCCGGGCGGCCTGGTCCGGTGACTGGCCCTTGTCATTGCTGCCGCTGGATTTCTTCGCCATCTTGTTGTTACCCCGTAGTTTGAGGCTGTTCGCCCTGCCATTGGATTTGCCGGAAGTGTCTTTCGCTTCTGCCGTTGCACTCACCATACCGTGGCTCCCTGATGCGGTCAATGGGTTGGTTTCTGTTCGTTCGCAGCCGGTTAGGGTACCGTGGTGTTCGGCACCTGTCAAGGGATTTCTTCAGGAAGTGTTGAACAAATTTTCGGTTGGGGTTTGGTGTGGAATCGCAGCCGCCTTCCCGGAGGGCGGGAAGGCGGTTTCAGATCGACGGGTGATTGACGCCAGGTGGCGGCGAACCGACGCTCAGCGGCGGCGGCGAAGCATTGCCGCGCTCGCCATCCCAAGCAATGCCAGCGACGCCGGCTCGGGAATCACGTCGACTTCCAGGCGGACATGGTCGAAGTCGATGCTCTTGTTGCCCGAGCCGTTCTTCCAGCCGTGCAGGCCGACCTTGAGGTAGTTGCCGACCACGCCGGGTGTGGCCGCGGTGTCGAGGACCACCACGTAGTCGGTGAAGCCGGTGGTGGTGATCGCAGTCTCTGCAGCGATTGCGTAATCCGTCGCGGCCGCGGGCGCCTCGTCGGCTGATGTCAGCAGAAGGATGCGGCCGGCGGCGCTGTTCTCGCGACGAGCCGACACGGTCAACGTGTAGACCGCATTGGACAGAATGGTGATGCCGCCAGAAAGCGGGTCAGCATCGAGGGCGGCAGTGTTCTGGAAGCGGTATCCGCCGGGCTGGGAGCCGCCGGAGTTGTCCGAGTTCTCCGGCCTGATGCGAGCTGCCTGATCGCCGTCCGGCGCGCCGCCGACACCCAGGTCGATCACGCGCTTGTAGTCGCCCGTGCGACCGCCGATCCAGACGAAGTCCCACTGGGCGGGCACGATCCTCGTGTTGGTGTCGCCCGCGGGAACATCGTCTTCCTCGAACGACGCGTTGGGGACCTGGATGATCGCGGCCTCGCCGGTTACGCCCGCAACGAACACCAACACCACCGTGAGCAGCCAACTGGAATGCTTCATGATGCAACCTCGCTTCGTGGGGACTGACCAAGGGCACGGCCGCGAAGGTCGCGCGACCTGAAGGAAAGCTGCCACACCGTTCGAGCGGGTCAAGTCGAAAACCTCATCGAACAGCAAACCAGAAGGTTGACACACCCGAACAGAATACTATAATAACTAAGCTTCTTGCTGTGGAGTGCCACGTTGTCACCGCCTCCATCATGGTCCGCACATGTTCTGCAGAACTGCCAAAAACGTCACCGTCGATTCCCGGAGGAGCTCAGTACCTAAGCCTATTGCGCGCGGCTGTCAGACGGGTCGTACCGTCAACCTAGCGATATGTATGTTAACCATTCATGCACAGTCATTTATCACACTGGTCCTGGAGAACGTGTACGCTTTCACATACCCAGATAGTGAATGTTTGCGTCGTATGCTGGCCCTGTTCCGCGCAGGATCGGGCCGAAAACGGCTGAAAACGAACGAAACCGGCGAAAACCAGCTCGAAAACAGTGCACTTTTGACACATTTTATTTCCTCTTTCGTGCAGGTCGTTTCCGGAAACTGTCACATGCCGGACTGGCGGCGCCTCCACGGCACTGGCTTTCGCAGGATTCCACGTGGCCGAACTGTCCGAGAATCTGTTTCCGCTTGGTCCGCCGGCCGCGATTCGTACACTGGTGGCAGAGCGGGGTGGACGGGGAAGGTGTCGCGGAGTCCGGCGATCAGGAGACCGGAGAAAGCTGTCGGCGGGGGATGGGCCGATCCACGGAAGGAGGCGTCCAGCCATGGCCACCACCACTGCTGCTCCCTGGCGATTCGAGATCAACTGTCCCCGGGCCCGGCGCGTCTATCTCGTGGCCGAGTCGGTCGACGGCCGCACACGTACTATTGCCATGCACCGCACGCCCGCCGGCAACTGGGTCACCCAGCAGAACCTTTCGCCCGAAGACTACCAGTTCCACTATTTCGAGTCCGACGGCGCTTGCCTTACCCACGGCAAGACGCGCGGCTTGCGCGTGCGGCGGGCGCGAAGCGCATAGCAGTCCCCCACGTCTGGAAGCATCCTGCCTGGGGCGAGCACCGATCAATCGCCGCGCACACCGCGCGACCGGCGCGCTCAATCGTCGTCCTCTTCCTCTTCGGCCGTGCGGCGACGTTCGCGGCGAAGCTCGGCATAAAGCAGGTCCTTGCGCCGTTCCTTCCGGTACTTCAGCCGCTCTTTGTATTCGTACTCGCCCGCGCGGTACTGCACACGCTCCGTGATGCGGACAAGATCCGCCTGCAGCGCGGCAAGGTTCGCCGCGAGGCCCTCCAGGTGTCGGCGGAACGGCTCGAAGGCTTCCTCGGCGGCGGCCAGTTCTTCGCGCAACGGAACGGCGGCCTGTTTCTCGCGGTTGACCGCTTCGACCGCCGCCACGCGCCGCGGATGCTGCGGCAGGTTGCGCTCGAACGTGTTGATCACCTCGCGGAGGCCGGCCTTGGCGGTCAGGACGTCCTGTTCCGACTGTGCGAACGCCGCGCTGATCGTCAGTGCGTGGTCTTCCATCCGCGATGTGACGCGGCGCTTGTCCAGCAGATGGGTAGCGGCCTCAAGCAGCGCCTGCTGGTTGACATCGGCATTCTCCTCCGGCGTCGCACCCAGCTCGCCGCGGAGTTTGGCGAATGCCTCCTCGGCTTCTTCCACAGCTTCGATAGCCGCCTGGTAGGCACGCGTTTCGCGCACGCGGGCGACGATCGACGCCTTCGTCTCGTCGCGTGTCCGCAGCGCGCCGGTCAGCGCCCGTTGCGCATCGGTGAACGCGTCGGACCGAAGGAATTCCCGGCGGAGCGCGTCGGTGACCACATCGACGTTCGCCTCCGCTGCGGCGATCTTCGCGTCGGCCTCGTCGACCCGCGCTTCGGCCGCCTCGACCACCTGCTTCGCCTGTGAAGAGGCCGCTTCGGCCTCGGCCAGCATGGTCTGCACTTCGCGAATATCCCTTGTGACCTGACGCGCCTCATGTTCCAGATCACGAATCTCATCCCGGATGTCCGCCAGTTCCTCGCGCAGGTCGTCGATCTCGTCGCGCAGTTCGTCGATCTCGCCTTCGATGCGCGCCTCGCGCGTTCGATCGCCCCACGCCGCGCCGGTCGCCACCAGGATCAACACCGCGGCCATGATCTGCGTCAGCCGCCCCGTTCGGGTCATCGCACCATGCATCATCGGCTCCTTGACCATGCGTGCCCCATCGTTGCCGACCGCGAGTGCGGCCGCGTGAGACGGTCATCAGTCGCTGACCTCCGCTTCGCCCTCCGCTCCTATCTTACTCTTCGCATGTCCCTGATTCTCGTCCCCCGGGGCCGCGCCCGCTGCAAGTTCTGCACGCAGCGCCCCAAGCAGTGTCTCGAAGCGGTCCGCCTGGGCGACCAGACCTTGCTCGCGGCAGAATGCACGCAGCTTCCGGTACCGTTCGGCCGGGTCGGCCCCGGTCGCCCAGCACACCTTGGCCACGCACTGCGGGCAAAGTTGCAGCGGGTGGCGGTCGGACTCGGCGCGGTTGTTCGAGCCGTTCAGGACGCACTCGTAGGCCGTGCAGTGACGCATCGAGAACACGTGGCCCGTTTCATGGACCGCGGTCTTGATCGTCCGCAGCAGTGTCAGCCGAAACGCATCCTCTCCCGCGTCCGGATCGCCGTTGCGGTAGATCGACCAGACGCCGACCCGGCCGCGCAGCGATGCCTGCCCGAACACGAAATTCCACCCCTTGCCGGGCCACAGATCGGTCGCGGTGAAGGCCAGGTAGGTCGCCGCGTCGTCCGGCAGGCGCGGCTTGAGGATGTCGTTGAGGATGTAGCCGGTCAGCACCTGTTCATCGCCCCACGTCGGATGGCGCCGGTGCGCCCCGTCGGGCAGATGGTCGAGCGCGATTGCCGGGCACACTTCGACCTTCGCACTGAAGAAGCGCCGCATGTAGTCGGCGGTCAGGTCCACGATGCGCCGTTGGCTTTCAGTGAATTCGCCCAGCGGTTGGATGTAGATGACCTGCCGTTTGCCGCGCAGGGTGATCGGCTGCGAATGGATGTACTGCTCGAAGGTCTCTCCCGGCTCCTCGTGTTCGGCCAGCCAGTCGCCCGGCCGGGGCTTGCCCAGTTCGGTCGCGGTGGGCGTGAGGCGGTCGATCAACGCGTCGAGCTGGGCTTCGGTGTGTCGGGGTTCGCCGTCCTCTCCGGACGCCCGGGCGCCGGCCCTGTCGAGCCCTGCCAGAAAGCCGACCACGCAGCCGACACAGGCGACCGCGGCCAGCGTGGCCAGCAGAATGCGGATGTGGACGAGCCCGGACATCGGTCAGATTGTAACACGCCGGCGGCGAGATCAGTCACTTCGCGCGCCCAGGTGGTCCATTGGCACCACCCGCATGACTTCTTCGATGCTGGTCACCCCGCGTGCCACGGTGACGAGGGCCGCGCTGCGGAAGTCGATCAATCCCGTTTGGCGGGCGGCCTTCTCGATCTCGGTGGCCGGGGCATGGTTGGCGATCAACTCGCGCACGGCCGGGTTGACGGGCAGGACCTCGAAGATGCCGGTTCGCGCGGTGAATCCCGTGCCGTTGCAGTTCTCGCAACCGTCGGCGGTGTAGATGGTGCGTTGTTCGTCAAGATCGACCCACTCGCTGACGTCCTCAAAGGTGTAGGGGCAGGCCGACAGGTCGATGGTGGCGCGGCATTCCTCGCACAGCACCCGCACCAGCCGCTGGGCGATTACCGCCTGCAGCGAACTGGCCAGGAAGTGCGGGTTGACGCCGAGGCTGAGCATGACACTGATCGCCCCCGCGGCGACCGGTGCGTGCAGCGTCGCGAAGACCAGGTGCCCGCTGTTGGCCGCGCGGACGGCGGTAGCGGCCGTCACCTCGTCGCGGATCTCGCCGATCATGATGATGTCCGGCGACTGCCGCAGCACCCCGCGCAACAGATCGGGGAAGTCCAGGTCAAGCCGCGCGTTGACCTGGGTCTGCTGGAAGCCTTCGACCGCGAACTCGATCGGGTCCTCGATGGTGCTGATCTTGCGCTGCCCGTCATTGAGGTAGTTGAGGCAGGAGTAGAGCGTGGTGGTCTTGCCGCTGCCGGTGGGCCCGGTGACGAGGACCAGCCCGCCGGGCAGACCCAGCGGATGCATCATGGCGTTGTACTGCGGCCGCATCATCCCCAGCGATGTCAGATCGCGCAGCAGCGCTTCGCTCCAGAGGATGCGCAGCGCGCAGTCCTCACCGTGGAGGGTCGGCAAGGTATTGATTCGCAGATCGAGCTTGCCCCTGGCGCCGTGGGGGTCGACCAGCCACCGCCCGTCGATCGGCCGCCGGCGCTCGGCCACGTCCATCCGCGCCATGGCCTTGATGTGGCTGACATAGCGCCGGCCCTGGTCGGGCGTGAGTGTCGCCAGCGGGTGCATGGTGCCCAAGGCCCGCACTGTCACCTGCATCTCATCGGCAAAGGTTGTGAAGAACAAGTCGCTGGCGCCCATATCGACCGCGCGTTCGACCAGCGCCGCCACGCCGTCTTCCGGGCTCATTTCCGCCAGTTTGAGCGACTGTTCGCGGGTCGCTTCCTCGTGCGACATCACTTGGCGTCCCCTGCCAGCGATCGCGCCTTCGCGCGTGAATCGGCCACGTCCAACACGCGATCGACCGAGAGGAGCTTCATCACCTGCGAGACCTGGGCCGGCGCGGCGTACAGAACCAGCCTGCCGCCCTGACTCTCAAACCGCTTGTGCGTGTTCAGCAGCCAGTTCAGGCCACCCGAATTCAGGAAATCCACATGCTCCATACCCAGCAGCACCGTTTTGGCGTAAACGTCTTCGCCGAACTCCGCGGCCAGCGGGTCCTCCTCAACCAGCATGCCCGTGGGCGTGACCGGTCCTTCGAGTTTCAGGTCCAGCAGATCGTCTTCCTGGTTCAGCAGCGTCATCTTCATGGTGCCACATCCTATCGGCCGCAAGCCGCGGCGACCTGTGGTGAAGATCGGTCAGCGGCGGCCGTTGCGTTAATTCCTGTCATCTGGGCGGTTTGGGTCAAGCACGTTTTGCGTCCGAAGGTGTGGTTCGCGCTTCGTCGCGTTTCGGACGCGGGGTACAATCAAGTACACATACCGCAACGGAGGTGCACAATGTCACCGAACATGCGCCCCATCGCCGCGGCCATCCGCTCGACTGGCATCGCGCCGCGCCCCCACCAGACCGCCGACGAGCATGGGCAGGAGGCGGTCGGCTTCATCACCATCAGCCGTCAGGCCGGGGCCGGCGGCACCACGCTCGCACGGGCGCTGCAGGAGGCGCTCAACGGGCGGGGCCAAACCGAACCGCCGTGGCGGGCTTTCGATCGCAACTTGGTCGAGCAGATCGCACAGGACAAGTCCATTCCCAGTCACGTGGTGGACTCCCTGGAAGACCACAGCCATAGCTGGCTGAAGGACTTGTTGACCGGATTGTGGGTGAACGAGCCGAACGCCGAGGAACTGACGTTGTACCGTGCCGTTGCCGCGGCTATCGCCGCGCTGGCGCGGGAAGGTCACGCGATCATCGTCGGTCGCGGCGGCGTGTTCGTCACGGCCCATATCCCCGGCGGCCTTCATCTGCAACTGGTCGCCCCGTTGGAAGCGCGCGTCCAGCACATGGCCGAACTGCGTGACGTGTGCGAGGATGAGGCGCGTAAGCTGGTGAAGACGATCGACGAGAACCGCCAGGCGTTCTATCGCCGCTACTGGCCGCGCGTCCAAAAGGGATCGGATCTCTTCACGGCGACGTTCAACACGGCGCAGCTCAGCGAAGAACAGATCGTCAACATGGTTCTCGCACTCATGCCGTCGGCCGCGTCAGGCAGGAAGTGGCAGACCGGCCGCCCCTTCTCGCACCTGCTATGATCGCCGCCCGGTCACGCGCTTCCTGATGGAGCGCTTCCAAGCCGGACGCAGACATGCAATTCAACCGCGAGCAGTATCTCGATCTGATGACCTTCGGTCACGCGCCGCGCCCGATGTTCGTTGAGCTCTTCGGGCCGTTGATCGGCTTGGAATCCGAGTGGCGCAAGCAAGGCGCCAGTGAAGAGGAGATCGGACTGACCGCCTTCGATTTCGACTACGTCTCGCGCACCTTCGCGCCCTGCCATGCGGGTCTGACCGGCGGCGGTCCGCCGACGGTGATCGAGAACACGCCCGAGTACCGCATCGAGCGCGACTCGCTGGGCCGCACGATGAAACTGCCCAAGAACACGGCGACCATTCCGCTGCCGCTGGATTTTCCCGTGAGGACCATGGACGACTGGCTCAAGCTCAAACCGCGCTTCGCCTACCACGATGGCCGCATCGGCTGGTCGGCGATCGAGGACGCGGCTCGGCAGCAGGCCGAGGGTGTGCTCATCTGCGCCGGCATTCCCGGCGCCTGGGATACGCTTCGCGAGTTGATGGGGGAAGAAGCCGCGGCGCTGGCCTACTACGACCAGCCCGAACTGGTCGCCGACGTGATGGCGACATTGACCGACACCGCCGTGCGCGTGTTTGAACAGGTTACGGAGGAGCTGACGATCGATCACCTCTCAGTCCATGAGGACCTGGCCGGTCGCAGTGGTCCATTGGTCGGTCCGACGCAGGTGCGGGAGCATTTCAGGCCGTACTTCAGCGCGGTTTGGGACGTGCTTTCCAGTCGCGGCTGCCGCGTCTTTTGCATGGACACCGACGGCAACATCAACGCGATCATCGACGACTTGCTGGATTGCGGTCTGAACTGCATCTATCCGATGGAGCCCGCGGCCGGGATGGACGTCGTCGCCCTGCGTGAGCGATACAGTGAACGCCTGGGCATGAAGGGCGGGATCGACAAGTTCGTTCTCATGCGGGATCGCAGCGCGATTGACGCGGAACTTGAGTACAAGCTGCAGCCGCCGATGCGGACCGGCATGGTCTTCGGCCTGGATCACCGAATCCCCAACGGGACACCGCTGGCGAACTACCGGTACTACGTTGATCTTGCCCGCGAGATACTCGGCCTGCCGCCGCGCGACTCGGGACGTACAGGCTGGCAACGCATGGCCTTCTGAGCGCTGTCACGGCATCGGCTCAAAGACGATGACATCACCGACGAAGTATCGTTCGAATTGCAGCGGCGAGACGCGGATTTCGCCGACGTCGGGATCCGCAATCACCACGCTTCGCGGCTCGTAGCTCAGGATGGTCACCATGTGCCGCGATGACGGGACGTAGCGCATGGTGGTGAGGGCCGGCATGTCAAGGGCCGCGAGACTGTCGGGCTCAACTGCGATCATCCGGGCGCGATAGCGTCCACCCGTCTCCTCAAGTCGGTTGGACAGACCGTGCAGTGCGCGGATCAGCGTGCTGCCGGTACCGGGCCGGGTATGCGTCAACTCGACCATGCGGGCCTCGGTGGTCGGGACACCGATCTGGTTCAGCGCCGTCGCACACGCCGCGGCGACGCAGGAGTATTCTGATGACTGGCGAACCACAACGCCGTCCCGTCGCGAAGCGAAGGCCTCGCGCGGCGAAGCCTGGAGCATCCACATGCCGTTGATCATGAGGTACGTGACGCCGAGGACTGTCGTCAGCGCCGCGAACCGCCGTTGTCGGCGGCTGCCTGCCGCGCCCCATAGCGCCCCGACCATCGCCATGTACACCGGGACGGGCGCGACGCCCTCGAGATACGCCAGCAGCCCGATCGGCAACAGCCGCGTGGCCATCGCCGGGCATTGCGAGAGCCAACCCCAGGTCATGAGCAACAGGACGCAGACCATGACGACGCCCCGTGCCCTCGCGCTGCTCCGCCGCGCGATGGCGTACCCCAGCCGCATGCAGCCCAACGCTGCGGCTGCGACAACGAGAAACCAGCCTGCGGACGGGCTCAAGTGTGTGCTCCTTGCGAGTCGCCGAGCGGCAGACGGAATGGCGCCGCACCGGTCTACGTCCGCTGTTGTGCATCGACCCGCGGGGGCGGGTACTTGACCGGTTGCCCGGTCCCGGTACCGCATGCTTCGTTGCATTCGCTTTCGGTCCCGCTACATTGACCGCCTGATGCGCAGTCCAACACCAACAAGAAGGAGGCCGATATGCAGAAGGTCCGAGTAGCCATTCTTGGCTGTGGCGGCTACAGCGGCGTGCACGCCCGCCGGCTGAGGGAGCGCGATGATGTCGCGATCGTGGGGCTCTGCGATGTTTCGGATGAGATTACGCGAAGCTACTTCGAGCGGAATCTCGACGGCTACGCGACCAAGCCGGAGATGTTCACAAGCGCACAGTCCATGTACGAGAAGACAGATCCCGATGCGGTCTTCATCTCGACGCCGCACACGCTGCACTATGAGCATGGCCTGCAGGCTCTCGAGTTCAATTGCCACGTGTACATGGAAAAGCCCATGGTGACCCGGGCCGAGCACGCCTACGACCTGGCCACGCGCACGGAGCAGACCGGCAGGATCTTCGTCATCGGCTACAACACGCCTTGCACGCCCGAGTTCGCTTACCTGCGTGAGCAGATACGCAACAAGGCGTTCGGAGACCTTGAACTGGTGACCGGCTATCTTTCACAGGGCTGGATGAAGGGCACCGTCGGCAAATGGCGGCAGGACCCCGCACTGTCGGGCGGTGGACAGGCATATGATTCGGGTGCCCACCTGTTGAACAGTCTCTGCTGGTCGGTTGGGGCCAAGGTCGCGGAAGTCTTCGCCTTCGTTGACAACCACGGCACACCGGTGGACATCAACAGTGTGATCAATGTCCGCTTCGAAGGCGGGACCATGGCCGCGATCACGGTCAGCGGCAATTGCCCGGCGCAAGGGTCGCACATGGTCTTCATCTTTGACGGCGGGCGTGTGGAGATCGACGGCTGGGGCGGCTCGTGGATCAACGTCTTCTCGGGCAAGGACCGTGTGAAATACCCGCCGATCACCGGGCAACCTCAGACGCCGGATGACAACTTCATCGATGCGATCCTGGGCAAGGCTGAGCCGCGCACAACACCGCGCGACGGCATCATCCAATCGGAACTCATGGATGCGATCTACGAGTCGGCGCGGACCGGTCAGCCGGCCAAGCCAACGGTCCGGTGAGGGCTGACGGGCAGTCGTCGGTTTTCAGTGCGATTCCGCGAACACATCCGACGGCAGCTTGATCATCTTGCCCTGCGAATCGACGCAGGCGACCGTGGTTCCGGCGGTGCAGAGCGTTTCGCCGTCGCGTGTGATGAAGTATTTGTGATCGATCAGACTCGACAGGTAACGCGTCGCCCGAACGGTGATGGTCAGCGCATCGTCGTAGAATGCCGGCCGGCGGTAGCGGATGCCCAGCCGGGCGACGAGGAAGAACACGCCGCGTGCTTCCAGGTCGCGGTAGGAAACGCCACGCCGGCGAAGCAGTTCGGTGCGCGCCATCTCCATCCACACCGGGAACACACTGTGATGCGCGATACCCTGCGCATCGCATTCGACATACCGGACGCGGACGTCCAGACTGGTCTCGTTGATGGAAGAGGGATCTGCCATGTTGACGACCGGAGCGGACGCTCATCGCGTGGGCCGCAGGAACCACTCCGGGATGGGCTGTGATTCGGGAGGCACCGCGGGCCTTTCGCCCGTGATACGTTCGATGGCCCACGCGGCGGCGGGGCCGACTTCAGTCAGGTCGGGATCGCTTTCCTGAGCCGCCTGGCGCAGGCTTTCTAATGCTGTCTCGGATCGCATCCAGCCCAGCGCGATCGCGCTGGCCCGTCGCACCGCCGGAAACTCCGGCAGGTTACCGTACTTGTCGTTCAGGCGCCCGAGCAGGAACCGTTCGGCGCCGGGCGACGAACCGTCGCGATGCAGCATGCCAAGCGACCAGACCGCCGCGCAACGGACGTCGAGCGAGGACGGTGCGTTCTTGCGGCCGATCTCCCGCGCTTGATCCTCGAGTGGTGCATAGCGAACGATTGCGAGCGCCTGCAGCGTCATGCCCGTTTCGCGATCGAGGGCATCGGCACGCGCTCGCGCGGTTCTCCGTTGGAACGGCGAGGGATTTCGACCAAGCTTCACCCCATCGCGAAGCTGGCTCACAGACTCCAGGTGCTGCAGCAACGCGGGATAGGTCGCCTCTACACGTAACTCGCGCAGGGCAACGATCGCGGCCCTCCGCACGGCGATCTGCTTGCTTCGCAGCAATGCTGCAATGGGCGGAGCCGAAGTGGTATCGCCAAGTTCGGCAGCCAGAAGGATGCCCTGTTCCTGCGCCTGCCAGGCATCGCTGGCGATCGCCTGCCGCGCGCGATTGATGACCTGTTGTAATTCACCCGTGTCGCCGCCCGCCGCCGCCAGCGCCCGACGAGCCGATTCGCGGACCTGAAGGGACAAGTCGCCGAGTTGCCGGGCCAGGCGATCGCTGTCCCCATCGGCGGTCATTGCCGCAACCGCGAGCCTCCGTTGCGTCGCATCAGCGCTCCGACTCAACCGCTCGATCCAGGGCGTGAGCAGCGATGGATCGATCTCGCCCAGACGTCGATAGGCCGCGGCCTGAACCACCTCGCTCTCATCCGCAATCATCGCCTTCAGAAAGGCAGTCGTCTTGGCGTCATCGCCACGACCAAGCGCCGCAACGGACATCGTTCGCTCCCACGCCGCGCTTGAGGCGGCCAGCAGCCGAGCAAGCGCGACGTTGTCTTCGACGTTCTGCCCGCGCAGTATCTGTGCCGCGGCGTTTCGGAGTCGCAACGGGGCGCCGTCGTCTACGACCAACTCGCGACAGATCGCCGTGGAAGCCCCGGCATCGACGCCGGCCATCGCCTGCAGCGCACTGATTCGCAAAGTGGTCGACTTGCCGACATTCCTAGCACGCCGACCCCACGCTTGCGTCGCCGCCTTCGTCCGCCAACTCGCGAGAACCCGGTCTGCCTCCAAAACAAGGTCCGTTGGTTCACTCTCACGTGCGATTAGCTTCGCCAGTTCGGGGGCAATCCCTCGTTGGTCCATCGCCTGGAGTGTTCGTGCGGCCTCGATCCGCAGGAGACGGTCCTCCCGTGGGTCGGCCAGGAACCGCTCAAGCTTGGGCGCACACTCCGAAAGTGCTGTGAACCCCATGGCATAGCCTTCACGTATCGCAAGGACTGCGTGGAGCCGCGTCAGCACATCGGGCTGATCGAGTGCGGCAAGCCAGAGCGCCCTCAATCGCGCATCAGAGAGCGGCACCACTGCGCGCGGTGCAAGCTGGGGCCTCGTGTCCATCGGCGAGTAGGTCAGATCAACGCTTTCCGTCGGAGTCGCAGCGACCGACGCCGCACCCGTGATCAGGCCGATCGTGCAACCGGCCAGAAACAGCAATCCCCTGCGCGACCATCCGATCATGCCCATCGCTTTCCCAAGTCGTTGCCGTAGGTTCGTGTTGCCGGTCATAGCTGTTCGCGATCCAGGCCCTGAATTCATCTGGGACGGGTCAGCCGCCTTGTCTGCACAATGAGTACCACCAGACACGCTCCGATGCCGCCGAGCATGAACCACCAGTTCATCGGGGTGAGTCCGTAGTCGGTGAAGCCCGGCGTCTTGATGGCTTCCAGCGCCGCTGCAATTGGGTTCAGACGCAGCGCCATCGCCACCGTCTCTCGGGAGAACGGTTCGTTCTGCGCGGTCCAGATCAGCATTGTTCCGGCGCAGAGCCCCACGAGCAGCGCGTACGAGGTCGCGGTCGCCGCGGCGGTTCTGCTCATGAGACTACTGACCATCGCACTCAGTATCATCGCAAAACATGCCGTCAGCGTCAGCGTCACCACGACGTTAACCACGCTCAAACGGTGGCTGAAATCCACGGCCAGAAGGACAACGTAGCCGGGCACCGTCGCCAGCAGGACCAGCAACAGCACAAGACCGACGCTCAAGAGTTTGCCGGTCACAATGGTCACCGCCGACAGAGGCGTGAGTTGCAGCAACTGCCAGCCACCGCTTTCGCGTTCAGAACTGATCAGTCCGGCCGCGAGGCTGGGCGTCAGCAGAATGATCAGCGAAGTCTGGAGCAGCACGATGATTGCCCCGAGAGTTGCGACGCCGCCGCCTTCGGCCATCGTGAACATCTCCGCCCCGATCGCCGCGAGCACCATCAACAGCAGTGAGACGATCATGGTTCCGGCGATCAGCCGCACCATCCACCCCGAGCGGCCGAAACGTCGCGTGCGGAACTCCTTGATCATCACCGGATTGGTTAACGGTCCGATGAGCCCGCCGCGACGCTGCGGGTCGAAGAACCACAGGTACATGATGCGGCGGAACACCTGGGCGCCGGTGGACCGGTCTTCAGTCATGCGCTGGACAGCGCGCGGCCGGTCCAGCAAGCGACCGCGCAGCCGCAGCCAGGTCGCGAGAAGCATGAGAACTGACATCACGCCACTCACCAACACGAAGCGCTGGGTCATGCTGACGGTCCGCATGACGCCGCGTCCGCCGATGTCCTGTCCGAGCGTCTCGGCGACGGCGGGGATGGGTGAAAAGGCACGGATCCAATCCAGCAAATCGGCGAACATCCCCCCACCGGAGACCGACAGCAGAAACTGGTGAGGCCCGAGTGAGAAGACCGAAAGCAGCAGCACACCGCCGTAGGTCATTCGCAACGCAGAATCTGTGGAAGATGCGCCGCTGCTGATCAGCAGACCCAGAGACACGTACTGAAACGTCAGCAACAGCAGCACGACGTAAAGCATGATGAGACTGGCGTCCGAGACACCACCCATCGCGCGGCAAGCTGCGGCGATCGGCAGCGTCAACACCATGACGAGGACCAGAAATCCGATCGACGCGATGACCTTTCCGAAGAGAATCGACGAAGCCGACATGGGTGAATTGAGCAGCAACGCCAGTGTGCCCTGTTGCCGCTCCCGCACGATGCTGACGGCGGGGAAAGCCGGCGCAACCAGGATGATGGCTACCATCAGCCCGTACCCGAACACATTGAGCACCTCCAGCGACTGCGCGGCCTTGTGGGCCCCGTGTTCAGTCACCAGCGCGTCGCTTGGCCAGCGCATCACCACAAGCAGTGACAGCCCGGCCACGACTGCGACCTGGAGCAGAATCGCCCGACGCGTGCGCAGGGTGCCGACGAACTCGCGCTGGATGATCGGGTTGGCCATGCCTAACTGCCCTCTGTGCTTGCGACCGGTTCCTTCGCCTCGGCCTGGGTAACGGACAGGAACGCATCCTCGAGATCCAGCATCACTTCGTTGTAGTTGACCACCCGGATATCGGCGTCGACCGCCTCGGCGAGTACCTCCGCCAGTCTGGCATCGTCCTCACTCGTGCTGAAGTGAATCTGCAGTTCCTGTTCACTCACCTTGATTTCTGCATCCGGATCAAGACTCGACGTCAGGAGTTCATTCATGCGAGACAGATCCTGTTCGCTGAGCACTTGCACTTCCATCACCCGGCGCTGATTCAGTTGCTGCATGATTTCGTCGAGGGTCCCGAATGCCCTGAGTTTACCATCGGTTATGATGGCCACGGTGTCACAGATGCGTGAAAGCTCGGGGAGAATATGGCTCGTGACGATCAAAGTCTTACCCATCTCGGCAAGTCGCAACAGGACATCGCGCATCTCGATCCGAGCATTCGGGTCCAAGCCGTTCGCCGGCTCGTCGAGGATGAGCACCTCGGGATCGTGCAGCAACGTGCGCGCGATGGCCACGCGCTGCTTCATGCCGTGACTGAGTGTCTCGACGTAGCGATCTCGCATGTAGGTCGATCCGGTCGTATCCATGACCGATTCGATGCGCATCAGCCGCTCTTTGCGCGGGATCTTGTACGCCGCGCCGAAGAAATCGAGGTACTCGCGCACGCGCATGTTGTCGTATGAACCGAAGACATCGGGCATATAGCCGACCAGACGCTTGATCTGGCGTGTATCACGTGTGCAGTCGCAGCCGGCGATCATCGCCCGGCCGCTCGTGGGCACTGACAAGCCGACAAGGATGCGAATGGTGGTTGTCTTGCCGGCGCCGTTGGGGCCGATGAACCCGAGAATGCGGCCGCGGTCAAGCGAGATGCTGAGATTGTCCAGGGCCACGAACTGACCGAACTGCTTGGTCAGGCCTTCAGTGACCACAACGGCATTGCTGCTCATCGAGAACTCCGATCATTCATTCGACACGCCCGGTCACGATGGCGCGCGGACGACGCACGGTCCAGGGCGAACTCTCATCCCCGCTTGAGACCATCCGGATGACCACCATGATGGTTCCGCGCCGGTCCGGTTCCGGCGCTGTGGCGCCGCTGAGTACGAATTCGACTTCGCCGTTGGGCTGGTTCCGCGAGGCCACTTGCACCGGTTGGCCGTCCTTGATGATGTAGCATCGCATCTCGCGGCCCGGCGCCTCCACGGCCATCAGGATGCGGACGCTCGTCACACGCATGTCCGCCACCGCCCACGGTAACGTGAATCCGAGCGGAAAATAGGCGTCACGGAAGTCCGTCCATTTGCGATCGATCAACAGCGAAAGATCGTTGGCGCGGCCGGCGACCCCCTTCATCGGACGCCATTGCTCGGTAGCTGCGTCGTAGACCTGGGCGCTCACGAACGACTCTGGCCAGTCAAGTATGGCGCGGTCGAGCGATTCGCTGCCGACGCTTGTGAGCGGCGCCAATGCCCATGGGATCACGAACGGCGCGGCGCCCGCGGGACGCTCGACGGTCAATGGCAGGATGGCCAAGCCCTCTCCCTTTGTGACCGGTTCGTCGTCGAGCTGGATGACAGGTGGAACCTCGTCGGTCCATCCCATCAGCGTCGACTCCTCACCGAGCGCCAGGGCGTTGCGGCTGGTGAGCAGTCGCCGCGCTGCGTCGAGTCGGCGCGACTCGTTGGCATCTACCGTTCCGCCTTCGACAGGAATGCTTGCGTCGACCATGGGGGCGGCGTTGGGTCGCAAACGCAGGGCCTCTTCGCCTTCCACCAGTCGCACCGCACCGTGCTGCGTCATCAGGAACGGCGTCTCAAGTTGCGGGGCATACTGCGGATCAGCAATGATCCGTGCCGGCCCGTCTGTCAGTTCGATGCGAACGCCGGGCGTCGGTTCGGCAGGTTCGACGCGCTGGGCGATAAACGGCGTCATCGCTCCGGGCGGGGGGGTGTAGCCGCGCCACTCGGTTTGGCCCAGACCACCCATCAATACGCGGACCGGACGCCCGCCCCGCCGCAACTGTTCAGGCCACATCCGGTTGCCGGGCGCTGTGGTGACCGCTCCATCGAGTGCCGACGGCGCGTAGACCATCGTTCGACCCTCAGCCACCGAGAGACCTTGCCCGGCCGCCACATGGATGATTTGCCCGGTCGCCACAGTCAGCGGCGCCGATTCGCGCGCGGCCGATCCGATGGCGACCAGCGCCGCGGCAACCAACAGTGCCGCCACACCCCCCGCGGGAGCCAGCAGTTCGGATCGCCCACGGCGGTAGAGGACGAAACCAATCAACGCCATAAGCACGACGAACCCGCCAAGGATGCCCGCCACCGTCGTCTGGCGCACGACGCGCGCACCGATCCGCTCAGCCGCGAAGGCATCCATCGCCTTGACGGCAGGTGATGTGTCGGGCTCAGGTAGTTCGGAAAGCCACGCTTTGCCAAGGTAGTCGGGGAACTCAGGTTTGAGAGCACGCCCATCCTCGTCAAGGGGAGCCGACCAGCAGCACACATCGAGCGTGGTCACGAGCACGCGTCCCTTGCCGATCCGCCGCGTGAAGGCGACCGTCCAATCATCGACGGATGCGAGCACCTGCCAATCAGGGGCTTCGATGCGCGGGACGCTGACGCCGTCGGAGAAGACGACCTTCTCCTTCGTACCGGGCGGCGTGAATCGATGCAGTACCTGCTCTCCCAGCGATACGGCCGTCCAGTCATCGCGAAGCAGATCCCGCGCCACGCCGTGGCCGGTCCGATCAAGCTGGAGCCACAGCCGACCACCGGCCGCCAGCCACTGGCGGATGGATGCCAGTTGCGCGCTGTTGAGCGGCTGGTCGGCACCGGCAAGCACCAGAGAATCGATGCCGTCGAGCAGGAGCGCATCGATCGGGAACGAACGCGCCTGCCATCTGAGAATCTTCGCGTTCTCTCGATCCAGCGCGTTGTGGGCGTCCTGAATGATGTCGTGGCTCGACTCGTCGCCGCCAAGAACAACCGTCGTGAAATCACCGGTGGAAACCGGTTGAAGAATGGTATAGGTTTCACCCAGCGCGGCGTCCCCGCCCGCTTCCACCTCGTAGAGGGCGACCGATCCGTCGTGGGTCGGCGGCCCTTGTGCCTCGGCGGGCCGGGGAGCAATTGACGTGGTGCGATGTGGCAGATTCACGATGCGGACGGACTGGCCGGGTACCCAGATCTTTCGCGCGAACTGCAGGTTGGGATTGCTGTGGGCCGCATACACGACCGTGAACTGTCGGGCGGCATCGCCGTCATTGGTCACGATCGCTTTGATGCTCGACCAGCGCCCGGGTCTGGCCTGCGTCTGGCCCGCATAGTTCCCGCCGATGCCCACCTTGATGTCAGCGCCATCGTCCGACGAGGCCGCCGTCCACGGCGGGGCCGCCGCGGCGATCAACCATACCAGAACCAGCGAGATGCCTCGACGAATCAACCGGCGATTCCTTCACGTAAAAGGAGGCTGCAAACGGGCACCGTCTTAGCGCGAACGCCGGCATTGGGGCCGTCGGCGCGTTGGCCCGTCAGGGGAACGCAAATGATACGTGATTCGTAACCAACAGCAAGAGAGCGGCCGGAAGGTCGATCACCGCTGGGCGACGCTGCAGAGCTGCTCCGCAAGCAGACGCGCAATTGCTTCCACGATTCGCGACCGATGGCGCCCGGCCAGCGCCAGGGCGATCTGCGATTCCATCAGTCCGTACGGTATGCCCGTGTCGAATCGCTGGCCCTCGATCGTGCACGCACCGTATCGGTCGCCCAGCATCTCGCCGCGCATGTACTCCTGAGCATTGGTGAGCTGAATCTCGCCCTTCTCGCGAATGTCATTGGAGATGTGGTGCTCGATCGCCTCGAAGATCTGCGGCGGGAAAACATGCATACCGAAATGGCACAGGTACTGGCCGGGCGGCAATCCCTTGGTGCGCAGATGCGCGGCCGCGTATTCTTCGGACGGCTTCTCACAGATCGTCTCGATCCGATAGGTGACGCCCTTCTCATCGACCGGCTCGCCCTTGAGCGTGCCGAACAGATGGAGCAGATGTGAAGGCGTGATCTGCACGGCGCTCATCGCGGCCAGCCCGCTCTCCTCAAATCGCTGAATGAGTTGCGTGGCGCAGGCTTCATGGTTGGCGCTGATGTAGATGTGATCGCCGAGCATAAGCAGGAAGTCTTCATCGCCCACGAATTCGCGGGCCTGGAACACGGCATGCCCGTAGCCTTCCGGCGAATCCTGGCTGACGAAGTGCAGCCGCTGTCCGAACTCGGCCAGTTTCTCACTCGCCTCGATCGCCCAGTTCTTCCCGGCGAAGGCGCGCAGTGTCTGCTCGTTCATCTTCTGGAAGTAGTCGCGGTACTGCTTCTCTTCGCCCGGCTGCGTGACGATGCAGATCTCCTCGACCCCGGCTTTGATCGCCTCCTCACCGATGATCTGGATGACCGGCTTTGCCAGCCCGTCGGCGTCGACAAGCGGGAACATCTCCTTCTGCACCGCGCTCGATGCGGGGTACTGCCGCGTCCCGCGCCCCGCGGCGGTGATCACTGCCTTTCTTACCTTGCCCATGGCGTTCCGACCTCCATTTCACTCGTCTGCAGCAAGCCCGAACTCAATCCACGATACGACCACCGTGCGCGTCGCCGAGTATCGCGCGCGCCTCCTGTTCGATCGCCCGTCCGATGGTTTCATCACCTGTCGAGAAATAGGAACGCACCACCGCCCTTTCGTTGGTCGCGATCCGCAGGTAGCCGCTGTACCAGCCGTCTTCCAGTTTCACATGACCCGGCGACAGGTCCACGCCGCGGCTGATGACCGTGCCCTGAAGATCAATCCCGTCCGCTGTGTGCGTCACCGTTCTGCCGCCGCGCGCGGCGAAGTGCTCCAGTACCGCGGCCATCGCCGCATCTCGCGCTGCATCATTCTCGAACTGATAGTTGAACTCGCCCGTCGTGTAGATGCGGTTCTGAAGCGACCAGAGACGGCCAAGAAGCTCCGGGTCGCGTTTCACGGCGCCCAGGAAGAGCAGGATTGTCATCGTCGAGTTTTCGCTGGCCACAGTCTGGCCATCCAGGGTCAGTCGATGGTAGTAGTGACCGGATTCCTCGGCCGCGGCAACGGCGCCGATCTGCTTCATGTAATCCTTGATCTGCGAGTGCCCATTCCGGAATAGCACGGGCTCGACCCCGAGCCGTCCCCACTCGGCCAGCGCTAGTGGACTGACCTTCGGATCGTATAGCACCTTCCCAAGCGGCTGCTGGTTGGCCGCCCCGGCGGCCTCGATGATCGGCAGCGTCACGAACCCCGCAGTCAGGATGCCGCGCTGGTCGCCGAAAACGATGCGGTCACCGTCCCCGTCGATTCCGAGCACGACATCGGCCTTGTGTTCCTTCGCAAGCTCAACCGCCCGATCCATCTTCCCCTGCGAGGTGGGATTGGGCGACCCGGTGGGGAAGTTCCCGTCCGGGATCAGCCGCACGGGTATCACCTGGACGCCCGCCTTCGTCAGCGCCATCCACAACTCCGGGCCGGCCGAGCCGTTGAAGGCGTCAAGGACGACCTTCAGTCCAGCCAGCGATCCCGGCTCCACGCCGGCCGTGTCCAGCGAGTAATCGATGTATTCCCGGCCGAGGTCCAGCAATCTGAGCGATGCCCCTTCACTGCCCGCAAAAGCCTCGTCCGAGTGGTAGATCTCTCGTACGCGCGTCAATCCGCCCGCCGGGCCGCAGTCGTAGCCGATGGCCTGAACCGTCGGCACCGTGAATTTGACGCCGACATACGCCGCCGGGTTGTGCGACGCGGTGACGGCAAGACCCATGGTGTTCGGGCGTTCGCGCGACACCCAGTGCGTTGTGAAGTAGCTCTGAGGCGTGCTGATCGGCTCGGGCCGGATGTACACGGTGAATCCCAGGCGCGTCGCCGCTTCGACGCCGAGTTCCATTACGTGCCCCGCGGCGAGCCGCGCGTCGCGGGTGAATACAACGGTGTCCACATCGATCTCGCGCGCATACGCAAGCGTCGCCTCGAACAGCCGTGTGACTTGCGCATCATCGAACTCATGCACTTCCCATCGTGCGTCGTAGATTTTGATCGGGTCATGCATCGCGCTGGCGGAACTCATCTGCCGAACTCCTTCCGTGCCGCGATGCGCCCGATGGCATATCGCGGCTATGTGAGGTCAATCGTCTCCACACCGACAGCCGCGGCACCGGGCCCCGAGCGGTCGAATAGGATCGTCTCGCGACCGGTTTCCGCTTCATATCGCTTGCGGATGTTCGTAACGGTGTCGCGCGCCGCGTCATCGTCGCGCATGAGGATCGCCACCGTTCCGCCTCCCCCGCCGCCGGTGGTCTTCGCGCCGTAAAAGCCCGCGGTCGGGCCGACCTCCGCCACCATCGCCACGAGCCGGTCGGTCATCGGGTGGCCGAGCCGGGCGTTGTCGCCGTAACTGTGATGGCTCTCGTACATCAGTTGGCCGGCCGACTCGATCACCGATGTTCGTTCTTCCGGTCGACGGTCCAGGTCGCGGAGCAGCCCGATGAAGAGGCCCGTCCGCGACATCTCGAGCACGTGGTGATCCGCGGCCGCCCGCACGGGATAGGTCTTGTCCGGCGAGACGACTGTCACCGGATCATTCGTACCCCCGTACTCGGCAAGGAAGGCCTCGCCGGTCATCGTTTCGGGTAGTCTGTTTCGAATCCCCGTGCGGTAGTGCACCGCGTTGATGTTCGCCAGGTAGCCGGCCGTGGGGTCCGGGTCCATCATCGCGGCGGCGATCTTCTGGGCCATGAACGCCGCAACGCGCGTGTCGGTGTACGGATCGCCGCTCACTTCGTGGGTCACGCCGCTGTGGATGCCGATGAAGCGGAGCCCTTCCGGCACCGGCACGTGGCCGAGAACGGACGCGGGAAGCCCCTCTTCATCCTGCTGACACAGAATCTCCAGCATCGCGTCCGCCACGCCCATCGCGCTGGTGACCAGGTCCATGACACCGCAGGGCGCGCCGACCACGTGGTTCTCCACGTGCTGACACGCCGCGGCGATTGACATCGATGACATCGGCCTGTCGAACAGTCGACAGAGCGCGGTCATCACGGCGACCTCGATCGCCGCGCTGCTTGAAACGCCGGCGCCCAGCGGCACATCGCTGTCGATCAGCAGTGTGAGGCCATCGGCCGGCGCGCCGTGCTGCACCATCCACCAGACGCAACCGACCGGGTAACGCGCCCAGGCATCCGCATCGGGCACGAGTTGCCTCACGGCCGCGGGATCGCGATCGGTCAGGGCCACCGCGTCGATCTCGACGGTCCGGTCCATCTGCGCGCTGCGGCAGATGATCCGATCATCCTCACGGCGCTGCGCGCCGACGCCCGCCGCGCAAAGGAGGGGAAGCTCGCAGACGAGCGACCCGCTGTAGTCGGCGATGCCGCCCATCACATCGAGGCGTCCGGGGGCGCGGGCGATGACGACCGAGCCCGCCCTGAACAGCCCGGTTGACGATAGCGATTCGATCAGTCGTGGCATCGGCGGCAGGCAAGTCAGTGGCGTGGCGCTCATGGTCGGGTCTCCGCAAGTGATGGGTGTTGCGAAGCATCGTACCCGCGAAAGAGCACACGATCGATCGCCGCCACGACCAGGCCGGCCGCGCGTCGACGCGGCGCGCCGACGCATGTCACGCTGCCGAACCGGGCCCACATGGCGCTGCGGCTGACCAGTCCCCCAAGACGCTCAAGCACCACGGGCGACAGTTCAGTCAGCGCGCCGGTAATCACCACCTGTCGCAACCCGAGCACGTTGATCGCGCCGGCGATGCTGATCGCCAACGCCTCCAGGGCGCTGTCGAGCCACGACTGGACACCGTTCTGTTCCACATGTCGCGCCAATTGACGCCAGGTCGGGCGCGGCGCGCGGCGTTTGCGTGTCGCCTGCGCAAAACTGGCAAGCAGTCCGCCGCGCGAAACGAGTGTTTCGACACAGCCGATGCCGCCGCAGCCGCAGGGCCGGTCATTGCCGGCCGCCGGCGTGTGACCCAGTTCGCCCGAGAGAGGCAACGGCGAGCCATGCAACTTGCCGCCGATCACCGCCGCGCCGCCGACGCCTTCGCCGACGTCGACCAGCAGGTAGTCGCCCGCTTCGGGCTCGCATGCAAGATGGCCCAGCGCCAGCGCGCGGATCTCCTGGACCATGCACAGCGGCGCGTCCCAGATCGTCGTGACGCAGCCGGGCAGATTCGCCTTCTCCAGCCAGCGCAGGTTCGGCGTCAGCAGCGATCGCTGCGACACCTCGTCCAGCACGCCGGGTACGCTCATGGTCACCGCCCACGGCTGGGCGATCCGCAGTTCCTTCGCGGCGTCGTCCAGCCGCGCGGCCCAGGTCCGCACCGTGCGCGGCGTGCGGAACCGGATCGGCCAGGATTCATCGAGCGGACCGGCCACCGGCAGCGCCGCGAGGCGCGTGTGCCGGACGCCAACTTGGACGGCCACAAAGCGCGGCGTGACCTGATTCACCCGCACGAGACGTCCTGGCCGCCCGAGCGGCATCGCCGCTTCTTCCGACACTCGCAGCCGGCCTTCGCCCGCCTCTTCCAGCAGGCCGGTCGCCAGCAGGTCGTCGACGACCTTGCCCACGGTCGGGGCGCTGAGCCCGGTGGTCTTGGCCAGCTCGGCGCGCGTGGACTGCCCGGTTCTGAGCAGTTGCTCGAAGACCGTTCGCTCGCTGGTCATTCGCAGTCGCGCCGAGTTGGCCAACATAGTTAATTAGCTTACTTAAGTAACATGTCTAAGTCAAGCGGCCTGTTCGGACCAGAACGCAGGTTGATTCGGAGCGGGGTCAGGTGCCGGCGAACGCCTTCGCGGCCAGGGCGGGCAGCGCCTGCCCCGCCGGGGCGGCGATCGCCCAGTCGACGAGGGGGCTGGCGGGTGTGGGCTCGGGGTTGATCTCGCAGGTCAGCGCGCCGCCGCGCCGCGCCAAGTGAAGAAGCCCGGCGGCCGGCTCGACCACCGCGCTGGTGCCGATGGAAAGAAATAGCGCACACTCGCTCGACGCCTCCTGCGCGATCGCCAGGGATTCAGTGGGAAGCAGTTCGCCGAACCAGACCACGCCCGGCCGGCGGATGCCACCGCAGACCTCGCACCTCGGCGGGTAGGCGCCGAACGCGGGACCGCGCTCCTCGCGCTCCTCGCCGCAACCGATGCATCGCCAGCGCGCCAGTGAACCGTGCAGTTCCACGACACCGCGCGAGCCGGCCCGTCCATGCAGGGCGTCCACGTTCTGAGTCACCAGCATGAAGGCGCCGCCGTCTGTCTCGACGCCGCGTTCGATCGCGGCCAGGGCCCGGTGCCCTTCGTGCGGTTGACACGCCGCGCACTGTGCGCGCCGCTGGTCGTACCAGCGCGTGACCCGTTCCGGATCGCGGGCGAATCCCTCCGGCGCGGCCAGGGCCAGCGGATCGTCGTCGGCCCAGTGCCCTTCCAGCGCATCGCGGAAGGTGGGGATGCCGCTTTCCGCCGACATCCCCGCGCCGGTCAATGCGACCACGCGGCGCGACTGACGCAGCACCTGCGCGAGTTCCTCGAGTTGCCGGTCAGTATCCATCGTGAGAGCTTCCGATCGACATGCGCGCACGAAAAAACCTGCAACGCTGTTCCGTATCACCAGAGTAACCCTGAAGGTTCTGTCAATCGTGTTAGCAGGTTGCAGGTTTCATCATTTGTATCGGTTGACCCTCGGCGAGCCCTCCAGAAAACTCGACGCTGCGTTTCTGATTTTCGCCGGGCTGTCGACGCGTCAGCCAAGGCCGAGACGTCCGAGATTAGATTTGTCGTCGCGAATGCGGAAAATGGTCCCGAGCGTGGCGTCATGCAGGCAGAGACCGGAGGAACATGAGCGGAATCGACCCCGCGCAATTCGGTGAATGGTTCAGCGCGTACGGCCGCGGGCTTGTGCTGTACCTGAGGCAGTGGGTGAACCCCGATGAAGCAGATGATCTTGCGCAAGACGTGTTCCTTTCATTGGCTCGCCAGCGTCGGGCGCCGGAGCAGGTTCAGGCGTGGCTCTTCCGGTGCGCCCGCAATGCCGCGATCAGCCGCGTTCGCTCGCGCATCCGTCGACGGCATCGCGAGCGTCGGGCCGCGGCGGCCCGTCCGACATGGTTCACGCCGGATGAGGGATCGAAGCTCGATGCCCGCGAGGTGCAGTTGCAACTGGAATCGCTCGATGCGATGCAGCGCGAGATTGTCGTCATGCGGATCTGGGGTGCCATGACCTTCGCCGAGATTGCCGACGTGATGGCGGTCTCGCAGACCACCGTGTTCCGCACATACCGCGAAGCACTCGCGGTACTGCGCGAAAGGATGGAATCACCATGTCCCGCGAGCCGGACGAAAGAAGCCTGACGCCCGATGAACGGTCCCTCGAATCGTCCCTGGGCCAGCTTGCGCCCGCGGCCACCGCATGCACGCGTGACCGACTGCTTTTCGAGGCCGGCCGGGGCAGTGCGCAGCGTCAGATCGCGCGGTGGCGGCTGGCTGCGCTGGCCCTCTTTGTTGCTTCGCTTACCATCGCATTCTGGCCCGGCGCATCGCCGACGGTGCATCGCGGGGATCTGGCGGTCGACGACACATCGCCGCGCGAGCGCGTGGAAGCGCCGCGGGCCGTCGACGCCGGGCCGCAGCAACCAACCATCGCCCCGCCGCCGCCCTTCTGGGTCGCGGATGCTGCGGACAACAGCTACCTCGCCCTGCGCCAGCGCGTGCTGGCCGGCGGCGTGGAAGCGATCCCCGTCGACCGCGTCGGACGCGGCCCGGAAACGGTCTACCGTCTGCGCGATGTCTATCCGCGGCAAGGCCATCCGATCCTCCATGCAACCCAATCATCGGGAGATCCGATATGAGAAACCTGACGTTCGTGTTCGTGTTCGCGTTCGCCTTGGCGATTCAGGGGGCACTCGCGGGCTTGCCCGTCGCCGTTGCGACATTTGAGACCCATCAGTCGGCGAAGGCCGAACAGCCACCCGAACCCACGGTGCTCGTCGTCGATGCCGCGCCAGAACCGACACCGGCGCTGCAGTATTCGCTGCTGCCGGCGCTGCCGCGCATGAAACCGGGCAACGCGGCCCTCTTCTACAGTCGCGGGCTGCATCACCTCGACCTCGACAACCCGCACAATCTGCCCGACCCACCCGAAAAGACCTGGCGCGACAAGCTCAACGAGTGGAGCGACCTGGCGCCGGACGAGTTGCCGGAAGGCGAAGCCAGGCAACTGCTTGACATCGCGAACACCGCCCTGGACGAATTCAACATGGGGGCGCTTCGCGAGGACTGCGACTGGCAACTGCCGATCCGCGAGCGCGGCTTCGGGGCGCTGCTCGGGCCGATCGGCGAGTACCGTACCGTCGCCCGGCTGCTGTCGCTCAAGGCCCGTCTCCACATCAGGCGCGGTGAATTCCACCAGGCCGTCTTCACGTTGCAGACCGGCTTTGCGCTCGCACGGAATCTCTCCAAGGGCGACACACTGATCGAGAACCTTGTGGGAACAGCCATCGCGGCGCTGCATGCCAAAGACATCGAGTACCTGATCCAGCAGCCGGGGGCGCCGAATCTCTACTGGGCGCTGTCCCAGTTGCCGCATCCGTTCATCAACATGCGCAAGTCGCTGGCTTTCGAGTTGCACATCATTGAACTGTCGCACCCGATGGTCGAACGGATACGCAAAGGCGACCTCACGCGCGAAGAATGGCTCGCGCTTCCGGACATCTTCGCGAAGGAAATGCTGGCGTTGCACTATCCCATAGGTATGGCGCAGAAGGACCAGATCCGCGCGCTCCTTGCTCTCCAGGCCATGCGCATCTACCCGCGGGCCAAGCGCGACCTGATCGCCAAGGGCGTGCCGGAAGCCGAGGTCGAGGCGATGCCGGTGCCTCAGGTTGTCGCCACTCAGATGCTGCATGAGTACCTCGCATGGCGCGACGGGATCTTCAAATGGTTCACCTTGCCGTACTGGCAGGCGGCCGAGGGCGCGGCCCGGTCCGAGCGGGCATTCCAGGAGGCCGGCGCGGATGCGGCCAATCCCTTCCTGATGTTGTTGCCGGCGATCGGTAGCGCGCGAAAGGTGACCGCCCGGCAGGAGCGGGGCCTGGCCATGCTTCGAACGATCGAGGCCCTGCGCGGATACGCCGCGATGCATGACGGCCGACTGCCCGAATCGCTCGACCAGCTCATCGACATGCCCGCGCCGATCGACCCGTGCACCGGCAAGCCCTTCCTGTACGAACACAGGGACGGGCGGGCGACGCTTCGGGCCGCAGACGCGCCGAGGATGGACCCGGTCCGCCACGCCGCGAGCTTCATCATCGAGATCCGGCGGCCCTCAACGCAAGGAGACGACAAGTGAACATCGCCACCCGAACAATCCTCGCATCCATCGCGTTGCTCACCGCGACCGCGGCACACGCGCCGGCTGACGCCGAACCGCAGCATCCCGCCGAGGCGGTCCGGCGTGCAAAGGCGATTGCGCCCTACATCACCGAAGAGACCGTGATCGTCGGACGGTTCGATGTGCGCGGCATCAACGCCAAGGCGCTGCACGGCCTGCTCGTGGCGGCGATCAACGCCACCGAGGTGGACGCCGATGCGAAGCAGCAGTTGCTGCAGCGGATTCCCGCCGCGCAGGTGCAGATGGCGATCAACGGCATGCAGTCGACGTTTCTTGGGAGCGGCGGCAGCGAGATCTACCTCACGTTCGACATTCCGACGATCGAGGGCGCCGGACCACATCCGATGCTCATCGTGCCGCTCGGCGAAGACGCCAACGTACCGGTGCTCACCACGCTGCTCCTCCAGGACACGCCGAAGCAGCGCGAGCGCATGCCGGTTCCGACGACGGCGGACGGCCGCAGCGCCCGGCGCCTCGGTGATACGCTGCTTGTCGGCCCGTGGCGTCAGATCGCCGAGTTCGAGAACCGCGTGGTGAGCAAGCGGCCGGACTTGGTCGACGCGTTCGCCGCGGCCCCGGACAGTGATGCCCAGTTGATCCTGACCTTGTCCTCGGACATGCGCAAGGTTCTGGAGCAGATGATGCCGCGACTGCCGGAGAGGCTGGGCGGCGAGCCCGCCACCACGCTTACGCAGGGCGCGCGGCGGGCATCGCTGGCTGTGGATCTCCCGCCGGAGGCGCGGCTGCGACTGCACGTGCAGTCGGAAAACGAAACCGCCGCCCGAGCCTTGCGCGCCTACCTGGTACGACTCCCCGGCATCGTCGCGAGACTCGAAGATCTCGAACGTGATCTGCCGGAATTCACGGAACTCGTCACCCCCCTTCTCCCGCGCGTGCGCGGCGACCAGCTCGTGCTCGACACGGACGAGAAACGCATGGTCCGGGAAGTGGCGCCGATCCTGACACGATTCGTCAGGCTCGAGCGAGAACAGGCGCTGATCAACACATCCCACATGCGCATGCGCGCCATCGCCCGCGCGTGCATTCTGTATGCTCAGAAACACGACCAACAGTTCCCGGATTCGCTGCAGCAATTGACCGATGGCGAACTCCTCGATGCTCAGATGCTCCGTAATCCCCGACTGCCCGACAAGGCGGTCGGCTACGTCTACCAGAAGCCGGCGGTGAAACTTGGGACACACGGGCACAATCCTTCCACAGTCGTCATACTTCGCGAAGCGTTCGAGACATGGCCCGGAGAAGCGTCGGCCGCGTTCGCCGACGGTCATGTGGTTCTGTTCCGCGACGAGCAAGCCTACCGAGACGCGATCACGGCGCGGGACGAAAAGAAGCGGGAATAACTACCCCCCGCGCTCCAGCGCGGCGATGGCTTCTTCGACAGTGAACGCATCTTCATACAACGCCCGCCCGACGATGGCGCCCTGGATCGGCAACTCGCGCAAGGCGCGCAGATGATCCAGCGTGCCCACGCCGCCCGAGGCGACGATCGGGGTGTGCGTGGCCTCGGCCATGTGACGCGTCGATTCGACATTCGGGCCCTGCATCGTGCCGTCCGTGGCGATGTCCGTGTACACGATCGCCGCGACCGGCCAGTCGCTGACCTTCGCCGCGATCTCCACCGCATCCGCCTCCGTCGTCTCTTCCCAGCCCGACACCGCCAGCTTGCCCTTGCGCGCATCCAGCCCCAGCACCAGCCGGCCGCGGTACGTCGGATTGCCCATCAGCGACTCGAACCAGCCCCAGTTCCGCAGCGCGGCCGTGCCGAGAATCACGCGCGTCACCCCCGCGGCCAGCAACTGGCTGATCGCCCCTTCCGTGCGCACGCCGCCGCCGACTTCCACCTGCAGGTTCGTGCCCTCGCAGATCCGCTGAATCTGCGGCAGGTGCTCCATGACGCCCGAGCGCGCGCCGTCGAGATCCACCACGTGCAGCCACGTGGCGCCGGCATCTTCGAAGCGCCTGGCCTGGTCGAGCGGGTCGTCGCCGTAGGTGGTCTGGCGGTCGTAGTCGCCCTGGGTGAGTCGGACGACCTTCCCGCCGCGCAGATCGATGGCCGGAAACAGGTGCATGAAACTGCCTTTCGCTGCTGCTGCTGTTGCTGGTGCTACTGCGGAAGCCCGGCGGGCCAGGGGATGACTTTGGGGTCCACCCCGGCCGCGTGCATCTTGGCCACCTCCACGTAGCGCGGCGGGATGTCGGCCAGGTACTGCTTCTCGCGGTCGTTGGTTTCCCGCACGATCCTGCCCGGTACGCCCATCACCACGTGCCCGTCCGGGACCTCCATCCCCTGCGGCACCAGCGCCCCGGCCGCGATGATGCAGCCCCGGCCGATTCTGGTATGCCCGAGCACGATCGCGCCCATGCCGATCATCGAGCCGTCGCCGACCGATTCGCCGTGCACGATGGCCCCGTGGCCGATGGTCACGTTCGCGCCGATCACGTTGGGGTAGCCCTTGTCGCAGTGGATGACGGTATTGTCCTGCACGTTGGTGTTGGCGCCGATGCTGACGGGAGCGACATCGCCGCGAATGGCCACGCCGTACCAGATGCTCACGCCGGGGCCGAGGGTGACCTCGCCAAGAACACGGGCGGTGTCGGCAATGAAGGTGTCGTTGTGGCGGCGAAGGGTCATGGGGGGATTGTAATGAGGAAGCGACGGAGGGGAGGAGGAAGGCACGAAGGCACGAAGCAGATACAGAGCGGAGGGGTCCGATGCCCCGGGCTTCTCTGCTCTCCTGCTCCAATGTCACCTGCTCTCCTCTCTCGCCCGAAGGGCGCGGCGGGCCGACCCCAGCCCTTACTGCGGTTACTGCGGTTACTGCTTTCCTGCTCCGCTGCTTTGCTGCCCTCCTCCCACAGCAATCTCTGGTAAGTCAGCTCCTGCCGGCGCAGCAGGCTTAGGTCGTCGACGGACCAAACCCCGCTGGCGCGCTCTGAGCGGGGTTGGGCGGGCGAATCTGCGCTCGTGTTGAAATAACCGGTCGAAAAATGGTGAAATAACGTACACTTTTTGGCCCCGTTTCTCTCGGTTTCTGTTGGTTTCCGCTGGATCCTGCAGGATTCCGCATGTTTTCGATGCCTTGCGATCAGGGGTGTAGCAAGCATGGCCAATACTCCGGGCGGGGTGATGGGGGCACCACAGAGCGACACAGTCGCTCCGTGGTGAACAATCCGGCATTGCGCGCGCCGCGGGGAATCCCCCCGCCCCGGCGACTGAGCGTCGATGCGCCACGCGCGCACCGATCGACCGGCCCTCCACCCTTGTCCCAGGGACCGCCTTGGTGCGCGCCACATGGCCTGTTTCGGCCGCCCCCGCGCCGTAACTCCCGTCGCGGCCTGGGGTGACAAAATTTCGCCGCGCTGGCGAATCGCCGGATTTTCGGGGTCACGCAGATGAACGCAGATTAACGCGGATGGAACCGGTGGGGTTGCCGCGGAACTGTGCTTGCCACCTGAAGGCGGATCGGCGAACATGTCGAGCAGTCAAGTCACAGGGCGTCTCCGCCGTCAGGGGGATTGTCCGGGGATTCATCGCGGCGTTCGGCAACCATTTTTCGGGAGGCAGTCACATGACGGATGACAGACGGGACGCGGCCGCGCCGGAGCGTGGGGGTTTGGGGCTTGTGCTGGCGTACGTATTCGCTGGCGTTTGCTTCATCTTGGGGTCGGTTCTGGTCGTGCAGGGATTGACCGGCGAGTCGCCGCGCGGCGACGCGGGCGCTTCGGCGGCCCAGGCCCGGCAAGCCGGTGACGACGCCGCGACCGTGTGGCTGGTCGACGGCACGCCGGTGACGTCGCAGGCCATTGAGCAGATTCAAGTCGGCCGGCGGGTGATGGGGCGCAATCCTGAATTGAGCGATGCCGATCGCGCGGCCGCGGGCCCCGAGCCGCATCCGGACTCGTGGCGACTGCTGCGGCTGCGGATGACCAAGGCCGACGGCGACCGGCTGGACATGACACTGCTGCGGCCGGTGGAGTGGATCGACCGCTACCAGGCCGCGGCCGGCGGGGTGGTCTACCTCGACATGCAAGAGATGGGGGCGGTCGGCGAAGCGCAGGTGCTCGCGGTGGAGGCGTGTCCGGCGATTCAACCGGGCCCGGGCCCGGGCCGCGTGGTGACCGGGACGTTCGCGCATCAGAGCGGGGATGTTGTTGATCTGAAGGTCACGGGCATGGATGACCCGCTGGGCACCACGGCCAACCACCCGTTCTGGAGTGAGGATCGGCAGGCATTCGTGCCGGCCGGCGAGTTGCAGGTGGGCGAAAACCTGCTGCTGTTCGGCGGCGGGCTGGCCCAGGTCGAAAGCATCACCCCCCGCGGCCCGCCGGAACCGGTGTACAACCTCGAAGTGCACGGCGAGCACGTGTACCACGTGGGTGTGCGTGGGGTGTTGGTGCATAACAGTTGTCCTGTCTACGGTCGGTACGGTTCAATGAAGGGCAAACGAAGTGCGAGGCAAGCAAATCACCTCAACCAAGCCGCGGTGTATAGTAGAGAGGGCGGGATCGGCCAGAACGATGGGATAAGTGTCTACATGACCGGTAGTATCCATGAGCCCGGCACTCAGCACTGGAGATTCCATCGGTCTCTCGAGTCGTTCTGGCGACCCTACCGGAGTGGTCGATTGGTCGGCAAGCCTACGAATGCGGAGTACGGTGTCGCGCTGGAACGCGCACTTCGAGCGGCTGGGTTTTCCAGGGACAAAGCATCGTTTCTGGCGCGGCAGGCAAAATACCAGCGCGTGGTGTTTGGATTTGCCGATGATGCTGAAGTGCCGCTGATACCAGAACCCACGAATATTTCGCGCAACTGATGGGTGTGGAACTATGCCCTCGATCGACCAGCTCTGGGAAGAGGCGAGAGCATTGACCCGACCGTCGCTTCATCTGCATGTGCGCGACGGATCCCGGAAGGCAGCCGCCTCCGGCACGGCCGTCTGGCGGCCGGAATCGTTGCAGCGATACCCATGGACAACCGAGATACTCATCGCGGTGGATTGTGAATGGTTCGGCACCAGACTGCCCAACCAAACGCGCTTCGTGTCGGTGGCCTACCGAGAAGACGCCGAACACTACTACCACATTGAGCATCGGGGCGCCAACGCGTTCGAGGGCTTTTGCACGGGCGGCGTGCTCCTGGACGGATTCGAATATCCGTCAATTCCACCACTCGAGGCGCTCTGCCTCTATGGTGGGGACCGAGTGGCGGAGTGGTTGCGACAATCGGGCCTGGAACGGATCGATTACGCGGCCGCACGAGAATTGCCGCTGGGCCGGAAGTATGTGGACCGTTGGTTGGCGAGCAACCCGCGACTTCAGCGCAATCAACCGGTGGCTGTGATGGGCGGCTGGCATGAGCTGTGGCCGGACGATCTTTTCTATTCTCCGCTCGAATGCAGGCTTGTGGTTCTCACGTTGCGAGACGCGGAACCTTGGGTAGAGTTGCTCGCGTACCGCGGCGGGAATCTGGTGGCTCGCGCGCATTGCAGCTGACGGACCGCTGGAACCGAGAATGCCTCGAGTTCAGCAAATCGCAGTGACGAGCCAGACACGATGGAGCTACTGAGGTCACCTGCCGCGTTTCGATAGGACTGAGTGTGTTTCGATAGGGAACTGCAGAACTTCCAGAGCACTGCTCAAGTCTGGTGTTCCACCGGCAACTACCATAGGCGCGGCAGTCATCAAGGATGTCGCCGGACCACGGGTCAGTCACTTCGGATGAGTACGACAAACTCGTCAATGACTACGACGACCCTGATCTGATCTCCGATCCCGAACGTCCTGACGGTGGCTGGATGATCTATCTCTCCCACGAGTATCGCCCGACTCCACAACCCGCCAAGTGGTGCAAGCCGCTTGTAAGCGTTCCACGAACTGGTGAGTATTCAGTTGTTCGCGTTGTTCGCGTTGTT
>CAZHJL010000050.1:0-35238 GCA_964532795.1 uncultured Phycisphaeraceae bacterium | reverse complement strand
AAGTTGCGTGATCAACCATGTATGCGAAACTGGCTGACTGGAAACGGCACTAGGCAATCGGCTCTGGTCGGCCTTCACCGGCCCGGGCAACTGATCGCTGGTCTGTTAAACCTGCTCCTCGCGGCGGTCCGTCGCCACCGGCGGTTCGATCGACAGCGCGCTGATCTCGGCCCGCTGTTCGTCGCTCATCACGTACGCGCCTGCCGCCAGCGACGGCTTGAGCTGCTCCAGGTCCCGCGCCCCGATGATCGGCGCGGTGATCGCCGGGTGCCCCATCACCCAGGCCACCGCCAGCGTCACCGGGTGCACGCCCTGCTGTTTCGCGTAGTCGCCGAAGCGCTCGGCCACCTCGTAGTAGACCGGGTCGCCGTAGCGCTTCGTGTAGTTGACCTGTTTGCTCAGCCGTCCCTGCTCGTCGCGCTGCGTCGTGGTGTACTTGCCCGTCAGCAGGCCGCCGCCCAGCGGGCTGTAGCTGATCACGCCCAGCCCCTCGCCCGCGGCAAGTGGCAACAGCTCCACCTCGGCCTGGCGTTTGACCAGGTTGTACATCGGCTGCATCAGCTCGAACCGCGCCCAACCGCGGCGCTCGCAGATGCCCAGCGCCCTGGCGATCCGCCACGCCGACCAGTTGCTCACCGCGGGGTACAGCACCTTCCCCTGCCGCACCAGATCCTCCATCGCCCGCAGCGTCTGCTCCATCGACGCCGCGTCATCGAACCGGTGGATGAAATAGAAATCCAGCCGGTCCGTGCCGAGCCGCCGCAGGCTCCGTTCGATGCTCATCATGATGTGCCGCCGCGCTCCGCCGCGATCGTTGCCCACGCCGTCCGGCATGCCCACCTTGGAGGTGATCACCAGTTCATCGCGGCTGTCGGCGATGAGCCGACCGAGGATGCGTTCGGATTCGCCCCCGGCGTAGACGTCCGCGCAGTCGTAGAAGTTGATCCCCGCATCGCGGCAGGCGCCGAAGATCGCAGCGCTCGTCGCCTCGTCCGCCTCTCGGCCGAAGGTCATCGTCCCGCAGCACAGCCGCGACACCTGCACGCCCGTTCGCCCCAGTGTGACGTATTCCATCGTCCGCGCTCCCTGATCCGCCTGCTGTGACCTGTCAGTCCAGCACGATCTTAACACCATCGAAACGCACTGCGCGCCGACCCATGCGAATAGCCGCATCGAGCCCCTCCCCCGACACCTCGATCGCGGGCGCCGCGCCTAGCTGGACGGCCATCACAACAAACACCGCCGTCGTGTCGTCGCGGCCGCGAATGTCAATGCGTTGCAGACCTTCCGCCTCGATCGGCTCGATCAACATCATCGGGCTGGCCGGCGCGATCACCCGCGCCACCAGCCGCGCATCAACGCCTTCTTCCGCTGTTTCGATCACGAAACCATCCTCCGCGGCCTCGACCCGCCCGGCCGTGTGCATCCGCCACACGCCCCCGCCTTTCTCGATCCGATCCGCCACCACGAACAACCCCGGCGCGCCGCAATGGCCGCTGTAGTCGGCCGCGAAGCTGCGCACCGCCTGACCCGCCTCCACGCCGTACACGTCCGACAGGTCCACACTCACCACGCCCGAGCCGTCGTCTTCCCCGGCGAAGTCCAGCCGATGCCCGCTCGCGTCTTCCGCCATCTCATCCATCTGCACCACGTTGAACGCCCCGCGCGGCGAGCGCTTCATCGTCCGACTGACCGCCCATCGCTGCCCAAGGCCAACCACCGCAAATCCGCCCGCACAGCGCGGCCGACCGGTGCCGCCCTCCGTGTTCAGACACATATCGAAACACGCAACGAAGTCATCGCCGTCGCGCCACCGATCACGAAACAGACACAGGCCCTTACGCTCATCCTCCCACACGCGCGGCACGACCTGCGCCGGGTTCACCGCCGCCTCGCCCACCGGCCAGTCCGCCAGCGCGAACACCGCATGATGCGGTAACGTGATATCGAACGTGCCGTCACCCTCGAGACCGTAGCGCCGACGCATCATCCACAACGCCCCCGGCCGCACGCGCGGCGGCAACAGCGCATACCCCATCACCATCTCACCGCTGCGAAAGTGATTCGACGCTTCCGCCCGCCCGCCGTTTACCATCGGCACGTACCGCTCGCACGGTTCCGCGCTCATCGCGTGCGCGAACAGCAGTGCGTACCAGTCCGCCGGCCCGCCCTTGTACCCCTCACCGTCCACCGCCTGCCGGTAGCACCGCAGGAACGGCAGCAGGTGATGGCCGAGCGGATAGCGGTAGTAGATCCACGATTCCTGCACCCACCCGCGCGTGCCGACCGCGGCTTCGAGATAGCCGTCCACCTTGCGCTTCGCCTGCGCCAACGTCGCCGCCGCGTCCGGCGCGCCGTCATCCCCCGCCGCCGCCATCGCCGTCAGCCCCGCGGCTGCACCCACATTCGCCGACCAGTTACTCATCAGGCTCGCGTTCCACCCCTGCCCGCCGCCACGCAGAAGCTGCTTCGCCTTCGCATCCAGCGCCGCCGCGATCCCACGGCGATACGTCTCGTCCCACGCGTCACAACAAAGGTCATACGCCAGGGCCACGCCCACCGCCGGATCCGTGCGGATGATCATCTTGTAATCGCCGCCCCACAACGCCACCGGCCCGTCCTTCGTTTCGTGCAGCAACTTGTCGGCGATCACCTGGTCAACCAGTCCACGCGCCCGCCGCGCGTGCGACGCGTCGCCGGTCAACTGGTGCATCATCCCATGCCCGGCCGCGTGGAAACCCGCGTCGATCGCGGTCGGCTCCGCACGCAACAGCGCTTCCAGCCGCGCCATCACCGCGCGGCCCTCCTCCGTCGCCGCACGATCACGCAACGCTCCAACATCACCGGCGCCGAAGACCAGCCGCGGATGACCGCCCGCAACTTGCGTCATCACCCGCCCGCCTTCAGGAAACCCACCGTGCTTTCCATGATCCGCTGCCGGAAGCTCTCGCGTCGGTCCGGGGCGGTCTGGGCCTGCAGGTCTTCCAGGTTGGCCCGGCAATAGCGGCAACCCAGTTGATTGAGATGAAAGTCCACGTACTGCCGCCACGCCTCGTCCAGCGTGCCTAGCAGGAATGCCCCGATCGTGCTGCGCTTCGGGCAACTGAGCCGCAACTCCTCCCACACCCGCGTCAGCATCGACTCCTCGCCCAGCACCTCGGCCAGCGCCGTGCCGGACTGTGAACCGGCCTCCGCCAGCCGCGTTGTCGCATTCTCACGGATCTGCTTCAGGCAGCGATGCTTGATCTGCGCCACGTGCTGTTCGGTCAGCTCCATCTGCCGGGCGACATCCTTGTTGCGAAGCTGGCTGTAGAAGAGCATCTCGACGATCTGCAGGTCACGGAAGTTCAACGACTGGCGATAGCCCTCCACCAGATCATGCAGCGCCTGGGCCAGCGCCTCGCGGTGGATGTCGCGCTGCTCGTCCCGCCGCACGTACCAACTGACCGTCGGGTCCGGCGCGGCCACGACCTGCCCCGATGCATCACCGCTGCTCGAATCATTGCCGTACGCATCCTGCAACAGGCAGGCGTTGAGCCGCCGGCCGCGATGGGCATCGATGATCTTGCGGCGAAGGATGGTGAAAAGGTACGTCTCGATGCTCGCCTCGCCCTTGAAGTTGGCCAGGCCGCCGAGGAAGCTGACGAACGTGTCCTGCACCAGGTCCTCCGCGTCGCCGCGCTGCGGCAAACGACTCGCGGCGAACGCGACTAGACGCCCTTGGTGACGCTCCACCAGTTGCGTCCACGCCGACTCGTCCGCCGCGCGAATCTGGTCCAGCAGAAATTGATCGGCTTCACTCAACCGGCTCATGTCGCACCGGCCGGTATTGTAACCCACGTGTGACATGGGTGAGGCGTGGATCAGTAACCGCAGTAGACATAGAGTAGGATCGATCGCAAACGGGGATTGCCTGGCGACGGCGACCATCGGTGCCACTGGCGGCTTGGCCGACAGTGTCCTTCCCGTTTCGTTCATACAACCTTCATCGCAGATCGAGTCCCTTCGGGCCGCTCTCCCCGGGCATGCCCGGGGCTATGTTCTCGCGCTCGCCCCCGTCTTCCCTTCCGCTTCGTGCGCTACTGGCGGCTCGCCCTCCAGTGTCTTCTCCGCTCCGTGCCTGTCTCCTCTTCCCTTCGTCGCTACGTCGCTTCGTCGCTTCGTCGCTCTCTTCAATTCATCATCGCCAACAGCGCCACCACCGCCACGGCGACGATCAGCAGCGACACCGCCCGCAGGTTCCACGTGTAGTAGCCCTTCGTCGCGGCATTGGCGAACGCGTAGAGTACGCCGACCAACACCACCAGCCCCAGCACCGATGTCACCCGCACCCAGCTCGATACCTCGCGGCCGGTGGCGTGCCGGTGCGCGCGGTCGGCCATCCGCATCATGCCCATCTTTTCGGGATCCACCAGAATCGCATGGTGCCACACCGTCCCGTACGGCCGCCGGAACGACTGGCTGAACTCGTCCGTCACCACCTCGCCGCCGGACTCCAGCTCCGATCGGACCAGTTGATCGATGTACTGCTGATCCTTCTCCGTCGTTTCGCTGATGCCGTGTTGCCGGTGCAGGTGAAGCTGGACGCGGCGGCGCAGTTCGGGGATCGCCTTTTCGATCGCAATCCGCCGCGCTTCGCTCGCGCTGGTCTGACGCTGCGTTTCCGGTGTCTCAAAGCGCAGCCACTTTCGATCCGAGTACTGACCGGCGAAGCCCGCGAATCCGTCGCCCGCCCAGGGCTTGTTCACGAAGTTCACCCAGCCCTGCCACGTGCCGCCGGCCGATCGGGCGTTGGCCACGACATGCCCGGACACCACCGACTGCCACACGCGGCCGCGCGGCGCCCAGGGCAAGGGCTTGCCCATCTTCTTCTCCACCTCGACCCAGACCGCGACCAGTCGGGGATCGTCCGATGCCTCGGTCGCCTTCAGCGCATCCGCGTCAGTCGAACGTATCGACAGCCCCGGCGGCGCATCGGCCAGCACCGCGCGCAGTCCGAGCACGACCTGGCCCGCCAAGTTGGGTTCCACATCCGGCGCCGGCGCTACCACGATCTGCACGTCTTCCACCGCCTGATCGGCAACGAGCGACCGCATCTCGTAACCCAGCGCCCGGCCGGCCGCCTTGGCCGCCTCTTCCATCGACGGGTAGACGGTGGCGATCATCCCGCCGGAGGTCTCGCCCGGGTCGATCGCGACCACGGCGCTCATCTCGTCGGGATCGTCCGGTGAGGGAATCCACTCCAGTTCGCGCGATGTTTCGTCGCCACGGGCATCGACGTGCGCCGGCGGCCGCCAGCCTTCGGGCGCGTCGCGGGGAATCGCGAGGGTTGCCGCGTATTGCGGGCCGCGCTCGTACCGGCGCTCCATTTCCACTGACATGTGGCCCTCACGATACGCCATGCCCTCTTCGACACGCATCGGCGCACTGGCGCCTCGCCACGAGATGAAGAGCAGCAGAAAGAGGCCGATCATCCCGACGCCGGCCAGCCCCACCAACGCCAGCACACCACCCACTGTCGTGCGCTGGAACAGCTTCACCAGTCCGACGATCAGCAGCGCCAGCACCGCCAGGCCCACGAACAGGAAAACCAAACTGATGATGCCGGCCACCATCATCGCACCGCCTTCCGGCCACGCCGCACTGTCACAGGCTCAAACCGCATCGCCTACGCTCCGTTTCCTTCGCCGCCATTCGCTGTATTGTTAGACGATCCACCGCCGCCGACCTGACGCGCATCGGCGCCGGCGAGCGCCGGTTGCGGGCCGCCCGCCGCCTCTCGCCGCCGGTGCGGCCAGGCGATCATGAAGATCGCCAATGCCATCAGGAATGCCGCGCCGATCGCCGCCGGCCCGTAGCTCGTCCGCGCCAGCGTCTCGATCGCCGGCCCCAGTCGATCCGCTTCAAGGTGAATGCCGACCAAATCCCAGTTCACGCCCGCCGTGAATTCACGCAGACAGAGAACCACCGCGCCGAACAGCGCGATGCCCAGCATCGCGCGCAGCATGTGCAGCAAGCCGGATTCCCGCCGCGCGAACATGATGAACCATGCCCCCGCCGACAACAGCACCACCGCCGCGAGGTAACCGATTTCTTCAGCAATCCAAGGCCATCCGGCGGTCCCGAAAGACGTGGTCAGTTGCCGCGGGACACCGCCGCCGAGAAAGCCCACGGCCACGAGCTGCGGCACATTCACCGCCGCCGCCACGCCGATCGCCATCCCCAAGAAAAGCAGCACCCCCGCCAGCGCCGACAGCGGCGCGCCCTTCGCCTCCGTGTGACGGCTTATCGACAGGCCCGACGGTGTCTGCGGCGGCAACTGCGGCTCCGTCGCCGGCGTGGCGTCCTTGAATCGGTCATCAAAACGCAGCTCGTCAAAGCTGTGCCACACCACCAGCGTCTTGCCCTGCTTGTCCTTGAAGCGACCGGCAATGATCAGAATTGCATCCACCAACTGTCCGATGCCCAGCAGGCCGCCGGTGAAGAACCAGATGATGCCCGACACGATGTGCCCGGTGTAGAAGCGGTGCAATCCCGGCAGGCCGACGAAGATGCCCAGCACCAGCAGGAACGCCCACCACCGTTTGCACGGCGAAACCACCGGCCGCGCATGGCCATGCCGCTTGCCACGCCCCGTCTCCCATGTCAGCGAGGCTTCCACGCGCGGCCCGCGCTTCTCACCTCCCGCCGCGCCGTCGCCTTCCGCTTCCTCCAGCGGGATGTCGGCCTGCTGATCAAGCGACTCGCCCGGCCGCACGCGACGCTTGGGCGTCCATGCCGCCGCCACCTGCCCGGCCAGGGCGATCGTCGCTACCACGCTACCGGCGATGATGCCGCTGGCGTCGCCGATCGAGCCGATCGCTAGCCCGAGCAGGCCGCCGAGGATGACCGGCCGCAACGAGATGCGCTCGGCGCGCGTCGGCTTGAGCACCGACGGCCAATGCAACAGGAAGATCGGGATCACGATGCCCCAGTACGAGGCGATGAGTGTTTCATCAACGGCGCTGTGCACATTCACCGCGATCACGGAAAGAAGCAACAGACCGATCGTTGCCGCGATCGCGCACAGCAGCCGGCCGCGCACGCGCCCGAATTGCTCGCGCGGCGAGTGCACGATCTGGTTCGCCACCGACAGCCCGACCGTGCCGCCGACCGACGTCAGCACGCAGAACAGGGCGACCACGCCCGCATTCGAGCCGCCGAAGGCAAGACCCGTACCGAAGCCCATCACCGCGTAGATCGCGCTGACGAGCAAGCCGCGCATGAACGGCGACACGCGCTCGGGCATCGTCACCAGTTGCGGCGGATGGGTGCGCCCGGGCTTCGCATTCCCCTCTTTGGCCACCTTCACCGCCGTTTCGACTTCCTCCTTGATCTGCGAGCCGATCGCCGCGCCGATCTTGCCCACCTTCTGGCCGAACTCGCTCATCTTCCTGCCGAAGTCTTCAGCCCATTCGGCATTACAGCCGGGGCCGCCCCAGCCGGGACCGCACCAATCGCCGCCGCGCTTGCCGCGTGAGCCGCGCTGCTGATTCTGTTGCTTTTCGCGCTTCTGTTCGCCCGCCGCTTCGTCCGACGCGGCCGCCTGCTTCGGGCCCGGTTCGGACCCGGCTTGCGTCTTCCCCGACTCCCCGACGCCGACCTTGCCCGCGACGCGACCGGCCACCATCGACAGGTCGCCCGGCGAGAAGGCCGAAACGCTTTCGCGCACATGCGCGGCCCCGAACACGTCCTCGACCATCTCCTGCACCGTCTGGTACCGCTCGGACGGGTCCTTGCTCATCGCCCGGAGAATCACCCGGGCGAACGGCTGATCGATGCCGCTCACGTCCGGCTGGGCCGTCAGATGCTTCATCAGGATCTCGCCGGCGCTCGAGCCCAAGTGCGGCGTCTGGCCGGTCAGCATCTCGTACAGCATCGCGCCCAGCGCGTAGATGTCGATCCCGCGATCGTACCGGCCCTGCCCGATCTCCGGCGCCATGTAGTGCACCGTGCCCACGGTGATCGTCTGCCCGCTGTGCACGCTGCCGCTCATCGCCTTCGAGAGGCCGTAGTCGCCGATCTTCACGTAGCCGTCTTCGTAGAAGATGTTGCCCGGCTTCAGGTCGCGGTGGACGATGCCGCAGTCGTGAAGGTAGCTCAGCCCCTTGGCGATCTCGCGCAGGAAGAACGCGGCCTTCTGCGTCCCGATCCCGCCCGGCGACTCATCGATCAGCTCGCGCAGCGACGGGCCGTTGACGAACTCCATGATGACGAACGCTTCACCTTCAGGGTTTCGCCGCACGTCGAAGATGGAGACCAGGTGCGGGCTCTTGAGGTTCATGCAATGGCTGATGCCGCGCAGCTCGATCTGCTCGTAACCCTGCACCGCCTTGAGCGCCACCTCCCGGCCGGCATCCGACTTCGCGTAGTACACCTCCCCGAACCCGCCGCGCCCCGCGGCACGTTCGATCGTGTACCCCTCGAGGGGTCGGTCGCCGTGTTTGTATCTGAAGCCTTTCATCGCAGTGCCAGTGCAGGGCGGTAACCGCAGTGAATCAGTAACCGCAGTAACCGCAGTGAATCAGTTCATCAGACGTCCGCCCTTGGGTTCCCGTCCATCCACGTGCCACTGGCGGCTTGTCCGCCAGTGTCTTCTCAGTTTCGCTCCCTGCCACTGGCGGCTCGTCCGCCAGTGTCTTCTCCGCTACGTCCCTTCGTGCCTTTCGCCCAACACCATTCCCAGGGCCCCCACCTTCACACTCACGCCCGTCGGCAGCAGTTCACCCGCCGCGAGCGACAGGCCGTCTTCCAGTTCCGCATCCACGTTCGCGACCAGTCCGCCCTTGGCCGCCTGCAGCACGACCGGCCGGGCCAGGCCCGGCACGCGCACGTGCGCGCTGCTGTCCGGCCCGATGATCAGCGACCGATCCAGCAGGATGACGCGGCGCATGTCCGCCTGCGGCAGCCGCGCACCGTCCAACTCAAGCAGCGCTGACGTACTCGCGGCGTTCGGCCGGCGAAAACGAAAACGGCAGCGCGTCGAGAGTCCGATGCGGTCCTGACCCGTCAGCAGGCCGTGGGTCACCTTCTTGCCGTTCACGTCGATCAACTTGTCGCAGCGGACGAAGTAGTCCTCGTCGCTGCGCGTGATCGATGCCACCGGCGCCGTCGGCTCGGCCATCAGCCCCACGTCCGGCCGCGCGGCTGAACTGATCGGCCCGATCGTGACCGACGGCTTGTGGAAGACGAGGAATCCGCCCACGCCGTCGATCCGCAGCTCGAACCCGTCAGATCGCCGGACGTCCATTCTCTCTTGTGTACGCCCCCGCGGCGACGCCGGGTCCGGATTTTTCGCCATTTGCGGCCGCCCGGGCCCTTCCAGACCCACTTTCGGTGACAACCGGCCGCCATCGGGGGCCGGCTCGCCCGGATCGCTCATGTCCATGGCCAGCCCCAGCGGGCCGGCGTGCAGTTCCTCGGCCGCCTCCGCCGCGGCGTGCAACTGCTTGAGCGTCGGCTCGATCCACTTCGCCCCGTCGACCACCCCGCGCAGTCGACGCAGCAGGCGCTCGGCCTGCCGCCAGTCGCCCCGCTCGATCAGCCCCGCCGCTTCGCGGCAACGCGCGACCACGCGCCGCTGCTCGGCGACTTCCAGATCGTCCAGCTTCAGCCCGTCCAGCCGCGACAGCAGCCGGTGCGCCTGGTCGATCCGCCCGGCGGCCACCGCCTCCTTCACCTGTCCGATGACCTGCTTGACCACCTGCCGGCGCAGCGCGGCCAGTTCCTCGCCGACCACGCCTTGCCTGGACGCGGTGGCCAGTTGTTCGATCGCGTTGGTCAGGTCGTTGGCGTCCATGGCGTTTCGCAGTGCCTCGATGGCTTCAGCCTGGTTGGCCCGCTTCTCCTCAAGATGGTACCGCAATCGACGCACACGCCCGCTGTCGCGACCGACTTCTTCGAGCAGTGCGCCGCAGGCCGAGAGTCGCCCGGCCGCGACGCGGCGGTTGGCCTCGGCCAGCACATCCTCGTGCGCCTGGCGATCCTCGCGATCGCCCATCATGGCCTGGGTGACTTCCTGACGCAGCGCTTCGACCGCTTCCTGCGATCCGCCCAGATGCGCGGCCTTCTCGCAGTCGGCCAGCGCCTGGGCCGGCCGCCCTGACTCGAAGTGCCGCCTGCCCCGCGCGACGAACGCCGCCGTCAGCTTGCCGGCCAACCGCTGGGCCAGCCGGTGCGACCGGGCCGGCTCGCGCTCGACCAGCGCCGCGGCCTCGTCCAGCCGCCCGTCCCTCAGCGCGGCTTCAGCATGTTTGATCTGCAGAACGAGCATGGCTGACACCCGTGATCAATCAGACGTACCCGGAACACGCCACGCGCCACCGCACGGAACGATGAAAGGGGTCGGGCGAGCCGGACTTCCCATCCGGCCCGCCCGCCGCCGACACTGCGGTTTACCACGTGCTCGATTCGCGCGACGTCAACTCGTCGCCGCTTGTCGCATCTTCCTCGGCGACCTGCTCGCCACCCTCGAGGTACTCATCGACCTGGGTCAGCAGGTCCTGCTCGTCGATGACTTGCACTTCGGTCAGCTCCGGACCGGCGAAGCGCGCCTCGTGGGCCAGCACACGCTCGGCCACGTCGAGCCGCTTCTGGATGTCGCCGATCAGCTTCTGCGTCTGGGCCAGCTTGCTGCTGTCCATCTGGAACTCCGAGCCGACGCTCGCCGCCTGCACCAGGCGGTGCTTGGCCGCCAGCGATTCGATCTTCGACTCGAGCATCGCCTTCTGACGCTTCGTACGCTCCAGCGTCTGCAGCGCGCCGGCCAGCGACCGCTCACGCGCCTGCAGCAACTTGCGCTTGCCTTGAAGGATCATCTCCGCTTCCTTGAGCTGCTCCAGACGCGCGGCCATGTCCTCGGTCACCTGCTCGCGACCGTAACGCACCGTGCCGACGTAGAACGTCTGCTGGTCGCTGTCCAGGTAGCGCCGAAGCTTCGCCAGACGCGCCTTCTGCTCGCCGATCGATTCCTCGCTGCGGACGATGTCCTCACGCAGGTTCTCGATCTCCACTTCTTCCTTCGCAATCAGCTTGATGTTCGCGTGCATCTCGGGCAGGATCTGGTCGACCATGTCCCTCGCGCGGCGAAGCTCGAACTCGATCGGCACGTTGCTCTTGACCGAGTCACGCACGCTGTGCGCGCCGCTGCGCAGGTAGCTGCCCAGCTCCGTCGCGTGCAGGATCGTCGCGCCAATGACCACCACGCCCACCGTGATGCCGCCCCACTTGATCAGCTTGAAACACATGTCGGTTCTCCTTCTGCCTATCTGTCTCGTTGACGGTTCGTTGCGCCTTCCGGTATCCCGCCACGCGGCGGGGCTCAGTGGGTTAGTCGAGCCCCGCGCGGGTTTATGACGCTTCCAACGCGGCTACCGACGCAATCAGCCGCCCCCCAGCCGCGTATGCCCTAGGGCAGCCGCTTGCGCCAGCCCCACAAGATAGGCAAAAACAGACACTTACAGCATACAAGGCCCTCCTGATGCGAAACATGCTCTCCCTCCTGATCCCTTGCCTGGTCGCCCTCGCAACGCCCTCCGTCCACGCGGACGGGCAGTCCGGCCCGCGCGACGAGACCGCCGTGCTCACCGACCAGCGCACCATCTACCACGATGTCGACCTGGAACTGACCGGCGCGCTCTTCCGCGACGACACCCCGCCCGCCGATCCGCGGCAGCGCAAGGACCTGATGCTCTACCTCGGCCACGACGCCAAGGCCGGCTTCCGACCCCGATTCATCGCCTGGGCCGGCATGCGCCGCGACCATGGGCCGCTCGATGACAAGCAGCGCCGCTACAGCCAGATCGATCACGAAGGACAGATCACCTCACAGGCGGCCACCGGTCAGGGAGAAGTCGAACTCAACGTCGACATCACCATCCACCCCGACCCCTGGGTTCCCGGCGGCAAGGCGCAGTTCACGCTGCGCCTCAAGCGCGTCGGCGACCGATTCGTCGGTACCTACAGCGGCACCTTCAAAGGCAAGAAGATCACCGGCCCGGCTGAGGGCGAGTTGGCCAAGGCGCCCTGGCCGTCGCCGGTCAAAGACTGGCAACCGCTTGAGCCCGGTGAACACCCGCGTCTCATGTTCCGCAAGAGCGACCTCGACGCGATCCGCAAGCGCGCCCAGACGCCCGAAGGCAAACTCATCGTCCGGCGCATCCGCTACCTGCTCGGAGGCGGTGAGCGCTTCCCCGATGCGCACAACACCGCGAAGCGCGCCTACGGCGGCGGCAAACGGATCGGCGTCGGCGGCTACACCATCGCCCACGGCGCGGGCTACGGCATGCTCTACCAGTTGACCGGCGACAAGAAGTACGCCGCGCTCGCGCGGCAGGCGGTCGAACTCTCCTTCAAGGGCGTGCGCGACGCCGACCAGCGCTACAGTTGGCACAACCCCGGCGGCAAGCTCCGCGCCGGCCCGAGCTACGCCCAGATCGCCTATGCCTACGACCTGTGCTACGACGCCTGGGACAAGGACTTCCGCGAGAAAGTCGCCAAGGCGCTGCAGGAAAAGGTCTTCAACCCCAAGGCCGGGCGCGGCGAGAAGGCCATGGCCGAACCCACCGGCGGCGATCTCATCTTCAACACCCAGGGCGGCCAGCACTCGCCCCACTCCAACCACTACGGCGCGTGGAACGGCGGCGGCGGCGTGGCCATCCTCGCCATCCTCGGCGATCCCGGCACAGATGACGCCGTGACCTACCGCGCCCATCGCGTGCTCATGCAACGCGCCGAGCGCGCCCTCGAAGTCGGCTACGGTGACAGCGGATGGTTCTTCGAAGGCACCCACGGCGGGCGGCTCAACTTCAACACCGGCCTGGCCGAGTACCTCCACTGCCTGCGCAACGCGGCCGGGCTCGACCTCATCGCCAACTTCCCCGGCGGCGACTGGATGACCACCAAGTGGCTGTACGAACTGACGCGCCAGAAGAACCGCATCGTCTCCGTCCATCGCGGCATCTACGCCGGGCATGGCTTCAGCCAGGGACCGTGGTCGGCCGGGGGCGACTTTTCCATCGGCTTCTCACATGTGCCCCAGCGCCACCAGCCCGCGGTCAAGTGGTTCTACCAGCACGTGATCGATCCCAACCCGATCGACAACAGCCGATTCGATTCCTTTCGCCTGCCCACCCGCGCCGTCTACGCCCTGCTCAACTGGCCGATCGGCGTCGAACCGGTCAACCCCGATGAGATCCTGCCGCGCTACCTGATCGATCCCAAGGCCGATTACCTGCTCTTCCGCAGCGGCTGGTGCGAGGACGGCAATGACTGGCTGGTCGCCAATCACTACGACGCCTACGTGCGCGGCCCGGGGCTGAACACCCGCACCGGCCTGCGCGCCTTCCGCGGCATCACCAACGTCGAAGACAAGCTCGACGGCAAGGCGTGCGTGGTCACCTGTGAGCGCTACACCCTCGTCGCCGACATGTCCGGCCGGAGCGGCGCGCCCATCCTGCTGGTGGCCATCCCCAACGAGGCAATCGCGCCGGAGAACGATGGCAAGGACGCGCAACCGGAAAAGCCCACGGGCTTCACACCGCCCTTCGCCACCCGCCGCTTCGCCGGCCAGAGCAAGAACACGAAGGGCACGAAGCCGCGCGTCACGGAGCAGGTGCTCGACGTCGCCGGTCAAGACTGGCGCGTCTACACCATCCAGTCGGGCGAACTGCCCGAGACCACCGTAGGCAAGAACAAGTCAAAGCCGTCGGTACAGATCGGCGGCCGCGTGATCACCCTGGACAAGGCAGCGTTCATCCTCAGCGCGTCAGATTCATAGACACCTGCCGCTCCGGGCAGGTGGGACAACAGGACCACGGGTTGCGCCGCTCGCGTACAGGAGCCGCGCAGCCCGTGGTCCGTTTCATTCCCATGTTTTCGCGGCCGTTCGCCGCGGCATGCTCACATGCCGAAGAACTTGTTCTTGTGGAACACCCGGTACTCGCCGTTGGCTTCAAGGTACATGTACTGGCCCATAATGGTGCCTTTGTAGGTCTGTTTCTTGTCGCGGCCGGGCAACTGCACGGTGAGTTTGCCGTTGCTGACCGTCCACGAACCGGTCTTGCTGCCCACGACATCATCCACCTTCAGCACCCCGCCTGACTCCAGCAGCCAGCCGTCGCCCAGCGTGTCCTTGATGATGTCGCCGGGGATGGCCAGGATGCCTTCCTTCCCGTTGGCCGTGTTCGTCTTCTCGCCGTCCAGGTCCCACTTGCCCAGCACGTTCTCCGCCGTCACCGGCGTGCCCGCCTTCGCCTCGGCGTGAATGTCCGCCTGCGACGGCCCCGAGCAACCCGCGACCATCAGCCCGATCATTGCCACCGCCGCCAGAATGAGACTCGTCCTGTACATGTCATACCCCTTTTCGATAGGTTCGCTTCGGCCAGTCGGCCCCTGCCGACCACCATCAACATGGCGTACGCAATAATAGCAGACTGCCCGTCCCGTGACGAGCCCGTTCATTCCCATTTCCACGCGCTCATCGCCTTCAGTTCACGGATGAACACCTCATCGCCCGCGACCGCCAGGTGCGCCCACGTCGGCTCGCCGGCGACCTTCCGCCGCGCGATCATCTCCAGCTTCTGCGTGTTCGCACGCAGGTAGACCAGTTCGCCTTCATCGGTCAGCCCGAGGATGCGATCGCCATTCGAGACGAACGATGCATACGTGCCGAAGCGCTCTTTGCTGGTCCACTTCACCGTGCCGGTCGCCAGTTCGATGCAGCTCATCCGCTTGTCCCGCCGCTGCAGATAGGCGTGGCCGTCGATCACCTGCGGCGTGGACATGTAGCCCTGCGCACGGTTCTTCCAAGCGGGCGCCACGCTGATCTTCTCGCCCTCTCGCGTCACGCGGTATCCGAATGACCCCCGCTTGTACGTGCTCGTGAACAGCAGATCGCCGTGCGCGATCGGCGTCAGGATGTTCATCCCGCGAAAGGCCGGCACATCGACCGACCACAGCACGCGGCCATCGGCCGCCGCCACCCCCGCGAGGCTCCTGCGCGTCTGCACCAGCAACTGCTCCTGCCCCGCCACCTGCGCCAGCACCGGCGAGGAAAACGCACTGCCGTACATTCCGCCGCCGTCCTTGAGCGTGCGCCATGCCTCCGCCCCCGTGCGCTTGTCGAGCTTGACGAACGATGCACCCGCCTGCACGTAGACATGATCACCCACCACCAGCGGTGACGACACGTACCCGAAGGCCGGCAGCGGTGTCTTGTATCGCTCCTTGAAGTCCACGCGCCAGACGACTTCACCCGTCTTCCCCTCCAGGCACACCAGCACATCGCGCATGCCGGCCACGTACAAATGCGTGCCATCCCACGCCGGGGTCGAGCGAATCCAACTGCCGTTCCGCGCGGCGAAGAACGGCACCTTCATCGCGCCCGGCCACGGCCGCGACCAGATCTCCTCGCCCGTCCTCCGATCCAGCGCCCGCACCACTTCCGCGCGGCGATCGACCGTCTCGGTCGTGAACACCCGGTCCGCGGCCACGATCGGGCCGCTGTAGCTCTCCGCCAGTTCGACCCGCCACACCTGCCTCAACCCCTTCAGATCCGCCGGCCACGCGCACGGCGCAACCTTCCCATCCCGGGTCGGCCCGCGCCACTGCGGCCAGGTGGCGGCCGCCGCCTGCGCGTCCTTCGCGTCTTCGGGCGGCGCTTCGGCGGCGCTGGCCAGAAGCGAAGCGACCGCGAGAGACAGCAGCACCGTTACCAGATAGCACTTGATGGACCTGTTCATCGGCATATCCGCGAGGGGCGATCGGTTCGACGGCGGACAACCCGCGTGCTTGCACTATAGGCGCGCCACCCCGACTTGCGCGGTAGACTGACCCCACAGCTCAACCGATTGGGGGTCCAGGTGATCGAACGCCCCGAAGCCATCCTCCTCGCTTCCCAGCTCGACCAGACCCTGCGCGGCCGGCGCATCACTGCCGCCGAGCGCGAGAACAGCCCGCACAAGTGGGTCTTCTACAGCCGCCCGCGCGAGGAATACCAAACCATCCCGCGCGGCAAGCGGATCGGTGAAGTCACCTCGGCGGGAAGCTGCATCATCGTGCCGCTTACGCCCGGCTACTTCGTCCTCCTCGGCGACGGCGGCGAGCGCATCGCACTGCTCGAACCGGACGATGCGCTACCAACGAAGTACCACCTGCTGTGGACGTTCGACGATGACCGGCGGCTGGCCGTCTCTGTCCAGGGCTGGGGCGCGGCCAAGCTGCTCGATCGCAAGCAGTACAACAAGTGGCGCAAGCAGGAGGATGAAGGCGTCGACCCCGCCTCCGATGCGTTCACGCTCGAGCGCTTCACGCAACTCGTCGAGGACTACGCCGCGTCGTGCGACAAGCCGCTCAAGGCGATGCTCGTGAACCAGCCGCAAATCCGCGGCATCGGCAACGGCTACCTGCAGGACATCCTCCACCGCGCCCGGCTCCACCCGGCCCGCAAGGTGCGGCAGACCACCGCCGCGCAGCGAAAGAAACTCTTTCAGGCCATCCGCGCCGTGCTAAAGGAGGCCATCAAGAAGCGAGGCCGGGACGACGAACTCGACCTCTACGGCCATGCCGGCAGATACATCCGCAAGATGGACAAACGCACCGCCAACACCCCCTGCCCCAACTGTGGCACCTCCATCAAGAAGATCAGCTACATGGGCGGCTCGTGTTATGTCTGTCCGAAATGCCAGCCCATGGACTGATGGCATGTGGCCCGGCGCGGAGCAACTGATCGCGTAACGCCGGCCCGTGCGTCTGCCAATCGACCGCGAAGTACCACCTCTGTTCATCCATGGCCGATGCCGCCAACCACTCAACCGACACCCGATGCGCCATGCTGACACGTTCCCATCCGATCGCCGGCCGTGGAGCCCAAAACACATGCCGCGTCCAGACCACCTGCCTTCAAGCCCCCTCTGGCGCCTGAAGAGGCCCGGCCGGCGCGGCCATCCGCATCGGTATCGCATAGGCGCCACAGCGCTACGGGACATCAGCCACGCCCACTCGCCCACAACGCGCGCCAGCCGCCGCCAACAGGCACGCTGATGCCGGCGTCCGCGAAGCGCCCACATGCGCGCAAAACCTGGCCCCAGAAATCCGGCTCTTTCCTGGTCCGCGCAGATTTTTTCGTGCTCGGCCGCAAAGGGACTTGCGCGCCCGATCCGGGCGAAAACAGGCCATCTTGTGCGCACCAGGGCGGCGCTTTTTCCCTATATAGGGGGCCACTTCGCCCCGCCGGGCCTCCCGCACACCCCGGAGGCAATGCTTCCCATGCCAGAAACTGTCAAAACCATCATCAGAGAAGCCGCCCGATTACATAGTCCTGCAGAATCCTGCACAAACCAACAGAAACCGCGCGAAACGGTGCGAAACCGGCCCAGAAACAGTGCACTTTTGATCGTTTTTTTGGCCTGTTTGTTTCGATCTAGCGCATCCCATGCCCGACACCCTCGTTCAGGGCCTCTCAACGGGGTTCGCCTTCGCACAGACCTAAACCCCCTCGCCCCGACGCGTGAAAACATGCATATCTTCCACGGAATCCGCCCGCCAGACGCACCGTTCGGCGCTCGCCGCCGGTCAGTCCCGGCCGATCTCGTGCTGCTTTGGGCCGCTGGCAGCCCTCGTCGTCGGCGCGCGCAGAACGACGCGATCTCACGCCCTGCGTCGACAAAGCGTTACCAGCCCGGCCAATCCCAGCAACGCCAGGGATGCCGGTTCGGGCACCGGCGTACCGATGACGTCGATCTCAGAAAGTCCACCGTAACCCGCATCCACCTGCACGACCGTGACCCGCAGGCTCGACACGCCGGACGCAATCATGCCGCCATCATCCGTGATCTCCGTGCGGCCGTAGTTCGAGGGCGGATCGTACTTGGCGGCCATCGTGCCGAACTCAATGAATGTGCCCGCGTCGCCCACCGTCGCGTACTCGATCCTGAACTGGAACCCGTCACGCCCATTGTCACCCCAGCCGTGGTACAGGTCGATCTGCGCGATGTCATACCCCTGCGTGTTCACGCTCGTATCCAGCACGAAGGTCACGGCCGCACCACTGCTCGGCGCCCCGTACAAGGGCTTGTCATCCGTCACCTTGTAGCGTGGCCGGGCGGGCGACGCCGACAGCAGCGCGATACCGTCACTCAACGCGCCCGGCGCGCCCGATGCACCCTCGCCGCCCCACGAGCCGGTCAACGCCGGCGTCCCGTCCAGCGAAGTCTGCAACAGGTCGGCGCTGCTGGCATCCACCACGGCATCAACCCCGTTGTAGACCAGGGCCGCTTCAGCGCGAGGCAACCCGGCCGCGCCAAGCAACGCCGTCAAAACCACTGCACCTGCCAACCAGTGCTTGCCCATCACTGTCTCCTTCCCATCGAAGTGATGCGAACATATGCCGTTCAACGAGAACTGGAGGTCCCCAGCCCTCTGAAATCTCGTCGTGATGCCGGGCGCGATCGCACCGGTATCGCCGCCGTCCGTTGTCCGAACCGTACCTCCCATAGGCCGATGGGCAAATCGAAATCGTCCATCCGGCGGTCAGTGATGAAATGGCGCAACCGGCCCGAAGCTTCGGGGCGTTACGCAGCCTGCTCAATCCCGGCCAATCTCGTACTGCCGCGAGTCGTTGGCCGCCGGACGTTGCAGTTCGACGGTGATCACCCCGTCGCTGTCGCAGCGGTAGACCTCGCAGACCGGATCGACCCCGCCGTCGACTTCACGGATGCTGCCATCGTCCACCGGCGCGTGGATCGGGGCCGCGGGATCGTAGGGAAAGAGAATGTCCGTCCATTGCCGCACGCTGCCGCCGGGCTTGCCCGCGTCGTCCACATCCGTGCACTCGAGGTAGCGCAGCCGGCCGATGTTGTGCACCGGGCGATACCACGTGACCTTTTCCAGCGGCGGCTCGCCCCGGCGCGGCACGGGGGTGCCGGCGGAGAAGATCGTGTCGAACATCTCACGACGCCCGTGATCGGTCAGGCGGATGAGACCGAAGTGGCGGGCGAAGACATCCTGGAAGGTCACGCGGTCCGCCGCGCAGATCGCCGCGCCCATCGCCACCGAACGGAACGGCTTGTCCGAGAGCACCACCTTGCTGTCCGCGAACGCGGCCTTGACCATCTCCCCGACCAGCGGCAGCTTCGACGAGCCGCCCACGAGGTAGATCGCAATCGACTTGCGATCGCTGATCCGCGACTCGTGGGCCACCGCCGCGTCGATCACTTCCTTGAGCTTGCCCACCGCCGGCTCGAGCATCGCCCTGATGCGCTCGTTGAAAGTCTCGATCGCGATGCTCGCCGGACGGCCTTCGAGGCCGAAGTCCATCGGGTTCAGGAAGAGGCTGCGCACCGCGCCGGTCGAGATCGTTTCCTTCTGCGCCCGCGCGTGGCGCAGCAGCGCGTGGCGCGTCAGCGACGTCAGTTCCTCTTCCCTGGTCTTCATCTTCTCGAGGAACAGCGTGTACAGGGCGCGGTCGAAGTCGTCACCGCCCAGCGTCTCGATGCCGCCCGAGGCCAGCACGTGGAAGTCCGTGTCCTGGATGCCCACCACCGAGGCGTCGAACGTGCCGCCGCCCAGGTCGAACACCGCCACGGCATGCGTCGGCTGCTTGCGGCTGTTGCGGTTGCCGGTGCGGATCCAGTCGGCCAGCTCGATCGCCGAGGCGGTGGGTTCGGTGATCGAATCGATCACGTGGAAACCCGCCTCGCGGAAGGCCTGCCGCGTCGCCAGGCGCTGGGCGCCGTTGGAGTTGGCCGGCCAGGTGATCACCGTCTCCAGCATCTCGTCCTCGTCGATCGACTGGCTTTCGACGATCGATGCCCGCAGCGATTGCAGAAACTCGACGAGCAGTTCGCCCGGATCGTACGCCACGCCGTCCTGCTCGACCCGCCGCCCTGTCATGTACTCGCGAAGCTGCCGCTTCAGCGATGGAATGAACACGTACTGCTCGCGCGGGCCGAGCTGCGAGAAGCGGCGATCCGCCTCGAGCCCGAAGTAGCGCTGCCCGGTCTTCCTGTCGATGAGGATCGCCGAAGGAAACGTCTCCTGCGTGATCGTACCCACCCCGGTGGTCGCCTCGTGCAACACCAGCGAGAACACACCCCGATCGTGGATGGCCGCCACCGTGTTGGTGGTGCCGAAGTCAATGCCGAGCCTGGCCATGGACTATCTCCTGTTGACCCGAACCCGAGCCGGCACGAGCACCTTGCCACGCGCCGACCGGAACCCGGGCTGAAGCGCCTGCGCCACCGCCCCGTCCGCCAGATCATCCCGGCTGGCCTCGCCCACGGCCAGGTGGATCAGCGGGTCGACTTCCTCCCCGATGCGCGCCTCATAGCGCTGCACGCCCGCCAGCTCGAGGACATGGTCGAGAGTGTCCCGCCCCCGACTGTAGACCTCGCCTTCATCCTCGCCGTTGCCCGCATACTGCGCCAGTTCGTTGCGCATGGTGATCAGCGGCGGCAGCATCTCGGCAAGCTGGTCCTCCACCACCTCGGCCACCAGCCGCTGGAACGAGGCCGTGGCCCGGTCGAGCGGCTTGAGGTTCACCGCCGTCTGCTCGCGCTCCGTCTGCGCCTCGGACAGGTCCTCCAACGTGGACAGCGCGCTGTTCATCTGCTGGCTGATGTTCTGGATCACGGCCGCGAGGTGCGGATCGATCGCATGATGCGCCGGCGCGGTGTGCATCTCGGCGGGCGCGGGCGTACTCGGCGCGGCCGGCTGCCTGCTTGCCGCCCTGGTCGCCTTCTTCTTCGTGGTCTTCTTCGCGGATTTCTTCTTTGTCGCGGCCGGAGCGCCGGTGACCTTCTTCTTCGCCGCCTTCTTCTTCGCTCCGCTCGCCTTCGACGTGCTCTTCTTCTTGGCCATCGGTTCGCATCCCTGCTTTCAAGCCATCTGGGCATGTTCCCCGGTCGCGGCGAGCGTCTCCACGCCCGCGCCAACGACCTTCGCCCCCGCATTATAACGCGGCGCATATCGCAATCCATGCGACAGACGCCGACCGGATCGCGCAGACGCACCGGGCCCGGCCCATGCTCGCCCGACCGACGGTGCGTTGCGGCCACAGAAAAAGCCCGGCCGCGGGGGCCGGGCTGGTGCGAACCCAATTGTCTGTTTGCGCCTCGATCACGCAACGCGTCGACGCAGCAGGGCGAAGCCGGCGAGCGCCAGCAGCGCGAGGCTGGACGGCTCGGGAATGACCACGATGCGCCCGTCCGGCGTGTTGTCGTAGCGCGAGTCGCTGATCAGGTCGAACGTCGGGTTGCCGCCGGCCAGACCCTCAATGTAGTCCTGCAGGGCGTTCTGATCGGTCACGCCCACGCGGGTGAAGCCGTAAGCCTGCGACAGGTAGTCCTCGAAGATCTGGTCGCCGCCGCCGGCCAGGAAGTCCACCACGGCCACATCAAAGGTGCCGCCCGGGATCACGGCGCCGTTATCGACGATGGTCACACCGTTGATCTTGATGCTGACGATGCGATCGCCGGCCGTCACGATGTTGCCGTCGTTGTCCAGCACCATCGGCGTGCCGGTGATGTCGTAAACGATCTCCACGCCCTCGGAGACGTGCAGGAAGCGACCCGTGCCGCCGACCGGCTGTCGCACCGGGTCAATGCCCGGACCGGGCTGACCGTCTTCAGTCTTCGAATAGGCGTTCTCGAACATCAGCTTGATGTCCTCGCGCGTCATGTCTTCGACGATCGACACCGTGTTGCCGAAGGGCGAGACGTCGAACGTGCTCTTGACCGACACATCGCCGGCCGGAATGTCGTCGCGGATGCCGCCGCCGTTGGAGATGGCGAAGTCAGGCGTGTCGACACCGAAGTTCGTCGCCTCGGCGATGCCCGCGGCCAGCATGCCGTCGGCCACCAGGTTGCCCAGTGCCGCTTCCTTCGCGCGGATCACGTCGCGATCACCATTGCCCACCAGGGTCTGCGACGACGTGGCGATGATGATGTTGGCCAGATTCTGCACGTAAGCGTCAACCGGCGCTTCGGAGTTAGCTTCGACCGTGGGGTCCTTCGCCACGCCGTTGACCGGATCCGCGGCCAGGCTCTGGACGAGCTGCGGGTTGGAGTCGGGCGTCGCGCCCAGCAGGTTGCCGGCGGCATCGAAACTCAGGGTGACGCGGCCGAGGTAGTTGTAGTTCGGACCGCCGGTCACCACCGGTACGGTGTTCCCGCCGCTGTCCAACGCCGAAGTGTTCGGGTAGGCGGGCTGGTCCACCGTATCGCCCGGCTTCAGGCCGGTCGTCGCCACGCTCGCCGGACCCGGTGCTGCCGGCGCCGCCAGGTTGGCCAGGATTTCATCGCCGCCGCCGGCCACTACCAGGTCGACACCCGGGCTGAGCTGCGGGATCAGCGCCAGGTCTTCACCAATGCCCTGCAGGTGGCTGACGAGGATAATGTGGTCCACGCTGCCGCTGAGCGATGCGATTTCGGCGTTCACCGCCGCCGCGATCGGGTTGACCACAACGCCACCGGGGCTCGAGATGAACGGCAGGTTCTCGGTTGTCGCGCCGATGATGCCCACCGTCTTGGGCCCCGCGACCGTGCCCACGCTCACCGTGGTGCTCGAGAAGATGTTCGAGCCGACCAGCGCGTTGAGCGACGCTTCCCCGCTGAAGTCGAGGTTGGCGCTGATATACGGCACCGCATTGGTGCTCTGCGCGTCACCGATGAACTCGGCCAGCACATCGGGCCCGAAGTCGAACTCATGGTTGCCGAACACGGCCGCGTCGTAGCCGATCTCGCTCAACGCGAAGGCGTCATAGAAATTGCGCGAGCCGGCCGGGCCCGAGTCGAGACTCGCCTGGAACTCGGGGCTGGCCAGGAAGCTGTCGCCGGCGTAAACCGTGACAACGCCGTGACCGAGGCCCTGGTAGGCGCTGCGCGTGTCATCGACCATCGTCTTGAACCGGGCGATGCTCCCGTAGTTCGCATCGCCGAGCAACTGCGATTCACCGTCGTTGTTGTGTAACACCGTAATGTTGTACTGGGCCATCGCCATGGCCGGCATCACGCCGGCGATGAGCAGCGCCACCATCAGGGATCGATGCATTCGAGTCATGAAACCATCTCCTTGGAAAGATGTAGTGAAAAACACTCACCGGTCGCAACACGAGAACCGCGCTCCACACAGCCCTCACGCCGGTGTTGACACCAAGCGCGTCTCGCCCACTCCGAGGGCCGCCGGCCGAGACAACCGCGTGTTGTCCGGCCGGGCAAAGTTGTTCGTGCGAATCACCCTGATCCGCCCCTGACCGCAGACAATAGGCACGCGTGCTTAGAGGCGTTCTACGCTTTCGCTAGAATCTGATGACCGATTGGTAAGCCTTAACACGCCGCAAACACCAACTGGACCTTGCCCCTGAACATGCCTGATTTGTCAGTAGATCACGACCTTTCGTCCCACCGCGCGCTCGCGCAGTATCATGCCGCTGACGCGGGCGACACGCTCGGCCGCGCGGGCCACACCGCGGTCCCTGCATGGAGGCCGTCATGACAGGACGCTCCGACACATCCATCACCGACCTGCGCCAGGCTTTGCTCGAGGCCGCGCAACGCCAGGACGTGTCCGCCCTCACGCGGCTGACCGATGAACTGTTCGCGATTCCGAACGCGGACCTGGCGCCCTTGGGCGAATTGCTGCTCGCCATCGCGCGGCTGCACCATCGTCAGCAGGATTTCGCCCGCGCCGCCCAAGTGTTCGACCGCATCCCCAACCTGCCCGACGCCGTCCGCTTCGAACGCAATTTCGTGTGCAACCTCGCCGCCCTGCGGCTGCACCGCCCGGGCATCTTCGAGCAGATCATTAGCCTACCCCAGCCCTCCGTGTCTGGAATCGACTACGCTTTCGTCAACGGGCCGGACCAGCGCGTCCTCCTGGCGCGCGTGCGGCCGAATGATCCCGGCGCCCAGCCGACGCTGATGGCCCCCGGCGCACAGTTCCAGCCGTGCATCGACGCGATCGAAAAGCAGGTGGCGGCCAACCCGAACTCGCCGCTGGTGCTGGGCGGCATCGGAGACGGCTACGTCATCTCCCACCTCGCGGCGAACCCGCACGAGCTGTTCATGGATCAGCAGTTGGCCGTCTTCCTGCTCGAGCCGGACCCGCGCCTGCTCCGCGCCTGCCTGCAGTTGCACGACTGGAGCGGCGGTGACGGGCCGATCGCCGACCGGCGCTTCCAGGTCTTCGTCGGCGAGGACTGGCCGCGCCAGGTCGAGGCGGCGCTCGATGCCGACCCGTACCTCTACCTGCCGCGCGGGTACCTGTGCCTTGAGCCCGACCGGGCCCCATTCGATGCGGCCATCACGGCGCTCGTCGACTCGCGGGGCCGGCAACAGCAGGCGGACATCGCCACCGCGCAGGCGCACTATGACGCCCGCGATGAGGAGGAGCTTATCCGCGTGCTCGGCGACGATCCGCCGCGCAAGCCGCGCGTCCTCTTCATCACCACGCGATTCTCCACGGTGCTCCAATACGCCACGCGCGACACCCGCCGCGCGTTCGATGAGCTGGGCTGGGAGACGCGGCTGCTGATCGAGCAGGAACGCTGGCAGTTATTCAACTCGAACCTGCTCGCCCGGGAGGTCGCCGCGTTCAAGCCGGATGTGATCTTCCAGATCGACTGGCTGCGCGGCAGCTCACCGGTCAAGCTCATGCCGCGCCAGATCCTGCATTTCTGCTGGATCCAGGATTTCCTGCCGCAACTGACCGCGCCCGACGCCCACACACTGGTGGGCGAGCGCGACTTCGTGCTCACCTTCGCCACGCCGCGCTTCATCGACCAGCACCACTACCCCGCGCAACAGGTCATCGACATGCCGATGATGCTCACGCTGGAGCCCGAGGCATCGCCCGATCAAGCCGAGGACGATGCGCCGCGCGACGACTTTCTTTACGTGTCCAACGTGTCCGGCACGGCCGACGAGCACATCGAACAGATGCTCAGCCGCGTGCCCGACAAGCTCAAACCCGTCGCCAGCCGCGCGGCCGGCTCAATCGTCTCGACCTACGAAGCCGACGGCAACCTGCCCACCCACCATCACCTGCGCCAGGTGCTCGCCGAAGCGATGCGCCGCGAAGGCGTCAACACGATACCGGACCAGTGGAAGAGCCAGTTGATCGACCAACTCTGGAACCCGCTCAACTCCGGCCTGTACCGCCAGCAGGCGCTGGGCTGGGTGGCCGACCTTGCCGAAGAGCGCGGCTTGTCGCTCGCGGTGTACGGCCGCGGGTGGGAGAACCATCCGCGCTTCGCCCGCTACGCGCGGGGCGTCATCCCGCACGGCCGACCACTCGCCGCGGCGACACGCAACGCGACGTTCGCCCTGCACCTCGAGCCCTACGCCTGCTTCACGCATCACCGCATGCTCGACGCGCTGATGGCCGGGGGCTTCGTCCTCGCCCGCGCGCACCCGGGCAACCACCTGCTGCAGCGCATCGCCAACTCCCTGCGCGAACATGTCGATCCGAACTTTGAAGCGGATGGTGATCCGATGGCGCTGCCGCAGACCAACGACGCCGCGCTGGCCGCGTGCGATCCGGCGCACCGCGACACCCTTCGCGCGCTGCTCGACGAGGGCACATGCCTGCCGTGGGACGAGAAGGCCGACGCGGTGCGCCAAGTCCGCTGCTGGCAGCGCGCGGGCGTGCTGGCCGAGGAGAGCGACACCGTGCCGCACCTTGACGACGTTTCGTTCACCGATGCAACGTCGCTGCGCGGCCGCGTCGAGGCGCTGATCGACGATACCGACCGACGCACCGCCATCGCCGCCGCCCAGCGTCAGACCATCGCCGCGCGTCTGACCTTCCCCGTCGCCTTCCAACGCGTGATCCGCGAGGTTCGGGCGCGGCTGCAGGCGCGTCGTGCGGGCGCGACCTCCTGACTCGGAGGACGCAGGGCGTCTGATCACGTGGGCGTCTCGCCCGTCATCAGGTTGAGGACTTGAGGGAATTCTCCGGCTCGGCTTGCTTCAGTTACGATTCACGCACCATGCACAGTTCGACGGACAACCTTTCCAGCATGCTCGATCAACTGCATCCAGATCGCGAGGAGCTCCTAGCCTGCATAGCGCGGCAAGTGACAGATGACATGCTGCGCGAGATCGCCAGGGCCGACTACGGCGAAGATGCGGCCGCACACTTCGACGCGCTCGTCGGTATACGCGACTTGTACGACGTGCCTGCGCCGCTCGACTGGGTGCCGGGCGAAGTGCTGGATTTGACGAGATGGTCGCGGCCCGACGAGGCCCACGACGCGACGCCCGAACGCGTGCGGCGGGGACACCTTTGCCGCGCCTTTGCCTGTTGCGCACTCCTGTTGGAGAGCGCCGCGAACGATGGCTCAATCAACGGTTGCCCTGACACACTTGTGCGATTGCTGGGAAGCGTGCTCACTCTCGGTGACGAAGTCGCCGCAAACGCAACCCGCTTTCTCGCCTGGCGTCTCGGGCAACCGTTCGCAGACGAGATGGAGGCGCCGATATACGCCTTCGCACTGCTGTTGCTGCTCTTGCATACCTACGATCGCGATCCGAAACCCGAAGCCATCGATGTGCTGGCCCATTGGATCGTGCACGAGGAGGTGCGGCTGGTGACCGAGGAGCCCAATCGCCTGTGCTCGAGCCGCTGGCTGATGGGGCTCACCGGCAACCAGGATCGATCAGAGTGGGAACAACTGACGCGCACGCTTCTGCTCGACCCGCCGCAGGCTCTTGCCCCGAACACAGGCGCAACGCTTCGCGATATGGCGCTCCGGTTGCTCGATGAAAAAGCGTGAATCTCGCCATCGCAACCCCGTTGCCGATCGCGGTATCATGTCCCGTCAGCCAGAACCCGCGAAGGGAGAACCCATGACCGCAACCACCGAAACACTGGCCATCGACGGCGGCGAACCGGCCGTCACCTCCGAACTGCCCGGCTCGCTGCACGGCGTGACCGAGATCGGGCAGGAAGAGATCGACGCCGTCACCAAGGTGCTTGAGCGCAAGACGATCTGGCGCTTCCTCAACGACGCATCGATCAGTGAATCCTGCCACCTCGAGCAGGCCTACCGCGACTGGTGCGGCTCGAAGCATGCACTGGCCGTGGGCGGCGGCGGCACGTGCGCGCTCATCTGCGGTCTTGTCGGGCTTGGCATCGGTTCGGGCGACGAAGTGATCGTGCCCGGCTACACCTACATCGCCACGGCCGCGGCTTGTCTTTCGGTCGGCGCCATCCCCATCCTCGCCGAAGTGGACGAATCGCTCACGCTCGATCCGAAGGACGTCGAGCAGCGCATCACGCCGTACACCAAGGCCATCATCCCCGTGCACATGCGCGGCACACCGTGCGACATGGACGGGATCATGGCCATCGCCGAGAAGCACGATCTCAAGGTGCTCGAAGATGTCGCGCAGGCCAACGGCGGCACGTACAAGGGCCGCCCGCTCGGCTCGATCGGCCATGCCGGCGCGTTCTCGCTGCAGCACTTCAAGGTCATCACCGCCGGCGAGGGCGGCGTCGTCACCACCGACGACGAGCTGGTTTACAAGCGCGCCGCGATCAAGCACGACTCGGCCATGCAGTTCTGGAAGAGCGACGAGACCTGGCCGACGTTCGCCGGGGAGAACTATCGCATGTGCGAACTGCGCGCGGCCCTTGGGCTCGTGCAGTTCGGCCGCATGCCGGGCATTCTGGTCAAGACCCGCACCGTCAAGAAGCAGTTGATCGAGGCCACGCGCGGCCTGGAGAAGCTCAGTCAACAGCCCATGCCATGCGGCGAGGGCGATTGCGGCATTGCGTTCCACCTGTTCGCGCCCGACGGCGGGTCGGCGCAGGTCTTCAGCGAAGCCCTGGCCGCGGAAGGCGTGCCGTGCGCCACCGTCTACAACAAGCTCATCCCCGACCGGCACATCTACAACGCCTGGGACTACGTCATGCAGAAGCGCACGGGCGACCCGACCGGCTGGCCCTGGACGGCCGCGCATCGCCCCATCGAATACGCCCCGGACATGCTGCCCCGGACGCTGGATATCCTTGGCCGCTGCATCTCGATCGGGGTGAACCAGCATTGGCGCACGGAACACGTCCGGCAGGTCGCCGGGGCCATTCGTAAGGTCTACGATGTTCTGTCGGCGCGCGGCAATCTGTAGCCACGCCGCGCCGTTATCTGCGCCGGGTCTGTCCCTCGCGCAGGGCCCCCAAGACGGTCTGGCGCGCGGTGCACCGGCCAGGAAGAAGAATGGAGACTGCCACCATGAACGTGCGGAACATGCGGATCATGCGATATGTCCTGTTGTTGCTGTTCGTCGGCGGCATGGGCTGTGATGCGCAAAGCCAGGCCGGCGATCCGGAGGGCGAAGCGAAGAAGCCGGTGGCGGCAACAGCAACGTCCTCGACGTCCTGGGTCACCATGCGTGGCGATTCGTCCATGCGCGGCGTGGCGCAGGGCACGCTCGCCGATGCCCTGACCCGACGTTGGCGCTTCAAGTCCGACGGCGAAGTCACCTCCGCGCTCGTCGTCGCCGGCCGCGTGTACTTCGGCACCAGCGCCGGCTCGCTCTACTGCCTCGACATGGCCGACGGCAAGCAGGTCTGGAAGCGGCCGATCACCAAGGCCGATCCGCCGGCGCTGACCGGCGCCCCGGTCTACGCGTCCGGCAACATCGTCGTCGGTGCCGACAACGGCGTCATCTATGCCCACAGCGCCAAAGACGGCGCGTCCGCCTGGCAGTTCCAGACGCGCGAAGAGCGCTTCGCCTGCGCCTTGAACACGGCGCCCTCGCCCGACGGCAAGCGGCAGTTCGTCTTCGTCGCCGCGGACGACGAGCAGTTCTACTGCCTCGATGCGAAGACCGGCAAGGAAGCCTGGACCAACGAGCTCGGCGACGTCATGCGCGGCGCACCGGGCGTGGGCGGCGACCGCGTCATCATGGGCGGCTGCAAGGGCCAGTGCGTCTACGTGCTCAACCTCGCCGACGGCAAGGAGCAGACCACCATCGCCGCGGACATGCAGGTGTACACGCCCATCGCCCTCGACGGTGATCAGGCGTTCTTCGGTTCGCGCGACGGCATGGTCGGCGCGGTGGACCTGAAGAAGAAGACCGTCATGTGGACCTACGAAAGCGACTACTCATTCGAAGGCGGCCCGGCGGTGACCGACGAACTGGTCATCATCGGCGGCGAGGACGCCATCGTTCACGCGCTCAACCGAAAGACCGGTGAGAAGGTGTGGACGTTCGAAGCCCGCGACTCGGTGAACGCTTCGCCGGTCGTCGTCGGCGACAAGGTCGTTGTCGGCAGCCTTGACGGACGGCTTTATGTCCTGTCCCTGAAGACGGGAAAACTGCTGCAGCGACTGGAACTCGGCGGCATGATCACCGCCTCGCCGGCCGTGGTCGACGGACTGGTCATCGTCGGATCGACCGACGGCTACATGTATGCGTTCGGCCCGAAGAAGTGATCTTCTGCGAACATCGCGCGTCTTGCGGACACCCATGCGGATTCTCCAACTCACCCCCGGCACCGGCAACTTCTATTGCGGCACGTGTATCCGAGACAACGCGCTGGCGCTGACGCTGCGCGAACAGGGGCACGATGTGGTCATGGCCCCCATGTACCTGCCGCACCTGGTCGATGAACCGGAAGTCGCCACCGCGCCGATGCAGCTTGGTGGTCTGAACGTCTACCTCAAGGAAAAGTCCGCACTGTTCCGCAACGCGCCGCAGTGGGTCACCAACGCCCTGAACGCGCGCTGGCTGTTGCGCCTGCTGGCCGGCTTCTCCGGCTCGACCTCGCCCAACCAGCTCGGCGAAATGACCGTCTCCATGCTGCGCGGCGAAGAGGGCGGGCAGCGCAACGACATCGAGAAGCTCGGCCAGTGGATCGAAACCGTCGGCCCGTTTGACGCCATCACGCTCTCCAGCGCCATGCTGTGCGGCATGGTGCGGCCGATCCGCCGCCATACCGACGCGCCGATCGTCGTGACGCTCCAGGGCGAGGATTCGTTCCTCGACGCCATGCCCGAGCCCTACCGTACGCAGGCCTGGCAGGTGATGGGCGAGCATCTTATCGACGCCGATCTGCTGATCGCCGTGAGCGACTACTACGCCGATGTCATGCGCCGGCGGCTCGGCTACGACGAAGGACGCATCCTCGCCGAGCGCAACGGCATCACGCTCCAGGGCTACGACCCGCCCGCCACGCGACCGCAGCAGCACACCGTCGGTTTCCTTTCACGCATGATCGAGGGCAAAGGCCTGACGACGCTCGTTGACGCCTTTATCGAACTGAAGCGTGAGCCCGACATGGCGGAGGCGAAGCTGCGCGTCGCGGGCAGTTGCGTCGGGCCGGACGTGAAGTACGTCGCCGGCCTGAAGCGCAAGCTGAAGGGCGCGGGCGTGGGCGATGATGTCGAGTGGCTGGCGAACGTCAGCCGCGACGAGAAGCTCGCGTTCCTCCGGTCGCTGTCCGTGCTGTCGGTGCCCGCGACCTACGGTGAATCGTTCGGTCTGTACGTGATCGAGGCGCTGGCGATGGGCGTCCCGGTGGTGCAGCCGCGCCATGGCGGGTTTGTCGAGATCATCGAGGACACACAGGGCGGCATCCTGGTCAAACCCGACGACGTTTCCGCGCTGGCCCAGGGCCTGGCGCAGGTGCTGCGCGACGAGGATCGCCGCGCTGAACTGGCCCGCTGCGGGCGCGAAGCCGTGTTCGACCGTTACGGATCCGAGCACATGGCCCAGCGCGTCTACCGGCATGTTGAGCGCGCCATCGCGGCCAAACGCGGCAACACGCCCGCATAGCGCCACACACGCGGCGGCGAGTCGATAGAATCAACGTAGCCTCTGAACTTCCCTTCCTCCCGCGGGTGACGCATCATGCTGCTTGAACTACACGAAGTGACCAAACGATACGAAACGGTCGGCGACGGCGACGGCGCGGCGGTGCTGTCCGACGTCGAGCTGCAGGTCGACGCCGGCCAGTCGCTTTCCATCATCGGACCCTCCGGCTCCGGCAAGACGACACTGCTGAACATCATCGGCACGCTTGATCGCCCCACGTCCGGCCGCGTGCTGCTGGAAGACGACGACCTCGTGCGGATGAACGACCGGCAACTCGCCCACGTGCGCAACACGAAGATCGGCTTCATCTTCCAATCTCACCACCTGCTACCGCAGTTGACCGTGTTGGAAAATGTGCTGGTGCCGACTGTCGCCTCCGGGAGTGCGAGCAGCGAGTTGATTGATCGCGGCCGCTCGCTGCTGGATCGCGTCGGACTCGGCCATCGCATCGGCCATCGGCCGGGCCAGCTTTCGGGCGGCGAGCGGCAGCGCGTGGCCGTCGTGCGATCGCTCATCAACCGCCCGCGCCTGCTGCTGGCCGACGAACCGACCGGCTCGCTTGATCAACAGCGCGCCGGCGAACTGGCCGAACTGCTGGTCGAACTGAACAAGGAGGAACAGGTCACGCTGATCGTCGTCACGCACTCGCTTGAACTGGCGGGCATGATGAACCGGCAGTACGAACTGCGCGGCGGGGGCATCCATGAACGCCAAGCCGCGCCGGCGGGAGAGTCCTCATGACCGCCTTCAAGCTCATCCTGAGCGGGTTGCGCTATTTCTGGCGGACGAACCTCGGCGTGCTGCTCGGCGCGGCGGTGGCGACGACCGTGCTCGTCGGCGCCCTGGTCGTCGGCGATTCGGTCGACCACACCCTCCGCAACATCGCGCTGCAGCGCATCGGCGATGTGCACCTGGCGATGATCACGCAGGACCGCTTCTTCCGCGCGGCACTGGCCGACGAGATCGGCAAGGAGACCAACGCGCCGACCGCCGCGGTGGTCTTCGTGAATGGCCGGGCGCGGTTGGACGAGCAGGGAAAGCCCTGGGTCAACGGCGTGCAGGTGCTTGGCGTGGATGAGCGCTTCTTCAAGCTCGGCACCCATGATGCCGTGTTCGCCGACGTGCCGTCGGACGGTGTGGTGCTGAACGCGCATCTCGCCGAACGGCTGGGCGTCGAGGTCGGCGATGAATTGCGGTTACGCGTGGAGAAACCCAGCGCCCTGCCCCGCGATGCGGCGCTCTCCTCCGACAGCATTCTCTCGCCCTCGAAACCCGTGAAAGTGACAGGCATCGTCACCGACGATCAGTTCGGTCGTTTTGCGCTCGCGGCCAACCAGACGGCGCCGCTCAACCTCTACCTGCCGCGCCGATCGCTGATCGACATGGCCGAGATCGGCGAAGGTGAAGACCGGGCCAACCTGCTGCTGGTCGGCGGTCGCGTCGGCGACAAGCCCGACCCCACCATCCCCGAAGCGGCGGCGGCGCTTGGCAGGTACTGGCAACTGACCGATCTGCAACTCGAGCTTCGCAAGCTCAAGACGGTCGATTACTACGAACTGCGATCCGGCCGCGTCTTCTTCGATCCGCCGCTCACTGAGGCGGCCAAGCGCGTGGATCCCGACGTGCTGCTGTCGCTTTCGTATCTGGTCAACATGGCCCAGCGCGCCGATGGCAACAGCCCTCAGGTACCTTACTTCGTCGCCACGGGGCTGAGCGACACGAGTGTGCTGCCCGGCCGCGAGGGCAAGCCGCTGGACGATAATGAGATCGCGATCAACGACTGGATGGCGCAGCAGGAGAACCTCAACGCGGCGGCGGGCGACAGGATCGATCTCCACTATTTCGTCGCCCGTCGCGGACGCGTCCTCGACGAAGTGAACAGGCAGTTCACCGTCGCCCAGGTCGTGCCCATGAAGGGCATGGCTGCGGATCGACAGTTGGCGCCGCAGTTCCCCGATGCGCCGGACACCGAGGACGAGACCGACCTGAGCGATTGGAAACCCAGTTTCCGCCAGGCGTACAAGATCCGGCCCATCGACGATGAATACTGGGATCACTACCGCGCTACGCCCAAGGCCTTCGTTTCACTCAAGGCCGGTCAGTCCATGTGGGCCAATCGGTTCGGCAACCTGACCTCGGCCCGCTTCGCCACGTCGGAACATGACTTCGATGCCCTTGAGGCCGCGCTTCGCAAGGAGATCGATCCCGGTGCGGTCGGCTTCCTATTCACCGACGTGCGCACGCCCGCGCTCAAGGCCAGCGACAACGCTCTGGACTTCGGTCAGCTCTTCCTGGGGTTCAGCTTCTTCCTGATCGTCGCCGCGCTGCTGCTGATGGGCATGCTGTTCGCGTTCGGCGTGGAGCAGCGCACGGGCGAAGTCGGCACGCTGCTGGCGCTGGGCTACACCAAGCCGCGCGTGCGCCGGCTGCTGCTGATGGAAGGCGCGATCCTCGCCGCCATCGGCGTGGCCATCGGCGTCGCCGGCGGGCTTCTCTACACGCGCGGCGTGCTCGCCTTCATGGCGGACGTCTGGAGCAGCCTGCCCGGCGCATCGTCCATCGTGTTTCACGCCACGCCGATGTCACTGGGCATCGGCGCCGGCGCATCGTTCGTCGTCGCCATGCTGACCATCTGGCTGTTCGTGTGGCGTGAATCGCGGCGCACCGCTCGCGAACTGCTGGCCACGGGCGTGGGCATCTCGGGCAGCGGCGCGGTCAGCCGCGTGGTGCACGGATGGCGCAGGCATATCGGCTGGTGGATCGGCGCGGTCTGCCTGCTCGGCGCATTGGGCATCATGGCAGGCACCGGCTTCTCCGGCGGACGCGAGGCGGCCGGGGCTTTCTTCGGCGCGGGGACGCTCGTACTGCTCGGCGCGTTCGGCGTCTTTGACGCCATGCTCGTGCGCTTCGCGGCGACAACCGAAAGCGCCGACCAGGCCGCCGCCGTCGCGCACCGCATGACCGTCGGACGCATGGGACTGCGCGGCAGCGGACGGCGGCGCGGACGCAGCATCGCCACCGTCAGCCTGCTGGCCTTCGGATGCTTCATGGTCGTCGGCACACACGCCTTCACGAAGGACGCCGAAGTCGGCGCCGCCGACAAGTCGTCCGGCACCGGCGGCTATGCGTTCTACGCCGAGCAGAGCATCCCCATCCTCTATGACCTGAACACCGCCGAAGGGCGCGAGAAACTGGATGTCGATCGCATCACCACCGAAGACGGCCGGCAGGTCGACGTCGACTGGTCGGGCGCGCATGTCACGGCGGTGCGCGTGCGCGAGGGCGATGAGGCAAGCTGCCTGAACCTCAACCAGGCACAGACGCCCCACCTCTTCGGTATTGACCCGGCCAAACTCGACGGCCGCTTCACCATCACCAGTACCATCCCGGACCTCTCAACCGACGACGGCTGGCAAGTGCTTGACGCCACGCTCGACGACGGCGCGATCCCCGCCGTCGCCGACCAGGGCTCGCTTCAGTGGGCGCTCAAGGGCGATGTGGGCATGACCCTCGAGTACAAGGACGACAACGGCAACCCGGTCAAGGTGCGCATCGTTGCCGCCATCGCCAGTTCCATCTTCCAGGGCCGGCTGATCATCAGTGAAGACAACTTCGAGAAGCTGTTCCCGGATGAAAGCGGCTACCGCGTGCTGCTCGTGGACGCGCCGGAAGAGCAATCCAGGCGCGATGCGATCGCCGAGGGCCTGGCCTTCGGCCTCGGCGATTACGGCATCCAACTCACCACCGCCGCGGATCGACTCGCACAGTTCAACGCCGTCGAGAACACCTACCTGGCGATCTTCCAGTTGCTGGGCTTCCTCGGCCTGCTGCTGGGCAGCATCGGCCTGGGTATCGTCGTCGCGCGCAACATCCTTGAACGGCGCGGCGAACTGGGCCTCATGCGCGCCGTCGGCTTCAGCCACCCGAGCGTCTACTGGCTCATCCTCAGCGAACACTGGCTGCTGCTGCTCTTCGGCGTCGCCAGCGGCGTGGTCGCCGCGATCCTTTCCGTCGCCCCGGCCATGCTCGAGCCCGGCCGGCACGTGCCGTATACGCTGATGATCACCACGCTCTTCGGCGTGCTCGTCAGCGGCATTCTCTGGGTTCTGCTGGCCACTTGGGCCGCCCTGCGCGGCAACCTGATCGAAGCCCTGCGCGCCGAGTAAGTCCGGGCTTGCCCAAACGGTTCGGCCGGCGATCCGCGGTGGGGTGGGCGTCCCGCCCGCCGTCAGGCCGAAGGCCTGGAGAATGCCATCCCTCGAACCGCACCCCACAGGGAGCATGACGCGTCAACGCAACATCCGCCACAACTCATCCTCGAATTCCCGCCACGTCCTGACTTCAACAAGTTGGCGAAGAGCGTTTGTAAGTCCTTATCTGGCAA
>CAZHJL010000049.1:0-35655 GCA_964532795.1 uncultured Phycisphaeraceae bacterium | reverse complement strand
AACAACGCGAACAACGCGAACAACTGAATACTCACCAGTTCGTGGAACGCTTACTCTTGAGCGTTCCACCTGTCCGGAGTGCGGCCGCGCCTTTGATCCCGGTGACTACCGCACATACGACACCGCTCGCCGCGGCCCCGTCGGTCGCGGCCTGCGCGACCTTGAAGCCGTATACGACAAGTTCGGTCCCTGGTGGGACAGCCTGAGCCCGAAGCGCCGGACCGTGATCCTGCTCGCCGGCATGGGCTGCGTTGCCCTGATCCTGGCGCGATCCCTTGAGACCGCGCCCCTGCTCATCGCCGTGGGAGTTGTGGTCATGCTGCTGCTTCAGATCAGGTCGCCCACCCGCCCGTCTCCGGTGGGGTGGGCGTCCCGCCCGCCATCGACCCGAAGGGTCGAGCACTGTGCGTACGCAACGAGCCGCGACCGTGAGGGAGCGGTCTGCCACGCTCTGACCGTCTTCGGCAAAGTGTGCCGCGATGCGGCCCGGCGATCGGCTATCGAAGCACCAGCAAGGCGCATTGTGCATCGGTGAAGTGGAGGAAGATCAAACTTCCCCCGACACACTTTGCCCTCCCTTCGGTCGGGTCAAAATGTGGTACCCGCCACGGCACCGTCCCCGGTGGCGCAGGCGTCTCTGGTGGGGTGGGCGTCTCTGGTGGGGTGGGCGTCTCTGGTGGGGTGGGCGTCCCGCCCTCGGTTGGCGTGGCAAGTGGTTGAATTTCAACCACATACCTGCACCAGAAAATGTGCTCCCAATCCCGGGACGACCCTTGACATACCCAAACAAAATGCTACAATATCTCTCAACTCCATCCCGGCTGGGCTATCCCACCGTCGCCCGTCTACCGTCACGTCCTGCACCTGCCGGCCAGTCGCCATGCTCCCGTCACCCTTCCGACCATCGTCGCTGCCAACGTCGCGCCAACCTGAGTGGCACGGCCGGCGTCTGCCCGGCGAACGGAGGGGGCGCGTGCGTGGTCGGGTCCGGCGGCCGCGCGTGATGGCGGCGATGTCACCGCCTGCCCCGCCTCCCACCCCTGTCCCGCGGCCGGCGCCGGCCACTCACGCATCACGCCGCGGCGTCAGGACCATTCCCCGAATCCGCCCCAAATCGCACCTCTTCTGAACCGAAACGAGCCGAAACGAACGAAAACGAGCCCAAAAAGTGTACACTTTTGACACATTTTTCTGCCGATTTCTTACGCAACAGTGCAGTTTTACTCTGCCACCCCCTCTCAGAGTGCACCAGAGCGGTTTCGGCACTCGGGCAGCTAAGCCTCTGCGCGTCGCCCCCCGCCGCGTTGATTGGCGATCCCGATGGATGGACCTCAGCCCAACTGCAGCACCTGGTCATCCGCGTGGTAGCTCGAGCGCACCAGCGGGCCGGACTCGACATGCCGCAGTCCCAGCTTCTCGCCCGTGCGGCGGTACTGCTCGAACTGTTGCGGCGTCACCCAGCGGGCGATCGGCAGGTGGTCGCGCGTCGGCTGCAGGTACTGGCCGATCGTCAGCAGCTCGCACGGGCCGTTGGCCGTGCGGGTTTGCTCGACCAGCTCCGCCATGAAGTCATCGACCTCATCATCACGCTCACCGATGCCCACCATGATGCCGGTCTTGGCGACCAGCCCCTGCTCCTTTGTGCGGCGAAGCAGCTCCAGCGACCGCTCGTACTTCGCCTGCGGCCGGACCGCGGGGTACAGCCGCTTCACCGTTTCGATGTTGTGGTTCAGGATCTCGGGTTTCGCATCGAGCACGAGTTGCAGGGCGTCCCAGTCGCCTTCGAAATCCGGGATCAGCACCTCGATGGAGGTCTCCGGGCTGGCCTCGCGGACGCGGAGGATGGTCTCGGCCCAGATGACGGCCCCGCCGTCGGGCAGTTCGTCGCGGTTGACGCTGGTCATCACCAGGTGCCGCAGATTCATGAGTTTCGCCGCCTCGGCGACGCGTCGTGGCTCGTCGGTATCCAGGAATGGCGGCCGGCCGGTCTTGATGTGGCAGAACCCGCAGCTTCGGGTGCAGACATCGCCGAGAATCATGATCGTGGCCGTGCCGCGGTGCCAGCATTCACCGAGGTTCGGGCATTTGGCCGATTCACAGACCGTATGGAGGTTGTTGTCATCAATGATGTTGCGCAGCCGCTGGTAGCCTTCGCCGCCCGGCAGTTTGGCGCGCAGCCACGGCGGCTTCTTCTTGCCGTGGAACTGCTGGCCGCCGTTGTTCAGAACCTGGTCGCTGAGGGATATCATCGCCCAAGTGTAGTCGATCGTGCTGCCCGAATCGATGCGTCGGGCCCGGACCGGGCCCATTCAGCGGAGGCCGCGCCGTGAGAAACCGCACGTTCGTCGCCATCGCAACTGCTTTGCTTGCCGCCGTTTGGCTCGTCCACGGCTGCGCCGCCCCGCCGCGCTCGGACGCCGGCGGCTTCGATTCGGACAATCCGGCCGCCCTGCAGCACGCCATCCGCCAGGCGGGGGCTGACCGCGACGAATCGGCCGTCCCCCGGCTGATCGAGCTGCTCGACCACGACGACCCGGTGGTGCGGATGCTCGCCATCGGCGCGTTGGAGCGGATCACCGGACGCGACGATCGCTTCGGCTACGAATGGCAGGCCGAATCCCCCGCCGCGCGGCGCGCGGCGATCGACCGCTGGGAGCAGGCCTATCGTGGAGGTCGACTCCGATAAAGGCCGCGCCTTCGGCGGCCAACCGCGCCACCGCCGAATCGCCCGATCGTAGTATTGAACCCCTGTTCGAGACAGCCCGCCCATGAGCGCCACGCATGACATCGAGATTCGCATCCAGAGCCACCCGCGCTATCTCTGCGTGGTGCGAGCGGCGGTGGAGGCGGCGATCGGGCGGTTGGGGATCGACGACGCGCTGGCCACGCCGATCGTGCTCGGCGTGGATGAGGCGCTGACCAACATCGTCCGCCACGGCTACGATTGCGCCGAGGACCGGCCGATCTGGGTCAAGCTTTCGCCGTGCGGCAGCGATGCTCGGCGCGGCGTGGAGATCGTGATCGAGGATGAGTCGGACACCGACCCGAACTGCATCCAGCAGATGCCCGATGACCCGGAGCGCCCGGGCGGGCTGGGCGTGTGCATCATCCGGCGCACGATGGACGAAGTGGAATTCACCCGACGCGAGGACGGCCCCGGGCTGAGGCTGCGCATGGTCAAGTACAATGCCGCCCCGACCGGCCCGCCGCAGTGAAAGGAAGCTCTGCCATGAACGAGACGCAACCGGTTGTCACCGGACCCGAGTCGATCGCCGACGGCCTGCTCTACCGCGTGCACGGCGACGTGGACTTCTCGCGCCAGCCGGAACTGCGCAACGCGCTGCTCGAAGGGATCAAGCGATCGCCGCAACGCATCGTGGTTGATCTTGCCGACGTCGGATACATGGACAGTTCGGGGCTTGCGGCCCTGGTCGAGGCGCTCGGCCTGCAGCGCAAGAAGGACGGCAAGTTCGTGCTGTGCACCTTGCAGCCGAAGGTGCGCAACATTCTCGAGATCGCGCGGCTGGACGCCGTGTTCACCATCGCCGGATCCTGCGAGGAGGCCGCGACCGTGTGACCACGACGCAGCTGCCGCGCCTTGCGCTTTGCTTCGTGCCTGCGTACCTTCGTGCCATTCCCACTCCCCTTCCGGAACCTTCATATGACCGCGACCGATGATCGAACCGAAGTGTCTCTGGCCATGGATTCATGGTGCGCCGCCGTCGCCGCCCGCGACAAGCACCGCGTGCTGGATCACTACCACCCGGACGACTCGGTCCTGTGGGGCACCCTGGCCGCCAGGCGCCGCTGCGGCCGGGCTGAAATCGCGACCTACTTCGACAGCTTCCTCGCCCACGAGAACATCCAGGCGACACTGATCGATCCGCTCGTGCGCGTCTACGGCGACATCGCCATCCACAACGGCGCCTACGACTTCACCTGGATCGAAGATGGACGGACCGTCACCACCCGCGCCCGCTACACGATGGTCTACCGCCGCGAAGCCGGCAGGTGGTGGATCATCGATCACCACTCTTCCATGATCCCTGAGAATGGCATCTGAGCGTATGCCGCGCCGCCGTCGGGCGACGCGTCGCCGTCACTTCGAAATCGTCACCTGTATCCCCGGCGCATCATGCAATGCGCTGATCAATCGGTTGATCTCATCCAACGGAATGCGGCAACACTTGCTGCGCTCGCCATCATGCTCCAACGCCAGCCGCGCAAATCGATCGCTCTTCGTGATGTGCAGCATCGCTTGCGGCCCGAAACGCCAGTGGCCGCTGTGGTGGTACTTGTGGTACACCATCCGCCGACTGGTCACCACCAGCCCCGCGAGCCCGGCGTCGGACGTGGTGAAGTCGGCGTCGGGGATGTACACCGCGAACTGCTCGCGCGGCTCGAACCGGCACCAGACGCCGATGCGCCGGCGGATGGTCTCCGGCAAGGTGCGCCAAGCGTCGCGCTCAAGCTCGGCGATGTCCGCCTCCAGCAGCGCGTACTCCTCGCCGCAGATGCCGTTGACATTGGCCAGCCACTGCAGCGCCGTGCGCAGGTCGCCGATATGCACCTCGCAGGTGTGCCCGCCGTCTTCGCGCCGGCGCGTGTGCGGCGTGATCGAATGCCGGTCGTGTTCGCGGCTGACGTAATAGGGCATCGCATGGTTGAACGGGTACGGCAGGGCGTCGATCATCCCCAGCCGCCGCGCGAATGCGCCCGGGCTGTCTGCGCCGACCGGCTGTTCGAGTCGTCCCTCGACCTCCTGCACCGTCCCGGCCTGGGAGAGCGCACAATCCACGAAGGCCAGCGGCCGGCCAAGCAGCTTCTCGCGATTCGATTCGCCGGTGAATGCGCACCGCATCGGCATGGACGCCCGGAACCGCGCATCGGCCAGCCACTCGGAATCGAACGCCAGCGTGATACCGTTGTTGGTCACCTCGGTAACCGCCAGCAACGGACGGTCGTGCGAGAACAGGTCGGTCGGATAGCGCGACTCCTGCTCGTCGCGCGGCAGCGGCCCGTCGCCATGCACCGGCCCTGTGGACGCCTGCGTTTCCCGCGCTTCGTCTTCGTCAGCCTTGTCCGCCGCCGCATCCGACTGGTCGGGCGGGGCGACCGGCATCGACCGGTCGGTCGCCACCGGCGACGGCAGGATCGACGACTCGCCCAGATCGTGGGCGGCCAGTTCATCGTCATCCGCACGCAGTCCCGATCGCCGGCCGCGCTGCTGCCCGCCCAGCTCGGTCACCCGCTGCTCGATGCGCGCCACGCGATCGCGTTCCTCGGTGATCACCGATTCCTCGATCCAGCACGAAGCGGTTTCTTCATAGAGTTCCTCGGGCTGGGGAATCCGTACGACACTCTTACAGGACGGGCAGCGCGCCAGACGCCCGGAAGCATCGCGCGGTACCCGCAGCAGGGCGTCGCAACCTGGACAGTGGACCATCATCGTTTCCATAACTTCATTCCCAAACCGGCGACATGATTCATCCCGACTGCCACAGAGAAGACGTGACTCGGACAGCCTCTTTTAACCATCTGTACCCTACTCCCGCCGAACGCCTTTGGCAATGGTTTCTTGCCCTTTCTATCGGCCGAATCGCAAGCGCACGCAAGGCCCCATGAGCGGCGTTTGCCGGCCGCAACAGCCACATACGCGCTCGATCCGATATGATCACGCCGCAACCGATCCCCAGGAGCCGCATGTGAGAACGAGCCGCGTCAAACAACGCTGGAAAGAGGGTTGCCCGGCCTTCTGCACCATGGTGCACCTGACCGACCCCGCCGCAGCCGAACTGGCCGGTTCGCTCGGATTCGACTGCCTGTGGATCGACCTGGAGCACCACGGCACCAGTCTCGAAACCGCGGCCAACATGATGCGGGCCGCGCGGATCGGCGGCTCCGATGTGATGGCCCGTCCGGGCAAGGGCGAGTTCATGCGCATGGGCCGCATGCTCGAGATCGGCGCCCAGGGCATCCTGTACCCGCGATGCGACGATGCCGCCGAAGCGCGGCAGGTGGTGCGATGGGCGAAGTTCGCGCCGCTGGGCGAGCGGGGCTTCGACAGTTCCAACGCCGACAACCGGTATGGGCAGCTTCCGCCCGTCGAATACGTCCGGCAGGCCAACGCCAATACGTGGATCGCCGTGCAGATCGAATCGCCCGAAGCCGCGTCGAATGCACGGGCCATCGCGGACGTGCAAGGCGTGGACCAGCTTTTCCTCGGCCCGGCCGACTACTCGGTCATCACCGGCATTCCCGGCCAGTTTCGGCACCCGTCGATCATCAAGGCGGCTGAGCAGATCGCCGCGGCCGCACGCAGCGCCGGCAAGCACTTCGGCACGCTCTGCTTCGACACCGAACACATTCGCCAGATGATCGATCTCGGCGCCGACTTCATCGCCTACCGCAGCGACATCTCCATCCTCCGCCGCGGCCTGCACGCCCTGCGCGACCAGGTCGCCGACCTTGGGTTCGCCATCGACCCCTGACCGGCCAGGATTGCGAAGCTCTTCCTTCTTCTCTGCTTCGTGCCTTCGTGCCTACGTGCCTTCGTGCCCTTCCTGCTCCACATACTCCCCAATCAACGCCAGAAACGCCGGCCCGTACTTCTCCAGCTTGAACTGCCCCACACCGCTCACCTCAAGGAATCGCTCACTTGTCGTCGGCTTCAGCACCGCCATGTGCTGCAGGGCCGCATCACCGAACACCACGTACGGCGGCACGCCTTCCTCGTCCGCGATCCGCCGCCGCAACTGACGGAGCCTGTCGAACAATGCCTCATCCACCTGCGACTCATCCCACACCAGTCCCGCAGCCTTGCGCTTCGTCTTCTTGCGGCCGCCGGCGATGGCGCGGGGCTTGGTCATGCTGATCGCCACCTCGCCGCGCAGCACCGCCTTGCTGTCGACCGTCAGGTGCACCATCGGATAGTCGCCGCCGGTCAGCCCCATCTGGCCCTGCCCGAGCAGCGTTTCCGCCACGCGACGCCAGTGCCCCACCGGCTTGTCTTCGCCAATGCCGAATACCGAAAGCTGATCATGCCTGTACCGCTCGACCCGCTCGTTCTGCGATCCACGCAACACGTTGATCACGTGGGCCAGGCCGAACCGCTGCTGCGTCCGCGCCACCGCGCTCAGCAGCTTGCGCGCATCTTCGGTCACATCCTCCATCACCGGCGGCTGCCGGCAGTTGTCGCAGTGCCCGCACGCCCCCGGATGCTTCTCGCCGAAATACGCGAGCAGCGGGACGCACCGGCACTGCGTGGTGTACGCGAAGTTGATCATCTGCTGGAGTTGCCACAGCGCGTGGGCCCGCTCCTTCTCACTCTCCTTCTCCGCGATGAACCGCTCAATCTTGTACCGGTCCCCATGCGAGAAAAACAGGATGCAGTCGGCCGGCAATCCGTCGCGTCCCGCCCGGCCGGTCTCCTGGTAGTACCCCTCGAGATGGCGCGGCAGGTCGGCATGCATCACGAACCGCACGTCCGGCTTGTCGATGCCCATGCCGAAGGCGATCGTCGCGACGATCACCCGCGCATCGCCGTAGATGAACGCATGCTGGTTCGCGCTGCGGACGGCATGCTCCAGCCCCGCATGATACGGCAGCGCGGCGATGCCCTTCGCCTGCAGCCGCGCGGCGAGGTTCTCGGTGCCCGCGCGGCTCTGGCAGTAGATGATCCCCTCGTACGTCGCGTTCTTCTCCAGGTAACGCACGATCTGCGCCGTCGTGTTCTGCTTCGCACGCACCTCGTAGTACAGGTTCGCACGCTCGAACCCCGCGCGGTGCACGCGCGGCTCACGCAGATGCAACTGCGCCAGGATGTCGTCGGCCACGCGCGGCGTGGCGGTGGCCGTCAGCGCCAGGATCGGCGTCTCGGCGAACCGGCCGCCGAAGTTCGTCCGCAATTGCCCGAGCATGCGGTACTCCGGGCGGAAGTCATGTCCCCACTCGCTGATGCAGTGCGCTTCGTCGATCGCGAACAGCGACACCTCAAGCCGCTCCATCAGTCGCCGCCCGGACGCATTCATCAGCCGCTCGGGCGCCAGGTAGATCAGCCGGTAGCGTCCCTCCAGCGCATCGCTCTCACGTTCGTACAACTCCTGCGCATCCACCGACGAATTCAGGCAGGTCGCCGCGATGCCGTTGGCCGTCAGGGCATCAACCTGGTTCTGCATCAGCGCGATCAGCGGCGACACCACCACCGTGACCCGATCGCGCGCCAGCGACGGCAGTTGGTAGCACAGGCTCTTGCCCCCGCCGGTGGGCATCACCACCAGCACATCGCGTCCGGCGAGCACATCGCTGATGACGGCTTCCTGCAGCGGACGAAACTGCTCGTGGCCGAAATGCTTCTTCAGTACCGCCGCCAGATTGCCGAGACCCACATCCATGCCTTCGCGGCCTCCATCGCGCCGGTTCATCACACGAGCCGCAAGCTTAGCGTAAAATCCCGCCGCGGTCATGAGATACCAGGCGATCCTGCTCGACTTCTACGGCACGCTCGTTCGCGAGGACGACGAACTCATCCTGCAGGTCGGCCGGCGCATCGCCGAAAGCGCCGCCATGCAGTGCGACGCGGCGTCGGTCGTCCGGCACTGGTCGCAACTCTTCGTCGACGCGTGCAGGCGCAGCACCGGCCCCACCTTCCAGCGACAGCGCGACATCGAGTTGCGGACCCTCGAACTGCTGCTCGGACGTTTCCAGTCATCGCTGGATCCCATGGAACTGCTCGAGCCGCTCGACGCCTATCGCCGCAGGCCCGAACCGATCGCCGGCGTCGAGGCTTTTCTCGATGCACTCGCTTCGGCGCCGTTGCAGCTTTGCATCGTGTCGAACATCGACACGGACGATCTGACCGCGGCGCTGCTGGCCCTCGGTTGGGATTTCGAGTGCGTGGTGACCAGCGAGTCCTGCCGCGCCTACAAGCCGCGACCCGAGATGTTCTATCGGGCCTTGCACCTGCTGGAGCGCGAAGTCGACGAAGCGGTGCACATCGGCGACTCGCTGGGCAGCGACATCCTTGGCGCTTCGACCATCGGACTGGACACCATCTGGATCAACCACAACGTGCGTCCGCGCGGCGATGCGCATCCGACATTCGAGGCTTATTTCCTCGAAGAGGCGCTCGACTGGCTGTTCCACGAGGGATAACACGCGAGCCGCTTCAGAGTCCCGCAGCCCGCCGAAGGCTCCGCAGCTCCGCGGCCGTCAACAGCCGCCATGAGCCGGTTGAGAGCCCCTTGAGCTTCAGCGGGCCGATGGCCTCGCGCTGCAGACGCAGCACCTTGAACCCCAGCCGCGCGATCAAGCGCCGAATCTCGCGATTCTGGCCTTCGGTCAGCGTCATCGTCAGCAGCGAGCGATCGCCGCGCGTGCGATCACGTTTGACGCCGAGCTTGCGAACCTCGGTCGGCTTCGCATGCGCGGCCTTGCGCTTCCCACCTGACCGCCGATCAGCCAGGTACATCCCGCGCGAGAGCTTGTCCATGTCCTCGTCGCTCATCACGCCGCGTACGACCACACGGTATCGCTTCTCGACCTCGTGGCTCGGATGGGTGAGCCGTTCGGTCAGCTCGCCGTCATTCGTCAGCAGGATCAGCCCGGTGGAATCCGCGTCGAGCCGGCCCACCGGATACAGCCGCTTCGCCGCGGCCGGCAACCGGTTCTCGACCTGCACCAGGTCGATGACGGTCGGACGGTCATGCTCGTCCGACACTGTCGCGATCACCCCGGGCGGCTTGTTGAGCATGATGTACACATGCTTGACCGACTTGCCGCGCTTGCCGTGTCGCCGACCGGGCGGGTTGATCCATTCGCCATCGACCTCCACGCGATCGTCCCACGGGTGCACCCACGCCGGGAGCGTCTCGATCTGCTCGCCGTTGACCGTCACGCGCCCCTCGCTGACGATCGTCTCGCATTCGCGACGTGAAGCGACGCCCATCTCGGCCATCACCTTCTGGATGCGCTCGCCACGGCCCGCGTCGGTGTACGCCGCCGGATTCGACCGGCCTTCCTCCGGCAGCACCCCGCGCAGCGATCGGCGCACCTTCTTGCGGGGCGCTTCGTCATGTTTGCCGCGGGCCGCCTTCCTGCGTTTCCCGCTTCCCTTGCCGCCACGCTTCTTGTTCATCCCACAGCTTCCAGTCCCCGGGGGATTCCGCACATTCGGAGCAGTCGACGCCGGTTCGGCCCATCGTCGCGCCAACCGCGCTGTCCGTCTACTCATCAAACTCGTCGCCGCGGAACGTCGAGCCAAGGTACAGCTTGCGCACCTCTTCATCGTTGATGATCTCGCGCGGCGTGCCCTCGGCGAACACCTTGCCCTCGAAGATTACATACGCCCGATCCACGATCTCCAGCGTTCGCTGTACGTTGTGGTCGGTGATGAGCATCGCGATGTTGCGCTCCTCGCGGAGCTGGGCGATTTCGCGCTGCAGGTCCTCCACCGCCACCGGGTCCACGCCACTGAACGGTTCATCCAGCAGGATGAGCGTCGGTTCGCAGATCAGCGCCCGCGCGATCTCGAGCTTGCGGCGTTCACCGCCGGAAAGCGTCCGCGCCAGTTGCTTGCGGTTCCTGGTCAGGCCGAACTGGTCCATCAGTTCGCTGGCCCGCCGCAAACGCTCGGTCCGCGTCAGACGGCGCGTTTCCAAGATCGCCATCAGGTTGTCCAGCACCGACATCCGCTGGAAGACCGATGGTTCCTGCGCCAGGTAGCCGATGCCGCGCTGGGCGCGGCGGTACATCGGCATGCGCGTCACTTCCTGCCCGTCGAAGACCACCTGTCCCTGCTCCGGCGTGATCATCCCGATCACCATCCGGAAACTGGTCGTCTTGCCCGCTCCGTTTCGCCCAAGCAGACCCACGATCTCGCCCTCCTGCATGTCGAACGACACATGGTCGACGACCGTGCGGCCGCTGTAACGCTTCACGAGATCGATGGCCTTCAGAATGATCATGGCCGGTATCATACGCCCGCCGCGCGCCGGGCCAAATCAAGCGGAAACCTTATCGGCCCGTTTGACGTAAGATGGTGTGGTCGATCGTGTGGCCCGCTAACCGAGTGTTCCCGTTTCCGAGGGACCATTGACGCATGACCGCAGTTGCCTCCCGCCCCTGGCCGTTCCGTGTGATGACTGCCCTCTATCGCTGGCTGTGGCGCCTGTTGCCGGCCAACCCGATCGTGCTGCGCGTGGTCAAGGGCGGATCCAAGCGGATGAGCCACTTCTGGGTGCGCACCGGATACCTCTCGGCGCTGGTCCTGCTCATGACCATCGCGCTGCTCTTCGGCGGCGCGCTGAGCGGCACTTCGAGCCTGACAGAACTGGCCAAGAGCGGGACCCAGCTTTTCGTCATTGTCGCTTACGGCCAGGTGGCGCTCATCTGCCTGTTGGCGCCGCTGTTCGTCGCCGGGGCGATCACCGAGGAACAGTCCGGCGAAACCATCGACATCCTGCTGACCACGCCGCTTTCGAACATGCAGATCGTGCTCGGCTCGCTGATGGCGCGGCTGTTCTTCGTCTTCGCCCTGCTGCTCAGCGGCCTGCCGCTCTTCGCCGTACTGCAGCTCTTCGGCGGCGTGCCCATCAGTTCGGTCTTCGTCGCCTTCGCCGTCGCCGCGCTCAGCGCGCTGTTCGTCGGCTCGATGGCCATCACGATCGCCGTCCTGCGCGTCGGCGGCCGCAAGGCGGTCTTCACCTTCGTGGTCATCATCGTCGGCTACCTGCTGACGGTGTATGCCTTCGACGTCGTGATCCGCTACGCCCGCGCCGCGATGGATACGCAGACGCCCGTGATCACCGACGTCGAAGAGGACCCCACCGCCCGCGAACTCGACACCACGCAACGACCCCCCATCGACGATCCGCAGTATGACCCCGATCTCGAAGCGGTCACGCCGCTCGAGGAGTCCGCCCCGGCCGGGACCGCCACCGCTCGCGAGAATCACACCACTTTCCTCACGCCGCTGCATCCCCTGCTGGTTCTCGAGGCATCGATCAACAGCGCCAACTACCGGCCGTACACCTACGAGGAGATGGCGACGAGCAACGTCGTTGCGCAGTTCTACATGTGTCATCCCCTCGGCACGTTCGCCACGCTCACCGGCATCGGCAGCCTCGCGCTGCTGGCCTTCAGCGCCTTGCGGTTGCGAAGCATCGGACAGGGCGATTCACAGGTCCGGCGCGCCTTTCGGCGCTGGCTGCGCCTGAGGACCGCCGACGGTGAACGGCGCCGGCCCGCCCGCAGCGTGTGGGCGAACCCGATCGCGTGGATGGAGGCCAACGCGCGCGGCAACCGCTTCGGCAGCATCCTCGCGCGCTGGAGCTTTGTCGCCGCGGGAAGCATCGCGGCGCTGGCGCTGCTCATCGCGTATCACTTCAACGGTCTTCCGCCGTTGAAGAACGCCGACGACATCGTGATGAACGCCGGCACCGTCTTCCGCATGGCGCTCGATGCGCTGCTGCTGATCGAGGTGGCGATCATCGCCCTGATCGCGATCTACATGAGCGCCGGTTGCGTCAGCCGCGAACGCGAGGACGGCACGCTCGACCTGCTGCTTACCACGCCCATCACGCCCAAGCAGTACATCTGGGGCAAGCTGCGGGGCCTCGTGAGTTTCCTCTCCACCATGCTCGCAGTGCCAATTGTCACCCTTGCCGCGGTGTCGGTCTATGTCCTGCTCGGACTGGCCCTCGGTTGGCCGCAGGCGCAATCGGAGGTGGCGATCGAGACGACCAGCTACACCTCCAGCCAGTGGGGGCCGACCACGTCGCTCACGCACGACATCATCGACCGCCCGCTGATCCTGCCCGAGGCGGCGATCTGGTTCCCCGTGATGCTCGTGCCGTTCATTGCGCTCTGTGCCGCGCTGGGCATGCAGTGGTCGATCAAGGCCCGCAGCGTACTCAGCGCCGTCATCATCACGCTGGCCATCATCCTCACGTTCACCGCCATCACGGGCTTCTGCGGCTTCTACTCGGCGCTGAATATTCCCTATGTCGGCCCGATCCTCAACGCCTTTTCTCCCTCGACGAGCATCGTGATGCTCACCAACCCGTGGGAACACGCGAAGCTCTTCTACACCAGCGAGGCGGACGACCTGGGCGGACGGATCGTCCTGTTCTTCGGCGCCGCCGCCTGCGCCGGCATCTACGCTCTGATCATCTGGTCGCTCGTCCACAGCATGGTGCGCAACTTCGACCACACCGTTCGTCGCCTGAGCGGCGCGGGCTGACCGGTGAATGTCCTTCGGTCATTGAGCCCCCTATAATCACCTGCCACGCCTGAAAATCCCGGAGACCCTCACCATGCTCTGGCAACCCCCGTTGCCCACGCGATACACCGTTCTGAGCGACGAGGACCTCGCCGCCGCGATCACCGCGCGCAAGGCGGAACTGGGCGAGCAGCTCGTCATTCTCGGCCATCATTACCAGCAAGATGCAGTCATTCAGTTCGCGGATTTCACCGGCGACAGCTTCAAGCTCAGCCAACTGGCCGCCGAGCGTGTCGAGCAGACCGGCGCGAAGTACGTCATCTTCCTGGGCGTGCACTTCATGGCGGAGAGCGCGGATATCCTCACGCCCGACGGCACCACCGTGATCCTGCCCGACCTGGGCGCGGGTTGTTCCATGGCGGATATGGCCGACTACGACCAGACGATCGACGCCTGGCAGCAGCTCGAGGAAGTACTCGACGACGTGACGGGCGACTACCGCGTCATACCGATCTGCTACATGAACAGCTCGGCCGCGATCAAGGCTTTCTGCGGCGAGCACGGTGGAGCCGTGTGCACCAGCAGCAACTGTCGCACGGTCCTGGAGTGGGCGCTGGCCGGCGGCACGCAACCGCGCGGCGAAGAAGAACAGATCAAGGTGCTCTTCCTGCCCGATCAGCATCTCGGGCGCAACACCGCCGCTGCGATGGGCTACGACATCCACACGCAGATGTGCGTGTGGAACCCGCAGGCGATCACCGAACTGGGCGGCAACGAACCGGTCACGATCGAGCGATCCACCTTCATTCTCTGGCAGGGCCATTGCTCCGTGCACAAGCTGTTCCGGCCGGAACACGTGGACCAGGTCCGCGCACAGTGGCCGGACGTCAACGTGATCGTGCATCCGGAATGCGACCACGAAGTCGTGCAGAAGGCGGACATGACTGGCTCGACCGAGGGTATCCTTCGTGCCATTCGCGACGCCGCGCCCGGCACGCGGTGGGCCGTGGGCACAGAAGTGCACATGGTCGATCGCATCGCCCACGAAGCGGCGCAGCGCGGCGTACAGGTGCGCATCCTCTCCGACTGCCAGTGCCTGTGCACCACGATGTACCGGATCGACATGCCGCACCTGCTCTGGGTCTTGGACAATCTCGCGGAAGGCAACGTCGTCAACGAGATCACCGTCCCCGCCGCCGTGCAGGAGTTCTCGAAGGTGGCGCTCAACCGGATGCTGGAGTTGACCGGCGGCAGCGCGCCAAGCCCTCGGCCGCAAAACCCGCCGGCGCATGGCCCGTTCAGTACGTATTCTGCTTGCGGAGCGTCACATCATTGAGATCGATTGTCGCCAGCAGTTCGGCGATGGCCGTGCCCGTCCCGCCCGGGCCATACGGGTGATGCAGGCGTGACAGATCAAGCGACAACGCCCGCTTGATCGCCGACCCGACGTTGCGCTGCCCGTAATCACAGTCGATGACGTTCGGCGGTTTCTCGCGTCCCGCCTGGCGCGGCCCGATGTTGACACACGGCACACCGAGGATCGCCGCCTCGATCAACCCGGCCGACGAGTTGCCCACGATCGCCCTTGCGCCCGCCAGCTTGCGCAGGAAGTCCGGGCGCGGCAGATGCTGGATCGCTCGCACCCGCGAAGTACGCAGCGCCGCGCGAATGCCCGCGCAACCGGGATCATCATTCGGCGCGATCACCAGCCGCGTGTGGCCGGACGTCGCCTCGATCGTCCCGAGCATGCGGTCCTGCTCCTCCGCCTTGCTGCCGCCGATCGGATGCTGGAGCACGATCAGTTCAGGGCTGCCCGCCGCGGGCTTCACATCGCGCAGACCGTCCACCGCGGGCGAGCCCATGTTGAACACCAGGTCGCGTCGTTCGCCCATCCTCACGAGTCGCCTGCAACTCGTCTCCGTCGCCGCCAGGTGAATATGTGCCAGCTTGCTCACCGCATGACGCATGGATTCGTCCGCGACGCCCTCGGCGCGATCGCCGCCGTGGATGTGCGCCAGATGCAGCCCGCCCACACTCGCCGCGCACGCCGCGGCCAGGACCTCGATGCGATCGCCGAGCGCCACGACGATCTCGGGCCGCAGCCGCTCGAACACCCGTCCGAATCCGGCCACGCCGCGGGCCAGCGCGGCGACATCCGCCTCGCGACCCGTCCGCCCTTCCTTCTGCATACGTACCCGCGCCGCGATCTTCAGTCCCGCGCCGCGTACATCCTCCCACGTGCCCCGCAACAGGTGCGCCCCTGCGACGATCGTCTGCAATTCGAGCCGCGCATCACCGTGAATCGCCGCCAACACCGGCTGCAGCAACCCGAACTCCGCCCGCGAGCCGGTCACCACCGCGATCTTACGCATGCGGCGGCCCTCCTTCCGGGGCAAGATCCGCCTCGCGGAGCAGGTGGTTCGTCGCCACCGCGCGGCAGACACGTCGGCCGATCACCGCCTCCAACCGCGCGGCCGGAATACCCGTACCGGGGCGTTTGACCGCCAGGTCCCCGCGCGTGATCACATGTCCCACCGACAGATCGTGCTTCGCGCACAGGCTTTGGCGCGAGACGTGGCGGACGTCAGCCTGGATCGCGTCTGCATCAGCTCCACCCAACCACTCGCGGGCTGCGCGCTCGATCAGTTGCACGTAGGACCGGAACTCGCGCGGCCCCAGACTGGCCGCATGGTCCGGCCCCGCCGCCGCGCGGTCATGGGTCAGGTGCTTCTCGATGACGCGCGCCCCGCACAGGTACGCCATCATGCCCATGTGCGCGTCGGTCGTGTGGTCAGAGTATCCGGGCACCGCGCCGTGGCGAGATGGCAGCTCGCGGATGTGCGCGATACCGGAGGCGCCTGCCGGCACGGGATATGCGCTCACGCACTGCATCAGCGACAGCGGCAGGTGCTCGCACGCGGCGAGGCCCGCATCCAGCAAGTCCCATTCATCCCGGCGCAAGGTCCCCGTAGAGATGATCATCGGCTTGCCCGCCGCCGCAGCCGCGCGGATCAGCGGCAAGTTGATGCAATCAGGCGATGCGATCTTCACCGCGTCCACTTCCAGCCGATCCAGCATCTCCACCAGCTCGAGGCTGAAGCATGTCGCGATGAACGCGAGCCCCAGTTCGTGCGCCCGATCCCGCACGCGCCGCATGTCTGCCTCGCTCAACTGGAGCCGCCGCAACATCGACATCGCATCCAGTTCCGCGTCCGCCTGGTAAGTCGCAAGCTGCGCCTCAGCGCTGAGCAGCAAGTCGGGATCGAACAACTGCACCTTCACGGCCTGCGCCCCACACTCGGCCGCGAGTCGTGTCAATTCGAGCGCGCGATTCACATCGCCATCATGATTGACCCCCAACTCAGCGATCACGTACGCGCCCCCTTCGTCGTTGACCGTCACGTCTCCGATGCAAAGCGCCGGCCGCGTCGGCCTGCAGGCCGTGCCGGCCAGCAACGCCTCGGCCAGCGCGATGTCCTTGGCTTCATCGACGTCCACTACTTCACCCGGCCCCGTCACCACGGCGCGCCGATCGGCCCCGAGGAAGGCATGCGGCCGGCCTTCGGTCGTCGTGAACAGGCTCGCACGCGTCACCGCAATGATGCCGCCATCCAGCATGTACACCGGCGGCAGGTCCTGGCGGCGGTAGATCGTGTTCTCGACGTACGGCTGAAGTTCATCGCCATCCTCGCCCGCCAGCCTCTTCATCCAGTACGGATGCATCTTCCCCACCGGCACCACGCTTTGCACACTGTCGCATCCCGTCGTTTCAAGCTTCCCGATCGCCCGGTCGATCAGCGCGTCCGGCCGCAAAGGCACGTTGCCGTAGAGCATCACGATCGCGTCGTAACGTTCGCCATGCGCCCGCTCCGCCTGCTCCACCGCAAACCGCGCTGCCGCATCGACCGTCGCCGTGTCACTGGCCAGTTCATCCGGACGCATCAGCACTTCAACCCGTCGCTGCACGTCGCCTCCATCGCGCGCAATGAAACCGTGCGCCGCCTCGGCGATGTCACGGCCGTCGGTGCTGACCACGATGCGGCCCAGCCGGCTGGACGCGAGCGCGTGCCGCAGCGACCATACCACCAGCGGCTCCCCGTCAAGCAGCGCCACGTTCTTACCGGGAAATCCCTTGCTGCCCGCCCGCGCCAGAATCACGCCCAGTACGTTCATCGCAGTGGCTCACTCCCTCGCCGGTCAGTCGCCGCCTTCGATCGCGGCCATCCGACGCGCAGCCAGTTCGCGCCACAGCTCGGCCATCGGCGATGCGCCGACATTGCCCGCCAACTGCCTGCCCGACCAGTCATTCGGCGCAACGGGCACGCCGCCGTCACTGTGCACTGTCATGCGGGTCACGGCTTCGAGCGCCCGCACCGAGCGCGGCAGGGCAACATGCACCAACCCCCCGCGCGTCGCTTCATCCTCGCGCGGGTCGCCGGCAGGATAGGTCACGGGTTCGATCATCGCGTGGCCTGCGTAGTGCATCCATCGATCGAAGAACACGTCGATATCAGCAAGCGTCTCGCGGCAGCGGATGATGCGCGGTATGACCCACGGCACACCGATCGCCCCCTGGCGCGACCTCGTCACCGTCGCTTGCTCGAGCCCGCCCGATTCTCCGGCCACGGCGAAGGTGAATGCCTGCCCGCCGTGCATCGGAACGTCGCCGAACGCCGCGCCGTCGCCAAGGGCCTGACCATCGAACTTCAGCCCTTCGTCGGCCGGCTTCCCCCGCGCGCGGGCGTTGCGCGTGTTGATCAGCGTCTCCATGTTGCCCAGCACTTCGCCGAAGCGCGCTGCCCCGTTGATCTCGGTGTAGGTCTCCGCACGGTCCGCGTTCATCCTCACCGACACGACATCGACCGGCGCATCGAGCAACCGCACGACCTCGTCACGCGATCCGAGCAGATCCGTCTCGACCGCCGTGCTCAGAACACCCGCGCCCGCCGCGTGCTCGACCAATTCCTCCCACCGCGGATGCAGCATCGCGTCACCGATACCGCCGAGCGCAAGCGTCACGTCGCCCGCCTCGCCGACGGCGTCGATCAGCCGACGGGCGAGATCAAAGTCCATGTCGGACCGATCAATCTCGACCATCGCCTGCGGCGACCACTTGCCGCATATCTCCCGCCGCGGCGTCAGTTCAAGCGTCACATGCCGCGGCAGGGCGGCATCCGCAGCTTCGGCTTCGATCCGTCCGGCAAGGGACACGATCTGCTCCGCGCTCGCGTCCAGCACTTCGTCGCGCAGTTGATCGACGATCCGATCAACCATCGCCGCGCTGCGTGGCGTGTCGTAGATGAACCGCCGCGCCGCGCCGCGCACTGCACCAGGAATCTGGTAGCAGACCTCGCGCCCGATCGAGTCCGGCTGCGGGAACTGCGGGTCGTACGCCAGCATGCGCCCGATGCTGCTCGCGCAGTTGCCTGCCATTTCGCGCAGCAGGTTCCGGTTGATCACCAGTCCCGCAAGGCCCGGCGGCGCCTGGGTGAAGGCCATCGGGATATCGTCGGCGTGCTGCTGCTGGATCTGCAGCGCGCCGCGCGTCAGTTCGGCGTCGAACAGCATCCAGTCCGCCCCGACCAGCACCAGCGTCTCGCCGCCGTGCGCGTCGGCCGCGTCGGCAAGCGCGCCGGCCGGCAGCAGTTCGTCATAGCACGTCATCCCGCCCAGCCCGCCGCGCCATGAGGCGAGACCCCACTTCCGCGCGACGGTCCGGTAGAACCGGTACGGGTCCGGCGCGGCATGTTCGCGGGCGAAACGATCGATCGGCAGGTCGCAGATCACCCCATCCAGCAGCAGCGTCGGGTCCTGGCCATGTGGGTGCACCAGCACGATGCCGTCCAACTCATGCAGCCGCGCCAGCCGGCTGACTGTCCACGCCAGCGCCGTTCGCCCGAGCACACGATCACCAATCCGCGTGGGCAGGCCCACCGCCGATCGTTCGAGATCCGTCGTAACCAATGCCAGCGTTCGCGCCATTCGGCTTCAGGCTCCGCTGCTCAAGTCAGATCTCAACCGTCTCGCGCTGCGGCGCCGTCAGCGCCCTTCGCTGGCGCTCGAGGCGCGGCTGAGCCTGCGAGAAGATGCGTATCGCCTCCTCGCACGTCTGCACGATCCAGTTCACGTTCTGCAGGTCCCGCTCGATCTGGCGGCGCTCCTTCGCCGCATGATCCGATTCACCGTGACGAATCCCGCGGTCGGCCCGATTGCGGTTGAACTGTCCCATCGCGTTCATCTCGTTGATCAGCGAGAACGTGCGCGGCCTGGCGAAGACCTTCTTCTTGTTCGCCTCGATCTTGTCAAACAGCCGCGCCATCCGCGAACGGTCATCCTGATGCTCCAGCATCCCCCTGAGGTGATCCATCGTGTCGCGGCTGAGCCTGAGCAACGCGCGGATCTCATCCAGCGTTTCATCAATGCGTCGGCTCACCGCCTTCAGCTTCTCCGGGCTGAGCCGCATCGGCGGACGCGGGATCATCGGCAATGGGCGCGTGGCATACGTCGCCAGCGCTTCGGCCAGCGGCATCCGCTTCGCGTGCGCCTTCGGGCTGCCGCCTTCGGTGCAGTCGATCACCTGCTGCTTGACCGAGGCGAAGTCGCGCTCGAACTGCTTGAGGTAGGTCGACATCTGCTCGTCGACGTAGATGGGCTGCCCATGCACATCCTCCTGCCTGGTCAACAGCCCGCGATGCCGCACGATGCGGGTCCACTCCATGTTCTCCAACGTGTTGAGGGGGCCCAGTTCCGGCATCCAGACGTCGTGGATGGCCGTGCCGGGGCAGTAGTACAATCCGTCGGAGAACCCGAGGTCCTGGCCGATCAGCATGATCGGGTCGCAACCGAGGTGCTGCGCGACATAGAACGACAGGTGCGCCACCGTTGCACCGCAGGTGATCGGCACGCGCGGCTCGACCAGCCCGGCGCAGAGCTTGTCAAGGAAGCGGCTCTGCGTGGTGCGAATCGGTCCCGGGTAGCTGTCGAGAATCGCGGCGTTGGCCAGCGGCTCGGCGATCAGCGTGGCCCGCTCCAGCGGCGGAAGCGATTCGTAGAACCGCCGCGAGATCTCCGCATAATCCAACGCCGTCACGAAGTCCGGTTCGATGCCGTGGGCCAGGAGCACCTTCAGCGTCGTCTGCGCGGTGATGACCACGACATTCTCGCGCACGGTCGCGTCGCGCAGCAGGTCGATGTTCCGCGCCAGGCTGGGCCCGGCGCTGACGCACACCGCCGGGTAGCCCTCCGCGATGTTGTGCAACTCATTGGTCGTCGCCCCCGCCGCGTAGTAGCCGACGTTGTTCAGGAAGTTCGTGTACGTCCGCGAGGCATTGACCAACAGCGTGGCGACCTGCGTGCGGCAGTACCCGAGCACCTCGACCACAAGCTTGCTGAAACTGCTGAGTTCCTCCGCGAACCGCTGGCGCGTCGGTGGATGCGTGACCAGTGCCGTGCCCTGGGTGGCGAAGCCGGTGAACCGGTCGAACCCGTTGATCAACCCCGCCCGGTCGGTCGAAGCATCGGCGAGGAAGACGTTCACCTTCCCCAGCCACGCGCTGTGGTCAATCCGCTCGAAGACGGCGCGAAGCAGCGCCACATCCGGCTCGAATACGATGAGCAATCCCTGCTGGCCAAGCTCTTCCGCAAGGTGCTGAACGTGGTACCCGAGCCCCATGCCCAAGGCGACCACACATCCATCGCGTGTCAGATCGACGCTGCGGCACAGTTTGGCGGCCTCGGCCACCGGGTCGTAGTGGCTGGCCAGTGACAGCTTGCGGCCGCCGTGCTCGATGGCGGCAGTCAACAGACCGGACCGTGCCTCGACCCATTCGAGCAGAGCGGGCGCCGCCACCTCGATCCGGCCGGCGAGCGCCGGTTGGCTCTTGCGCAGGGCCGCGAGGTTGGCGCGGAGGATGTCCGTGGCATCGGCCATGATGACTACTTGCGTTATCGGAATGCCTTGCCCGCAGCCTTGAAACGTCACCCCACCCACCGGTCTGGCCGCGGAACCCGTGGTGGCGGCTCCTTGTGTTGGGATCGGCCACCTTCACTGCTATAGTGTGCCCCCCACATGCGGATTCTCATCATCGCAAATCCCATTGCAGGCGGCGGCAAGGGCCGCGATCAGGCCACGCGGCTCGCCGATACGCTCCATCAGCGCGGGCACGAGGCCGAACTCTTCCTCACCAGCGCCGAAGGCGATGCGCGGCGCCGGACCCGAGACCATGCCGACCTCGACCTCATCGTCTCGGTCGGCGGCGACGGCACCCTCAACGAGATCATCAATGGCCTGCCCGAGCCCGACGCCCTGCCATTGGCCCAACTGCCGATGGGCACCGCCAATATCATGGCGCGCGAACTCCACCTGCCTTGGGCGGTAAGTGGGCTCGCCGCACTGATCGACGACCCAAGCTACCGCCGCATCGACCTGGGCGTACTCAACGGACGACGTTTCCTGGCCGTGGCCAGTTGTGGCATCGACGCTAAGGTCGTCCACATCATCGACCGACGACGCCACGGCGCGCTGGGCATCCTGGGCTATCCCCTGCCGATGCTTTACGCCGCCCTGTGGTACCGCCCCGCGACCATGCAAGTCACCGTTGACGGGCAGTCCTGCGAGGGACAGCAGGTGGTCATCAGCAGCATTCGCAACTACGCCGGCTTCTTCTCGATCGCTGACCGAGCCGAATGCGACGACGGGTTGCTTGATGTGGTGGTCTTTCCGCGCGCCGGTGTGCCGCGCATGAGCCTGGCCATGATCAGCGCCCTGCGTAAGCGCGTTTCCAAGCGCGGCGACGTGATCTACCTCACCGGCCGCAATATCGAAGTCCGCTGTGATTCACCGGTGCCCGTGCAGGTGGACGGCGATGCCGCCGACACGACGCCGCTCGAGATCACGACCTTGCGCCAGGCCGTCCGATTCCTCGCCCCGCCCGCCCGCTGAGGCCCGACCATCGCCGGCGCAGGTATACTGCTAGGTCCCGCTAATGGAGGTCGCCATGCGCCGAACGCTGTTGCTTGCCGCCTTTGTGATCGCCGTCTGCCCCGCCGTCGGGGCCGATGTGCAGCCCGTCCCGCCCGCAGAGCCCGACACGCAAGCTGATGCCACGCCTGCGCAAACGCCCCCGCCGGCAATCGACGCGGCCGCGGTTGAGAGAGCGACAAGACTGCTCTCGATCGCGACCGAGACGCTGAAAGCGGTCCCCAGTTCCTCCGCACCGCCGCGAACCCGGATGCGGGTGGCCGAGGGACTCGCCCTCATCGCCGCAGGACACGCGCAACTCGACCAGGACGAGCAGGCCGAGGCGCGGCTTCGCGAGGCGCGCGAACTCATGGCGACACTGAAGGACGATCCGGCCGCGGCGGGACAGGTTGGACAGGCCGTTGTCGAAGCCCACCTGGCAATGGACCAACTGCGCGAAGCACTGGTGACGGCCGAGAGCATCACCAGCGAGGCCCACGCCGCACGTGTCTGGGGGGCGATCGCCGCCGCCCAGTGGAAGGCTGGCGACCATGACGCGGCCGGGGCATCGCTGACCCTCGCCGTACAGCGCGCCGACGTCCTGGAGGACCCGAACGAGGGTGGGCCGCCCCCCTCCGATCGAGCGCGCACTTACATCGCCGCCCGACAGATCGAAGTGGGACACCTGGCCAACGCGACCGAAGTCATCAGCAAGATGGTTGACGCCAACGAGGAGGCGCACGCGCTGGCGGTTGTCGCCGGTGTCCTCGCCAGGCATGGTCACGACAACCCGGCGCGCAAGGTACTGCAGCAATCGATCCTGATCACCAACACCATCAACGGCGGCCTGTGGAAGTGGGTGTCGCCCTGGGTCGCCCGGACGCACGCACGCCTGGGCGACATGGAGGCGGCCGCCCAGTCCGCCACCGCCGGTCAGTTGCCGTTGGCCGCGATCTTCGTTGCGCAGGCACACGCGTTGCGCGGCGACCGAACGGAAGCAGCACCATGGATCAAGCAGGCCCGCGAGCGATTGGACGCGATCGAGGCCGCATTCGCCGCCCATTCGCAAGGCCCCCTCAATCCGACTGAATGGCTGTGGGACGAGCACGACATGGCGATGGGCCGTGTGTTGGTCGATGATGCCGCCACGTTCCAGGCGTGGCTTGATGCGCAATCCCAACCGCTCGTGCGCGCGTACATGGCCCTCGGCGGCGCCGAAGCGTTGATCGAGCATGCCGCGCCCGGTGAGCCGCTCACGATCATCCGGGCCGCCACGCCGACCGCGCCGACTGCGCCCGATGACCGGGCCAGGGACGGCGAGCGACGCCGACCACCACGCAACGGTCGGCCCGGCGGTCGACGCTCCAGACCAAGCGAGTGAACGGCGCGGCCTTCGCCCGCCGGCCTGGATCAACATCGACCCCGATGGTGGGAATGGATGATCCAGCCAAGTCGTACCGAGTGCCGGCCATGGGCAGTCTGCGCATCAAGCTGACGTCGCATGGGGTAGCGGAAGAAAAAGACCCAGGGATGTAATCCCTGGGCTTCCAGTCTTGTCTGCTTCGTCGCTTCGTCGCTTCGTCGCTTCGTCGCTTCGTCGCTTCGTCGCTTCGTCGCGCGAATTCTACCCTATCTCGTACACGGTTCCCTTAATCAACACATGCACCTTCTCGCCGACCGACAGCCACTTCGCCGCTTCCGGATGCCTGGCGATCAGATCGTAGTACTCGTCCGAATCGAACTTGATCGACACGCGTTTCACCTCGCCGGCGGTGTGAATGTTCGCGTCCACCCACGCGTTGCCGTTGTAGTAGAACGTACGATCGGCCACCGACCGGCTGACGCCGCTCAGGTCTTCCGCGTCGCCGCCTCGCCCGCGCTGGCGCGCTTCTTCATCGCGCTTCAGGTACTTGTGGACGGCCGGTTGCCGCTCACCGCCCGGGCCCGACCGCCCGGCTTCCGCGGCATCACTCGCCTTCCCGGCGTTCTTCAGATCGGCGGTTGTCTTTGCCGCCGAGACCCCGGACGCGCCGCCTTCCGCGTCGAAACTCGCGCCGTCGTGCTCCAGTTCCCGCCGCGCAGAAGGTTCGGCCGGGGCGAGCGTGCGATCCTCATCCGCCACCTGTCGGCGCGATTCATCTTCTACGATCAGGTAGGCCGTGTACGGGGTGACAATGCCCCACTTGCGCGCCAGTTGCGTCACCTCGTCGCGCAGCTCGTTGTTCTCACCGTTCACACGAATCTGCTCCAGCAGGTAGCCCACGCGGCGCGTCGCCCACAGGCGCGGCACGAACGTGTGCGCCGTCGCCTTGCCCGGGAAGGCGCCCTCAAAGATGATCCTCGTGCTCTCGCCGGCCAGCTGACCGCTCAGCGTGATCGCGGCATCGCCTTCGCCCTTGTATCGGCCGAAGACCATCAACTGATCACCCGCGAACACATCCGGCAGGTTGCCCGGGTGCAACTGCGACACCCGCACGCCCTTGCCGAACGCCAGGTCAACGTTCGTCATCACCGGGTGATTGATCTTGTTGTAGAAGCTCGAGACCTTCACTTCGATGTCTTCCTCGGGCATGACATACTGGCTCGTGCCGCGCGTCGCCGCGGTGAGTTTGTCCAGCAGGTGCGTGTTGATCGAGGTGCCCACGCCAAAGCAGAACACGCGCGCGCCCGAATCACCCATTGCCTGCTTCGCGCTCTTGATGATCACGTCCTCGTCGCTCGCCCCCACCGTCGGCCGGCCGTCGGTCAGGAAGATCACCACGTAAGGGCGCCCGGCATCCTTGCCCTCGCGGCCCGCCGAGGGCTTCAGCGCCTCGACCAGCGCCTCTTCGATGGCCGTGCCGCCCGTCGCCTTGAAGCCGTCAATCGCCTTCTCCGCCTCGCCGCGCGTCGTCTCGTTTACCGGCTGGAAGGTCGAAAACACATTCTCGGCCTCGGTCGAGAAACGCACGATCTGGAAGCGGTCGCCCTTGTTCAGGTTATGCACGCAGAACTTCAGCGCCTTCTGGGCCTGCTCGAGCTTCTTCCCCGCCATCGAGCCGGAAGTGTCAAGGACGAACACCACGTCCTTCTTCACCACCCGCGAGTCGTCGGCCACGATGCCCGGCGATGCCATCAAAAGGAAATACCCCGGCTCGCCGCTCTCTTCCCGGTAGGTCAGCAGGCTCACGCCCAGCGCATCGTCCGGCGGCGCGACCGAGAAGAACAACTGGAAATCCGTATCCGGCCGCGCGTTCTCAACCTCGAAGCCCACCGTCGCATGGCGCGTGTCCTTCCGCACCACTTCCACGCCATGGCTCGGCGAGTACACGCTGCGTAGCGCCTGGTCATGCTGGACATCCACCTTCACGCTCACGCTCTTGATCGGCGCGGCCGAGAACTTCTCAGTGTTCAGCGGATAGGTGTAGCCGATCAGACCGCTGTCATTGGTCAGAAGCTGCGTGTACTCAAGCTGGATCCGCTTGTCGCTCTTCGGTTCGATGGGGAAGATGCGGCACTTGTACAGTCCGCGGCCGACATACTCCAGCAGCGCCGGGTCCTTCATGCTTCGCACGATGTCGGTGTAGATCTGCCGTGCCTTGTCGGCGTCCAGCAGTTCCGCATCGGTCATCTTGCCATTGACATCCATCGAGAACCGGCGGATGTTGGCCCCCTCCGGCATCGGGAAGAGGTAATCGCCCTCCAGCCGCGCGTTGTTGGGGTTGTGGAAGACCTGGTCGATCTTCGTCACCGCCACCTGCCCGCGAATCTCCACCTCCACGTGGTGATACTTCACTTCGAGCGGGGCGAAGCGGTAATGCCCCTGCGGCACCGGCACCGGGCGCGGCTGGGGACGCACCACGATGAACCCGTCACCCATCGCCGCGACGGTCATACACGAAACCACGGCCAACGCCAGGAATCCTCGTATCGCTTGCACGGTCGGTCTCCTTCCGTGAGAAACAGTGTGCTTGTTCGTCTGCCTCTTCTCTTGAACGCATGCCCGCCCGCCGCGGTTCCGCCCAAGCTTCCGCAACTCACAATTCAAAGCGCCCCATGCGGTTACGAGAAGACGACGCCGGCCTGCACGACGCGTACAGCCCGATTTCTGCCGCTCAGAGGCCGTTCTGACCGACCTTCCCACTATCCGCGATCCCCGCGCGCAACAGACGGCCGGAGCCTCGCATGCCCGCCAAGCAGATGACCTTTCGAGAGTGGTACCAGTCGCTGGGCGACGCCATGCCCCTGCCCGTCGCGGCCGAGGCGCTTGGGTGCTCACAACTCGAACTGATCGATCGCATCCGCGCCGGCCAACTGAAGCTGCACACCTTCAAGGCCCAGGACGGTCGCGTCTTCCGCATGGTGCGCACCAGCGACCTGTTCGCGCCAGTCAACGAACCCGCCGCCGAGAAGCCCGAGCCCAAGCCGCAGATCTCGCTCGCCAGCATGGCCAAGGCGCTGCAGGCGATGATCGACAACGATTCCTGATCCGCCTCTTTCTGAGCTTTCGGCAGAAAAATCCACAGATTCGCGCGACGCGCGCTAAACGCTCGGTTGATAACGGCCGATACGCGGACCGTATGGAGTAAAAAGGCGTCTGACTGCGCGCCGGGGTCGCGCCGTGTCAGGCATGAGAATCCAGACGGCCCCAGGTGAATCAGGAACACGTCATGGCAACCCGAACTCGTAAGACAAGTCGTCCCGGCGCCAAGGCCACGACCAAGCGTCGCACCAGCGCCACCAAGGCTCGTAAGACCACGGCCAAGGCTCGCAAGACCGCCACCACGAAGGCCAAGGCCCGCAAGGCCACGCCGAAGGCCAAGACGCGCAAGAGCGCGGCCAAGCCCAAGGCTCGCAAGAGCACCACGGCCAAGGCCAAGACCCGCAAGGCCGCCGCCAAGCCCAAGGCCCGCAAGAGCACCACGGCCAAGGCCAAGACGCGCAAGTCCACGGCCGCCAAGCCCAAGGCTCGCAAGAGCACGACGGTGAAGGCCAAGACCCGCAAGGCCACGGCTGCCAAGCCCAAGGCCCGCAAGACGACGGTCAAGGCCAAGAGCCGCAAGGTCGCTTCGCCCAAGGCCAAGAGTCGCAAGCCCGTGGCGACCCGCGCCAAGACGCGCAAGAGCGCGCCCAAGGCCAAGGCTCGCCCGACCCGCACGCTGAAGATCAACGCCACCCGCAAGGCCACCCCGCGCCTGCGCAAGGCCGCGTAAGCTGATCACTCAGCAACTGCAATCGATAAACGCCGGTCCCTCGGGGCCGGCGTTTTTTCATACCCGCAAGAGGCGAAACCGCGGCGTCGTGAATCGCGTAGCAGGTGTATGCTGACACAGACCGACTCGCCCAGATCCGCCGTCGTACCGACGATCATCATCGCCATCATCGGCGTCACAGGCATCACGGTAGTCGGCTTCGCGCTTCTGGTTGTTTACGCTATCCACTCATTCTTCGACGGCATGTGGAAGGACGAAGGCCCCATCCATGGCCTGGCCGAGTATCAGGACGTGCTGTACTACTTCGCGGGATCGGGACTGACCGATCACTTCCCTGACGACGCGGAAGCCTGCCTCAGTCCGCAGATGTACTACTACGCCGGCACCCTCCAGGGCGGCACGACCATGCAACTGCGGATCCACCTCCCGCCTGCCGAATTCGAAGCTCTGCACAAGTCACTCGAGCAGCGCAACCTGCCCTCGCACATCGCCGGCGATCCCCATCTCCCCGCCGCCCTGCCCCACCGAACGTATGATCAGACGACGCCCGGCGTCACCCGCGATCTTCCTGCGAATGCGACCACCTACTGCCTCATCTCCTCGCCGCGCGGCACGCCCGGCCACGAATAGAACCATGGCGATGCTGCGGGACTGACGCTTATCCCCGACGTGTGCGACATCCTCTATTGGGCGGAATCCTGGTAGGCCGACAGAATCGCAGCCACGAACGGATCCCCGCCGGGAACCGCGATCGCAGTGTCAGCCGCTCCCAAAGGTTGGCGTGACGCAGCGCCGGGTTGCCGGTATGGATGACGCGCCGCTTGCCGCGCCGGGTGCGGACGACGACCGCGCCCTCCGGCAGCACATCCGCCACCGTCCAGTACTTGTCCACTTTGTACTGGTAGCCTTCCCCCATCGGCTCGGGTTCCACTTCTTCCGCCCGGGGCCCCGGATGGGGGCTCCGCTTGTTGACCCGCATGACGACCCAATCCCCCGGTTCGTAAGACTCATCCTGCCGCATGGCCCGGCTCCTTCGATCCGTGCTGCCCGCAACGCGTAAACGGTGCCTGCATAACTCTAGCAGCTGGATATTATCGGTACCAGCGCCGAACACCGAGGTACCCAGATTCCTCAATCGCTGTTTGGTTGTGACCGATGTTCTCAATGGCATTGTCTGTCTGTTTTCCCAGACCGGGCCTGCCCGCACCCCCGCGTGCTGACCATGGAAGACATCCGCATTCTCCATGTCGACAAGAGTCGCGTCGCCCAGCGGATGCTGAGCCGCGCTGTGGATATGGTCGCGCATTGCGCCGGCGTGCAGGACATGCAGGAAGCGCTACAGGCCATCGAGAAGAACGAAAACAACTTTTTCATCCTGGACTACGAACTGCCCGACGGCGACGGCTTGACGCTGGCCCGCATCATCCGTCAGCGTCCCGGACGCCAGACCACGCCGATCATCCTCTATACCGCCTCGCTCAACAACGAACTGGCCTACCAGGCGATGCACGCGGGAATCAACGAGAGCATCGCCAAAGGCATCGATCCCATGGCACTGCGCGAGCGCGTGGTGAACCTGTGGGAAATGCCCGAGATCAAGCAGGTGAGGCGCGAACTGCTTCAGCTGACCACCTTCGCCTGGATCGCCGACGGCAAGCACCACGAGTACTCGCCCGATATCCGCACCCACGTGACCGGCGACTCGCGCGAGGAGTGCCGCCAGAAGATGCAGGAGCATCTCGAGCGCGAAGTGCGGTCCAAGAAAGACCCGTCCCAGTACCCGGCCGATATCCACGTCCTCAAGCACATCATCCGCCTGAACGAAGAACCCGGCACATCCCGCGCGGCCTGAAACGAGCACCTTCACAACGGGGTGAGTCTCTCCTTCATCATCGGCACCATGGCCGATGCCAAGGTGCGCGCCCGCAGGCTCTCGATACGAAAAAGGCAGGCCGCCGAGACCGACGACCTGCCCTTCGCCCCCGTTCGGTTTCGTGCGATCACGGGTACGTGGCCCCCGTCGCGGCGGACTTCGGCCCGACGTACGGGCTCGGGTGATACTGCACCTCAGCGGTCTGGACATCCGCCGGCACGGCCGCCAACGACCAGAAGCCCACACCCAGGAACATCGGCATGATCCCGCCGCCCGCCGGTCCGCCGGCCGGGATCGTCCCGTGCGATTCCATCAGCAGTCCCTGCTCCGTGCGGTAGACGGCCGTGGTATGCATGTCCAGATGCGGCATGATCGCGCCAGCCGAGGGCAGGATCGACACATCAAGGCCGCTGAAACCTTCCTCCTCGAGTTTGCCGCTGAGCATGGTCACGAGGAACGGCATCGCCGGATAGAGCCGCTCGCAGATCTTGCGCTCGTCCACCCGCATGAACATCACCGGCCCGCCATGCTTGCGCATCATCGCCGACTGGGCTTTGAACACGTTGACGTTCACCACCGACGTCGGCTTGCGCGTGAGTTGCGCCCGCACCATCTGTGGGAACAGCCCCACCAGCAGCCGGTCCCCGGTCAGGCACCACGCCGGGGCGATCGGCAGATCGTCGGCCATATCCCCGCCCGGTAACAGGTAATGGATCACCTGCTTGCCGACGGTGATCTCGCGCAGCCGCATCGGCGCCCGATCGCCATGGGCATTCATGCCCTCGCGCACCTTCGCCAGAATCCTCTCGTGCGCCTGGTTCAGCTTCTTGTGGTCCTTGACGCTGACACTCAGCACCGCGCCGGTCAGCAACATGCCGCCGTCGGACGGGCTGTTGTGGATCGTCCAGACATCGCCGAGGCTGCCGAGTACGTCGTCCTCGAAATCCATCTCCAGTTCGCCGGACAACTGGTCGAGCATTCCGTTGATGAAATGCACTTGCCGCCGGTCGATCTGCTCCAGCACGCTTCGCATCAACTGCAGCATCTTCCCGGCGTCCACGCGAGCCGCGCCGGCCACGCTCGCATCCTGCGGGATGTGAGCCACTTCCTTATGCGTCAGCGACTTGCCCGCGAACGGCGACAGCAGCCCCGTCATCTTGCCATCCACCTCCACGCTCGTGCGGCTGACGAACGCTTCCTCGCCCAGGCCGCTCACCGTCGCCACCACGCCGAGCTTGTCGATACCCAGCGCCTCGATGACCTTCCGCGCCTGGGCCGCTTCCTGCTCGCTTTCCTCCCGCGCGACGATCGTGAGGATCTGGTCGCGCAGCGCCCCGGCATTCACATAGCTCAACGTCGACAGCCGCTCCGGGGCCATCTCGCCCTTGACCGTCGCCAGCCACGCCGGCGCCGTCGCCCCGGACTCGGTCAACTGCCGCACCACGTGCGTCGCCGTGCCCTGGCCGATCGCCAGCACCACGTACTTGTCGGCCACCACGCCCCAATGAATGGAGGGCGCTTCATCGTCGTCGATGGGGAACCGGCGGAACGCAACGTTGAGGAAACGGTCCTCCTGGATCCTGGCGCCCCGGTTCTCCTTCAGGGCCAGTGTTTCGATACTCGTCATGGCCCGCTTCACGGCGCCCATGTCATCGCCCGGCTTGAGCACGACCGCCGCGCGGATGTCCGCCTTTTCCCGCGTCGGGTTGAAGTGGGACAGGTACGCCGCGAACGGGTTGGTGGCCATCGCCGTCACCAACTCACGGGCGGCTTCCGCGACGATCTTCTGGTCCGGGTCCCAGTACTCGCCGTCGGTGACTTTCTTGCGGATCGCCGCATCAAGCTGAGCAAACACCGCCTGCACCTCCTCTTCGGCCATCAGCGCCTCGGTCCGGTTCTTGCTGTCCCCGTCCGGCGCGGCGTAGCCTGCGGAGTAGACGTAAACCAGGCAGTTCTCCGGCGCTAACGCCTGCAGCCGCGCATCCTCGCCCTGCGGCGGCACCCCAAGCATCCCCATGCCGCCGACTTGCAGCAGCATCATCAGCACCGGCATGAATCCCATTCCCATGTGCATCCTCGGTCCCCTTTTTGTTGGTAGATGAAATCAACCGTTCGCCAATGAGTGGACGCTCCCACCCACCCAACCTTACAGCAAATCGTCGCTCAAGGTGTGGAATTGCGATCAGATCCTTCGTCCCATTCAGCCGGATCACGCGACGCCGCCTCGCGCCGCGCCGCCTCCCGCGCTCCGATCCGCTCCAGTTCCACCCCCGCGTCCGCCGCCGCCTTCGTCCCCGCCGACGTGCGAACCACCGTCTCCAGCAGCCGACGCGCTGCTTCATCCTGCCCGGAAACCACCATCTCCATCGCTCGGGTCATCGCCTTGCCCGGCCGCGCCTCGCGCGCGATGCGCAAATCCTTCTGCCACCGCGTCAGCTTCGCCGTCGCCTCCTTGGCCACCGTCGTGGCGCGGAACTGCGATCGCAGTTTCATGAGGATCCCGTGCGCCATGTAATGCCGTCCCTGCTCCTCGAGGTACGCCACGCGATCGAGTTGCGCATCCTTGTACGACGCGATGTCGCCGAGCAGCCGCGCCGCTTTGTCCACGTCATCGCCCCGCAGCCGCCCGCCGGCGATCCACTCCTCCACCTCCGCTGCGATGCCTCCGTAGTCCCCCGCGCGGCGTAATCGCTCCAGCGGCGCCAACGCGCCGTCCAGTGTGTAGGCATCGATGCGATGGGTGTTGTCGCGCACCATGCGGATCGCCCGGAACCACCGCCCGGCCATCAGGTGCTCGCCCGCTTCGTTCAGGTGCACACCGTCGTAGAAATGCTCGCGCAGGCTGAAGCCACGGTTCATGTTCACCACCACCACCGGCGATGATTCCTTCTGCTCCTGCGCGGCCATGACAAGCAGCCGCCGGTTGGCGGCGCTCACCGCCGCCTCGCCCCCGCGCACCGGCAGCAACTGAGCCAGGATCACCACGACACGCGGATTCACCTTCCGAAGCCCATGGATGATCCGCCGCGTATTCGTACTGACCTGCCCGGCGGGAAAAAGGTCGTTGGTGCCGACATGCAGCAGCACGATGTCGGGCTTGGACGCCTTCGCCCAGTCCTCGATCTTCGCCGCGACCTCGGCGCTGGTGACGCCCCATCGCCCTTCGTGATCCTCATCGAAGTCGCGGTACTTCGCCGCGCCGTCGTTCGTGCCTTTCTCGAAGTCGTACAGAGCCGACTGGCTGCCGACGAAGTCCACCCGGTAGCCTTGCACGCGCAGCATGTGGTCGAGGAAGTAACGGTAGGTCGCCTGCCCCGCTTCGCCCTGCGTGATGGAGTCACCCAGCGGCATCACGCGCACCGCGTTCGGCCCGAGATCGTGGCGCGGCGTGTAACGCGACCGCCGCGCATCATCCGCCCCGACGTTCGCCGACCACGCCGCGGCGATAGCCAGGGCCGCCACACACACCGACGTCCAGCGCCGCCACGTCATTTGATGCACCATGGGAACCACCGAACCGCCATTCTAACCGCCCCCGGCGCCCCGACCATGCTCATTTCAGGTCCTCTTCGCTTCCAGAACGCTCGTCGGCCGCCTCACGCGCGTCCTTGCCCAACGGACCCAGATCACCCGCCGGGAAATCCTCCACCGCCGACAGCCACTGACGCCACGCATCCAGATCGGTCACCTGCGCACCGACCGGCGCCGCCGGCTCACCTTCCTCCCTGTTCCACCGCTGGGCAAACTCACCCAGCTTCGCCAAGGCCAACTGCACGCGGTTGCGATCGTCGCCCTCAGCCGCGTGCACCAGGGCTCGCACCCGCTCCTCCGGCGGGCCCCACGCCGCAAACGCGGCGATGCCCGGTGTCGGTGACCGCTCTTCCTTGAGCAACGCCGCCGCCAGCGAGTCGGTGATGCTCGGACCGCCGTAGCGCTGCACCTCCGCCTCGAAGTTGGCCTTGTATTCCTGATCCGGGCGCACCCGAAGGCGGAACGTGTTGACCACCGCCGGATCGCCCAGCGTGATCGTCACCATCCCCTCCGCTTCGACATACGACATCGGCGTGCTGCTGAGCGCCGCGATCGCATGGCGCAGCACTTCGGCGTCCGCCTTGTCCGTCTGCTCCAGCATTGACTGCGCCAGCCCGGCGAGGGCCTCCGCCTTCAGCTGCGCCCACTCGCGCCGGTCGACCGGCGCGTGGGCGCGGATCGCGTGCCCGTCCATTGAGAACCACTGGTGCCCCTTGCTCGCCGCCTGCTTCCACAGCTGCGCGGTCCGCGGCTGAAGCGGCAGGATGTTCTGCTCCGCCCCGAGCGACGCGTTGATCGCCGCGTTCAGCTTCCCGAACCATGCGCGGCTGTTGCGCACGGTGATCAACTGCGCCCCGCCGATGTGGCCGCGGCTGTCACGGCTGTACCCGACGTTCTCAACCTTCACGTGTTCCACCACCAAGGCCGCCCACTGCTTCCGCAACGCGTCGGTCTTGACGTCGGGGTACTGCTTCTTCACCGCCTCCATGTCCATGTGGGCCCACCAGTCGACGAACATCACGCTGCCGCTATCAATGAACTGACGCAGCTTCTTCCGCGAATCGGCCAGTTCGGGTGATCCCGCCGGCGCCTCCTTGCTGTCATGCACCCCGTCATACTGCAGCAGCACCTGCACCCGGTCCGCCTGCTCATCGTGGCGGATCGTGATGCGATGCCCCTGGATCTCGACGCAACCGCTCGGCACCACGGCGCACAGCACGCCCGCCAGACACGCCTTCATCAAATGCCGCATAATCGACTCCCGAGAAAGTGACAGCCCTCACGCCCAGATACGGATACTGAACCTACATACGTCCGCGCCGCCGGAAGGTTCCATCTTCGCGCCGCAATGCTCAGCGAAACATGATGGCGGGTGCGATCGTCGTTTCCTTGCCCGCCCTTGCCGCTTCCAGTAGATTGCGGCCATCTCAACTGTTCGGCGCCTGTCGCGCCGACGATGGGGCGTGGGCGGTCACCCGATGATTCGATTCCGCTGTCGACAATGCAACGCGCTTCTGCAGGTCGACGACGATGAAGCCGGCAAGCGCGGCCAGTGCCCCGGGTGCGGATTCCTGAACGTCGTGCCCTTCTCCAGCGATGACGGCCTCCAGTTCGTCCCACCCCAGCCGCAGCCCGAAGACGAACCCGAGGAAGACTGGCCCGATCCCGAATCACTGCGGCCCGGGCCCGCCGCGCGCGCCGCGACGACCACGCGCCGCCGCCACAAACGTCGCCCCCCCGACTTCGCGCGAAGCGCCGTCATCCTCTTCGGCCTCCTCGCCGTCGCCACCGTCATCCTGCCGTGGGAACTGCAGGTGCGCAACGACCGCATGGTCGCCACCTTCTCATGGAACCTGCTCTTCCCCACCGACAGCGCCAATGCCCCGCCCGGACTGTGGGTCCTGCTGCTGTCCGGCTGGTTCATCGGACTGCTCGCCGTGGCGCTGAGCGTCCTGCCCGAGCGCGGCATGCGCGGCATCGCCCACGCCTGCCTTGGCTTCATCGCCCTGCTCATCCCGCTTGTCCTCGGCCTCGCGCGGCCTGAAACCTACCGCAGCTTCCCCGTCCTGGGCGACCCGTCGGACGCCTCCGCCTTCGCCCTCATCATCACTTTCCTGACCCTTGCCAGTCTCTTCGGCCTCTTCACGACGGTGCATATCCGAGTGGGCATCGGGCGCGTCAAAACGGTGCGCATCGTCCAGGCCGTCTTCGCCGGGCTGGTCCTGCTCGCGTACGTGCTCCTCCTGCTGCACGAGCTGCTCGACTTCGCCACCGCCGACGCCGACACCCGCGCCCAACTGCAGGTGGTCTACCACTTTCTCATGGGCGGGATGGTCCACCTCCTGTGCATCGCCGCCGCGGCGCTCGCGCTGGTGGATGCTGTCGCGATCCGGGCTCGTGTCATCTCCACGGCCGTGATGCTGTTGTACATCCTGCTCATCCTGATGTTCACCGATCTGCTGGTGGGTGTGGTGCTGCAGACCGGTTCCAGCCGCTTCGCCATGCAGGTGCTCAACCTGTTCCTGCTTCATGCCCTGGGCATCGTGCTGCTGGGCGCGGGGCTGCCCGCCGCGGTCAACGAGGCGTATCGGCGGCGCAGCGAATCACGCCGTCCCCCCGTGGCCCAGGTCGCGCCCGGTCCGCAACCGGAGCCGGCATCCGCGCCCGCCCCGGCCGCGCCGCCGCCGCTGCGCCCCGCCGCGCCGCTGGCCGTGCGGCAACCGACCGCGACGCCACCACCCGCACCGCCCAAGCCGCCGCCGGTCGCTGACAGCCGCGCCGATTCGTCACGTGGCGGCTCGCCACGCTCCTCATCCGCCGGCCAACCCCACTACTGTCCCAACATTACTCGAATAGTGTCAACTGGTTGCGCAAGGCGCTG
>CAZHJL010000048.1:0-35682 GCA_964532795.1 uncultured Phycisphaeraceae bacterium | reverse complement strand
GCCCATGCGCCTAACCAGTTGTCATTATTCGACTTCTAACCGGACAGTTGTGGGCCTGTCCGCCAGTGTGTCTGTGTGAAGCGGCGTCAGGCACTGGCGGATGAGCCGCCAGTCGCACCAGCCATGTGCACGCCGCAGTTGCTAGAACGCCGCGAAGAAGTCGTTGCCCTTGTCGTCCACGATGATGAACGCGGGGAAGTCAACGACTTCGATCTTCCGCACCGCTTCCATGCCCAGGTCCTCGAAATCGACCAACTCGACGTTGGTGATGTTGTTCTGGGCGAGGATGGCCGCGGGGCCGCCGATGGAGCCGAGGTAGAAGCCGCCGTGCTCCGCGCAGGCGTCGGTGACCTGCTTCGAGCGGTTGCCCTTGGCGATCATGACCATCGAGCCGCCGAGCGCCTGGAAGGGCTCGACGAAGGAATCCATGCGCCCGGCGGTGGTGGGGCCGAAGCTGCCCGAGGGCATGCCTTCGGGGGTCTTGGCCGGGCCGGCGTAGTAGATCGGGTGGTTCCTGAAGTAATCGGGCATGGGCTTGCCTTCGGCGATCATGTCGCGGATGCGTGCGTGCGCGGCGTCGCGTGCGACGATGAGCGTGCCCCTGAGATTCAGCCGCGTCTTGACCGGGAACTGGCTGAGGATCTCGCGCACCTTGTCCATGCCGACGTTCAGGTCGATCTCCACCGGCGGCGCCATGGCCGGCGCCTGCTCGGGCAGGTACTTGCCGGGGTTCATTTCGAGCTGCTCGAGGAAGATGCCGTCGCGATTGATCCTGGCCTTGATGTTGCGGTCGGCCGAGCAGGAGACGCCGAAGCCGATGGGGCAGGAAGCGGCGTGGCGTGGCATGCGGATGACGCGCACGTCGTGCGCGATGTACTTGCCGCCGAACTGCGCGCCGATGCCGCAGTTGCGCGACGCCTCGAGCAGTTTCTGTTCCCACTCGAGGTCACGGAACGCCCGGCCGCCTGCCGAACCGGTTGTCGGCAGGTGGTCGAGGTAGCCTGCGGAGGCGAGCTTGACGACCTTGAGGTTGGCCTCGGCGCTGGTGCCGCCGATGACGATGGCCACGTGATACGGCGGGCACGCGGCGGTGCCGAAGTCCTTGACCTTCTCGCCGAGGAAGCGGATGAGGCTCTGCTCGTTGAGCACGGCCGGGGTCTGCTGGAAGAGAAAGGTCTTGTTGGCCGATCCGCCGCCCTTGGCCACGAAGAGGAACTTGTACTCGTCACCGGTTTCGGCCGCGATGTCCACTTGCGCGGGCAGGTTGCAGCCGGTGTTCTTCTCCTTGAACATCTCGAGCGGGGCGATCTGCGAATACCGCAGGTTCTGCTGGGTGTAGGTCTCCCAGACGCCCTGCGACAGCGCTTCGGCGTCGTCGAAGTCGGTCAGAACGAACTGGCCCTTCTTGCCCATGATGATGGCGGTGCCGGTGTCCTGGCAGGTTGGCAGCTTCCCGGCCGCGGAGACGACCTGGTTCTGCAGCATGGTGTAGATGACGAACTTGTCGTTGTCGGACGCCTCGGGGTCGGCCAGTTCGTCCGCAAGCTGCTGCAGGTGGGCGGGGCGAAGATAGAACGATACGTCATAGAAGGCCTGCCTCGCAAGCAGCCGCAGGGCTTCGCGGTCGACCTTGAGTAACTTGTGGCCATCGACCTCGATTTCTGAAACGTGATCTCTGGTCAGCAGGCGGTATTCGGTGTCATCGCTGCCGATCTGGTAGGTCGGTTCGTAGGCGAATTCGGCCATGGCTTGTCATCCTCTGCGTCGCTTGGCGGGGTCGGTTGGGTAGGGAGGGGAAGGATAGCAAATCGCGCGGCATCGGGCGACGTGGTATTCTGTCATCATCGGTGTCAGCCAGACCGCCGGCCGCGGGGCGGGCGACAAGGAGGATCCGGGTGCTCATTCCGCTTTCCGTTGACGTTCACAAGCGCAACTTCCCGTTGGCGAACTGGTGCATCATCGGCATCACGTCCGTGGTGAGCATCATGGCGCTGCCGCACATCCTGGCGTGGGAAGTGCACATGTTCCACGAGGAGTTCGAGCAGGCGAACAACGCCGTGACGAACCTGCTGCTGCTGCAACGCGGGCGCGACTTCAACATCATCCAGCTCCTCGGCTGCACGCTGGCCCATGCCGACTGGTGGCACCTGTTCGGGAACATGATTTTCCTGCTGGCCTTCGGCAACAGCGTCAACAGCGCGATGGAGAACTGGGAGTACCTGGCGCTGTACATCATCTGCGGGATCTGCGCGAGCTTGTCGTGGTGGGCGATCGGCAACGGCCCCGGCTGCCTGGGCGCGTCGGGGGCGATCATGGGGATCGTCGGGGCGTGCATGGTGCTGTACCCGATCGAGCGGGTGAAGGTGCTCTTGTGGCTGTGGATCTACGTGCGCACCTTCCATCTGCCGGTGGGCATCTGGGCGGTCATGTACCTGGCCTTCGACCTGCTGGCTTACACCGCCAATACCGGCGGCAATGTCGCTTACATCGCCCACCTCGTCGGCGCGCTGACCGGCGCCCTGGTGATGATGCTGATGATCGGCACGGGGTACCTGCAGACCGACCGCCGGCACTCGACGCTGCTGGAACTGGTGGGGATGCAGTGAGGCGGAAGGCACGTAGGCACGAAGGCACACAGGCACGAAGCGGAGGGGTTACTGCGTTTGCGGTGGTTACTGCCCCTACTCCCCCTATAATCCTGCCCTGATGAGCGGCAGTGACACCTATGACATCATCGTGGTTGGCGGCGGGCATGCCGGTGTGGAGGCGGCGTGGGCGGCGGCCAATCTCGGTGCGCGCGTGGCGCTGGTTACGCTCGATCCGGCGAAGATCGGGGCGATGAGCTGCAACCCGGCGATCGGCGGGCTGGCCAAGGGGCAGATCGTGCGTGAGATCGATGCCCTCGGCGGCCTGATGGGCCTGGCCGCGGACGCCACGGGCCTGCAGTTCCGGGTGCTCAACAGTTCGAAAGGCCAGGCGGTGCGCGGGCCGCGCTGCCAGAGCGACAAGTACCGCTACGCGCGGCGGGTGCAGCAACTGATCGCAACGCGCGCGAACATCAGCGTGCTGGGCGGCACGGTCGAAAGTGTGCTGGTTAAGGATGGTCGCGTGCGCGGCGTGACGGTCGGGCCGACGCAGCGACCGACAGGCGTGCGGCGGCAGGACGGCGCGCTGCCTTCCGCGGATGGCGTGGACGAGCGCATTCTCACCGGCTCGCCGTACGATGCGCTGGACAGCCCGGCGGTGCGGATCGAGGCGCCGGCGACGCTGCTTGCACACGCGGTGGTGGTCACGACCGGCACGTTCATGCGCGGCCTGATGCACACCGGTGAGTACCAGGCCGAAGGCGGCCGGCTGGGCGAGGCGCCGGCGGTGGGCATCAGCGCGTCATTGCGCGAGCTGGGGTTCGACTTGGGGAGGCTCAAGACGGGCACGCCGCCCCGCGTGGATGGCGCGACGCTCGATTTCGACCGGATGGACCCACAGCCGGGCGACGCGCGGCCGACGCCCTTCAGCGACATGACCGGCACCGGCTATCGCTTCGCATGCGACAGGTTCCCGGCCATCGAGCAAAAGTCCTGCTGGATCACCCAGACGAACGAAGCGATCCACCAGATGATCCGCGACAACCTCGATCGCGCGCCGCTCTACAACGGTCAGATTGAGAGCAACGTCGGGCCGCGCTACTGCCCGAGCATCGAAGACAAGGTGGTGCGATTCAAGGAGAAGAACTCGCATCACGTCTTCCTCGAGCCGGAGTCACTGGACACGAACGAGGTGTACTGCAACGGGATTCCCACGTCGCTGCCGGCGGACGTGCAGGACTTCATGGTGGCGAGCATCCCCGGCATGTCGCGGGCGCGGATTCTGCGGTATGGGTATGCGGTGGAGTACGACATGGTATGGCCGCACCAGGTTGACGCGACGTGCATGACGAAGCGCGTGGCGGGGCTGTTCCTGGCCGGACAGATCAACGGTACGAGCGGGTACGAGGAGGCGGGCGGGCAGGGGCTGCTCGCGGGGCTGAATGCGGTGCGTTACCTCGGCAGCGACGAACTGGTTCGGTTGCGGCGGGACCAGGCGTACATCGGCGTGTTGATGGATGACCTGGTGACGAAGACGCCGCGCGAGCCGTACCGGATGTTCACCAGCCGGGCGGAATTCCGGTTGATGCTTCGTGCGGACAACGCGATGACACGGCTGACGCCGCTGGGGCGGCAGTGGGGACTGGTCGACGACGAGCGCTGGGCGGCCTACGAGCATCAGGTGCGGGGCGAGGCGACGTTGCGGGCATGGCTGAGCGATCGCGCGCGGGACGGGCGGAAGCTGATCGAATGGCTGCGCCGGCCCGAGGTGGATGTTGACTGGGTGCTTGCCGAGATTGACCGTCAGCCGCTGGATGGAGATTGTCGCGATCGGGCGATGATCGAGCGACTGCTGGCGGAGATGAAGTACGAGGGGTATATCGCCCGGCAGGAGACGGAGATCGCGCGGCAGCGAGAGCAGGAGGCGTCACAGATTCCCGCAGGATTCGACTACGGCCGGGTGGACGGCCTGCGCACCGAAGCGCGGCTGGTGCTGGAGAAGTTCCGACCGGCGACGATGGGTCAGGCCGCGCGGCTGGCGGGGGTGAACCCCGCGGACCTGATGCTGGTGTCGCTGGCGGTGGATCGGTGGCAGGAGCGCAACCGCGTCGCTTGAGGATCGGAGTGAAATGCATTGCCGTTTTTCCAACATGACGGACTGAAGCTGCACTACGAGGATGCGGGGACGGGCCGGCCGGTGCTGCTGCTGCACGGGCTGGGCTCGAGCACGCGCGACTGGGAAATGAACGAACCGGCGCTGCGCGAGCGGCATCGCGTGCTGAGTCTGGATTTCCGTGGGCACGGCCGATCGGACAAGCCGCGCGAGGGGTATGGGATGGATGTCTTCGCCGGCGAGGCCGTGGTGCTGCTGGACCATCTGGGCGTCGAAGCGGCGCACGTGGTGGGCATCTCGATGGGGGGCATGGTAGCGTTGCAGATGGCCCTCGATGCGCCTTCGCGGGTGCGGAGCCTGGTGGTGTGCAACGCGATCCCGACGCTGATCATCCGCGACTGGCGCGTCCGCGTGTTGTTGTGGCAGCGGATGCTGCTGGGGCGTCTGGCAACCATGCGGCAGATCGGCAAGTTCCTCTCGAAGCGACTGTTTCCCAAGCCCGAGCAGGGGGAATTGCGCGCATTTTTCATCGAGCGATGGGCGGCGAATGACAAGAAGGCATACGTTGCGGCCGCGCGATCGCTGCTGGGCTGGTCGGTACGGGTGCGTCTGGGCGAGATTACCTGCCCGACGCTGGTGCTGGCCGGCGACCGCGACTTCTTCCCGCTGGCGCTGAAGCAGCGGATGGCCGAGGCGCTGCCGAACGGTCGGCTGCAGGTCATCGAGGACTCGGGGCACGCAACGCCCGTCGACCAGGCGGAAGCCTTCAACGCGGCGGTTCTAAGCTTCTTTGAGGAAGTCGACTAGCCGGCGAGTTCGATGACCTTGTTCACCAACTTACTGATGCCGGCGTAGGCTTCACGGATGGACTTGGCCTCCATGTAGGCCGCGGTGGAGACGATCTTGTTGGCTTGGTCGACGGTGACCTCGTCCACGTTGCGCGCTTCGTGCCGTGCGCCGAGCGACTCGATGGCCGCGGCGGTGGACTCGTCGTGACCGATGGTCAGTGTCGGCTTGAGCGATTCGCCGAAGATGGTTGCGGCCAGCGCCGGGGCGATGCAGATGAAGCCGATCGGCTTGCCGGCGTTGTTCGCCTCGGTGAGGACGCGTTCGACGTCGGGATTCACCGCGCACGCCGGTCCGTCGGTGGCGAAGGTGCACAGGTTCTTGGCCGCGCCGAAGCCGCCGGGGAGAATGATCGCGTCGTAATCGCCGCCATTGACCTCCGCCAGGTCCCTGATGTCGCCGCGGGCGATGCGTGCGGCTTCGACGAGCACGTTGCGCGATTCGCCCGCGACCGGCTGTCCCGCCAGGTGGTCGATCACGTGCATCTGTTCGATGTTCGGCGCCGCGCACTCGTAGGCGACGCCGGCCTGGTCCAGGCAGAGCAACGTGATGACCGCCTCGTGAATCTCCGAACCATCAAAGACACCGCAACCGCTGAGGATGACGCCGACCTTCATTGCAATGAACTCCTGTAACCGGGATATTCGCCGGGGGCGAATCCTACCACGTCCGGGCTACCGGCGCGGGCGGCGTCGCATGGGAACGGCGAGTGATAGCGAACCCACGAGCAGGAGAAGGGCGGACGCGGGTTCCGGGATGAGCAGCGCGACGGCGGCCGGGCCGTCGTACGCGCTGACCGCGGCCTGCGCTTCGGCCAGTTCGACCACGCCGTCGAGATCGGCATCGCCGTGGATCCAGCGCGCATCGGTCATCCCGATATTGGCCACCACCGTTGCCGCTTCGTCGAAGGAGACGACGCCGTCCATGTCAAGATCGCCGGCGTCGTACGGCGAGAGGGCGAAGAGGCTGAGGAATTTCGCGGCGGGGATGCCGAGCGTTTCGTCATACTTGCTGCCGGGCTGGTTGTCCTCCGCGTTGGGGTTGAGGAACCAGAAACTGTCGTGCGCGCCGTCCATGCCCCAGTGCCAGAGGTAGACCTCGAGCAGGTCGTCCGCGGCCGCGCGTCCATCGAGACTGTTGAGCATCGCGTCGTAGCCGTTGATCTGCTCGTCCTGGTCGAGGGGTTGGTTGTAGCCCGGGTCTTCGGAGTAGGGCCGAACGGTCGTGCGGTTGTAGGGGATCAGGCCGTGCTCGGCGAGGATGACCGGCATGCCCGCGCCGCCCTTGCGGGCGTCGGCGAAGGGCAGGATGTTCGAATCGAGGATACCGTCCCAGTTGGCCGCCACGGTGCTGATGAAGCCGGCGTCCGGGTGGGCGCCCGACGCATCGGCCTGGGGGTCGTTGGCGAGTTGGAAATACGCGTCGACGCCGATGAAGTCGACCTTCGCGTTCTCCCAGATGTTGCTGGTGAGATTGCTGTTCTTGAAGTTGTCATGGTTCGCCGCGTAACCGATGTCGCCGGAGAAGGCGGCGTCGACGGCGTCGATGACGCTGGTCAGGGCGGCGTTGTGGCTGCTGTCGCGCACGATGGCGCGCAGCTCGGTGCCGATGGTGATGCGGTCCGCGCCGCTGGCCTGTGCGATGGCGGCCACGTCGGACAGGTACTGCTGGTAGTCGGACCAGAACTGGGTGGCGACCGAACCCGAAGGATCCCAATAGCCGCGCCAAGTTTCGAAGTTCTCGTACTCGACGAAGGGGTTGACGGTCACGGTCATGCCCAGCGACTTTGCCATGCTGATGCCCGCGGCGATGTGCGAGAGCTCGGGTCCCTTGGCGCTGGTGGTGGCGATGGCACCCGTGTTCTTGTCGAAGAAGCGGACGGGACAGATGGACACGTGACGGATGCCGTGGTCGTGCATGTCCTGGACGGCGTCTTCCCAGAGGGCTTCGCCCTGCGGGCCGGCATTCCACCACGAGATCAGGTTAAAGCCGAGGCCGGTGTCGCCTGGCTCGTAGAGGGCGGTTGCCGCCGGGGCCGCTGAGGCGAAGGCGAGTATGGCAGCAAGACAACGGATGGCGCGCGGTAATCTGAGCATGTTCACTCACGTCAGTGTATCGTTCAAAGGGGCATGGGGAGCGCTATGGAACCGATCGTGGCGCCGGGGGGCATTCCCGATCGCGGCGAGGCGTCGCCCATGTCGCATCCTTGGTGCCGTTGCGGCCTCAAGCGCCGCGTCGTCGGCGAAGCAGCGTCAACTGCCCCGCGGCCAGCAGGGCCAGTGTCGTCGGTTCGGGAACGTAATAGCTGGCCAGAACGTCCTCGGCGGGCTTGCCTTGGGGGGTAAACCAGACCGGTGCATGGTTCCAGTCGCTGGGGTCGGGATCGATCTCCCAGTTCCACCAGAAACCACCGGCCCAGTAGGTTTCGTCCCACATGGTCGAGAGCAGCGCCTCGTAGCATTCCGCCTGCTCCTGGTAGTCGACCGGCTCGGGGCCGCCGCACTGCCATGGGTGCTTGTTCGTGCCGTCCTGGCTGCAGTAGCCGGTCTCCGTGAACATCACCTGTTTCCCGCCGTTGGCGGCGGACCACGCGGCCAGCCGGTCCTCGTGGCTCTCCCAGGCGTCCTGGAGGGTTGCCAGGGACGGGTCGTTGTTGCTGCCGTGGTAGGACGTCAGCGGGAAGTAGGCGTCCACGCCGAGGTAGTCCACATCATCCCAGAACTGGATGTTCGACGAGGTGATCTGCGACGCCACCGGCGGATTCGGCGACCATGCGCCTTGGGCGGCGTAGGTGATTTCCCCGCCGAAGCGCCCGCGGACCCCGCCGGCCCCGCCCGGGCCTTCGATCATGGTCGACCACTGGTCGTTCTTCCACGTGGTGTTGGTGGTCGTTGCCAGTTCGGTGCCGATGCACAGCACCTCCACATCGTGGGCCTCGGCGACCTCCGCCCAGTGGTAAAGGAAGTTGGCATAGCCGTCGTACGGGCCGTCGCCGCCGCCGACCTGCGTGCCGTCGTGCGCCGCGCCGGATGCGCCCCAGAACCAACTGGAAGTGCCGTTGATCTGGCCGCGCCAATGGCCGGGGTCGTTGCGCAGGTTGACCAGCGGCTTGAGCATCACGTCCATCCCGCGGGCGTGGATCGCGTCGATCACCGTCTCGGTGACGCCGGTGGTGGCCGTTCCCTTGAAGCCCGTGGCGCCGGTCGGGTCGGGCGAAATCTGGTTGCTGTTGATGTTGTCCTGCAGCCAGAAGACGTTCACGCCCACGGTGTCGACACCGGCGGCCTGCATGGCGTCGAGGCTCAGGGACAGATCGGTTGTGTTCAGGTTCGCCATCGTCAGCGGGTGTTCGTCCGGCGTGCCCCCGCCCCCGCCCCAAAGGGTCAGCGAAACGGCCCGGAAGCGGCTCTGCGCCGGCGCTGCCGACGCCAGCGCCAGCAGGGGAATCAGCAGGCAGACTGATAGAATCTTGACCTTCATGTTCATCAAGGCTTCCTCCGCGGTTCGGCGGTGGGGTGTGTCGAGATGGATGTTCGGGCGGCCGGCTCAGGGCCGCCTGGAATGAGCCCGTCCGGCCGACATGGCGGCCGGCCGGACGGGTTCCTCCGCCGATTCTAGCGACTCCGCCGCCGCAGCAGCGCCGCCGCGCCCACGGCGAGCAACGCGATGCCGGCGGGCTCGGGCACGTCGGTGCCCTTCACGCGGAACGTGACGGTCTCCTCCGGACTGTCCTTGCTGATGAACTGGACCCCGGCGCGGGGGACGTTCGAGAAATTGCTCATGTCCAGTTCGGTGAGGTCCCAGTAAATGACCTTCTTCTCGCCGACCTGGAAGATGGGCCACGCCGGCCGGTTCGGCTGATTCCAGCCCCAGCCATTGTCGTTGAGGAACAGCTCGGCCTCGAGAGTGCCGGCGCCGCTGGTGCTGGAGACGAACTCCACCTCCATCGCGTAGCCCTCGTAGGCGGTCCAGTTCTTGCCAACGCTCAGCGAGCTGGTCTCGCCTGTGGAGTTGGTTCCCCAGGACAGTTTGCTTTCGGTCAGGTCGTTACTCCAGGTGACGACGAATTCGACGCCATCGGTACCGAGGTCGGTGGTCGAAACCACTGTCGCGTCGCCCCAGCCCAGATTGCCCATGACGTTCTGGATGTCGTTGTTCGTCATGACGGCCATGTTCGGTGCCGCGAACGCTGGTGCGGCCAGCACCAGCGCTGCCAGAACTGCTGGAAACCTTTTCATACTGATCCTCCTTTGACAGAACGAGAGAAAACCCAGTTTCAGGCCCGAAATGCTTGCGGGCGTGTCCAATCGAACGAAAAGACGGTTGTTTCCGATAAAATCTATCACCGCCAATCCGCCTGTCAATTGAAAAAATGTGCTCAGAAGTTATGAATTTGTGGCCATCGAACGGCCAACTGCACCACAACGGGAAAGAAATGTGCTAATTTGTGCACTTCTCTGATCACTTACCCGCGAGGACGTCAAAATGAGCAAGAGACCACGTGTTCGGTTGGCGCTGGGGTGGTACCACCACGAGATTCACCGCGGCGTCGCGAAATACGCTCAGAAGGCCCACTGGCACCTATGGTCGGCCCAGGCGCTGCATACCAAGATCCACCCGAACTGGACCGGCGACGGGTTCATCACCAACGGTCTGAACCCCGAGGAGAGCAGGATTCTGTGGAGCATGTCCCACCTGCCGACCGTCGCGATCAACCTCCGGATGGGGCGGGACAACGTCGGGCATGTTCGCACGGACTTCGAAGCGACGGGCAAGTTGGCGTTTGATCACTTTCGCGAGCGCGGCTTCGAGCACTACGCCTGGGTCAGCCGCTACGACAGCCACGAACTGACGCGCGCCAAGGCCTTCCAGCGCGAGGCCGAGGCGCAGGAACTGGCATGCGAACCCATCGCGTTCTTTGAAGCGTTTGGTGATGAAGCGGTGCCGTCCAAGGTGCGTCGGGAATGGCTGGCCGAGCGCGTCGAGGCGCTGCCCAAACCGGTGGCCATCCTGGCGGTCAACGACCCCGAGGCGGTGGACGTGTTGGAAGCCTGCGAGGATCTGGACCTCTCGGTGCCGGAGCAGGTGGCGGTGATGGGCGTGGGTAATGCCGAGGAGATCTGCCGGTACACGCAGGTGCCGCTGACCAGCATCGACATCGGTCGCGAGGCGATCGGTCAGGCCGCGGCGGAGCTGCTGGATCGAATGATGGCCGGCGAACCGGCGCCGGATGAGCCGGTGATCGTGCAGCCGGTGCGGGTGGTGTCGCGGATGAGCACGGACATCATCGCGGTGCCGCACGTCGAGGTGGCGCGGGCGATGCGGTTCATCTGGGAGAATGCACACAAGGGCATCTCGGTTGAGGATGTGGTGGATGCGGTCTCGCTGTCGCGCCGGGCGCTCTTCTCGGCTTTCCGGCGACACCTGGGGCGCTCGCCGCACCAGGAAATCCTGTCGCGCAAGTTGAAGACGGCCGAACAACTGCTGCGTGAAACGGAAAAGAAGGTCAGCCAGATCTGTTCGGAATCCGGCTTCTCGAGCCTGACGCACCTGTACCAGGCGTTCGGCAAGGCGCACGGGATCCCGCCGCGGGAGTACCGATTGCGATTCCAGGCGGAGAACCAGGAGGCGTGAGTGGGCGGGACGGCGACCGATCGGAGTTTGAACATTTGTGGTATTCTTTTCCGAGATAAGTAGATAGGCTGGAGGATCCGGCCGCGCGCAATGGGCAACCGGCGCGCAATCAGGGACCTGTCATTCACAAAGGGCTGCATGATGCACGCACACAGGCGATCAGGGATGGTGACGCTGGTACTGGGCACGTTGGTACTGATGACGAACGTCGGCTGCATGAATCAGCAGCGGCTGGTGAATGAGCGCGACGCCGCGGTTGCTCAGAGCATGGAACTCCAGCAGCGCCTGACGAACGCCCTGAACCGCGTCAGCGCCCTTGAGAAGGAGAACGAGTCGTTGCTGCGGCAGAATTTGGAACTGCAGCAGGCGCTCACTCGGGCGAAGCTGGAGTCGCGCGCCCCGTCGGTGGGCGGCAACGGTGCGGGGGCGAACACCGGCTTCGAGGCGATCAGCGACGTCGAATCATTCAGCACCGATCGCACGGTGACGGTTCGGATGCAAGGCGACGTGCTGTTCGCCAGCGGCAAGGCGACGCTCAGTTCAACGGCCAAGGGGGCACTGAATCGGATCGCGGGCGTGCTGACGACGAAGTACGCGGGCAAGACGATCCGAGTGGAGGGGCATTCGGATTCGGACCCCATCCGCAAGTCAAATTGGCGGGACAACTACCACCTGTCAGAAGCACGGGCGCAGGCAGTGCTCGATTACCTGGCCCAGCGCGGGGTCCCGCGGGCAAACATGCGCGTGCGAGGCTACGGGCCGGATCAACCGGTTGTTCAGGGCAATACCGCCGCGGCCAAGGCGCGGAACCGGCGTGTGGAGATCGTGGTCGTCAAGTGAAACGTACGCCCGGGATCGCGACATGCCGTCGACCCCCTTCGACGATCTGAGTGAAGTTTATGGAGCGATGGTGGACTGGCCGGCGCGGTTGGCGCGGGAAGGGCCGTGGTACCGCGCGCTGTTTGGGCGCGTCGGCGCGAAGCGCGTGCTCGATGTGGCGTGCGGGCCCGGGCGGCATGCACGGATGTTCCACGCGTGGGGGTTGGAGGTGGAGGCGGCCGACATCAGCCCGCGCATGATCGAACTGGCGCGGCAGCGCTGCGGCGAGGACGACCGCCTGCGCTGGCGCGTCCGCAGCTTCGATCAACCCAGTGGCCGGACGGGGCACTTCGACGTCGCGCTATGCGTGGGCAACTCCCTTGCGTTGGCGCCCGATGAAGCGACGGTTCGGCGCGCCTTGGCGGCAATGCTCCAGGCGCTTCGCCCGGGCGGACTGGCGGTGGTGCAGTTGCTGAACCTGTGGCGCCTGCCCGACGGGCCGTGCAACTGGCAGGTCTGCCGCAAGGTCGCGCTGTCGCGCGGCGAGGCGGTGGTGCTCAAGGGCGTCAGGCGCGTGGGCTCGCGCGGCTGGGTGGACCTGGCGGTGATGGAAGTCGGCGGCGGGTTGATCGAAAGCGAGTCGGCCTCGCTGCTGGGGATGGAGGCGCCTTGGCTGGCGGGCGCGGCGGATGTGGCGGGGGCGAGCAGCGTCGAGGTCTTCGGTGATCTCAAGTGTGGAGGTTACGACCGCGAGACGAGCGGGGACCTGGTGGTCTGGATGTGGAAGTGAGTCGAGTCTGGCCCGGGCGGCTCGTCACGCGGCGCGGCTGACGAAGGCCATCTGCAGATAGTCACTCAGGTGCGTGCGGTCCATCGGGTCGTGGAACTGCTCGAAGTTCATGCCCATGCGGATGGGGCCGACTTCGTCCTCATCGTGGTAGCGCACGACCTTACCGCAGGCTTCGACGATGGCCTGAGACGCGCCGGGCAACATGATCCGCACTTCCAGTTCGGTGCCGGGTTCGATGCCTTCGTCCAGTTCGAAGCGCATGCCCGATTCGCTGATGTCGTAGATGTGTCCGGTCCAGAGGAATCGTTCTTCGCCGACGGGTCGGACTCGCACGAGCGTGTACATCGCGGGAAGGGGCAGTCGAGGCCGGCGACGAAGCTCTGCGAAGCTTTTTTCCTGCGGCATTGGGTGAACTCCCTGGCGATTGCCCTCGTCGCAATTCGTATCGTCCGATTGCGTGGGGCTGTTTATGAAGAAGGGCGAATCGGGAGCGAATGGGATGATGTCATAAGCAGAAATCCGGGTCCGGTTTGAAGCGATCTCGTTCGCACGACCGATATTGGGTGCTGGAGGCCCCACATGGCTCATGATCCGGCATCGGACAATGTTCACGATGACCCGTCCGGCGTTGATCGTCTGTTGCTGGCGGGCACGTCCGAGTCCCTGCTGACGCTTTGCCGCGCGATGGCCGATGCAAACGCTTCGTCGAGCATCATTGGCTTGGTCACGGTGGGTTCGGGCGGAAGCGGGGTGCCCGTGGAGGCCTCGGTGCTCGGGCCGCTCAGCGACCTCGGGAAGATCATCCGCAGCGAGTGTCCGGATACGGTGGTGATCAGCCTGCCCACGGCGATGGAACAGGCTGCTCGCGCGGCCGTCCAGCAGTGCGAGCAGACCGGTGTGCCCTGGCGATGGGTGGCGACGATCGAGGATCAACTGGCCGGCAAGGCTCTTGGCAGTAACGCCATTCGTCGTGGCAAGCCGGCGGTGTCTTCGACGCGCTTGGCGCCGCAGGTGGCCGTGGATGCACTGGCGTTGCTGGGGCGTTCGCCGCGTGAACTGGACGAGCTGTCGATCAGCCGGATCGTGCGCGGGAACGTGGTGATGATTACGGGCGCGGGAGGATCGATCGGATCGGAACTGGCCCGGATTGTCTGCCGGTTCGAGCCGTCGAAGCTGTGCCTGATCGAACGGTCCGAGAACGCCCTGTTCGAGATCGACCGGCAGATCGGCACGCGCTGGCCGCGCCTGGCGCGGTTGTCGGCGCTTCACGATGTGACCGACGCGGCCAAGACCCGCAGCCTGCTCCGGCGTGAGCGTCCGGACATCATCCTCCACGCGGCCGCCCATAAGCACGTGCCGATGATGGAGGACCACCCGGCCGAGGCGATCGAAAACAACTACCTCGGGACACGCTCGATCGCCGATGCGGCCGTGGCGTGCGGTGTCAAGCGGTTTGTCATGATCTCGACCGACAAGGCGGTCAATCCCAGTTCGGTCATGGGCGCGACCAAGCGGCTGGCGGAGTTGTACGTGCAGTCGCTCAATCGTACGAGCGAGACGCGCTTTGCGATGGTGCGTTTCGGCAACGTGCTCGGCTCGGCGTGCAGTGTGCTGCCGATCTGGTCGCGGCAGATCGCCGAAGGGCTGCCGGTGACGGTGACCGACGAGCGGATGACGCGCTACTTCATGACGATTCCCGAGGCGGCCGGCCTGGTGCTGCAGTCGATGGCCCTGGCCGGACGGGTCGAGGCCGCGCCGCACGGTGGTGAGCTGTTCCTGCTGGATATGGGAGAGCCGGTGAGTATCCACGAGCTGGCCCGGCAGTTCATCCGTGCCCACGGGCTGGAGCCGGATGTCGATGTGCCGGTGGCGATTACCGGGGTGCGGCCGGGCGAGAAGCTGCACGAGGAGTTGGTCTACGCGACCGAACACCTGATTCCCACGCCGCACGAAGCGATTCGCGTGTTGGATGCGGGCGAGCCGGATGAAGGTGTCCTGCGACTGGCCGCGGCGGCGCTGGACTCACTGCGCAACGACGTTGGCGCCTATCCCTGGGACGGCGCCGACCGGCAGGCGCTGCTGGATGCGGTGCGGATCGCCGTGCCGGAGATGCTGCCCCAGCCGGCGCGGCGAATGGCCAGTTGACGAGGTCTCAATCGTCATCGAAGAGGGGCGACACGTCGGTGTTCATGTTGATCTCGTTCATCTCCCATCGATCTTGCGCGCGGTAGTAGCGGAAGGTGACGACGTAGGCGTGCCGTTCGTGCTTGAGCAGGTAGTTGAGCCGTACGAAGCTCGATCCCGCTTTCTCGTGGCCGACGTACTCGAAGCCGACCGACTTGCCCATCCGCTCAGCCATTCGCTTGCGCAGGCTATCGATCGCGGTGTCGAGTTGGTCGAGTTCCTCTTCAGGCAGTTTCCAGTGCGGTCGGACGATCTTGATCGCGCCGGCCGTGTCTTCGTCCGCGAAGCAGGTCATCGCCTGATCGCAGATCACTTTCAGGCTGGTCAGTGATCGCTCGGGATCGTAGCGGTCCTCGCCGGTGGCGGAGACGCCGCAAACGATCAGGAAAAGTGAAGCGGCGATGGTGATGGGGGATCTGCGCATGTCTGCCTCCTTCGCGGGTTGCGTTAAGATGCCGGTCGACGACCACTGATTCTGGCGGCGAAGTGACACGATGGCAAGGAGCCCAAGCTTGAGTCGAGCTGCGAATCAACTGCGCGAGACGACCATAGAGCCATTCCCCTCAGCCGCGCCCGGCAGCGTGGTGATCACGATGGGCGAGACGCGTGTGCTGTGCACGGCGACGGTCAGCGAGGACGTGCCCCCGTTCCTGATCGACCGTGAGACGGGCGAGGCGCGGAGCGGGTGGGTGACGGCCGAGTATGCGATGTTGCCCGGCTCGACGCCCGGGCGCAAGCGCCGCGGTCCTGACAGTCGTGGCACCGAGATCCAGCGGCTGATCGGGCGCTGCCTGCGCGCGGCGGTTGACCTGGACAGGATGCCCGGGGTGGCGATCACCTGTGATTGCGACGTGCTGAAGGCCGACGGCGGCACGCGAACGGCGTCCATCACCGGGGCGTTCGTCGCGCTGTCGCAGGCGGTGGCCAGTGCGCGGCAGGAGGGATTGATCAAGCGGAACCCGATCACCACTCACGTCGCGGCCGTGAGCGTGGGGATCGTGGACGGCAAGCCGCACCTGGACCTCGACTACCTGCTGGACGTGCGGGCCGAGGTGGATATGAACATCGCGATGACCAGCAAGGGGCAGTTCGTGGAGGTGCAGGGCACGGCCGAGGGGGCGACTTTCAGCGAAGAGGAACTTGGGAAGCTGTTGAAGCTGGCGAAGCGGGGGATCGGGCAGTTGGTGAAGGTGCAGCGGGAGGCGTTGGCGAAGAAGCGACGTAGCGACGGAGCGACGTAGCGACGGAGGGACGGAGGGAAAGAGGAGAAGAGAGGCACGTAGGCACGTAGGCACGTAGGCACGAAGCAGATTCCGTCGGGGGGCTCCTGCTCTGCTCTCTACTGCTCCCCTCACTCGCCCGCAGGGCGCTCGGCGTGTACTGAGGCGCCGACCGGTCCGAATGAAAACGCCACCGGCGGATGGCCACCAGTGGCGTTTGTTGTTTCGTTGCTGATTGTCTGTCTCAGGCGGCCTTGAGTTTCTCGGGCAGGGCGGCCTTGGCCTTCTCGACGATCTGGTCGAAGCCCTTGGGATCGTGGATGGCGATTTCGCTGAGCATCTTGCGATTGAGGTCGATGTTGGCGGCCTTGAGTCCCGCGATGAGGCGGCTGTAGTTGAGGCCGCGCATCTTGGCGGCGGCGGTAATGCGGGTGATCCAGAGGCGGCGGTAGTCGCGCTTGACCAGGCGGCGGTGCTCGTAGGCATTGACGCCAGCGCGTGTCACCGTCTCCTTGATCTTCCGCCACTGGCGACTGCGTGAGCCGCGGTAACCCTTGGCGCGCTTGAACCAACGGACTTTCGACTGACGACGGGCAGCGCCCTTGCGTGCACGTGGCATGACAAACTCTCCTTCGTGACGGCGGGGGCGTTGTCATTGCAACGCGCTTGTAGCCCGACTCACAGAACGCCCGGAAACAGCTCACCGGCACATGCGAGGGATGCGGCCACGTCGCCGCACCGTGCCGGGCCGAATCAGTCCGCGCCGCGCAGCCGCGTATGCAGCATGCGCTCGAGACGCGGGATATCACTGGACGATGCCAGACGCTTCTGGCGCAACTGGCGGATCTTCTTGCCGGACATGTGGCTGTTCAAGTGGCTGGAGAAGGCTCGTTTCCACTTGACCTTGCCGCTGCCGGTGATCTTGATGCGCTTCAGCAATCCCTTGTTTCGCTTGAGTTTGGGCATATCGGTATCCGCCTGTGGCATTCGATCGAGCCAAGTATTGTAGCAATGCCGTGCAGCGATGCAAAACAGCGTTTCGAGCCTTCCACCGGCCGTCCACAATCGGGGGTCGCCGCTTGCGTTGCGCCGGGCATCGGGCCCGGGCAGTTGCCGCCGTCGGGCCAGTGCGGCTACACTGGCTCGTTGTCGATAACCGGAATCTTACCAAGGGATTGGGCTATGAAAGTTGTCTGCGATCGGGGAGCCTTGCTCGAAGCGTTGAACCTGGCCGGCGGCGTGGTGGTGGCGCGGACGCCCAAGCCGGTGCTCAGTTGTGTCAAGCTCACGGCTGACGAGGCCGCGCTGCGGGTGGAGGCGACGGATGCGGAGATCGGTCTGCACCTGGAGACGCCGCGCGTGGAGGTGAAGGAGCCGGGCACGGTGGTAGTGCCGGCCGACAAGCTGGGGCAGATCGTGCGCGAGTCGATCGACGCGACGATCACGCTGGAGGTCGAGGATGACGCGATGCTCATTCGCGGGCAGGACTCGCGCTTCAAGGTGTTCGGCCGGCCGGTGGGCGACTTTCCCGCACTGCCGGAGTTCGGCGGCGAGGCGGACTTCCAGATCGACGCGGGCGTGCTCAACCAACTGATCCAACAGACCCTCTACGCGACGGCCCGCGAGAACAGCCGGTATGCCATCAACGGCGTGCTGATGGAACGCGACGGCAACAAGCTGTGCGTGGTCGCCACGGACGGGCATCGCCTGGCGCTGGCCAAGGGCGAGTTCAAGCCGTCGAAGGGCGAAGGAAGTCAGACGGCCATCGTTCCGACCAAGGCCCTGAACGTGCTCAATCGGTTGCTCGATGAACCGGAACAGAACGTGCAGGTGAAGGTCGAGGACAGCAAGATCCTGTTTCACATGGGCGAAACGGTGCTGTCATCGAACCTGGTGGAGGGCAACTTCCCGCCATACAAGGACGTGATTCCGCGCGACGGCGACAAGAAGGCGACGCTGCAGACGGATGTGTTCGCCAGCGCGGTTCGCCGCGCGGGGCTGCTGACGAACGAGGAGAGCAAGGGCGTGCGTTTCTCGTTCTCGAGCGAAGGGCTGACGGTCGCCAGCCGCGCACCGGAAATGGGCGAGGCGGAGATCGGCGTGGACCTGCCGAAGTACGAGGGCGACCCGGTCGAGATCGGTTTCAACCCAGGGTACCTGCTGGACGCACTGAAGGTGACCGACAGCGACCAGGTGACACTCGAGATGCGTGCGGCCAACAAGCCGGGCGTGCTGCGCACGGGGCCGAACTTCGTGTACGTGGTGATGCCGGTGAATCTGCAGTAGGTGGGTGGGGCCCCCAAAATAGCCCTCGGGCTAAGTGGTTGCATCTGCAGCATCGGAATTCGATCACCAGGGCCTGATCAAGGGCCTCGCCCGGTAGTGGACGATGGCGATGTGGGGAGACCTGATCAATCGGTATCCCATGCTGTAGTTCGAAGAGGGCAACCATCGCGGGAAGCAAGTGGGGCTTGTTCTTCGCGTCACGCATCGATGCAACGAGTCGCTCCGCTTTATCCTGCAGTTCGTCGCGATCGATGTGGCGCTCCCAGACACGGTGAATCGGTAGTCCGTCACGGACTATGGCGGTAACGAGTCAGTCGGGCTCATCGCCGTCTTGTCCACGCGTTTGCTCGGGCCGTTGCACTACCGGCGTCACGGCCCTGCGGTCCAGGCACTCCTGCCGTCTGCGGAGGTCCTCACAGATCGCGTGAAGGTCATTCTGGAACCTTGCAGCGTAGCGTTCGCGCCACCCACGGACTTCTCTTACGATGGGATCTTCCCACACGAGTCAGTCCTCCATCAACTGTTGCGGTGTACACATTATAGGGGTCGCGGCACCGACCGACCGACACACGTTCGCGATCGACTGCGCAAGGGCTGCGTTGGCGATGTGTTTGCAGTTCCAGGTGAGCAGATAGCGGATACCGTGTATAGCCGCTGCCGCGATGTGTAGCGCATCAACGTGGGCTCGCGCGGGCAGAGGCACTCGGTCGATCAGCAGGCCGGCAAGAGATTCTACTTCCGGTGTGATATCAATCGACTCGATGCCCGCGAGGACTGCCATCCGTTCGCCCGCCGCCGCTGGATCGCCGCTTTCACATTCGGCGATCACCGCAGCCGAGACAACCACGTGATATCTGTGACGGTGCTCGTCCCACCAGTCGCGCGTCAAGCGCTGGTTGGCCGCCGCTATCAGATCCGCACTCATGCGCGACGTCAGGTACCCGATAATGCTCGTCTCGATATAGACCGTGTTACCCATGGCGCCGTTTCCTACCCCTGCGAACTCTTGTGCGCCGTGTGGTCCGTCGGCTTGCGATACAGCGACAAGTCCAGCGACTGGAAGTATTCGATCGTCTTGGCCAGCCCGTCGCGCAGCGCCACCCTCGGCTCCCAGCCCAGCTTTTCCCTGGCCAGCGAGATGTCGGGCTTGCGCTGGGTGGGGTCGTCGGCCGGCAGTGGCATTTCGATGATCTTGCTTCTGCTGCCGGTCATCTCGATCACCATCTCGGCCAGTTGGCGAATGGTGAATTCACCGGGGTTGCCGATGTTGACCGGGCCGACGAAGTCGTCCGGGCCGGCCATCATCAGGATCATCGCGTCCACCAGGTCGTCCACGAAGCAAAACGAGCGCGTCTGGCTGCCGTCGCCGTAGACGGTGATGTCTTCGCCGGCCAGGGCCTGGAGGATGAAGTTCGAGACCACGCGGCCGTCGTAGGGGTGCATGCGCGGGCCGTAGGTATTGAAGATGCGGACCACGCGGATGTTGACGTTGTTCTGGCGGTGGTAGTCGAAGAAGAGTGTCTCGGCGCAGCGCTTGCCCTCATCGTAGCAGGCGCGGACACCGATCGGGTTGACGTTGCCGCGGTAGGTTTCGGGCTGGGGGTGGATGTCCGGGTCGCCGTAGACCTCGCTGGTCGAGGCCTGCAGGATCTTCGCGCGGACGCGCTTGGCCAGGCCGAGGATGTTGATGGCGCCCATCACGGAGGTCTTGATGGTCTTGATCGCGTTGTACTGGTAATGCACGGGACTGGCCGGACAGGCCATGTTGTAGATCTCGTCCACTTCGAGGAAGAGCGGATGCGTGATGTCGTGCCGGACGAGCTCAAAGTTGGGTTCGTTGAGCAGGTGCGCGACGTTGCTTTTCTGGCTGGTGAAGAAGTTGTCGACGCAGATAACATCGTGCCCCTCGCGGACGAAGCGTTCGCACAGGTGAGAGCCGAGGAAGCCGGCGCCGCCGGTGACGAGGATGCGCTTGAGCATGGTTAACCCCTCAGGTTCGCCCGTCCGTTCAGGCGGGCATGAATCGTGCCCCGGGCTCGATAGTGAAGCCGACGAACTGGCCGGCCTGGTACTGGTCGGGCGTCTGCCCGGGCGAAGTGAGCTTCGCAACAACGGGGCACCCGCCGCCGGCGCGGACGATGATCGTGCCCGCCGCGGCATCCACGGCCGCGATGCGCCCCTGCACCCGTCGCGGGCGGCCATGCACCGGCTCGATGAACCGCCCGCCGGTGCCGACGATTGACACTTTTTTCGCGTTGGCGGCGATGTAACCGCTCGCCTCGTCGTGGGCGTCGGTGTCAACCGGGCCGTCGACGACCAGGCGGATGCGGTAGTCGCCGTCGGGGAGAACCCATTCGATGGTGGCGGGCGTCTCGTCGGTCGCTCCGCGGTAGTCGGCGACCTTGCCGCGAACGGTCGGAACCTGCGCTTGGGTTTGGGGTGACATCGTAAACACTGCTCCTTGGGATGCGTGCGGCCACAGGATAGCGGGGGGTGGGTAGCGCATACAAGCAGTCACTTCGCACGCCGGGGCAATCGGTTCCCGAGTGGCGTCGCAGAGCCGGTTGGCTATGATCGCAACGAAATGGCCCAGCGACGCGCGGCACCGAAGGTCAATCGCCAGTACTGCACCGATACGGTGCGCGTGGACTACGCGCATGTTGGCCTGTTCGATGCCAAGGAAAAGCACATCTGGATCGCCAAGAAGCGCTGGGGCGTGACGCCCGTGCGCGTCAGCCACGCGCGGTTGCTGGTCGGCGGCACGCAGGACACCTCCACCGCGGACAAGGACAGGTTTGTCTGCTATTGGTTCCACACGCCGGGCACCGGCGAAGGCTACGTGCACGGCTACCCCATCGAGTGGGACGAGGGCCATCTGCTGGTGCGGCTGGATCCGAACTGGAACTACCTGACCAACACCTTCATCCCCAGCACCGACACGGCCAAGATGGAGCGGAACATCGATCAGCAGTACAAGTGGGGCCAACAGATCTTTGACGCCTACATCGCGAAGGGACCGAAGTTCCCGGTTTCGTGGCATCTGGTCGGACCGCGGCCGGCTGACAGCATGTTCTACGTCCAGCGGGTCGAGGCAAGCGGTTGATTCGCGGGGCGACTCTGATGGTACGTAAGGGTTGTCGCTATACTCTCCGGCCTATGATCGGCATCGTCGACTACGGCATGGGCAACCTGCGGAGCGTGCAAAAGGCGTTCGAGTTGTTGGGGGCGCGGGCCCTGGTTGCCGCCGACCCCGCGAAGCTGCTGCAGGCGGAGCGGCTGGTGCTGCCGGGCGTCGGGGCCTTCGCCGACGGCATGGCGCATCTTCGGGAGCGCGGGCTCGTGGAGATGGTCCACCAGTTCATCGCGTCGGGCCGTCCCATGCTCGGGATCTGCCTGGGGATGCAGTTGCTTTTCGAGGGCTCGCAGGAAGATGCGCCGTCGGACAACGAGCCCGTGCCGGGCCTCGGTGTCTTCGCGGGGCAGGTGGTCCGTTTTGAGGGCACGGCGTACGGCGCGGGCAAGCTCAAGGTCCCGCACATGGGGTGGAACCGACTGTCGTTCCCCCGCCGGACGCCCCTGTTTGCTGACCTTCCGGGCGAGCCGGCGGTCTACTTCGTGCATGGTTACTACGCCCAGCCGGACGGCGAAGGCGTCATCGCGGCGACCGCCGATTACGGCCGGCCCTTCTGCGCGGCCGTGGCGCGAGACAACATCGTGGCGACGCAGTTCCATCCCGAGAAGTCGCAACGCGTCGGTCTGAAGATGCTGAGCAACTTCGCCGGTCAGTCGTGAAGATCAGAACGCCCGGTAGACCAGGTCATCGCCGAAGCGGCGCCGCAGGACGCGATCCAAGATGCGCGGGATGCCACGCATCGCGCGCCCGCCGGCTGCGGCGGACGGCCGGACCAGAAACAGTTCGTTCGTCTCCGGGTCGAACCAGCCGCGATAGTGGGCTTCGATGTTCTCGCCGGGACCGGCCAGTTCCGCGCCGTGCGCCGCGCCGCGCTTCACGCGCAGGCGGCTGTCAATCCACATCCACATGTATCGCGCGGAGAGGTCGGTGCAAGGGCGGCCGAAGTAGCTCTGCGGCGCTTCGGCGGCGGGGCGGCGGGATGGGTCGGGCATGGGGCTCTCACATCTGCGGGGGTCTTCAGTCAGCATCGACCGGCCCGGCAGGCGACTTGCTCCCGGAGGGCCTCGCGATCCAAGCGGCGGTAGGAGCTATGCCAGTTGTAGCGGATTCTCACTCCGAGGACGGACGCGGGTCGGCAGCGCGATCATCGCCGCCCACGCCACGCCGGAAAACGCGCCCGCGCAGGATTGCCATGTAATGCGCGGCCACGGCCACCAGCATCGCCACTGCGGCAGCAAGCACAATCCACGACGGCAGCAGTTCATGCGATTGGGCAACCTGGGCCGCGATGCGGATCTCCCCTGCGCGGACGATCAGATCGGTGAGCATACCGAAGCCGATGGAGCAAACAGCGATGGCCGCGACGTACACGGCGACGGTCGCCGTGCCCAGTTCGCGCCGGATGATGGCGATGGTGGCGAGGTTCGTCGCCGGGCCGGCCAGCAGGAAGACCAGGATCGTGCCCGGGCTGACCCCCGCCAGCAGCAGTGCGGCCGCGATGGGCGTGGAAGCAGTCGCGCAGACATACATCGGGATGCCCACCATCAGCATGACCATCATGGCCGCGAGGCCGCTGCCATAGTCGGCCAGCGTGTTGGCCGGCACCAGCGCTTTGATCAACGCCGCGAGCAGTACACCGATAAGCAGCCAGCCGACCAGGTCGCGGAACAGATCCACGACGGCATGCCAGAACACGGCCACACGGCCGCGCGCTGTCTCGTCGGTGTTGCAGCAATCCGCACTGTTCTCGCCTGCGGCGGGACTGCAGCCGCAACAACCCTCTTCTGCCGCGTCGGTCGATGCACGTCCCGTGGCCTCGGCGCGTTCCGGGATGGCCTGGGCGGCCAGGCCGGCGGCCATCGCGCTGAAGATTGCGGCGACGGGTCGCACAACGGTGAGAAACGGTCCAAGCAGCGCATAGGACACGGCGATGGAGTCGGCGCCGTTCTCGGGCGTGGCCACAAGAAACGAGACGGTCGAGCCGCGCGATGCGCCGCTTCGGCGCAGGGCCAGCGCGGCGGGAATCACGCTGCACGAACAGAGCGGCAACGGCGTGCCGATGATGGCCGCGCGCAGAATCGATCCGATACCCCGGCGGCCCAACCATCGCTGCACCCAGGACATGGGCACGAACGCGCTGATCAGCCCCGCAAAGATCAGGCCGATGAGCAGCCAAGGTGCGAACTCCAGCCAGATCCGCCAAAGCTCTTCCGGGAACTGTCGCAGTCTTTCCAGCATGGGTGGCAGTGGGCGTCTGTAACGCGCAACTATAGGGCACGCGCGAGCCGGCGTTCGCCTTGCTGTCAGTCTATCCGCTCCAACAAGGCATGGGCCTTTGACGCTTCCTTGCTTCGCGGCAGTTGGCGCATGATCCACTGCAGGCGCGGCCGCAACGCTCGGGCACGATCGAGCCACAGATCATGCGTGCGTTGCAGGTCCTGCAACTCGCGCAGGCCGACGATGATACCGCGTGGCGGCGGCGGGGGACGAATACCGCGCGGTTCGGGATGGTCCTTCGCCAGCGCTGCCGGACGCTGCGTGGTGAAGCCGGCCATCGCGTGGAAAGACCATCCCTTGCTCCCCGCCTTGACGCGGACCGCGATGATATGCTTGCCCTTGGTGACAGGCGCGGCGATGGTGTGCGCCCCGATGGACGTCGGCGACGTGCCGTTGCCGCGCGTCCAGTTGCTGAAGACCTCCTCACCGTCCATGTACCAGGTCATGAACCAGTCGGCGCAGGCATTGATGACGATGTGCCCGTCTTCCGGACATTCGAATTGCTTCCACGCGTAACCGATCGTCTCGCTCTTGATGGGCACCTCCTGCCGTCCGGTGGGCAGGTCCTTCAGTTCCTGGTCGGGGGCGATGCCCAGAAGGGGCGCAAGGTCCACCAGCCCACCGGTCTGCGTGGGTAGCTGCTGCACGACGAACGGCTGCTTGCCAAGCGTGACGGTTTTGCCAAGGCGGGCCAGCCGCGCCGGATTGAGCGTGAGATTGTTGGCGGGCATGGGGCCGATCGCGCGCCACCCGCCGGACAAATCGACAGGCGTGGCCGCACGCGCCTCCAGGGCCTTGGCCAAATTGATGGGCGGCGCAGGCTCGGGGACGGGTGGCGTCGACCGCACGAGCATCACCATGCGGTACCGCCCCGGTTCCAGCCGCACGGGGCGATTGGGCGCCATGCGGGTGCCGCCAAGCCACATCGTGACATGGTCCGGCAGCACCGGCGTCACCACGCGCTCCTGGCCGCTCTCGATCTGCGTGTAGAACAGGCCGACCTTCTCGCGGCTGTCGATGAACGCGGCGGCGTCGAAGCGCTTGCGGAAGCCGGGGAAGCGCATGCCGCGCCCCTGGAGATTGTAGTACTCGACATAGTGCGGACCTTCCGTGATGGAAAACCGCGGATCGACCGGCCGGAAATCCTTCGCTTCGAACTGGCGCAGGAACTGTTCCATCGGTTCGCCTTCACTGGCCTCGTCCGGCAATACGAACGGGTCGACGGTCAACCACTGGTTGAGGCCCTGGCCGCTCTCGAAAGGCAGCATTGGCGCATTCTGGCGCAGCGCCTTGCTGTCCGCGGCGTCGAGTTGCAGTAGCTTCGTGGGGCGCGGCTCGCGGCCGATCTGATCAAACAGCTTCTCCGCGACATGCTGCGCCTGGTAGCGCCGGCCGGCTTCGTCCGTCACGGCAATGCACACCACGCCGCGCGGCGAGCGGAGGAACATGCGATCGCCCAGGAAGACCGGCGGCGCGGACGTGCCCAGGTCGACACGGTTCTGCGCCGCGATGGTCGGCGTCTCACCGGCATGGACGACGGTGATTTGTCCGTGCGACTGCAGGCCGCCGTGGCTGCCGCCGCCGGCGTCGCAGACGTAGAGATATTCGCCGTGGATGGCCGGGTCGATCATGTGGTTCACGGCGCTATCCATCGCGGGTTTGATGCGGTGGAGGCGCTTGCCGGTGTTGCGGTCGTAGACGTTGACCTCCACGCGCGGCATGGGACAGTGCGGACCGCGCTCCAGCACGGCCGACCAGGTGTAGAGCCGATCGCCGCGGGCGGCCGAGGTGGCGCCGACATTAAAGAAGCCCGTGATCTCCTGGTGGTTGTGCCACAACGCGCCGTGGCAGACGCGCCCTGATTCATCCAGCCAGAAGTCAACGGCCGTCTTGTCGTCCATCGCGGTGAAGTACACGCGGCCATCGCGGACTGAGACGTGGTAGCTACCCTCGGGATCAGCGTCCACGCGTTCGAAGATGATGTCGCCGGTGGCGGCGTCGATGCCCTTCGCGTTGCTGGTAAGCACGATATGGCGTGTCGTGTCGCCGCGCGTCAATGCGATGGCTTTGGAACGGTGTCGAGGCAACGGGCCGGATATGCGCTTGCGATAAATGATCTTCCCCGTGGTTGCGCTGATCCCGACCATGCCGTGTCCACCATCCCCTTTCTTCTTCTTGCGTTTGCCGGCCTCAGCATCTGCGTCTGCCGGCCATTGCCGCGATGGTTCTCCTTCGAGCACAAGCACATCGCCGGCCAGATGCGCGGCCGCGCCTTCGAGCGGGGTCCGTACGATCCAGCGTCGATTGCCGGCGTGGTCGTAGCACGCGGCGACGCCCGTCGGGTAGTGCACCCACACGTGCTTGTCGTCGGCGACCGGCGTGACGCTCCCGAGGCCGCCGAAGTGGCTCGCCTTGCTGCTGACCAGGTCGTGTTTTTGAAGCAGCGCGAGTCGCTTCGCAGCATCGTCTGTGTTCCCCCAAGCCTTGAAATCGTCCGGTGCGATCACCTCAAGCACGTTCGACTCGCGCGCCCACTTCACGTTGCCGGTATTCGGATCAAGGCAGTGAAGCGTGAACGGGTCGCCGCTGACAAACAGATTCGCGCCGCCGACAGCGGGCTGCGCGCGGCCGCCCTTGATCGGTGTGCGCCATGCGACGTTCGTCCCTTTGTCGATGTCCCAGGCGATCGGTGGGGCGGGCGACGTGTCGGCGCTGTCCGGTGACGGCTTGCGATCAGATTGCCGGCCGTCGGCGGGCGTGTCTGCGCTGGTATTCGGACTAGGCCCGCCGCGCGTGCACACGTGCAGCCGCACCCAGCCGTCGCGCCGGTCGGAGCGACACCGCACGAGCAGACGGTTCTCGCCCTTGCGCAGGTCGACTTGAAACACAGCGCGGCGGCGGTCCCGGTACGCCCACGGCTTCTCCGCGTCGACCCAAACCAGTTCGTCGTTCACCCACAACTTGGCGTGGTCATTGGCGCTGATCGCCAGCCACACCTTGCGGTCGGTGTCGCTGCTGACGGTACTCGCGGCATACCACAGCGCCGGGTTCGCTCGGGCGAAGAGATGGCCCTTCTCCCATGCGGGGCGGAGCAGGCCGCCGGTGGCCTTCGCCGTGGTCCATTCGATCGGGCCGCGCTGAGGCAACTGAACGCCGCGGCCTTCGACGTGGAGCACGTCCGGTTGCGCGTACATCGATGGCGCGGGCAACAGGTCAGGCAAAGCGGCCTCGTCCATCTCACGACCGTCCACGACGGGCAGCGGCCCGAGCACGGACCATTGCTCGATGAACTGCCAGCGATCGGGTCCATTGTCATCCACCGACGCGGGGATTCTGTTCGCCGCGAGTGCGGATGTCTCCGCGTACGGGCCAAACCGTACATCGCGCGGCGTGACAGGGCCGCGTTGCGGCGCGGTGCGCTTGGCCTGGCGCGTGGCGGCCTTCGTTTCGGCAAGCGTCGCCAGCCGGTTGACCCACGCCCCAAGTTCATCGTCCGAACCGTCCGGCCATCGCAACAGAGGCATATCGCGCACCTGGCGCAATGTGACGTGCGACGGCAGCGGATACGCGGCCAGGGCCCGGTCGAGCGCGCGAATCTGCTGATAATAGCCTGTGGCGAAATCCGACACGTGTTCGGTCGGCTGCTGCGCGCCCATGGCGAGCATGTGAGCGGCCGGGCCGGCCGAGACTTGCGCAACGTATCCGCTGACGCGCCCGGCATGGCCGCCCATCGCTCCCGTGGCCCGGTACCAGCCCTGCACAGCGGCGCCGCCGTTGCCGATCATCGGGCCCTCGTACTTGCCCAGCGCGCCTTCGCTGCGATAGCTACCCCTGAGCGACCCGTCATGGAACTTCGCGAAAATGCCGAACGTCTGCACGCGCGGCTTCTTGTCCTTCGGAAACCATCGATCGCTGTGCAGTGTGACAACCAGCTTGCCCGTCAACTGCCCGTCGGCGAACGTCAGCTCGCTTGCGTCCGCCTGGTGGAATCCACCGTTCCACGTGCGGGTGTACACGCGCGGCTTCGTCCAGCGGTCGCCGGGTAGATCGAAACAAACTTCGATCGGCCGGCGCGATTGCTCACCTCTTCGCCCCGGCCAGGAAAGCCCGCCGACAAGCGTGAGCGTGAAAGTATGCCGGTCGGGCAGCACGGCGACGTCCAGTTCATACGTCTGCTCGCGCGGCTGCGTGTAGCCGATTACCTGGAAGCGATCCCACCACGAGAACTCCTTGTCCCACGGCTCGCGCTCGTGGCGAAGCAGGTCGATCCCGAGCGTCGCATGGAGGCGGCCGCTCAGGCTGTTGTCTTCCAAGACCAGGCCTTCTGGCGCAACTTGGAAGCGCTGCTTGTCGCGCCGGACGGTATTGGTCTGCTGGTTGTGATGGAAGTAAAACTTCTCCTGCATCGTCTCCTGGCGCCACGCGGGAACGACGGCATGGGCCGCGAGCCATTCGCCGCCGCGCTGGCGCAGTGTGACGTCGAGTTGCTCGCCGTCCGCCGCGTTGTCGAGGCGGAGCACCACATCGTTGCACGGTCCCTTCGCAAGGTCGTCCTTGAGGCGTTGCTCATAGCGGCGCTGCAGTTCATCGCGCACCTTGATGAGGCGCTTCATGCTTTCATCGAGCGTCGGCTTGTCATCGCCATGGACAACGGGCGCGGCCAGTGTCACCGCGATCAACATGATCGGCAGTGACGCCAGGTGACCTGCCGGACCATGGAAACGTGTTGCTGGTTGCATAGCGGGATACTCCCGAAGGGATGGTTGCGAAGGACGTTCGTGATCAACGCGGCCGGTGTCGCGGCTGTTGCAGCATCAGAGGACCGACGCAAATTGCCCCCGCGCGACGCAGGGCAATCGCCACGAGCGCCGAGCCGTGTTCACGGCTTGCGCCGGTAGACGCGGATGACGTTCTCCGCCTCCCCGACCGGCTTGGCCACGCGATCGAGATTGATCGCCGCGATCTGCTGCCAGTCTTCGAGCCGGCGGACGAACGACGCCCGCCTGATCCGCTTGCGCGTCTGCAAGTCATCCATGAAACAGATGTGCTGCCAGTCGGCATCCATGTCGCCCGGCCAGGGCCGGCACTCGATGGGCTCCGCGTAGTGAAAGACGAAGATGTGGTGCACCGGGCCGAAGCTGACGAGTTGTGCGTCAGGCGGGAGCTTGGCTTTGAGTGTGGCGACCGCCGCGCCGGGGTCGGAACTGTCGCGGATCAGCCCGTTGAGGACCGCGCCGGTAAACGCCAGGCCCATGAACGCGGCGGTGAGCCATGCGGACGCGGCCGCGGCGCCGGGTGAGCGACGTGGGGCCAGGCGAATCAGAACCACGCCCACGATCAACCCGACGAGCGTGAAGACGATCGCGAACGAAATCGGCTGTTGCGCCTTGAGCATCCAGTCCACCTGCAGTTGCGGCGCGGCCAGTGAGATCGCCAGCAGCAGCGGTCCGATGCACAGCACGATGATCCCCATCAGAAGCTGCGAGTTGCGATGATGCCAGCCGACGCCCGGTCGGGCCGCGGGCGCGTTGATGCAGTATTCAATGGAAAGCGCGATGAGCACGGCGATGCACGGGTAGATCGGAATGTAGTACCGCGTCTTGGCGCCCGGCGCGAGCAGCAGTGGAACCAGTCCGACAGTCGCGGCGATCACGCAGAAGAGCGCCAGGTTGCGGCGATCGCCCAGGCGACGCCAGTAGCCGCGCGCGACGACGAAGACCAGCAGCGGACTCCAAGGCAGCAGGCACGCGAATGTCTGACCAAGGAACGACGCCACATGCAGCAGCCGCGTGCCGAGCGGGGCGCCGACACGATCGGTTGTCTGGCTGATCCAGGCGCCCTTGAAACCCTCCCAGCCGGTCGCCTGCCAGAAGGGAATCTGCCAGGCGGCGATGATCAGCAGGAACATGGCGAGGCCGGCAAAGGCCGGCGGCCGCAGCAGCCATCGCCAGTCGCGCCGGACGAGCAGGAACAGGCCGACGGCGCCGAAGAAGTAAACCGGCGCCTGTGTCCCCTTGGTCAGGGCGGCCAGGGCCGCGAAGGCGGACGCGATCAGCCATGTCATCAAGCGGCTCTTGCCGAGGTGGTAGCCGCGAATGAATAGCAGCAGTGCGCCGGCGAGGAAGAACGTGAAAAGCGACTCGGATTCCGCCCGCCGCCCGATCTCAAGCACGATGAAGAACGTCGGATACACGCACGCCGCGATGAACGCCGGGATGTCGCCCAGCGGCCGGCGCATCGCCAGGTAGATCAGCAGCACCGTGGCGATGACTGCGGCGAGGGTCGTCGAGCGAACCATCAGTGCATCGGGGTACGAACCGGTGATGCGGTAGATGATCCCGGTCAACCAACTCTGCAGCGGCGGCCGGGTGATGTAGACCTGCCCCTGCACGCGCGGGACGACCCAGTCGCCGCTATCGGCCATCTCGATGCCGATGCGCGCCCAGCGCGTCTCCTCGCCGCGCAGGGGCCACTCGGTCGAGCGCGGCAGGTAGATGCCGGCCGCCAGAAACGTCAGGAGCAACAGATGGAGCAGCGTGTGCCGAAGCGTGAAGCGATCGGATGCGGCGGTCTCGGGCATAGGCCGGGATTATAGCTGCGGTGTGGAAGCTCGATGCGAAGCGAGCCTGCGCGAACAAACGAACAGCCGCCGGCGCGATGGCCGACGGCTGCGTAGACTCATGGCTGTGCGGCCCGCACATCAGGCCGCGAAAGATCCGTCTCAGCGACGGCGTCGTCGCGAGTTGAGCACGACCAGTGCGCCGATTCCCGCCAGTGCGAGCGAGGCGGGCTCGGGAATCTCAACGTCCTTGTCGGTGTAGATCGCGGTGTAGGTGCGCGTCACGGCGCCGGCGGTTACCGTGAACGTGAAGCGGAAGGCTTCGCCCAGCAGTTCGTCAGTTGGGACCGTGCCATCTCCCGGAGCGCCTTCGTAGATGACGGCCTTGTAAGGCGTCTCCACCACGTCGCCGCCATCACCACCATCACCGCCCGTACCACCGCCGCCTGTCCCACCGCCCGTACCGCCGCCGGTGTCATCGGCGAATTCGTCGACCATCAGCTCGGCCGAGTCGCCCGCCTGGCTGAGCGGGGTGTCGCCGACGAGCACGGTCAGACCGTCATCGATGGCGTCGATGGTGATCGTGACGCGGTCGATGTTGGCCTCCTGCAGGGCGGTGACCAGGTCATCGCCGATGATCCAGTTCAAGTTGGCCGTGTATTGGTCGGTTTCCTCGTCATAGCTGACGTTGTGGTTGTCCGTGGTGGCCATCTGTACGAACAGCAGGTCGGTGCCTGACGTGTTGATGATGTAATCGATCGGAGCTGCCTGAACAGAAGCCGCAAAGAGCGCGACGAAAGCGACGACAAATGTGCACAAAATTCGTGTTGCCATGGGTTTCTCTCTCTCTTCTCTCACCAGCGTGAAACGAACTGTCTCATTCCCGTCGCGTGGGCTCTCTCCTTCCCACGCACTTGAAACCTACCTCGTGTTCCGGGGAATGCACGGGAACCGGTGAAAAAAATCCGCTTGACCCAAATGATGGCCACGTGTTTCCATAAATAATTGTCAAAGAGCAACTTATGTCGGAGGTCCCGGCCGCCGCGTCCGGCACGTCACCACCTTGCCAACTCCCCGGTCAGCGCATCCCGACCTGTGAAACCGATTCACCGCCTCAAGAAATGCCGGCACCCGGCCGCGGGGCGAAAGCCGAACTGGCTCCGGCGGGACTCGAACCCGCACTGTCGCGATTTTAAGTCGCGTGCCTCTGCCAATTGGGCTACGGAGCCTCGCGGTGCATCTGTCATCCTAGTTCATCGGCCGGCGGGCCGCTCCAGCGTTCCACCTTCTTCCCTACGTCGCTTCGTCCCTTCCATCAGACCGCTCCCTCACAGTTGCGGCTCGTTGCCCCTCCGCTTCGTGCCTTCGTGCCTCCCTGCCTTCCTGCCCCCGCACCTTCCCCATCATGTCGTGTAGTCCGCATTGATCGTCACATACTCGCGCGACAGGTCGCAGCCCAGCCACTCGCTTGATCCCTTGCCCTGGTGCAGGTTGATCGTGAACACGACCTCTTTCTGGGCCATGGCCCGTTCCACGCGTCCGGCCGCGGCCGCCTTCAGTTTCACCGGTTGGCCCGCTTCCAGCACCGGCGTCTTGCCGATCTGGATGTCGAGCTTGTCCGGGTTCACCTTCGCGCCGCTGCGCCCGACCGCCGCGGCGATGCGGCCCCAGTTCGGGTCCCCGCCGTGCACCGCCGTCTTCACCAGCGGACTGCCCACCACCGTGCGGCCGACACGGTCCGCATCCGCACCGCTGGCCGCGCCTTGCACGATCACGCGGAACACCTTCGTCGCGCCTTCCCCGTCGCTGATGACCTGGTACGCCAGTTCGCGGCACAGCTCCGCGAGCGCTTTGGCGAACGCCTTGAAGTGTTCGCCGCGCGTGGTGATGCGCTTGTTGCCGGCCAGGCCGGAGGCGAGCGCCAGCACGGAGTCGCTCGTTGACGTGTCGTGGTCCACGCTCAGGCGGTTGAAGCTCACATCCACCGCTTGCTTCAGCGCGGCCTTGAGGCTCCTGGCGTCGATATCCGCATCCGTGGTGATGAAGGCGAGCATCGTGGCCATGTTCGGCGCGATCATGCCGCTGCCCTTGGCGATGGCCCCGAGGGTCACCTCCTTGCCGCCGATCTTCACCGTCACGCCGGCCGCCTTGGGCACGAGGTCGGTGGTCATGATCGCCCGCGCCGCTTCGCTGTCGGCCATCGGCCCGCGGGCCAGGCGCGGCATGGTCCTCTCGATGCCGGAGAGGATCTTCTCGATCGGCAGCCGCTTGCCGATCACGCCCGTCGAACAGGGCAGCACTTGGTTGTTCGCCACTTCGCCCGGCGCGGCCCTGGCCACGGCCGCGGCCATGGCGATCGCATCCTCGATCCCCGCCTCGCCCGTGCACACGTTGGCCACGCCGCTGTTGCAGACGATGGCCTGCGCCGCACCGGCCTTCAGATGCCGTTTGCAGACGGTCACCGGCGCGCCGACCACGCGATTGGTCGTGAACATCCCCGCGGCCACGCACGGCCGCTCGCAGAGGACGATCGCCAGGTCGGCCGTGCCCGAAGGCTTGATGCCGCAAGTGCCCCCCGCGGCCGCAAAACCCAGCGGCGAGGTCAGCCCGATCCGATTGATGGCAGTGCGTCGATCCATGGCCGGATGTTGTATCACGGTGAGGGGAGTTGAGGAAGCGGGGAGGGGGAAGCGGGGAAGCGACGAAGCGACGAAGCGACGGAGGGGGAGGAAGGCACGAAGGCACGGAGGCACGGAGGCACGAAGCGGAGGGGGAGGTAGCGCTCTCCTGTTCTCGTGTCTCCTGCTCTCCCCTCTCGGCCGCAGGGCGCGGCACGGCGCAGACTGGAAGGTGCTGTTCTGCTGCTCTGCTGCCCCCAGACCCGAATATCTGGAAGCAAGGAACGCCAATTGCGGCCCAGGCTTAGCTCCGCCGCGGGCCGATCCGCCCTGGCGCGCCGGGAGCGGGGGTGCGGGGGCACAACTGCACTCAGGCGTAAGGAATCCGTCCAAGAACTGATCAAAAGTGTACACGTTTTGCCTCCGTTTCGCGCCGTTTCTGTTGGTTTCTGCAGGACCGCGCGGAATTCGGCGCGGCGGGCATGGTCAATTCTTGCTGTCGGCGGTGGTGCCGCGCTTGCCCGGGCGCCGGCCCCGAGCGGGCGGCGGATGGGAGAGGGAGCGAAGATGGAACCACAGATGAACACAGATGGACACAGATGCACACGGATGGGGGATGGGGTCTCGGGTTGTCGGGTCTGAAGTTTGAGGCCGGAACAGGGGGGCGAGCGACCGTGAAGCGGCGAGAGAGGGAGTCGAGCCGCGCTGAGCTGCCTTTGCAGTTGGACAGGCAACCAGTTAACCAATCAACCAACCATGGTAGTAGTATGTTAGGTGCCTGTCAAGCGCGGCGGCGGATGGAAGAGGGAGCGAAGATGGAACCACAGATGAACACAGATGAACACAGATGCATGCGGATGGGGGTTGGAGTCTCGGGTTGTGGGGTCTGAAGTTTGAGGCCGGAACAGGGGGAGAGAGGGAGTCGAGCCGCGCTGAGCTGCCTTTCCAGTTGGACAGGCAACCACTTAACCAATCAACCAACCATGATAGTAGTATGTTAGGAACCCGTCAAGCGCGGCGGCGAGATTTTTCTCATCCCGGGTGCCTGAACCACCTGCTGTGCTTCCTCGTGCGGCATCTGGAACAGATCACCCGTGAGTTCGAGCGGTTCCACAACAAGCCGCGGCCGCACCAGCTGCTGGCGAACACACCGCCGGAGGATGTCGGCAAGCCGCCGCCTTCGCCGGTCGGCACGATTTGTCGAGAGCGTATGCTCGGTGGACTTCTCAATCATTACTACCGGAAAGCTGCATGATTCACGATGGAAACGGGCGATGCCCGACGTTTTCGACCGGCTCCGGTGGTGGACCAGGTCAGGTCACATCAGATCTCGACGAAATGCACGCCCGTTGCTCCCACGCGCTCAAGAAGAACCCTCGCTTGCGCTGAAACGACAATCGTGATGTCCCACTCCGACAACCTGAATAAGTGAAGATGATCCGGTACGGCCGAGGCCAGGATGTTGCGTTCGTAGAGCGCGCGGATCTCGCCTATCTTGTCGGGACGCGAATCGTCCTCAGTCCACAGTTCATAGTCACTTCTCGATCGATCCAAGCACGCGACTCTCTCGGTTACAACGAGTATCTCGTAGCCCCTCTTCGCGCTGAGAACCCGTGCCGGTACGCGCTGGCACTGCGAGCCCACCAAGACCTCGAGATCTTCAGCCAGTTGGGAATCCAGCACGGGGATGCCAAAGGGCGCGAGATTGAAGCTGAGTTCCTCTCCCGGATACTGGATGCCGAACTCAACGCCCAAGAAATCTGCCTCTTTCACTTGCGTGCCACTAACCAGGGGCCAGAAATCGAACCGCTCACCATTCATGAGAGGTTCGTCAAGATGCCAGCGTCCTGGCAGATCCTGATCCAGGACCTCGTAGAACTGGCGTGTCATTACGAGCCCTTCCTGCTAGAGGTATCATTCTGTGAGCAACTTGTTGAGTTTGGAGCCCTTCGGCGTGTAGGGCCCGCCACTGGCCTTGGAGCGTCTGTTCTTATTCGTCATCACATGGTGTAATGGGTCCTTCTTCAGCTTCCCACAGACCTGTTGTGCCTTCCTGCTGGTATTGTGCGCCAGGACCCCGCCCTCGCCAACCGCAAAGTTGTGCACGCGGAGGACCGTGAGGTTGTGGACATGCAGCTTCTCCAGCCGCAGCGTCACCTGCGTCACCGTCGCCCGCTCAGACAGCTTCAGCAGCAGCCGATCCCCCACCCGCAGATGTCGCGCGGCCAGCCAGCGACCACCGGGCTGGTTCCCGGCTTCCGGCCCCAACTCAACACTGCGCGGCCGGGAACCCAGGTCCGCACCATCCGACACGAAGAACGGATGATTGCCCGTGGCGCGAATGGTGTGCGTGGAACCGTCGGCCAGTTCGTACCGAATCGTGGCCATCTCGGTCTCGGTTTCACGCTCATGCGTGGCGGCCACCTCACACAGCACCCATTCCTCGCGCTGCGGCGGGTGGTCTCGGCAGACACGGTTCGCGGATTCCGGGCGCCGCCTACCGGGGGTCAAGCGCAGCTTGTGAGTGGACGAACGACCTTGCGGCATCGGCGGGCTGACGGCTCTGTGTAAGCGTTCCATGAACCGCGTCTTCCGCTGGTCGGTTGGGGTTGTCATGC
>CAZHJL010000047.1:0-35953 GCA_964532795.1 uncultured Phycisphaeraceae bacterium | reverse complement strand
GTTGCGTGATCAACCATGTATGCGAAACTGGCTGACTGGAAACGGCACTAGGCCGCCCGACGCAGCGAGGCCTGCTCGTCGAGGGCCGTGGCCAGATCAAAGGCGTGCTGATCGAGTCGGTACTGGTTGCTGACCAACGCGTGGCCGGCCAGGGCCACGCGCTCACGCACGTCGCCGCGCGTGAGCGATTCGACGCATAGCTCAGCGCAATGATCGATGGAGGCGGCCGCGAGCAGGTGTTCGCCCGGCTTCACCGGCAGCGAGCGCGCGTAGCTGTCCAGCGTGACGACCGGCCGGCGCAGGGCCATCGCCTGCAGGATCGGCCAGGCCTGATCCTCATCGCCATCCCCCAGCGCCAGCACCACCGAAGCATCCCGGACCTTCGCCAGGTGTTCCTGTCCCAGGCAAGCGGAAGGTTGGCTCGCGACGGCCTGTCTCACGCCGCGCACGCCGGCCGACCGGACGAGCCGCGCTTTGGGAACGCGGGCCGCGATCCGGGGCCAGATCCGTCGTTCGAACTGCTCCACGTGCCGGACGGGCGCCCGTTGCCAGTCGGCATGCAGGACGAGGGTTGGTTCAGCCGGCGCCGCGCCGTCCTCCGGGGCCATCAGCGCGGCAAAGGCGGCGATGTCCACCGCCTGCGGCAAGAGCAGCGAACCGCACGCGGGCATTGTCCACGCCTCGCCGCCGGTCCGCTCACTCACGACGACCAGCGCGGCCGTGTCCGCGACGGCGCCGGCCAGTTGCTGATGGGCGGCCAGGCGGCGCTGAGATCCCCGCGGCGCGCGCAAGTCGCAGATGCGCTGCCCCGCGCGGACGCGCATCACCTCGGGCCACAACGCCGGCGAGGTCGAAAGCGCCACGTCGAAGCGCTCGCGGCTGATCCACCAGGCCATCGGGATCGCCAGCGCCTTGCTGTAGACCAGGCACGCGGCGCGGGGCGGATCGAGCGGGCGAAGACAATGGCTGGCCAGACGCCGTCGCCGTCGCTTCGGCACGATGGCCAGTTGTGCTGTGTGCCGATGGATGCTTCGCCACTGAGCCAGGTGCACCGGACCGTCCTGAACGCAGGCGACGGAGACGTCGTGCGTGCGGTGGCACAAGTGGAGCAGTTGCCAGGCTCGCGCCCGCTCGGCGTGACCCAACGCATCGGGCACGCAGTGGCTGAGCATGAGCAGTCGTGGTTTCTCTGCCGACACGGTGCCTCCCATCCCTGCCGTCCTTCCAAGTCTGCGTCTCTGCCTCGGTGCGCCGGCCGGCGCGCGGGCCCGAGCGATCCCCTCTGCCCCGTCTGCGGCGACACTGTCGAGCCGGCTGCTCGACGCACCGCGGCAGAGTCGCAGACTCGTGAAAGACGTCGCGTTTCAGCCCGTCCCTTGCCTGTCTGTCCCCCGTACGGCCCCCTATGCGGCTTCGCTGTAGGCGTAGCGGTAGTGGTACCGGTAGCCGTAGCGGTAGTAGTAATACTTGCGGTTGTGGCGCTGCTGATCGGTGGCGATCATGCCCGCGACCGGCGCGTTGTAGCTCTGGAGCGTTCGGATCGCCTGCTCGACCAGCGGACGGATCGTCCGGTTGAGCCGCACGATCAGGAACACATCGTCGCTCTGCCCGCCCAGGATGCCGGCGTCGGCCAGGTCCACCACCGGCGGCGTGTCGATGACGATGTGATCGTACTGCCGGCGAAGCTGCTTGAGCAGGTCCGCCATGCGCGCCCCGGCGAGCAGTTGCACCGCTTCCTTGCCCGCCCGGCCGCCCGCGGCCAGCACGTGCAGGTTGTGATCTTCCAGCCGCTCGATCGATTCGCTCAGCGGGGCCTCGCCCTTGAGCACACTGATCAGGCCCTTGGGCGACTCGGTGTTCAGCAGCTTGGAGAACTGCGGCAGGCGCAGGTCCGCCTCGATAACCAGCGTCCTGCGGTTGCGCAGCTCGGCGAAGATCAGCCCGAGGTTCAGGCTCGTGATCGTCTTGCCTTCCTGCGGCGTGGCGCTGGTGATCAGGTGAACCAGGTTGCGCCGTTGCTCCCAGCGCGCCAGGATGCTCGTGCGGATGGCGCGGTACTCCTCGCTCATCACGTTCGCGGGCTTGGTGATCGCCACGAGTCGTTCGTCCACCTTCTTCGGGTCGATCGCCGTGGACGGCACATGGTCCGGATCGAACGCGGCATCGCCGATGTGAAAGCTCGTGGCTTCCTCCGACGGTGGCCGCCCCGTATCGAGCGTCCCCGCCGTATGCAGCACGTCGCGGGTGGCGGGCGTTTCCCGCTGGTCGGGGCGGCGGGGCGGTTCGTCCGCGTCGCCGGCTCGCTGCAATGCGTCAAAGATATAGCCCATCGTGGTCTCCTCAACCGGCGAGGCTCAGTGAGCCTGTGACATCGGCGTTGCTTGCGGTCGGGTCGTCGAACTGCGGCACCATGTCCTGCCGCACCCGGTGCACCATCGGCGCGTCGATCTCGCGGATCTCGCGGACCATCCCCAACAACAGGCAGTTGTCGCACACGACGTTGATCAGCCGCGGAATCCCGCCGGTCACTTCGTAGATCTCGGCCAGTGCCTCATCCGTGAAGGTCGCGCCGATCGCGTCGGCCTCACGCGCCGCCGCCCCCAGGCGATGGCGGATGTAGTCGGACGTGTCCGCCGCGCTGAGCGGCCAGAGCTGCTTGGCCATCGCGATGCGCTGCCGCAGCGCCGTATGGCGGGACGAACGAATGCGATCGCGCAGTTCAGGCTGGCCGATCAGGACGATCTGAATGACCTTCTCAAAGCATGTATCGAAGTTTGACAGCAGCCGCAGCGATTCCAGCGCCTCGTCGGAAAGCGTCTGCGCTTCATCCACGATCAGCACGAGCGGCTGGTTGCGATCGAGTTGCCCGTGCAGGTACCGCTGCAGCATCTCGAGCATGCGGCCGTGGCTTTCGCGACCATCGCACGGCATGTCCAGCCGACGCAGCAGTTGCGCGATCACGCTCTGGCCGTCCTGGTGGCTGTGGAGGATCTGAATCATCCGTGCCATGTTGCGGCAGCGCTGCTGGACCGTGTGGCCCACCGTCGTCTTGCCCGAACCGATGTCGCCCGTGACCAGCACGAAGCCCTTGCGCATGCGGATCGTGTACTCGATCGCGGCCAGCGCCTCGCGGTGCTGCTCGCTCGCGAAGAAGAACCGGGGATCGGGCTTGTTCTCGAACGGTGCGAACTGCAGGTTGTAATGGTCGAGATACATGGATCAGTCCTGCTCCGTGGGGGCGGGCGGGGCGATGGATACCTGGGGGATCGTCTCCACGGCCTTCGTCGGGTTGGCCTTGATCTCCCTGAAGACCTCCGGCCGCTTCAGGTTCAGGTAGAGCATGCCGGTGAACACCGCCAGGACGATGACCATCAGCGCCCCGGCCAGGGGATAGACCACCATCGAGCGCAGACGCATGCCGAATCGCTGCCGCGCTGAGACGATCTGGCTGACCGTGCCCACCAGCGGCAGTTCGAAGGTGTCCGGCAACTGCTGCGCGTAGTGGAACGAATCATCCGAACGGTGGGCCAGGAACACACTCGCGCCGCCGCCCAGCAGCCCCAGCCCGATCGCGGCCACGAGAATCTGCAGCAGGTTCGGTGAGACGGGACGATAGTCCGGCTCCGCCTGCTTGATGAACTCCAGTTGGATGCCCTTGTCGCCCGTTTCCGCGGCCAGGGCCAACTCGACGCGCCGCAGATTGTCCTCCCAGAAGCCGAGCTGGCGCTGCGCCTGCTGCACTTCGCGCGTGATCTGGCGGTACGCGGCGCGGATCGGGAACACCTGTGAAGCGTTGTCATTGAGCTGCTTGATCTGCGCCTCAAGCTGCTCAACCTTGTCCGTGTACGAGGCGTGCTCGGTCTGCGCGCGGGTCAACTCCAGTTCCAGCTCCGCGTGCTTGGGATTCTCCGACACCTGCGTCTCCACGACGACCTCGGTCGGCAGCTTGGTCATCTGGTGCTGCAGCGACGCGATCTGCCGGCGCAGGTCCACCACGTCCGGATGCCGCATCGTCATCTTGTGCTTCTGGACGTACTCCTCCAGCAGCGCTTTCGCGTCGGTCAGTTTCCGCTCGAGCATCGCCAGTTCGGGGTTCCTCGCCTTCACGTAGACCGGCGTCTCGCGCGGCGTGCGCTTCAACTGCACCTCGAGCGCCTTCATCTGCGCCTCGGCCATGTCGCGGATGCGCGACGCCTCGACCAGGCGCTCCTGCAGCGACTCGAGCTCGATCTGCAGCCCGCCCGAGGGTAGATCCGGCAGCAGGTTGCTGTTCTCGATCTCGAACTTCAGTTTCTTGTTCTCCAGCGCCTCGATCGCCGCCTGGTTGCGCTGGACCTCCGAACGGAAGAAGGAGGATGTCTGGAGCAGTCGGTCCTGCATCCGCGCGTCCACGCTCTTGATGTAGTTGTTGATCAGCGTGTTGGTGACCAGGCAGGCCAGCCGCGGGTCGACCGTCGAGTAGGACACCCGTACACGGTCCAGGTCGGTGCTCGTCACGTCGAGGTTGACGTGCACCTTGCGATCGACCTCATCGCGCAGGTTCTCGAAGGTCATCTTCAGCGACTCGAGCACCTCACGGGCTTCCTCGTCGGTGCGAAGGGCTTCGACCATGGCGTCCATCGCCGTGCTGCCGGCGATCTCGTTGCGGATCGACTGCGTCGGCTCCGTGAACTTGTGGCTCACCCCGCTGCCGCGCGAAAGCATCTCCGCCAGGACCATGTCCGTGCGGCGCTCGAACACCGCCTCCGCGGCGTACTTGCGCGGCAGGAAGAGGCTCGTCACGAGGATGGCCGAGGCGATCACGAACATCGGCACGATCAGACGCCATCGATGCTGGCGAATGATGTCCCAGATCTCCGTGATGATTTCGGTCTGGTTGTTCGCTTTACCCATGTCGCTTCCCTCTTTCACCCGCGTGGCCTAGTTCCCCGAGTCGCCGCCGTATGGCGTGCCTGAGAATGACTCGGCGATGTCGACCGGCGCCTGCACCACCTGCGAGATCGGCTGCAGCGGCAGCATCAACTGCTGCATCGCCAGGCCGACCTTCGCCAACTGGTTCGGCGGTACGAACACGATGTCGCCTTCCTCCAGCACCGCGTCCAGCCGACGGTCGCCGTTCTGCACCATCGCGTTCAGATCCACCGTCATCCGCCGGATCTCGTTGCCGTCCGTGCTCGGACGCAGAATCTGCACCCGCGCCGGGTCGGCCAGGCGCGTCGGCTGGCAGACCGCCAGTGTTCCGAGAATCGTGTTCGATCCGTTGTAGGCCAGCGGACCCCGGGCCGCCACCTCGCCGAAAACGTAGATCTTCTTGCTGTTGTAGCCGGTCACCGTCAGCGTCACGTCCGCGTCCTGGTAGTACTCCCGCGCCATCGCTTCCATGTCCGCGCTGACCTCTTCGGGCGTGCGGCCGGCGACGAACACGTTGCCCAGCAGCGGCACCGTGATCCGACCGTCCGAGCGGATCGCCTGCGAGATGCCGTTGAGTTCCTTCACCCGCTTCGACGCGATCGCCACCACGTCCGGCGGCGCCATGCGATACTCCCGCGACGAAACCACCGGGCGCGGCTCGCGAATGAATGACGTGTAATCCGTATGCATCGGAGCCGCGCAGCCACCGAAGCCCGGCAGGGCGATCAGCAGCGCCAGCGCCGGCAGACGGCACTTCCTCGCCGCGCTCACTCTCTTTCTCATGGCCATCTCGATGCTCCTTGCCGTTTGCCCGCCCCGTCTCTTTTCAGTGTGCCGTGCGATCCCACAATCGCGGAATCGTCATCGCCACCAGTTTCAGCTCCATCCACAGGCCGCGCTTCCGCAGGTACTGCAGATCATCAGCCAGCTTCCGCCGGGAGCCCTCAAGATCGTCCGTGTAACCACTGCGAATCTGCGCCAGCCCCGTCAACCCCGGCCGGCCCGCCAGACGCGCTTCGACATTCGGTATCGATTCCCGCAACGCCTCGAGCATCTCCGGACGCTCCGGGCGCGGCCCGACAATGCTCATGTGACCGAAAAGAATGTTCCACAACTGCGGCAACTCATCAACGTGGCTCTTGCGCATCCAGCGGCAGCCCGGGATGACCCGCGGGTCATTCCTCGCCGCCCACTGCGCCCCGGCCGTCCACTCCGCGTCCTTGCGCATCGTGCGAAGCTTGTAAATCCGAAACAGCCACCCGTCGCGGCCGGCGCGCCACTGGCGATACAGAATCGGCCGACCGTCACGCAGCCAGATCCACGCCGCGCAGAAACCGACAACCGGCGCCGTCGCCGCCAGCCCGGCCAGCGCGCCCGCGATATCGATCGCACGCTTGACCACCTCGTACGCCCGACCGGGCGCCTTGACGGGCGGCGCGTCATCCGTGGCGGCCGTGGCCTCAAATTGTCCAATCACCTGCGTCAATGCGAAATCCCTTTCGCGAATGCGGACCGGGTCCGTCCAGCATCACTTTCGCTATCGTCGTGATGCCTGAAGCACTTAAGCAGGCTGTATCGATTATGTTGACTGGCCCGGTGTTGATGCTTCGCCCGCCTGGGTCGCACACCCTATCAAGCCGCCGAACGCGCCCGATAAGCCGCTCCCAGGCCCGGACTCAGCCGCAACGCGATCCCGCGCGGCGGCCGCATCGCGACAGACTCCTCGCCATGCCCGCCATGGTTGCCCAACCCAAGCCAGGCTTGACATCCCCACCCGCCCCCACCAGAATCCCGATCAACCGATCCGCCGCACCCGTAGCTCAATTGGATAGAGCATCTGACTTCGGATCAGAAGGTTTCAGGTTCGAGTCCTGACGGGTGTATTGACCCCTCGACGCCGCTCCTCGATCCGGGACGGAAGTGCGTGCCGTGATGAAGTCGACAACGCTGCTGGCCGGGCTTCTCACATGCTGCTCAACCGCCGGCCTCACTGGCTGCCAGTCGGGCAGCCAAGGCGCTACCTTGGAAGGCCCGGCCGGCCATGGCGAGCTTCCGCGTGCGACCGCACCCGCTTCGTACGCCGGCGACGGGGCCGCCCCCTTCGTGATTGTGGAGCCGCTCGACGCGCAGGTCACGGCCGTGGACAGCGATGAGCGGGGACTGCGGCTGATCTGCAATGCCGGCGCGACGGATCGGATGACCGTGGGCACGCCCGGGATTGTCGTGCGTGACGCCCAACTCGTGGCCGTGGTCTACGCGGACGAAGTCCACCGCGACACGACCGTTCTCCGCACCCATGAAATCCGCGACTTGCCGCTCGTCCCGGGTGACCGGGTCAGGTTGGGGCAGATGTTCGAGCAGTTTCTCACCGAGCTGCCGGAAGACTGACGCCATCGGACACCACCGCGCAAGCAGTCCGATCCACAGCGTGCGGCTGGACGATCAGTCCTCCGCCACGCCCCCCAAGCACTTCCCGTCCTCCACCTGAACCTGCCGCCCCACCCATGCAGCCTTCCACCCCCCACGCTACCATCCCCCCTCAACACTCGGAGCGCCACATGGACAGCACCAGCACCAGCAACAGCCCCGGCCGCGCCGACTGGATGGCGGGCGGGTGGGGACTCATGCATCACTACAACAAGCGCGGCCTCGAGCGCCTTGACGCGTTCAACGAACAGACCGACCGCTTCGATGTCGATGCGCTTGTCCGTCAACTGCGCGAACTCGGCGTCCGCTGGTTCATCATCTGCCTCTGTCACAACGCCACCTCCCGGTTCTGGTGCGCGCCCAACGCCGCGCTCGAGCGGTACGTGCCGTCACCCGTGTGCTCCCGACGTGACCTGGTCGCCGATCTGGCCGCGGCCCTCGGGCCGTTCGGCATCCGAACCATGGTCTATGTCTGGCCCTGGTACGAGTCGCAGATGAATGAAGAGGTCCAGCAAGCGCTGGCGAGTGAGTATCCCGCCCGCTGGTGCGAGGTGCTCGAGGAATATTCCGTCCGCTGGGGCGAACGGGTCGCCGGATGGTGGGTCGACGGGGCGGGCGTGGACCCCGAACCCAACCTCGAGCGACTTGCGGCCGCGCTGCGCGCCGGCAACCCGGACGTGGCCCTCTCCTTCAACGGCGGATGGGGCAAGCTCGATAGGCATTCGGCCGGCGACTACTGCGGCGGCGAGCATCTCAATCTCCCGCCCTGCCCGGGCCAGTACGACCAGGGCGCGCTGCGCCATCTGCTCAACCCCGTCGGCAACTACTGGGGCGGATCACGCGACATGGTCGCCGGCGTGGATGCCCACCCCGAATGCAAGTTCCCGAATGATCGCCTCGCCCAGGCCGTCATCGACTGGGCCGTCCACCACCGCGCGGCCATCACCCTCGACGTCCCCCTCCAATCCCACCAAGGCACCATCGGCAGCCTCGGCGGCATCCTGCCCGAACTCTACAACCGGCAACTCAAGGCCGTCGCCGCGCAAGTGAAACGCGCAACATGAACACGCGGCGATCCGGCGTCGGCCCGACGGCGGAACTGATGCCTCATAGGAAATCTGACAGGCGGGCCGGCGTCAGGGGCTTGGGGGGTGAGGGGTTGCCTTCTCGTAGTCTTCGACACTCACGGCGTGCCCCCTTCCGATGCCGGGGTGAGGGTGATCTCGATCGGGGACGGGTTGCCCTTGGCGTGGGCGAAGCGGTGCGTTGACGTGCCGTCCGCATGGGTAATAGTGGCCTCGTAGTCACCGTAGAAGCCATGGAACGTATTGCGCACGCCGTCGGTGTACTCGATTCGCGCCGTGGTGTGCCACTCGTGGTTGATCAGTCGGTCGAGCGCTTTGTAGGCGGCCTTGGGCTGCAAGTTGCGGTGGGTCAAGCCACCCCGGAAGAAGTTCTCACCCTCGAAATTGTTCTCCTTGGGTGCGTAGAGGGTGCTTCCGTCATCGTCCCACATGCAGGCGGTGCCATCGACCAGGTTCCACCAAGTGATCTCGTCGACCAGGGGATGGCTGAACCACAGCCGGTACAGACGCTCGGTCACCTGGGCCTGGAACTGCTCACCTTCATCCACCATCGTATAACCGGGCACGGTGACTTCCGAGATCTTGAGTGGAAGGCCGAGGCGCCCGTAGAGGTCCAGATGCCGGTACACATTGGCGGGGTCGAGCAGGTGCTTGTGGTACGACTCGACTTCCCGTGGGTTGCGGGCGAAGAAGTGGTATTGCAAACCAATCGCGCCCAGGTCGAAGCGCCGCGCGAGGCCTTCGACCAGCATATACATGGGCGTCTGCTCGCCGTGGAAGTGCCGCCAACTGTTCATGGTGGTGTCGTTGTAGGTCAGGCAGCAATGCTTGGGGAAATAGCGCTGCGCCAGCTCGAAGGCAAGTGCGACGTGGTCGCCGATCGCCCGGATCGGGTGGACGGCCGCGCAGGCCAGCGCCTCGTTGCACACGTCCCACAGGCCGATGCGCTCGCCGTAGCGATCGGCGATCGAGGCGAAGCGCCGTTCGATCGCCGCGGCCAGGGCCTGCGGTTCGCGCGGCAACCACTCGGGGAAGAAGAGCGACCACAGCAGCGGATGCCCCTTGGGCGCGATGCCGTTACGCTCGCAGAACTCGAGGCAGCGATCGGGGGGCGGCCGACGGTAGACAGGCTTGCTGTCGACGCCGTAGCGGACCTGCCCCGGCTCCGGTTCCAGGTCGGACCAGTAGAACGGGAGCACCGCCTGGTTGAAGAGCTTGGTGAAGGCCTGCTCGTAGGCGGCGTTGCTCGCGGCGTCCTCGAACTGGTCGAGCAGGAACAGGTTGCAGCCGAAGCCAAACGCGTGCCCCACCTGCCTGAGCTCGATCGTGGCCCGTTCGGTCGGCGTGCCGTCCGCGTCGCGCAGCACGAGCTCGCCGAAGCCCTTGCGGTGGCGCTCGGTGGCGCTTTCGATGCGGTAGTCGATCTCCGGATCCGGTGCGAACAGGCGCTTGGTGACGATTTCGCGGTCTGCCATGGCCGGATCTTTTGCAGTGTTGGTCATTGAAGTTCTTTTCTGGTTGCCGATGTTGACAGTCATCGTCCACCGACGACAGGCACCCAGTCCGGGCGCCGCGGGTCCTGGTGGAAGCGGGCGTAGTAGTCGCCCTTCTCCTCGAAGTAGCGCTCGTACTTGGTCATCTTCTCTTCGTCGAGTTCGACCCCGAGGCCCGGCCCGGTGGGCACGCCGATGCAACCGTTTTCGTAGCGCATCAAGCCGCCGACGATGATGTCGTCGGTCAGGTAGTGGTAGTGCGCGTCGCCGGCGACATGCATCTCCGGGATGGTGGCGGCCGTATGCAGCATCGCCGCCAGTTCGATGCCGAATTCGGCCCCGCTGTGCATGGCGACACCGAGATTGAAGGTGCGACAGACGGCGCACAGGTCCTTGACGCCGCGCGGCCCCTCCCAGTAGTGCAGGTCGGTGAGGATGATGTCGACGGCGCCCATGCGCACGGCGGGGCCCAGGTCGTCGAACTTGTTGGGGTACATGTTGGTGGCGATCGGAATGCGCACCTCGCGGCCGACCGCCGCGTTCCCTTCCAGGCCCCAGGCCGGATCCTCGAAGTACTCGAGGTCGAGCGCTTCCAGCCGGCGGCCGATGCGCACCGCGGTCTGCACCGACCACGTGCCGTTGGGGTCGATGCGCAGACCGAAGTCCGGCCCGAGCCGCTCACGGCACAGCGCCAGCACCCGCGTCTCCTCGCCCGGCTGCTCGACGCCGGCCTTGAGCTTCATGCTGGTGACGCCGAGCGTGCCGTGCAGCTCCTCGCACAGGTCGGCCAGGTCCTCGGCGCAGCGGTCGTCGCCGCCGCCGGGCCGGTCGTAGCGCCAGAAGAGGTAGGCGATCATCGGCACCGCCTCGCGCACCGCGCCGCCGAGAAGATCCGAGAGCGGCCGGCCGAGCGCCTTGCCCTGAATGTCGAGGCAGGCCATCTCGATCGCGCCGTACAGGCGGGCGTTGGACAGGTAGTAAATGCTGCGCAGAACCTTGAGCTTGATCGCCTCCAGATGAAAGGGGTCCATGCCCAGGATGCGCGGCTCGAGCCTGGCCAGGGCGCCGCGCTGGTCGCCGCCGCCCACCTCGCCGAGGCCGACCAGGCCCTCATCGGTCTCGAGCTCAAGGATGGTCCGCAGGAAATAGCCCGGGTGCACGCCGGTGTTGTGCCGCAACTGGGCGTTGAGCGGGATGGCAACCGTGCGCGTCCGCATGCCGGTGATCTTCATGGCGTCTCCTCCAACCCTGGGCAGCCCGGCCGGGCAATTGTCGTGACTGATAGGATAGATGATTCCAGCCGGGCCGGGATCGCGGCGGGTGGCCCAAGTTAACCATTGTGCCTCTCTCGGGTGGCACCTCCAAGCGAAGCTTGAGGATGAACGATCAACAGCAACGCCGCGTTCGCACTGAGCGCCCGCAGGCTTCGCTTGACCGGGGCCCACGAGACAGTCACAGTGTGGCTGCCGCGGCCGGGCCCGGGCCGGACGGGCCGATTCCGACAGGCTTTCCACGTCCGTAGTGCCATCTGTTGGCACTGTGGCTCTTGCATTAACCTCTGTTCGGAACTACGATCCGTACAATGCCCTAACCCGTTGTCACAGGAGCTTCCGGTCGATGCCGACGTTGCATTTCAAGGGCAAGACGGTGATCGAGACCCACCACCACACGGTCCCGCATCACACGCTTGAGTTCGATCGCGAGTTGTCCGTCCTCGAGTCCGGACAGGCCCCCTCGCTGGACGGCAACCTCATCATCGAGGGCGACAATCTGTTGGCGCTCAAGGCGCTGCTGCCCACGCACGCCGGGAAGGTCAAGTGCATCTACATCGATCCGCCGTACAACACGGGCAATGAAGGCTGGGTGTACAACGACAACCTGACGCAGCCGCAGTTCAAGGAATGGATCGGCAGGACGGTGGGCAAGGAGGGCGAGGACTTCTGCCGCCACGACAAGTGGTGCTGCATGATGTACCCCCGGCTCGCACTGCTGCGGGAGTTGCTGACGGAGGATGGCGTACTTCTCGTGTCGATCGATGGAGTTGAGATGCCAAACCTCCGAGCGATCTTGGACGAACTGTATGGCGAGGATCGACGGCTCGGAGAGATTATTTGGAAGACGAGGAACACAGACAACCGAGTGAAATCGAATCTGTCGGTTGACCACGAGTATGTGCTTGCGTATGGCAGATCGGCAGAGGCGAGGTTGCAGGGACGGGTGATCGATCGTTCGGACTTTCAGAATCCAGACGAAGATCCGCGCGGACCTTATGTAACGGACCCGCTCACGGGCAAGGCAACTTCGGAGCAGCGCCCGAACTTGCACTTCCCGATCGAGAACCCCGCGACGGGAGACCGATTCGACCCCGACCCGTCGCGCGGCTGGATCACTGATCGTGCTGGCATTATGAAGATGATCGCCGAGGACCGAGTCTGGTGGCCACCCGACCCCAACACGGGGAAGCCTCGCAAGAAGCGATATCTGTCGGAGACAAATGAGCGTATGCCGGAATCCACCTTCTGGGGCGACATCCGCGGGCAATCGGGTGCAGATGAGGTTGACCTCATTCTCGGCGAGCGCCGGTTCGATTTTCCGAAGCTTACCGACTTCATCGTGCGCCTTCTCGATGTTGCGTGCCCTGCTGATGCGACTATTCTCGATGCGACTGGCGGGTCGGGGACAACGGGACATGCCGTGCTTCGTCTCAATCACCAGGACAATGGGCAGCGACGATTCGTTTTGATACAGCAGCAACATGACAACAAGGAACAGGAGGCCGCTGGGCTGAACATCTGTCGTTCGGTGACGGCGGAGCGGGTGTCGAAGGTGATCAGTGGCTATCGCTATACGAAGCCGAAGCGTGGTGGCGGGTCTGAAGTACGCGATGTCGATCCCCTCCCGGGCACCTTCACCTACGCCCGCCTCAGCGACGAGCCGCTCTTCAACGAATACCGTGACTTCGGCGAGGCATTGCCTCCGTACGAGGACATCGCGCGGTATGTCTTCTACACGGAGACCAGCCACGAGTTTCGGGGGTCGGATCGGCGGAAGAACAAGGCGTGGGACAAGAAGGCCGGGCGCATCGGCGAGCATGGGTCGCGGTCCTACTACCTGCTTTACGAGCCGAACCGCCGGCATGACAAGGCGCTGGATCGCACGTTTTTGGATAATGTGGCCGCGCAGGACCCGAATCCGCAACTGGTGGTGTATTGCGAGCGGATCGCCGTGCACCGCGATGAGTTGCGCGCCTTCGAGCGGCAAAGCGGCAAGCGCGTGCGTACGATGCTGGTGCCGTTCGAACTGAAATGATCCGCAGGGGTGCGGCATGCGACTGAAGGAATATCAACAAGAGGTCATCGACAAGGTCGAAGCGTTCCTCGCGGCCGTGGCCGACGAACACGCGGGCGGCAACGGGCGTCACGCCTCGCTGGACGCGTGGCGCCGGGTCATCGGCGGCGCGTATCACGAGCGGCGCAACGGTCTGGGCGAGGACATGCCCAACTTTGTGGTGAAGGTGCCCACCGGCGGGGGTAAGACCGTCATCGCCACGCAATTGCTCGGGTCGGTGTATCGCACACTGCTGGAGGACCGGCGCGGGGCGGGGCTGGTGCTGTGGGTCGTGCCGAGCAACCAGATCTACCGGGACACGATCAGGCGATTGAGCGATCGCGACGACTGGTACCGACTGATGCTGGAGCACGCGGTCTCCCGCCGCATCGAGGTGTGGGAGAAGACGGATATCGCGCGGCTGACGCCGGCGAAGCTGCGCGAGTGCCTGAACATTCTTGTGGTGCAACTGGCCAGCACGAACCGCAAGGACAAAGAGACGCTCAAGTTCTTCAGCGACAGCGGTGGCAACATCGTGCAGCACTTCCCGCCGGAGGATGACGCCGAGGGGCATCGCGCGCTCAAAGAGCGTGTGGCCAACCTTGAGATGCTGGAGGACGATGCCCGGACCGGCCGGCATCTGGTCAAGACCTCGATCGGCAATCTCGTGCGGCTGTGCCGGCCCGTGGTGGTCATCGATGAGGGGCACCGCGCGACAAGTCAGCAGGCGCGGGAGACGATCGAGGGGTTCAATGCGTCGGCGGTGATCGAGCTTTCGGCCACCCCGAAAGGCAAGCGCAATCGGGAGTTCATTTACGAGCCGAACATCATTGTGCGTGTGAGCGGCGAGCAACTGCTGCGCGAGGAGATGATCAAGCTGCCGCTGAACATCGCCACGTCCGCACTGGCCGACTGGAAGGACGTGTTGACGAAGGCCCGCGACAAGCGGGAGGCGCTGGCCAAGGCGGCCGATGAACTGGCCGCCGCGCGCGATGTCCGGCACCGCATCCGCCCGATCGTGCTGGTGCAGGTCGAACGCACAGGCCGGGATCAGCGCGATACGAAGCACATCCACAGTGAGGCTGTGCGCGAGTATCTGCACGGGCGCCTGGGTATCGCCGCCAACGCGGTCGCGGTCAAGACCGCGGAAATGGACGAATTGAGCGATATCGACAACCTGATGGACCCCGATTGCCCGATCGAGTGGATCATCACCAAGAGCGCTCTGCAGGAGGGATGGGACTGCCCGTTCGCCTATATTCTGGTCTCGCTGGACAACACGGGCAGCGAGACGGCGATGACGCAGTTGATCGGCCGCATCCTCCGTCAGCCGCACCAGATGCGCACGCCGCGCAGTGAATTGAACGAGAGCTACGTCTACTGCCTGAGGCTGACTGCGGGCGTGATCGCGAAGCAGGTGAAGAAGGCCCTGGAGCAGGAGGGGTATGAGGGCGATACGAGCGGCCTGATCCAGGCCGAGGGCGGCGATGTGAGACAGGTGACGACGCGCACCGCGCGCATCCGCGCTGAACTTGCCGATCTCTACACGCGGCCGTTCGAGGGCAAGATCTACCTGCCGCGCTTCTGTGTGAAGTCCGGTCGCGGGTATGAGCCATTGGATTGGTATCAGCACCTGCTGAGTGAGGTGGACGTCGGCTCGTTTGAGTATGCATCAATTGACTGGAAACTCGAGGAAGACATTGCGAAGGCGAAGGATCGGTTCTACCGCATGACGCTCGGCGATGATGCGCCTTCGTCCGAGTATGAAACGGAGGCCGACCTGCTCGAATCGGACGAGCTGGTGATGAGTTGGATCGTAGCATCGCTCGGGTATGACTACCTGAGCTTCAAGCAACTGAAAATGATCGTGCGTGGCGTATACGAGCGATTACTGAGTACGGAACTGTCCCTGCGCGACAGGCTCGGCTTGGTGAAGTTCGTTGTGCGCGATCACATCAGTCGCTTCATCGACGAGCAGATCGACAAGCAGTGCGAGCGCGCGTTCTCGGAGTTGTTCGAGGCGGGGCGGCTGCAGTTCTACCTGGAATGCACCGAGTGCCGTTTCGAGATTCCCGACGGTGTCGAGGTGCGCGCGACCAAGCATCTGGTGCGGGAGGACAACTCGCCGATCTTGAATTCGCTGTTCGACTACGTGGATGACACGGAGTTCAATGAGTTCGAGCGCGCGGTGGCGCTTTATCTGGATGAGCACCCCGAGGTGCTGTGGTGGTATCGCAATCTGATCGGTGAAGAGCACTTCACGATTCAGGGGTATCGGCGCGAGCGCATCCGGCCGGACTTCGTCACACAAAGCCGGCCCGAGGGTCGGGTGCTGAACCAGGTGCTCGTGGTGGAGACGAAGGGTGATCAACTGGCGGGCAATCTGGACACGGCGTACAAGCGGAAGATGGCCGGCTACTTCCGCAAGGCGGGGAAGCGCGTGGCTTGGCAGCGGTTGGGTGAGGACTTCAAGGACCATCAGTTCCGCTTCCAGGTGATCCAGCAGACAGGTCCGACCGGGCGAGACTGGAAGGATGAGCTTCGCGAGCAACTGGAGGTGGAGGCGGGGGCGTAGGAGGGACAGGGAGGCCACGCGTCTTCGAGCCGGACGCTTGCGAGATGCTCTCCGAGGCCGGCCAGTTGATCGTTGAGACCTACGACGAACTATCCCAATGACCGCTTCGGATTCTGTCGGAACCCGTCCGCCGCCACTCCCCCCGGTGCCCTCCCGTTGCACTTCGGGTCTGAATCTGCCCGACAAATCTCTGATCGAACCCTTGACATCAACCTAACAGATTGCTATAATACCCATGGTCTGGCGCGCCCTTCCCGGCGTGCCTCATTCCGGTCTCGTCCTGCGGCCGCCGTCCTTGGCCGCGCCTGTTAACTGTCGGTATTCGCCATGCTTTCGCCGCCCAGCAATCCCCTGCCGTTGCGACCGCCGCGCCCACGCTTTGAGTGGCCGGGCCGGCGCCTGCGCGGCGGGCGCTTGGGGGCTTCGCGTGGCGTCACCCGATGGCCGGGCGCGGTCGGACCGACCGGGGCGGGACGGGCTGGACCGCCGCCTGCGCCCATCCCTGACCCCGCGGCCGCCGCTGGCCACTCGCGAATCCGGCCGCGCCGTCAGGCTTTTCCTCGAAACAGACCTGCTTCCGAACCGGTCCCAGCCCGAAACGAACCAAAACGAGCGAAAACGAGCCCAAAAAGTGTACACTTTTGACACATTTTTCCGGCGATTTCTTACGCGTGAGTGCCGTTTGACCGGTTCACCCCCGCTCACGGGCTGGAAACGGCGATCGGGCGTTTCCCGAGCTAAGCCTATGGCGCGGTCAGCCCGGTTCCCAACGCCCGGAGCATGGCCGCCGCCTTGTCCAGCGTCTCCTGGTGCTCGGCCGCGGGGTCGCTGTCCGCCACGATGCCCCCGCCCACGGGCAGGTCCACGCGGGTTTGCCCCGGGCCGGCCTGCTCCAGCATCATCGTGCGGATCGCCACGTTCAGGCACGCGCCGCGATCGCCCGAGAGCCAGCCGATGGCCCCGCAGTACGGCCCGCGGCGGACGGGTTCCAACTCGTCGATGATCTGCATCGCCCGGACTTTCGGCGCCCCGGTGATCGACCCGCCGGGCAGGGCGGCTCGCAGCAGGCTCACCAGGTCCTTGCTCGCGTGCAGCCGGCCTTCGATCGTCGCCACGCCGTGGTGGATCGTCGGGTGCGACTCGATCGTGCGTGGCTGGGTCACCCGGACCGACCCGTAGTCGCACACGCGGCCGAGATCATTCCGCAGCAGGTCCACGATCATGTACAACTCGGCCGCATCTTTTTCGCTGTTGAGCAGTTCGTCGGCGCTTGCCGCGGCCGGGCGGGTGCCCTTGATCGGGCGGGTGATCACGTGGCCGCCGGGGCTGACCTCGAGGAACAGTTCCGGCGAGGTCGAGGCAATCGCCCGGCCGCCGGGCAGTTCGAGGTACGCCCCGTACCACGCCGGCGACACGGCGGACAATTTCTCGAAGAGCGCCCGGCCGGTCGAGCCGGGCCCGGTGGTGTTGGCCGCGCTGCGCACCATTGCCGACAGCCGTTGCGCGAGATTCACCTGGAAGACATCGCCCGCCCCGATGTATTCGATCACCCGCCGCACGGCCTGTTCGTACTGCTCGCGCGTGAATACGGACGACACATCGCCTGCGGTGAACGTCGCCGCGCGGACGGGCTGGCTCGACATCTGCGGCGGGCAGGGCGTCCATCGGCCGTGGGCGGTCCACTGGCGCGTCGCAAGGTCGTACGTCGCCCAGCCCGGGCACCACGCCAGTTCGATGACCGGCCAGTCGCGATCGCGAGCGGCCCGGCCGGGCAGTTTCTCGATCCAGCGCCCGATGTCGTATGCGATGTACCCGATCCACAGCCCGTCCAGCCGCGCCATGAGCGTGCGCAGATCGGTCAGCGGGCGATGGGTGAAGTTGACCGGCGGTGCGTCGCCGCCCGCAGCCGCGTCGTCGGGCAGTCGCCACTGGCTCCGCCCGCCGGACGGCGTTTCGGCGAATCGGAACCACGCGGCCGGCGTGGACAGAATCGAGCGCGTCGCCCAGCGGGCATCGAAGCGCCCCGAATGCAGCAGCAGGGCGGGCGCCGTCAGGCGGGCCAGCGCGCCGACGGGATCGAAAGGCCAGTCGAGTTTGGTGCCGTCATCAGGCATCGGCCGGATGATAGCTTCCGTCGCCGCGCGCGTCGCACATCGCGGCGGACATATGAAAAGCAGGCCCGCCGAAGCGGGCCCGCGTCAAGGGCTTGGTTGTCATGAATCGCTACGCGCTGACCTTCTGCGTCGCTCGCTGCGTCGCTTCCTTCACGCCGGCATGGCGCGGCTTGGCCGTGGAGGCGTCGGTGCGCGGCGCTTCGATCACCGGCAGCGAGTGGAGGGCCTTCTTCGCGTCTTCGGGATCGATCGTCTCGGTCAGTTCGGGCGCGTCGGTCACCGCCTTGACGGCCACGCGGTCTTCCTTCTTGGTGAAGATCCAGCGGAAGAAGTTCTTCGCCACGTCGAAGACCATGCCGATGTCGCGAGCCGAAAGCATCATGCGGCTCATCCGCCACATCTGCCTGGGCCGGAAGTAGAACTCGCGGAACGCCTGCTTGGTGACCTTGAGAATCTCGTCGGCCGTGAAGTTCTCGTACTGCACCACCGAGGAATCGTTCATGTCGAAATGCGTCCACTCGTTCGTATTCAGCCAGCCGTTGGCCACGGCCTGGAAGTAGAACTCCGTGCCTGCGTAAGGCATCGCCACATGGAACAGCGCGATATCCAGCGGAATGCTCTTGGCGAAGTCGATCGTCTCGCGCGCGGTCTGCGCGGTCTCGCCCGGCAGGCCCATGATGAAGTAGCCCCACGTCTTGATGCCCAGGCGGTTGACCATGGTGATCGTCTCGCGGGCCTTCTCGACGGTGGTGTCCTTCTTCACGTTGTCCAGCACGGTCTGCGAGCCGGACTCGATGCCGAAGGCGATCAGCCAGCAGCCGGCCTGCTTCATCTTGCGGGCCATCTCTTCGTCGATGGTGTCCACGCGGCTGTTGCAGGTCCACTTCAGCTTGAGCCCACGGTCGATGATCATGTCGCAAAGCTTCATCACGCCCTTGCGATCAAACGTGAACAGGTCGGCCAGGAACAGGACGTTGCGCACGTCGTGCTCGGCCAGGTACTCCAGTTCCTTGTAGATGCTCTCCGGCGAACGATAGCGCACGCTCTTGCCCCACACCACGCCTTCGAAGCAGTAGGTGCAGGAGTAAGGGCAGCCGCGGTTGGTCAGCACCCAGGTGTAGCGCTTGCCGAGGAACGGCATCTGGTACTTGTCCAGTGGCAGGAGGTGCTGCTTCGGGATCGGCAACTCGTCGAGATTCTCCAGCAGCGGCCGGTCCGCGCCGAGGGTGATCTTGCCCTGTTCGTCGCGGTAGGTGCAGCCGAGCAGGTCGTCGAGCGACTTGTCGTTGAACAGCCGATCGAGGATATCCTCGAACGTCGTCTCCGGCTCGTGGCGGATGACGAAGTCCAGCTCGGGGATCAACTCGAGCGTGTTCTGCGGCACGGCCGACACGTGCGTGCCCACCGCCACCGTCTTCGCGCCGGCTTCCTTGGCCACCTGCACGCCCCGGGCGTCGCTGGAGAAGGTCGAGCCGATGATGTACGTCACGTAGACTTTCGGCTGCTCCTTGCGCACCTCTTCGACGAAGGTGTCGAAGTCCATCTCCTCGGCGATCGCGTCGATGATGCGCACCGACTTGTCATCGGGCACCATCGCGGCGATGTAGGCCAGCGATGTCTGCGGCCAGATCATCTTTTCACGGCTCTTGCGGCCCCAGCGGCATACATCGCGAATGTAGATGTGCCCGTCAGGCGAAGGCGGATTCACAATCAGAACGTCTGTCATGGTTCACCCCTCAGGGGAATGGCCGAGCGCCGACAGTCGGCAAAGTTCGGGTGCCTTTCTTCCCTCATACTCCGTTTACGAAACACCAGTTCCACCAGGCCACGTCGAATGCGGCCACTAATCAGCATTGTCCGCCGCGAGCGCCGCGGCATGGGCTTCCTGCAGGTCCTCTTCGGAGAACGATTCCGCCGCCGAATCCGTCTGCTTGGCCAGCATGTAGTCGCCGATGAACAGCACATCCATGCCGGTGGTCAGGAAGCATTCGATCGCATCCTGCGGCGTGTTGACGATCGGCATGCCGCGGATGTTGAAGCTCGTGTTCAGCACGATCGGTACACCCGTCCGCTCCCCGAAGGACGCGATCAAGTCATAGTAGCGCTGATTATGCTCGCGGCTAACCGTTTGCACGCGCCCGGTGCCATCGACATGGGTAATTGCCGGCACCTTGTCGCGCTGATCCTCAAGAACGTCATAGACCAGAATCATGTACGGCGAGGGGTAGTCGGTCTCAAACCACTCGCCGGCCTTTTCTTCCAGCACGGACGGCGCGAACGGCCGGAAGCTCTCGCGGAACTTCACCCGCGCGTTGAGCAGGTCCTTCATCTCCATCGTGCGCGGGTCGGCCAGGATCGATCGATTGCCCAGCGCCCGCGGGCCCATTTCCATGCGGCCCTGGAACCAGCCGATGATCTTCTGATCGGCCAAAGCCTCGGCGGCGCAGTCCCAGACGGCTTCGGTCCTGGCCACGCTCACTTCGGTGTCCGGACGCTCGGCCAGTTTCTCGTCGATGGCCGCTTTGATCTGCTCGTTGTCGTATTCGGGACCGAAGTAGGCGTGCTCGAACACGTACGTGCGCGGCTTGCGCATCACCGTGTTCCACAGCCAGTACGGTCCGCCCAGCGCCGTGCCCGCGTCATTGGCCGCCGGCTGGACCATCACGTTCTCGAAGTCCGTCTCCAGCAGGATGCGGCCGTTCATCACCGAGTTCAGGCACACGCCGCCGGCCAGGCACAGGTTCTTCATGCCGGTCTTCTCATGGAGCCAGCGGGCCATGTGCAGGCCGACCTCTTCCGTCCGCTGCTGCACCGCCGCGGAGACATCCATGTAATGCTGCGTGAAGTTCTTGTCCTGGAAGCCGCGCGGCTGGCCGAGGGCATCGAAGAACTTCTGCGCGAACCAGTTGGGCCGGCCGCGGTAGTGGTACGCGAAGTACGAGAGATCGATCTCGTATCCGCCGTCGTCGGTCAGCTTCACGATGTCGCGGAAGATGTCGATGTACGTGCGCTTCTGGCCATCAGCCTCGCACACGGCCTCGGGATTGCCGTAGGGCGCCAGGCCCATCACCTTGCCCTCGCCCGAAGCGAAGCGGAAGCCGAGAAACTCGGTGACCGCGCCGTAGAGCAGGCCCATCGAGTTGGGGAAGCTCTGTGTCTTCAGGCACTGCATGTCGAGGCCCTTGCCGGCGCCCAGCCACGTGCAGTCCCATTCACCGGCCGCGTCGATGGTGAGGATCGCCGCTTCGTCGTAGGGGCTGGTCAGGAACGAGCTGGCCGCGTGACACAGGTGGTGCTCGGCGAAGTGCAGCTTCGTGCGCTCGGTGACGCCCAGCTCGTCGCGCAGGATCTTGCGCAACTTGCCTATCGGCGATTCCTTGTCCAGCCGGCTGCGCACCAGTTCGATGCTCCTGGGGAAGTACTTGAGCACGTGCTTGATGCGGTCCCACCGGCCGAGCTTGGGGTCCCAGTAATAGACGATGTGGTCCAGGTCCTTCGGCTCGATGCCCGCCTGGTCGCAGCACCAGCGGATGGCGTGGCGCGGGAAGTCGCCCACGTGCTTCTTGCGAAGGAAGCGTTCTTCCTCGACGAGGCCCAGCATCTCGCCGTCGCGGATGATCGCGGCCGCGGCATCGTGAGCGAAACAGTTGAATCCCAGAATGTGCATTCGACACAACTCCTCTACGCTTTCCACCGGGCGGTATCCGCCCATCCCCTCATCTTCCTCACCCCCGGCGACCCATCACGCCGCGGGCGTCGCGGTCGCGCCGTTCTTGGGCTTCGGCTGCACGACGGTCTTCTTGCGCCAGTGCGCATCGTGCAGGATGTACTCGTTATCGATCAGGGCCTTCTGTTTCTCGCCGACGGCCCAGATCACGCGCAGCATGACGCCCGTCAGGGCCATCGCCGCGCCGCCGAAGGTCAACGTCAGGACCACCCACAGGCCGAAGCCCGAATCAACGTACTCCCGCCAGAACGGCAACACGGCGATGCCGCCGACGGTGAGCGTGATGCCGATGAAGATCATTCGCTTGAATTCAATCAGCCACTGCAGCGTCCGCTCCATGATGCCGAGTTTGCGTCGCGGGCCGATCAGCAGGAAGTTGAGCTGGTGCGTCACGATCCCCGTCGCGATCGCCATCACCACGAGGGCCGAGGCGATCGACGAGGCCGGGAACCAAAGGTTGGGGATGAAGATATTCAGCACCAGCGTGAACAGCGCCAGGATGGCGATACCGATCGCCGAGAAGCTCAGCATGGTCTTCAGCGGCGAATAGCAGCAGGCGGAGAAGATGATCGTGAACAGGAAGCGCAACCCGTCACGGACGACGCTCAACTTGCTGCGGCCTTCGCGCTCTTTGTACTTCATGCCGTGTACTTCCACGATTTTCAGCCTCGGGTCCAGCAGGCAGATGCAACTCATCGCGGGCGTGAAGTGCAGACCGTCCGGCAGCGGGCTCATCAGTTTGAGCGCCGAGCGCTTGACGATGCGGAAGCCCGAGGCAGAGTCGGTCAGTTCCTTGCCGGACACGATGCCCAGCAGTCCGGCGAAGAGCTTGTTGCCGATCTGTCGGATCATGGGCATCTCGGTTTCGGGCGACAGCCGCGCGGCGAGCACGACGTCGGCCTCTTCCTGATCCATCGCGTTGAGCAGGTCGATGCAGAACTCGGGGTTGCAGGTGCCGTCGCCGTCGATGAATCCGATCAGTTCGGCATCGGTCGCTTCCCAGCCGGCCTTGATCGCGGCGCCGTAGCCCTGGTTCTTCTCGAAGCGCACCTTCACCACTTCGTCGAACTCCGGCTGGTCGACGATCGCCTGGGTGCCGTCGGTCGAACCGTCGTTGACGAAGACGACCTGCATCTCGTCGATGTGGGTCGCGTCCTGCACCTTCTGCCGCGCGTCGAGGCAACGGCGCAAGGTGTTGGTAATCGCTTCTTCCTCGTTGAGCGCTGGGACAACCAGTGCAAATCGCATAGCAAGCTCCACCCGTTTGGACTTGGCTTTCCCCTAGAACCCCTCTTCCGCCGGCCAAGGCGTAGCATGTAATGATGCATCCACGCGGCGGAAAAGCAATCCTAAGTGCCTATCTTTTTTGAACATCCGTCATGAATATCCCATTATCGATCTCAGCGCGGCCCCCCGGCCGCGACGTCGGCCGCCTCCTCCTCAGAAGCTTCGATGACAAAACCGCTTGGAGCGTTGTCGTCGATTACAAGCGTCATCAGTCTTCTTCCCGGATACATCTGCTTCGCCTTTGTCTGCCAGCCTGGCACGGTCCGGACGAAGATTACCTGGTTTGACTCGAAAGGCACATCCATGAAGACCATCCCCGCCCGCGCATCGAATGGCGCGCGCTTGCCGGCGGGCGGCATGCCGATCACCACGTCGTCCATCCCGTGCGTCGCGTGCCAGACCTCGGCCGACACATTGTGCGGCGGCGCCTGCACGTGCGACCAGTACTGTCCGACGTATCGACCGAAGCCGACGACGATGCCCGACAGCAACAAGAGCATCGCGACCTGTCCGGCCGCCCGCGCCTTGGCGTCGCCGTTGACCGAGCCGGCCAGTTCGATTGCCCGATCGACCACCAGGGCCGCAAGCATCGCGAGCACCGGCGCCGCCGGCAGCAACCATCGTGCGCCCCACCAGACGCGGGTGAATCCGAAGCGCGCCGTGCCGACGAAAAAGAGCGCGCTGGCGATCAGCCAGAGCAAGACCCCGGTCCGCCAGACGCGGCCGCCGCCGTGCTCGCCTTCGCGCGACCTGCCGATCGCCACGAACAGGCCCATCGCGGCGACGAGCAGTCCGCTCACGCCCCAGCCGGGGAACTGTTCGCCCAGTTCGACCCACTGGAAGGCGAGCCGGCCGGCGTAGTCGATCGGCGTTTGTGCCCAGTCCGAATCCCAGCGCGCCTCGAGCTTGTAGGCGGTCAGCAGTGGATGGCCGGTCGTCTGTGCGTTGACGAACAGGTAAATGCTCGTGCCGATCGATGCCGCGATGGCGATGCACGCACCGAGTGCGAACCACCGCTTCGGCCGGCGGATCAAAAGCCACAGCGTGTACCCGATGGCCGGCAGCGCGAACATTGCGGCATCGAACGGCCGGATGAGCACGGCCGCGCCGAGCGCCAGTCCAGCCCCCAGGGCCGAACCGACGGGCCAACCGCCCTGGCTGGGTTCCGGGTCTTCATCGGTGAGGACCGGCATGCTCAGCCGCACGGTCCGCAGGTACAGCCAAAGGAAGGTCAGTGCGGCGACAGTTGAGGCGACATGCGAGGCCATGCTCGCGCCGTGGAACCAGACCCATGGCGAGAGGGCGAAGAGGGCGGCCGCGATGGTCGCCGCGCGTCGCGACATCACCTGCCGCGCCGCAGCGCCGGTCAGCACCGCCGCCAGACCGGCGAGCACCGCATTGGCGGCGAAGCTCATCCGCACGGCGTCGAATGCCCCGAGAATTGCCGGCCAGCCGATCGGGTACTTGCCGAAGAATCGCGTCCCGTCGCCGATCACCTGCCCGGTGGCTGGATCGGTGTAGTGGTTGACCACGAAGAACAGTGAGCCCTGGTACAGGTCAACGTGTGGCGGAGCGGGCATGGTCAGCATGCCCTTGGTCAGCATGCGGCCCTGCATCAGGTAGGTCAGCGAATCGGAGAAGTGCGGCACGCCTTCCAGCGCGCCGGCGCACATCACTGCGGCGAGCACCACCGCCAGCACGACCGCGCCGAGCACCACGCGCCACTGCATGCCGCGGACCTCCAGCCGCAACCCGAGCCGCGACAAGCCGTAGCCCATCCAGTGGATCGATGGCATCAACGTGGACAGCGCGGCGGCGCCCATCAGTGCGGCCAGGAGATACAGGCCGATCTGCACGTCCTCGCGCAGCTTGTAGATGAAGAGGCCGCGCTTGTTGCCGTAGGGATCGTAGAGCAGTTCGTACACGTCGATGCTGCTGGCGACCAGCACGACCAGGAGAATCAGCGCCAACACGGGATGCTTTGCTGCCCAATGCCGACACCAGCCGAACGCCGCGCGCAACCGCCCATCGGCGACGAGCGCCCAGATGCCGGCCAGCGCGCCGAGCGCAAGGAGCAAACCGACAAACCCGACCAGGATCGTGGGCACGCTGCCGACAATCCAGCCGTCGGTTGGCTGCAGGATGAACCGGCCATCCGCGCGATCGAGCATCGGCGCCCATGCGGCAAGGACACAGGAGGCGATGGCGCCGAGGATCAGCAGCGCACCGCGCGCCAGGTCAAGCCGCGATCTTGTCATCGTCGGATGAGCCAGAAGCGACCCCCTTTGAGGCACAACGAAGCCCACATGACCAACAGAGCGCGGCAGCGGCGCCACACGGACCGACCACGCCCATACGTGTCCCATACGTTATCGCCATCCGGTTCACCCGTCTTCTCGGTTGCGGACGATCGAGGAGCGCCGAGTCTCGGTTCCCGCCCGCAAAGACGACACCATCGCGCCATCCCGTGAGATCACCCTTACGCCCTTGCCGCTTCCTGCCGATAGGCCGGTTAGGTCGGGCAGCGCTTGGCCGTGCGTTATCGGTCATGCGTGCTCCGGTTGGGGGCGATGGGAGCGTCGCGTTGCACTCGCTTGATGACATTCATCCAGATAGCGTCAAGGTCGTGGCCATCGGTTCGAGCACCGGTGCGCCGCGGCTGCTGGAGCAGATCATCAGTGGCCTTCCTGCGGACCTGCCCGCGCCGATCCTGATTGCCCAGCACCTGCCGCCGACCTTCTCCGAATCGTTCGCCAGACACCTCGACCAGATCAGCGCGCTGTCCGTGCACCACGCCGAAGACGGCATGCCGATCTATGCCGGTTCGGTCTACGTCGGCCGCGGGCGCGAGCATCTGCGGGTGCGGGCCTGCGGGACGCAGTTGCGCGAGGCGGAGGTCAGCACCGACCCGACCTACCTCGTGTTCAAGCCCTCGGCGGACGAACTGTTCCGCTCGTGCGCCGCGGTGTACGGCCCGGACGTGCTGGCCATCGTGATGAGCGGCATCGGCCGGGACGGCACGGAGGGAGCGCGGGCAGTCAAGGCGGCCGGGGGCATCGTGGTGACCCAGGACCAGGCGTCGTGCGCGGTGTACGGCATGCCGCGCAGTTGCTTCGAGGCCGGCTTCTCCGATGCCCAACTGACGCCGGACGAGATCCGCCAGATGCTGTTGAAACTCTCCCCGCGTCACGGCGCGGCGGCACAGGCGGGGTAGCGCGTGCCGAAGTGAACCGGATTTGAGCACTTGCTCCTTTCACGCCGATCGTTAGAATGTCACGCCGCAGAAAGGTCCAGCACGACATGATCACCAGCCCCATCGCCATGATCGGCATCATCATTAGCACTCCGCACAGGCGGTAGGGCAGGCGATCAACCGGAATTGAAAGCCAACACCAAGCCCTGCCGCACGGCGGGGCTTTTTGTTTGTCCCGCCGCGCGGAAAGGGCGATGAAAGCAATCCGGGCCGTTGTGATGCGGCCCCCAGACAGGAACACAAGGCCATGACCGCCGACCAACCCCGACGCATTGAGATCTACGACACCACGCTCCGCGACGGCACGCAGGGCGCCAACGTCGCCCTTTCGCTGGTGGACAAGATCAAGATCACCCAGCGACTGGACAGCCTTGGCGTGGACTACATTGAGGGCGGCTATCCGCTCTCCAACCCGAAGGATGTCGCCTACTTCGAGCAGGTCCGCACGTTGCCGCTCCAGCACGCGAAGGTCTGCGCCTTCGGCATGACGCGCCGCAAGGGCATCGCCGCGGCGGACGACGTGGGTATGAAGGCGCTGGTCGGGTCGGGCGCGCCGGTGATCACCATCGTGGGCAAGACGTGGGACCTGCACGTGGACGAAGTGCTGCGCGTGAGCCGCGATGAGAACCTGGCGATGATCCGCGAATCGGTGGCCTTCTGCCGCGAGGCCGGCCGCGATGTGTTCTACGATGCCGAGCACTTCTTCGACGGATTCCAGGCGAATCCCGACTACGCACTGCAGACGCTCCGCGCGGCCCTGGAAGGCGGCGCCACGCGACTGGTGCTGTGCGACACCAACGGCGGGTCGCTGCCGCAATGGATCACGCGGGCGTGCAACGAGGTGTATGCGGCGATCGGCGATGGTGTGATGCTTGGCATCCATACGCACAACGATGGGGGGCTGGCGGCGGCCAACGCCCTTGCGGCCGTGGAGGCGGGGGCGGTGCAGGTGCAGGGCACGATCAACGGCATCGGCGAGCGGTGCGGCAATGTCGATCTGACCACCGTGATCGCCAACCTCAAGTTGAAGATGGAACTCGACTGCCTTTCGCCGGATTCGCTGCAGCACCTGACGGAAGTCAGCCGCTACGTGTACGAACTGGCGAACCTCAACGCGTTCCAGGGCCAGCCGTATGTCGGCGCCGCGGCTTTCGCGCACAAGGGCGGCATGCATGTGCACGCGGTGAACCGGCTGGCCCGCAGTTACGAGCATGTGCCGCCGGAAACGGTTGGCAACACGCGGCAGGTGCTGGTCAGCGAACTGTCGGGCGTCTCGAATGTTGCCGCGCTGGTGGGCGAGAAGTTCGGGGTCACTGCCGACAAGGACCTGCAACGGCGCGTGTTGCAGCGCGTGCAGGACCTCGAAGACGCCGGCTACCAGTTCGAGGCGGCCAACGCTTCGTTCGAGCTGCTGATCCGCAAGGAACTGAACCGGCGGCGGACTTACTGGGATCTTGATCATTACCGATGTGTCATCCTCAAAAGCGACGGCGACGAGCCGGTGACCGAGGCGATCGTCAAGGCGCGCGTCGGCGACGTCATGGAGCACCGCGTGGCGGAAGGGGACGGCCCGGTGAACGCCTTGGACGGGGCGATGCGCAAGTGTCTCGAGCCGCATTACCCGGAACTGAAACGCATCCACCTGCGCGACTACAAGGTCCGCGTGGTGAACGCCCGGGCGGAGACGGCCGCCCGCGTGCGCGTCGTCATCGATTTCGCGCTGCTCGACGCCGACGGTCCGGCGGAGTATTTCTCAACGGTCGGCGTCAGCGAGAACATCGTGGAGGCATCATGGGATGCGCTGATCGATGCGTTTGAGTATCACCTCCTGGAGTGTGACGTGGCGGAGAAAGGGTGATGTAGGATCCGAAGGCACGAAGGCACGAAGGCACGAAGGCACGAAGGCACGAAGGCACGAAGGCACGAAGCGGACATGCGCGGGGGTCAGGGACTGGTGTCCTTGGACTTGTTCATAGATGTTCGGATGGCCGTGCGCGTCGGGGTTCTTCTTGGCCGCGGGCGACTCGTGTCGGTCCTGCGGACCGTAGTCGGGCGGGACGCCCACCCCGCCGCAAAGACCTGCGGCGGCCCATCAGGATCAGTGCGCTGACCGACAGCAGGGCAATCGCTGCCGGTTCGGGCACGGGCGCCGTGGTGTGCATTGACAGCGCCGGTTGCAGCGCCGCGGCCTCGCCGGCGGGCAGATGACCCAGCGCCGCTTGCGCGTCGAGCACGTCGACCATACCGTCGGCGTTGAAGTCGCCGGTGAACCAGTCGGCATCGGTCATGCCGATGTTGGCCACGACGGTCGCCGCTTCGAGGAAGCTGATCTGACCGTCGATGTCAAGGTCGCCGGCGAAGAAGCCCACATCCGCGACCGTCGCGTCGAGCTTGAGATTCTCTTCGCCGAGGATCACGTCGCCAAATGCGGCCAGGCCGCCCAGCGCATCGCTGTAGATGAACACGTCGTACGTGTCGGGTGAAAGCAGCAACTGGTATCCGCCGGCGGTCATCGATTGCGTGGTGAAGGTGTTCTCGCTGTCGCGGACCATCACCGCCGCGCCGCCAAGCCCTTCGCCCGCGTCGTAGTCGCCCTCGGCATCCGCATCGTTGTAGATCACTCCGAGCAGGTAGCTCGAGCCATTGAGCGCAGACCGGCTGCCGAAGTCCTGGGTGATGACGAGCGGGCCGACGCCCGTCACCGGTTCGCCTTCCTCGGTGATGGCGATGCCGACCTCGCGATAACGGCTGTCCATCATGTTGTCGCGGTGGCCGGGCGGGTCCTGGATGCCACCGGGTCCGTAGCCCCAGTCGATGGCGAAGCCTGCGTGGCCGTAGATGACCGAACTCGCATAGGCGTAGATGTTCTCACCCGCGATGCTGTAGCCGGTGTACCCGGCATCGGTGATGCGGGTGACGAAGCTGTCCTCCACGAACAGGTATTCGCCGGGGCTGGCGGGGTTCTCGACCTTGACCTGGTGCGACTGCTGATCCCACTGGATCATCACCTGGTTATGACCGAGCGCGGCGTTGTACAGACTCTCGTTCCAGGCCACCGGCGGCGCGGGCGCCAGATCGCTCCACTGGTCGGCCAGCAGATTACCGTCGACACCGAAGAACTGGAGCGCGGAGTTCACGTCGGGGAACGGCGAGTGAATTGGATCGAGGCTGTCGACAAGCAGGCCCAACTCCGCGGCCGGATCCATGCGTATCCGGTTGAGTAGTTCGAGCATGGCCTGCTCGTCCCCGGTCGGATCGAGCTGGGCGTGGGCGTGTCCGGCGAAGGCGGCGGTCATGCAGGACAGCAGGACGGCAAGCTGTCGGAACCGGCAGCGCGGCATCAGGAAGTCTCCGTTGGCCTGATCGGGCCGTACGCGTCGGTTGGGGCCGCGATCGGGGATGACAAACCATACCCCCGATTGGCGTTGAGGCAATGGCAAACGTCGTCGGACACCGGCGATCGCCCGCGTCGGGCAAGGATCGGATGGACGGCTCATGTAACTTGCATGATCGGACCGATTGGCATACTCTGTGCGGCTTGCCAAACGGCAGGCGGCAAGCCGCCCGCGCGACTGGACGCGTAGCTCAATTGGATAGAGCACTGGTCTACGGAACCAGCGGTTGGAGGTTCGAATCCTCCCGCGTCCGTTTCCCTGAAAGAGCGCCACACGAGGCGGGAGGAAGCGGCATTGTCTGATGGCGTCCGATGGTTGCGGCTCAGGCATGGTGGTCTCCATCACGGGTTGCTCTTCTGACAAAGTCAGTCAGTAACGTTGCTTAGATGATCCGGCGGCCGCGCGAACGGTTGAACGGACCCGGCGTTGCCCTATAATCCGGCGTGCAGGGCGCGCACCCGCGTTGCCCGCCCAAGCCGCCACGTCTTCTGAGACGACCCATGAAGCGCAAGTGCGACAAGTGCAACCGGCCCGCTACCCACCATTCGGTGGAGATCATCAAGGGCAAGAAAATCGAGAAGCACCTGTGCGATGTCCATGCGTCCGAAGAGGGGCTGCTGGTCAAATCCGTGCATACGCCGATCAACGAGCTGCTGACCAATTTCGTCAAGCTCCACAGTGGGGGTTCGACCGGGCAGGAAGAACAGACCTGTGAGAACTGCGGCCTGTCGTTCGCCGAGTTTCGCGAGAAGAGCCTCATGGGCTGTCCGCAGTGTTACGCGGCGTTCGAGACGCCGCTGGCTTCGCTGCTCGAGCGCGCCCACGAAGGCGCGACGCATCACGTGGGCAAGATCCCATCCCGCGCCGGGGCCGGCGAGCAGCGGCAGTTGACGCTGACCCGCCTGCGCAAGCGCCTGTCCGACGCGGTCGTCGCCGAGGACTACGAACTGGCGGCCGAGCTGCGCGACGAAATCCGCAAGTACGAGGAGCAACGCACGTGAGCCTGGGCGGCATGAGCGACCATGCGGGCGAGTGGCTGCGCGGCTCGGGCCCGGAAGGCGAGATCGTGATCTCCAGCCGCGTCAGGCTGGCGCGGAATCTCGCGGGGTATCCCTTTGTCAATCGCGCCAGCAAAAGCCAACAGCACGAGATCATGCAGCGCTGCCACGAGGAAATCGCCTCGGGCAACCTCGGCGAGAACGTGCTGTGGATCGACCTGCACACCAGCGATCCGCTGGACCGAGACGTGCTCGTCGAGCGGCACATCGTGTCGCGCCAGCACGCGCGGGCGAGCGAGGATCTGCCGCGGGCGGTGGCCGTGGGCGAGGGCGAGACCTTCGCCGTGATGATCAACGAAGAGGACCACCTGCGCATCCAGGTGTTGCGCAGCGGCATGCAGCTCGGCGAGGCTTTCGCGCAGATCAATCGCATTGACGACACGCTCGAAGCAGATCTCGACATGGCCTACAGCACGCGCTGGGGTTATCTGACGGCCTGCCCGACCAACGTGGGCACAGGCATTCGCGTCAGCGTGATGCTGCACCTGCCGGCGCTGAAGCTGACCGGCGAGATCGAGAAGGTCCGCCGCGCGGCACGGGACATGCACCTTGCGGTGCGCGGCCTGTTCGGCGAAGGCTCGGAAGCACTGGGCGACCTCTACCAGGTTTCCAACCAGACGACGCTCGGACGCACCGAGCAGGAGATTCTCGCCGACTTCCAGCACTCGGTCGTCCCGCAGATCATCGCCTACGAAAAGCAGGCGCGTCAGGCGCTGCTGCGCCGGCGGCGGGCGGTGCTGGAAGACAAGATCTGGCGCGCGTGGGCGGTGCTGACCCATGCCCGCGTGATCGGGACCGACGAGGTGCTGCAGATGCTGTCTCATTTGCGGATGGGCGTGAACATGGGACTGGTCGACCAGCGGATCGACATCCAGGAAATCAACGAGTTGTTCCTCCTGACCCAGCCGGCCCACCTGCAGCGATTGACCGGTTGCGAGCTGGACCAAGCCGCGCGGCGGGAGGCGAGGGCCCAGTTGATCCGCCGCCGGCTGGGGGCGCCGTGAGGAGAGCGACGAAGGGACGGAGCGACGAAGGGGAAGAGAAAGGCACGGAGGCACGGAGGCACGAAGGCACGGAGGCACGGAGCAGAGCGCATCGGTTGGGTCTCCTGTTTGACTGGCTCGGCCGCGGCACGTGGCGGGGGAAACAGGCCCCGCGACGCACTCCCTGATTTGCTGCTTTGCTGTTCTGCTGATCTGCTGCTCCGCGGCCCTGCTGCGGCCGGCGGCGTCTCGGGATAGAATTGTGGCCGCCCTGACGTGCAGGCGGCCGGTCCCGCCGGTCGTTTCGGGGGCGCGGGGTGCAATGGGAGGTTTCCACCATGGGATTGAGACAGTTTCTGCACGATGAGCCGATTTCCAGCCTGCCGCTGCGCGACGTGCTTCGCGTGTTCCCCACCAGCACGGTGCGGCAGGCGATCGCCAAGATGAAGGATGCCGGTATCGGATGCGTCATCGTCACCGACGAGTACGACCGGCCGCTCGGCAAGTTCACCGAGCGGGTGATCATCCACAAGCTGCCGAAAACGCCCGGCTTCCTCGACCAGCCGGTGGGCGAGCACATGGTCTCGGCCGAACCGGGCTGCGTGAAGGTTGACCAGTCGATCGAGGCCGTCGTCAGGTACATGCGCGACACCGGCCTGCGCTTCGTCTGCGTGACCGATCCGCAGGGCAAGAAGATGGTCGGCCTGACCGGGCAGAAGGGCATGATGGAATACATCGCGGAGCACTTCCCCCGGGCGGTGAAGTCGCAGTTGATGGAATCCAAGCTCTACATCGATGAGCGGGAAGGAGCCTGAGCCATGGCCAGCACCGGCAAACGCAAACGACGCATGCCGACCCCCGGCGATTTCGAGGATCCGCTGCAGAATTACGATCCGAAGGTGTTCGAGGACGGCCTGGAGCAGGCGCTGTGCGACCTGCCCGTCAACGCCGCGCAGATCAAGCCGTACACCCACTACCCGCCGAGCCTGACCATCGACGAGGCCCTGGCGCTCATGAGCGAGCAGGACTTCTACTGCCTGATGATCGCCGACGAAGAGGGCAAGCTGCTGGGTGTCTTCACCGAGCGCGACGTGCTGAAGAAGGTTTCCGAGTGCTACGAAGAGGTGCGGGCCAAGCCGATCGGCGAGTTCATGACCACCGGCGTGCGGACGGTCTACGAGACCGACCCGTTGGGCAAGGCCCTGAACCTGATGGCCGTGGGCGGCTTCCGGCACGTGCCGGTGCTGAGCATCGAGGACAAGATCGTGGGCATCCTCGGCCCGACGCGTCTGATGGCGTTTCTGGTCCAGCACATGGATGATGCGGTGAAGGGCAAGTAGTACGGCAGGTCGTCGGGGCAATTTCTGACAACTCCGGTCGGCGTGGGCGCATAGGCTTAGGTGTCGACGGGCACGAACCGCTCTGGTGCGCTGTGAGCGGGGGTTATGGTGATGAAGTGCGCTTTTACGTAATGACTGACCAGAAAAATGGTGAAAAAGTGACGTGTTTCTGGTCCTGTTTCTCTCGGTTTCAGCTGGTTTCTGCCGAAATGCGCCGAATTCTGTAGGAGTTCGAGTCGGTGACGGAGCGACAGGAGCAAGAATTGCCTGTTTCGGCCGGCGGCCGATCGTGCGCCGGGGCGGCGGCGGTAGGGTCGGTACGAGCGACCGTCCGGCGGCGTGAGCCGCCGCGCGGCTCACGGGATGCGGCTTGACATCGCTTGCGGTGCCGATCCCGGTACACGGAACTCGCTTGCATGGCGCGTACGGGACGAAGGCCGGACGGTGGGGCAGGAGAACATGGTGGCGCATGGCGTGAGAGGAACCCCGACCGGAGATGCCCGGAACGGCGCGGCGAAGACGGCGCCGAGGACAAGGTATTATAGCAATCTGTTAGGGCATGTCAAGCGCTGCGGGCTGTTTTCTTCCTGGGCGCAACGCCCGGCCCTGGAGCGGCCCGGGAGGGCCGCCCCGACCGGTCCAAGGGGCTCGGACCGGCGACGCCGCAGTGCCGGAAGCCGAGCGACCGCACTTTCAATCTACTGTCAAATCGTGGTTTACGACACCAGCCCTTGGCCGTCGGAACGGATCATCGCACGGCCACGTGGAATACGCGGATTTCCTGGCCAAGCCCCGTTTGTAAGCGTTTTTCTCGCAGCGTAACCGCTACTCCTGGAAGATGTGGTTATGGTGAGCCTCAGCCACGATCTATAATCGTTTTTCCTGAGCATGGTCGATATATAAGAGATAGTCCTGCAATCTAAGCGTTTTCCAGGTGTCGCCCATGGTCGTCAACGAATCCCATGATGCCTCTTCCAGGCCTGCTGGCTATGCGGCGCTCGTGGCTGGCTATGGCATCGCCGCCTTCCCCAACTGGCATGAGTCTCGGGTTGCGTTGGTCAATACGCATCGGATCGAGACAACCGACGGCATGGTCAGCGAGACCTATCCGACCACGTACTGGCCAGGTGATGGCTTGGGCGATCAACTGGAATTCGCACTGAAGTACGACGGTGTGAACCTGGCCATTCTCGCCTGCATCTTCCACGCTGCTGATCCCGCTGAGATCACCTCATACGTTGCGTCGAAGCCGACAGGGAAGTACGCCCGACGCATCTGGTATCTGTACGAGTACATCACGGGTCAACGCTTGCCCTTGGCCGATCTGAAACAAGGCAACTACGTCGATCTACTTGAGCCGGATAAGTGCGTCACCGTCGGCCGGGGCGAGCGGATACAACGCCAAAGGGTCAACGACAACCTTCTCGGCAGCACCCGATTCTGTCCGATCGTTCGACGGACGGAAGCCGTCAACCACTGGTTGCGCGCCGACCTCAAGCATCGCTGCCGGGCGGTGCTCGGCGATTACCCGCCGGAGCTACTCAAGCGTGCGCTGAGCTACCTCTACACGAAGGAAACCAAGTCCTCGTTCGAGATTGAGAACATCAAACCCAACGCGAGCCGCGCCCAACGCTTCGCCGCATTGCTGCAGATGGCCGAGACCGAGGATTTCTGCGAGAAGCATCGTCTGATCGATCTCCAGAATCGCACCGTCGATCCTCGTTTCGCCGATGCCGATTACCGAACCAGCCAGAACTACGTCGGCGAGACCGTGTCTTTCCAGTCCGAGCGCGTTCACTACGTCTGCCCGAAGCCAGATGACCTTCACGCCTTGATGTCCGGGTTGCTCGAAGCGCATGATCGGATGGATAGCGCAGGCATCCATCCAGTCCTCCACGCTGCGCTAATCGCTTACGGCTTTGTGTTCATGCATCCATTTGAGGATGGCAACGGACGCGTCCACCGATTCCTGATCCACAACATCCTCGCTCGATCCGGCTACACGCCCGAAGGGCTGATGTTTCCCGTCTCGGCCGCGATGCTGAGGAACCGACCGGACTATGACGCGTCGCTGGAGGCATTCTCGCGGCCGCTCCTGCCTCTCGTGGACTACACGTTGGACGAAGCGGGCCGGATGACCGTCCATAATGACACGATCACCTGGTATCGCTTCATTGACATGACCCCGCAGGTCGAGGCGCTTTTTGCATTCATCGAGAGAACCATCGACGTCGAACTGACCGAGGAACTGAACTTTCTCATCAGCTACGACCGCACCAAGGCAGCGATCCAAGACATCGTGGACATGCCCGACCGCCGGATCGACCTGTTCATCCGTCTTTGCCTCCAGAACAACGGTCGACTGTCGGGCGGAAAGCGCCGCAGCCACTTCGACATGCTGACCGACGAGGAGGTGTCGCGTCTCGAGCAGGCCGTGAATGCCGGATACACTGGCGACCACATCTGATGGTTCACGCCCGGCGGCGGCCTGGGCAATTCCATTGTGCCCGCATTGGGCGCACCTTGAAGCGAAGCATGCGCGTGCTCCGCGTGAACGCGGCATCGCCGTTGATCGTCCACCCGAAGGCTGCGCTTCGCTCCGTTTGGGGGCGGCGCCGGGAAGAGATGCTTGCTGAGGCCGCCCGCCGAGGCGTTGTTGGCGTCGATCGTGGATCGCTGAAGTCATCCTCCGCCCGGCAGGGGCGGCTCATGTGTTGCATCCATACCACGGGCGGCGCTCCGCTTGCCCGTGTCGACCGTCCATTGCTCATGGGGGGCAGCAGTGATCCGGACATGGGCGCCAACACCGGGCGGCCGTGTGTCCTGAGCCGATTGGCTTGGCCGCGGTGACGGCGGTGTTTCATCTTCTGTCGCCATGTCGCCGACCCCTGGCGCGGCGGGATCGGGCGGGACGCTTCCCGGTGTGGTGATGCGCAAGAGAAGGGGGACCACCGTGCGCACGGGAATGGGGGCCACCT